>NZ_CAIWTY010000001.1 GCF_903915725.1 uncultured Rhodopila sp.
AGATTGATGCAGCTCCTTTCGGTGACAATCTTCGAAAAAATGCCGTTGCAGACTGCATTGTCGTCGGACGAGCCCAAAAGCGATACTTCAATAGATTCCAACCAATTGAATTTGTTCGGATTTTAACCGGACGCTAGTGGCCTGAAGTGAATATTCATCAGACAGATACATTGTTCGACTTCGTTTGTGCGGCTATTGGAATAGGTTTTAAATGGAGTTTCGCTGCGACTTCGTAAGCAGCGCGCTCGATGCTGCCCGGGACTCCCACGATTTCTTGCCGGGACGCTCGATATACCTGCAGCAGCACTTGGTTCTTAGGTGTTTCCCGCCGGCACGCCGCGCCGGCTCGGGCGCCGCGACACGCAGCCCCGGAAGGTGGACTCCTCTCCATATCCGGATTCCAAGTAAAAAACTGGCGCCGCTTGCCCGGTTATTGAGCCGATATTTCCTCTGCCCGAAAGTTTGCCTGACGCTTTCTCGGGCAGCCGGACGTCAAATGACCCCGGCCGCCGGCACAACCGGAACAGCCGTTTGTCTACCAGATCGACAATCGTGCTGCTGCCGGCAATGCGCCCGCGGGCACCCGTTCCAAGGCAGGTCATCCCGGTCCGTGTCACCATCGACCGAATGCGGCGGGTTCACGCGGCGCAATGGCTGCGCAACTCGCCGGGACCCGGGAAGGCCACCGGCAGGGTATGACAGGTCCGGAATGGTCCCCGGCCACAGCCGGGTCCGTTGCCTGGACAGCCATCGCACCGCCGCGTAACGCTGACACCGAACCAACCCCGAGGACACCCATGCTGTTCGACTTCGCCGCCGCCACCGGCAAGGACATGTACAAGCTGCTCGTGGCCACCATCGGCCCGCGCCCGATCGCCTGGGTGACGACGCAGGACACCGACGGAACGATCAATGCCGCGCCGTTCTCTTTCTTCAACGCCGTCTCCGGCGACCCGCCGATTGTCGCCATCGGCATCGGCGGCCGGGCGCCCGGCGACGCGAAGGACACCGGCGGCAATATCCGCCGCACCGGACAGTTCGTCGTCAACCTCGTCAGCTTCGCGCTGGCGGAGCCGATGAACATCACCGCCATCGATTTCCCCAAGGGCGTGGACGAGCTGAAGGAAGCCGGCCTGACGACCGCGCCGTCGCTGCACATCAAGCCGCCGCGAATCGCCGAGGCGCCCGTCGCGATGGAATGCGAGCGGCTGGTGATCGTCGATGTCGGGATCGACCGCTCGGTGATCCTCGGCAAGGTGCTGGCGATCTACGTGCGCGACGACTGCGTGCTGGATAAGGATCGCTGCTACATCGACACGCCGAAGCTCGACCTCATCGGCCGCATGCATGGCGCCGGTTGGTATTCCCGGGTGACGGACCGGTTCGACCTGCCGCGCATCAGCGTGGAGCAGTGGGCGGAGCGCAAGGCGAAGACGGCGGAGTGACTCTCGCCTGGCTACCCCGGCGGTGCCACCGACAGCCCGCTGACCTTATGCTGCTCGATCAGCCGCGCGATCAGCCCGGACGCCTTGGCCTCCTCGACGAACGCCCGCAGCCAGGCGGCGGCTTCGGTGTTGGCGCGTGCCGTGCCGACGGCCTGCTGCACGGCGGTGAACTGCCCCGGCAGGATCGTCGCCCCCGGCAGCTTCTTCACATCGCTCAGCAGCCGCGGACGCAATCCCGCCAGAGCCTCCAGCTTCTCCGCGACAAACTGATCGAACGCGGAATCCAGGCTGGCCGAGCGGACCAGCGTCGCCTGCCTGATATTGCGGTCCAGCCAGAGGCCATAGGCGCTGCGATCGGTTACCGCGATGCGCACGCCCGGCCGATCCACCTCATTGATCGCGGTGATGGGCGAGGCCGCCGGCACCAGGTAGGTCGCCTCGATCTCCGCATAGGCCGCGGTGAAGGCGATCTTTTCGGCGCGGGCCGGTTCGGCACCGATGATCCCGATATCCCAGACATCTTTCCCGGCCTCATCCGCCAGGTCCCCCGGCTTCGGAAACGTCACGTACCGCACCGGCACCCCCAGCGCATCGGCGATGGCGCGGGCGAGCGAGGGCGAAACGCCTTCCGGGTCGCCGGAGGCGCCGCGGCCGTTGACCAACAGGAAATTGGACAGGTTGATCCCGGCGCGCAGCACGCCGTGCGGCGCGAGTTGGGCGACGATTTCCGGCGTCATGCGGACGGTTCCCGGGTTTGTTGAACCGGCGATGCTAGACGGGGCCTCGGACGCCGCGCAAGGCACGCCGCGGAACGTTACAGCCACACACAGGAACACCAGCGTCAGGCAACGCATACGGGATCACTCCCTGGTCAGAAGCGGATCGAATCCACCGTGGCGATATCCAGCAAACGCTCGATCACCTCGGGCTCCTGAGCGCCGGCGATGGCATGCATGCCGTCCACGACGAAGCAGGGCACGCCATTGATCCCCAGGCGGTGCGCCCGCAGGTTGTCGGCATGCACCGCCTCGGCTTCGTCGTCGGAGGCGAGGAAGCCGCGAACCAGATGGGCATCCATGCCGCAGGACGCGGCGACGGCGGCGAGAACGCCGTGCTCGCCGATATCGTAGCCGTTCGAGAAATGCGCGGCGAACAAGGCTTCCACCAGATTGTCCGCAAGGCCGTACCCGGCGGCAAAGCGCACCAGCCGGTGGGCATCGATGGATGACGGCGTGCGGCGGATGCGGTCGAAGCGGAAGGTCAGGCCTTCCTGGCGCCCGACATCGGTGATCGTTGCGTATAGCCGGCGGGCGCGGTCCTCGCCGCCGAACTTGCGGACGACGTAGTCGGGTCGGGCCATGCCCAGGCGCGGCATATCGGGGTTCAGCAGGAAGGGACGCCAGATCAGCTCGAACGCGATATCCGGGCGGCGGCGCAGCGTCCGCTGGAGCCGGCGCACGCCGAGGTAACACCACGGACAGACGAGATCGTGGACGATCTCGATCCTGAGCCGGGCTTTCGGGGGCACGAGCACGTTCACGGCTTAACTGTGACGCTTCGGCGCGAGATTGTCACGAGATCATCGCTAAATTGATTCAAATAAAGGATCTACACGCTTTGGTCACCCACGGCGGAGCTTATACAACTTTATCGTGTCCCGCTGACAGCCCGATAGAGAGAGGGTATCCGTCCGGCTACCGGAGACGTTAGAGTCCTATGCACACCCTTCAATATGTTCACGCAGCAGATGGGACAGCGTGGCATCTCCATGCTGCTGATACAAGCCATAATAGTATTTCCAGTGGCCGCCAAAATCGCTTCGCAGTTTGCTGCATGCTTCGTAAGCTCGACCTCCATTGACAATTTTCTTGCGCAACTGATCGACGCTACGCATCGGATAGTGCAGCACGTAGAAACCCGCCTCGGCCATGACGACCGATTGATTGATCGCAAACGGATAGGTCGCCGGCGTGTGGTTGCCCTGTGTGGTCTGGATGTCGTGGTTCCCGCGGAACGCCACTTTCGGCACCGACGGGACCAGTTTGCGCCATCGCCGGCTGAACGTTGCCATCGGCTGATAGTTTACATCCAGATTGGTGATCAACTGCTCACTCGCGCATTGAACCCAATGAAATATCATCATCTTCTTGTCGCGGTCCGCGAGGACGGCCTGGAAGGCGGATTTTGCGCGCCCGGTATCGGCCGAACAGCAGGTAATGAACTCATCCGCATCGACGAAAAAAATCCAGTCCACAGGTAAATCTTCGTGCGCCAGGTAACTCTGCGCAAATGCCTGCAGAGCATTCATCTTGATCTCCTGATAGTAACCGGCAACCGGATCGAAGCAACTGAATACCACCGCGTCCGGCCGCGCCGCACGAAAGGCTGCGACAAGCCCGGATGTTCCATCCGTGCTGGCGTTGTCCATCACAAAAAACCGGCGGAAACCGAGGCGATAATGGTGCTCCAGGTTCTCGTAGATGATATCATCTTCGTCTTTGATCATCAGCAGAAGCGCACAACTCGCAAGTTCCGGAATCGACAGATCGGAACACGGCAGCCACGCAGCCGAGTGGCGCTGATCCGCGAAAAATTCCGCCGCGACGGGGTCCGTAACAGCTCGCAACAGACCCGGCCTTTGCTCGGGTGATGCCGCGTCGAATTCACTGCTCATGCCACGCCCCGATCCAGCGACAGTCGATGCGATAATGTACCGGATTCGCTGGGAAAATCAATCACTGCTTGCCGGCACGGCATCATCGTGGACATGCAGCAAGCCCTCCGCGGGACGGGGAGCGGGCCTTCCGCAACCGACGACGCTACCCCAGCCGTCCGTGGCAGTGCTTGTATTTCTTGCCCGAACCGCAAGGGCACGCGGCATTGCGCGGCGTCGCAGCCCAGGTACTTTCACGGTTTGGATCGACCTGCGGCGGCCGAGCGATTGCAACCGTCTGTCCGCCCGCCCCGTCGTCGCCGCCGGATAAGGCCGATACCGGCTCGGCGTGGCTCTCCACCATCTGGAAGCTCTGCGGCTGCGACGTCAGCGTCCGGTCGGGCGACACTTCAACCCGCGCCAGCATCGAGGTGATCCGCTCCTTGAATTCGTCCAGCAATGAGTTGAACAGCATGAAGGCTTCGGACTTGTACTCGTTCAACGGGTCGCGCTGCCCGTAGGCGCGCAAGCCGATACCCTGACGCAGGTGATCGAGGGCGTAGAGATGCTCTTTCCACACCGCGTCGAGCGTCTGGATCAACAGGCTCTTTTCGATGTACCGCATCAGGTCTGGACCCATATTGGCGGCTTTCGCCGCCAGCATCTCGTCCACCGCGCGCTCAATGCGATCCCGCAGGTGGGATTCGTCGATCCCCTCTTCCCGGCCCCATGCCTCAACCGGCAGGGTGATGTTGAAGATCCTGGTCACGTCCGCGGACAGTTCCGCCAGTTGCCACTGCTCGGAGAACGCCTTTTCCGGTACCCTCGCGGCCACCATGTTGCCGATGACCTCGGCCCGCATCTCATCGACGATCTCGACGACATCCGGCGCCTTCATGTACTCCTTGCGCTGGGCGTAGACTTCCTTGCGCTGGGCATTCATGACGTCGTCGTATTTCAGGACGTTCTTGCGCATGTCGAAGTTGCGCGCTTCGACCTTCTTCTGCGCCTTCTCCAGCGCCTTGTTAATCCAGGGGTGGACGATCGCCTCGCCATCCTTCAGCCCGAGGCGCTGCAGCATCCCGCCCATCCGGTCGGAGCCGAAAATGCGCATCAGGTCGTCTTCCAGCGACAGGAAGAACCGCGACCGCCCCGGATCGCCCTGCCGCCCGGAGCGGCCGCGCAGCTGATTGTCCACGCGGCGGCTTTCATGCCGCTCCGTCCCGACAACCATCAGGCCGCCGGCGTCTTTCACTTTTTGATGTGCCTCGGCGATTTCGGCGCGGATTTCGGATTCTTTTTCGGCCCGCTTCACATCGTCGTGGATGTCCGTCAGCTCCTGACGCAACCGGACCTCGAGATTGCCGCCGAGTTTGATGTCGGTGCCGCGGCCCGCCATGTTGGTGGCGATGGTGATCACCCCGGGCGCGCCCGCCATGGCGACGATCTGGGCTTCCTGTTCGTGGAAGCGGGCATTCAGCACCGCGTGCGGCACGTTCTTCTTTTTCAGCAGCTCGCTGATCGTCTCGCTTTTCTCGATCGAGGTCGTGCCGACGAGCACCGGCTGGCCGCGCTCGCGGGCATCGGCGATCAACTGGGCAACCGCCTCATACTTTTCCGGCGCGGTGCGATAGACCTCGTCATCCTCATCCTTGCGGTTCACCGCAACGTTGGTGGGGACTTCGACGACGTCGAGGCGGTAGATTTCCGCGAACTCGTCCGCCTCGGTCATCGCCGTGCCGGTCATGCCGGCCAGCTTGGGATAAAGCCGGAAATAGTTCTGGAAGGTGATGGACGCCAGCGTCTGGTTTTCCGCCTGGACGGTGACGTGCTCCTTCGCTTCCAGCGCCTGGTGCAGCCCTTCGGAGAAGCGGCGCCCCTGCATCATGCGGCCGGTGAACTCGTCGATCAGGATCACCTGGTCGTCGCGAACGATATAATCGACGTCACGGGCGAACAGGGTATGCGCGCGCAGCGACTGCGACACGTGGTGGATGACCGAGACATTGAAGATGTCGTACAGGTTGCCCTCGGCCATCACGCCGGCTTTTTTCAGCATCTCCTCGACCGTCTCGCTGCCCTCTTCGGTCAGTGACACCGTGCGTTGCTTTTCGTCCTTGTCGTAGGTGGTCGGGTCCTTGACCAGTTCCTTCACCACGATATCGACGCTGCGATACAGGTCGGAACTGTCCTCGGCCGGCCCGGAGATGATCAGCGGTGTGCGGGCTTCGTCGATCAGGATGCTGTCCACCTCATCGACGATCGCATAAAAAAAGTCCCGGTGGACCATGTCCTCCAGGCGGTACTTCATGTTGTCGCGCAGGTAGTCGAAGCCGAACTCGTTGTTGGTGCCGTAGGTTATGTCGGCGTTGTACTGCGCGCGCTTGGTCTCCTCGTCCTGGCCATGCACGATAACGCCGACGCTCATGCCGAGGAACTGGTAGATCTGCCCCATCCACTCGCCGTCGCGCCGGGCGAGGTAGTCGTTCACGGTCACGACGTGGACGCCCTTGCCGGCCAGCGCATTCAGATAGACCGCCAGGGTGGCGACCAGGGTCTTGCCTTCGCCGGTCTTCATCTCGGAGATCTTGCCGTCGTGCAGCACCATGCCGCCGATGAGCTGCACGTCGAAATGCCGCTGGCCCAGGACGCGCCATGCCGCCTCTCGCACCACCGCGAAAGCTTCCGGCAGCAGCTCGTCCAGAGTGGCGCCGTCCGCCAGGCGCTGGCGGAATTCGACGGTCTTGGCGGCCAGGGCGCTGTCGGACAGCGCCTTTATCTCGGGCTCAAGCTCATTGATGCGCGGCACGCGCTTCTGGTACCCCTTGAGGGACCGGTCGTTGGCGGAGCCGAATAGAGCGCGAGCGATTGAGCCGAGCATGCGAACCTTCCAAAAACGGCCGGGCTGCAGAGAGCCGGACGCACGGCGTTCAGATAAGACCCGGATGCCTCATGGTCAACGACGGCGAAGCGGCACCCACCGCTTTAGCATTCCCTCAGATGTAAACCGCGGACATGCCTCCCGCCGGATAGCGGGTTCCGGCGGCGGCGCCGGCGGGAACCGCGGCGGACATCCGCTCGACCTCCTCGGCCGTCAGAGCCACGTCCAGTGCGCCAATGTTCTCGTCCAGGCGGGTGGCATGACGGGTGCCGGGGATCGCGACCACATCAGGCCCCTGCGCCAGCAGCCATGCCAGCGTCACCTGGGACGGTGTGCAGCCCTTTTGCGCGGCAATCTCCTCGATTTTGGCAACCAGCGCCCGGTTCGTGCCGAAATTGGCCTCCTGGAACCGCGGATGGGCGGCGCGGCGGCCGTCGATGTCGGCGAGGCTCTTGAGCGCGCCCGTGAGGAACCCGCGCCCCAACGGCGAATAGGCGACAAAGCCGATCCCGAGTTCGACGGTGGTTTGGCGGGTTTCCTCGGCCTCCTGGCGGTAGAGCAGCGAGTATTCGGTCTGCACCGCCGCGATCGGGTGCACGGCATGCGCCCGGCGGATGCGCTCCGGCGCGGCTTCGGACAAACCGAGGAAGCGGACCTTGCCCTGCGCCACCAGCTTCGCCATCGCCCCGACGGTCTCCTCCACCGGCACCGCCGGATCGGCACGGTGCTGATAATAAAGATCGATGACATCGACCCCGAGGCGCTTCAGGCTGGCTTCGCAGGCCTCGATGACATACTCCGGGCGGCCGTTGACGCCGTTGGACTGGCCGGGGCGTTCGATCTGACCGAACTTGGTTGCCAGCACCACCTGGTCCCGCCGGCCCTTCAGCGCCTTGCCGAGCACGCGTTCGTTATGACCCCATCCATACATATCGGATGAGTCGAAGTGATCGACCCCGCGGTCAATCGCATGGTGGATCAGGTCTTCCGACACCGCATCGTCGGCCGCGCCGTAAATGCCGGATAGCGACATGCACCCAAGGCCGATCGCCGATACCGTAAGGCCGCCCTTGCCAAGCGGGCGGTGTTGAAGCTTCGGCTGAGTTGCCATGCGCGATCTCCGGTCATGCGGGCATTTGCATTATGGTTGCTCCGAGCCGATGGCACCAGGGGGGCAGGCAGGGGGTTCAGGCAGGGGTGGGGCAGGCGACGCCCCGGAGCTGCCGCTTCAGCGCGGCAGCCTGCCGTGCCGCCGGCGAACCCCGGCCAACCGGCGCCTCCCTGAGCGCGATGCTGTCATGTATCGGCAGGGTCGGCAGGAACCAGGGCGTTTGGCACGGCCAGTCCGGTTTGACACAAAAACAATATCCGATGCTTAATCGCATTGACGTGTCCGGTTGGGTCAGCGCTTAAGCGCCACGACTGTCCCGGCGGACACCCGTGGATGCCGGCAGCTCCCGCGGCCTCAACGAAATCGCAGTTTTCGGTTTCGATCCGGCGTACGGTGACCGCTGGGACCGGCTCTCAAGAAATCATTAATATCAGTGCGCTCTCTTTCGGCCGGTGGAGTTTCCGCCGGCAATCGCAGCGCCAATAGGATACGAATGTATTATTATATCAAATCAACATTTTTCTATTGGCGCTGGCGCCAGTCTAAGTGGCGGCCGAACAGCCTGCATTGTGGCTTTAATCGCGATTGTAGCGCTTTTATGCCAAAACACTTTCGATTGTATTAAAATATTTCGCCAGGATTTCTAGTTTGACTGCTCTCGTTTCCGTGATCTAGGGTGCCCCACATCACGAAAACGGGAGCAGCATTTTGTCAGGCACGACATCCGCATCGACGTCCGCAGCCACAGGCACGTTTCATGTAACGAACGGGCAGATCATCGGCCCGGACGGGCTGCCTTTCGTGGCGGCAGGCATTGATGTCATGGAAGGTAACCAGCCATCTGTCAGTACACTGTTGAACGACTTCCCAGGGATCAATTTCGTTCGGTTAGCGATCTACGACTTCGCCAGCCCGGCCACGCTCACAGCCTACGTCAATCAACTGACATCAGCCGGAATCGTGGTTGAACTTGAAGACCATAGCAACTCCAATGGTTCAAACGCCGGCGGCGCTTCGGGCACCATCTTCACCGGCCAGCAGCTCACCACGGAGCTGAACTGGTATTCCTCGATCGCCTCCGCCTTCGCTAACAATCCCTATGTCTGGTTTGGGACCAATAACGAGCCTTCTGAGACCGACGCGTCCGGCAACCAAAACCCCGCCGCGCTTTCAACCTGGCAACAGCAGACCTACGATGCCATCCGCGGCGCGGGCAACACCAGCCCGGTCATGGTCGAAATCAACGGCGGAAACACGCCATCCTCCTTTGCTCAGGGCTACACGCCGTCGGTCTATGCCGGCATGACGAACATTATCGGCGACATCCACTATTACGGATGGGTGACGGGCTACTCAACCGATCAGGCCACGGTCAGCGGAAACCTCGCGGCCGACATTGCGCAGACCCAGCAAACCATCTCCAGCGCCGACGGCACGTTGCCGATTATCATCGGCGAGTACGGCAACAGCACGACCGGCTCGGGAATCGACCCGAACGCCAATCAGGTCATCGCCGCGGTCCAGCAGAGCGGCTACGGGAGTGTGGCTTGGGCCTGGGGCCAGGGCGGTCCGGACGATGGCCTGACCGCCAGCGACGGAACCAGCCTGTCCGCATACGGCCAACAGATAGCGGCTGGAATCGCCGCGGCCGCGGCGAGCGCAGCCTCCGCGCCCGCCACGCCGGTCGCTTCTGCTACACCCCCAACGGTCGTTTCAACCCCCGCAACCGCGGCGCCTACGCCTTCCGCCAATGATACGGTTCTGGCGGCCGGGGCCAGCGACTCGATCACGGATGCGTCCGGCAACACCTGGACGATCGCCAATGGCGTGGCGGAGATCAACGGTCAGGCTGCCGGCTACAGTTCGGGCGTGGCGGAGCTGGCCTATGTCAACGGCAGCGTCTGGCAGGAAAACGGCACCAATCTGTGGTGGCAATGGACGGGCACCGGCTGGGACGCAAATGGAGGCACCGCGACAAGTCCGCTGCCGACCGCGACGGTCGCGGCACCCGCGCCGACACCCGCCGCAACCGCTTCGGTCAATGACTCGACGGTTCTGTCAGGATCGCCGGGCACAATCGTCGACGCGAGCGGCAACACCTGGTCCATTACCGGTGCCGGTCAGGTCGCGGTGAACGGTGTCACCGACACGACGACCGGCAATGTGACGGAACTGGCTTACGTCAACAATGAGGTCTGGCAGGAGAACGCGAACAATCTCTGGTGGGGCAAGACGAGCCCGACCGCATCATGGGCACCTCAGGCTGGAACCGGTTCCAGCCCGCTGCCGGCGCCGATAGCTCTTTCCGCTGGCACGGCGGGCAACACCGTCAGCCAGAGCGAGGTCTCCGTGGTGGCGACATCCGGCGACAACATGCTGTTTCTCAGCGGTTCAGGCGACATCGTGAACTTGTCCGGCGGGTCCAACACGATCACCGATACCGGGCAGGGGAATACGTATATCCTTCCCACTGCCGGAAACGGCACAGACACCTTCACCAGCAACATCTTGGCTACGGGGGATACGCTGGACCTGAAGGCGGCACTCGCCGCGACCGACTGGAACGGGGCATCCTCGACGCTGGCGAATTATGTGACGCTGGCCGACTCGGCAAACGGCACGGTTCTTTCGGTTGCGCCAACCTCCGGCGGGACAGGCGTGGCGATCACAACGATCGCCGGGACCTCCAATGCCACGCTGTCGGGCTGGCTTAGTCACTTGATCACCTGACCTGCCGCGGGGAGATCGCCGCGCCACCGCGATCTCCCCACCGCGACTCCCTATGTTCCGATCCCGCCGATGGCCAGATACTTGATCTCAAGATACTCCTCGATCCCGTATTTGGACCCTTCGCGCCCCAGCCCCGACGACTTCATGCCGCCGAACGGCGCTTCGGCGGTCGAGATGATGCCTTCGTTGATCCCGATCAGACCGTATTCCAGCGCTTCGCCGACACGGAAAATGCGGCCGATGTCGCGTGCGTAGAAATACGCCGCCAGGCCGAATTCGGTGTCGTTGGCCAGCCGAATCGCTTCATCCTCGGTCTTGAAGCGGAACAGCGGCGCCACCGGCCCGAACGTTTCTTCCCGGAAGATCTGCGCGTCATGCGGTACGTTCGCCAGAACCGTCGGCTCATAGAAGTTGCCGCCGAGCTTATGCCGCTTGCCCCCGGTCACCACCGAGGCGCCGAGCGACAGGGCGTTGGCGACATGCTCCTCCACTTTCGCCACGGCGGCGGCGTTGATCAGCGGCCCCTGGCTTACGCCAGGCTCCATCCCATTGCCGATCTTCATCGCTCCGACGGCGGTTTTCAGTTTAGCGGAGAACGCATCGTAGACGCCGTCCTGCACCAGGATGCGGTTGGCGCAGACGCAGGTCTGCCCAGTATTACGGAACTTGCTCCCCATCGCGCCGACCACCGCCGCGTCCAGATCGGCGTCGTCGAACACGATGAACGGCGCGTTGCCGCCCAGCTCCATGCTGGTCTTCTTGATCGTCGGGGCGCACTGCGCCAGCAGTTTGGCGCCGACCTCGGTGGAGCCGGTGAACGATAGCTTGCGGACCAGAGGATTGGCGGTCAGCTCGCCACCCATCGCGGACGAACCCCCGGTCAGAATGTTGCACACACCGGCAGGCATTCCGGCCCGTTCCGCCAGCACCGCCAGCGCCAACGCCGAGAATGGTGTCTGCGAGGCCGGACGGATCACCCCGGTGCAGCCGGCGGCCCAGCCCGGACCGGCTTTGCGCGTGATCATCGCGGACGGAAAATTCCACGGCGTGATCGCCGCGAACACGCCGATGGGTTCCTTCAGCACCAGGATGCGGCGGCCCTTGGCGTTTTGCGGGATGGTGTCGCCGTAGACGCGCTTGCCCTCCTCGGCGAACCAGTCAATGAAACTGGCGGCGTAGACGATTTCACCCTTGCTTTCGGTCAGCGGCTTGCCCTGTTCGGCGGTCATGATCACCGCCAGGTCGTCCGCATTGGCCAGCATCAGGTCGGACAGCGTGCGCAGGATCGCGCCGCGTTCCTTCGCGAGCAATGCGCGCCAGCCGGGGTAGGCGCGGTTCGCCGCCTCGATCGCGCGGCGGGTTTCGGCCACGCCCATGCAGGGGACTTCGCCGATGGCCTCGCCGGTGGCGGGGTTTTTCACTGTGATGGTTTGGCCGTTATCGGCCTCCACCCACTTGCCGTCGAGGTAGTTGGCCTGACGGAACAGCGTCGGGTCCTTCAGCGGCAGCGGCGATACGGGGTTCAGCATGGTCGGATCCTCCTCCTGACTGCTTGGCCAAAACATAGGCCCTTGCGCTCACACTGTCAGGGGGGCCGAAAACGCTGGTCCAGCGTGTTACGGATCGCGGGTGAATGCCGCGTGAGCATGAACTTCAATGCGAGCATTTTGACCGGCTTATCCGTTGATCGCTCCCGCGACTTCGTGACCGCCGTGCCAGATCATCGTCAGCGCGACGTACAGCACGATCGCCAGGCCGATCCAGGCGATCCACCGGAATTTTTCCAGGAGCCGGGCGATCAGGCTGGCGGCCAGACCCATCAGGGCGACGGACAGCAGCAGCCCGGCGGCCAGGACCCAAGTGCTGCCATGCGCGGCACCGGCAACGGCCAGCACGTTATCCAGGCTCATGGAAATATCGGCCACGATAATCTGCAGGATCGCCTGGCGCAGCGTCTTGCCCTCGACCTCCACCTCGGCGAGGCCGGGGGGGCGGCGAAGCTCGCGATACATCTTCCAGCACACCCATAGCAGCAGCACGCCGCCGGCCAGCAGCAGGCCGATGATCGCCAGCAATTGCAGCGCCAGCGCGCCCATCGCGATGCGGATCACGGTGGCGCCCGCAATCCCGAGCAGGATCGCCGGCCGCTGCTGGCGGCGCGGCAACCCGGCCACGGCCAGCCCGACGACGATGGCGTTGTCGCCCGCCAGCGCCACGTCAATCATCACCACCTGTGCCAGAGCCGTCAGATCGGCAGCCAGTCCGGGCGGCAGCATCGCGGCCAGTTGGGCAAAATCCATCACGCTGAGGTCGTCTCCGCTTGCCAGTCCGTGTGTCGCGGTCTAGCTGGCCTCTTCCCCGGCATCGGACAAGGCAATCATGATCCCGCGCTACTCACGGCCCGAAATGGCAGCCATCTGGTCGCCCGAGAACCGCTATCGCATCTGGTTCGAGATCGAGGCCCTCGCCGCCGAAGGCATGGCCCGCGTCGGCGCCATCCCGGAGGCGGCCGCCCAGACGATCCGGGAGAAAGGCGCCCCGAAACTGGCCGCGATCAACGCCGCCGATATCGAGCGGATCGACGCGATCGAGCGGGAGACGCGGCACGACGTGATCGCCTTCCTGACCTGGCTGGCCGAGGGCGTCGGCCCCGACAGCCGGTTCGTGCATCAGGGGATGACCAGCTCCGACGTGCTGGATACCTGCCTGTCGGTGCAACTGTCCCAGGCGGCGGACCTGCTGCTGGCCGATATCGACGCTGTGCTGGCCGCGCTGAAGACTCGCGCGCTGGAGCACAAATACACCCTGACCATCGGCCGCAGCCACGGCATTCACGCCGAACCGACGACGTTCGGTCTGAAGCTGGCGGGGCACTACGCCGAGTTCGCCCGCAACCGGGAGCGTCTGGTCGCCGCCCGCGCCGAGGTTGCAGTGGCCGCGGTCAGCGGCGCCGTCGGCACGTTCGCGCATCTCGACCCCTCGGTGGAGGAATACGTCGCCTCGCGCCTGGGCCTGCGGCCGGAGCCGGTTTCGACCCAGGTGATCCCGCGCGACCGGCACGCGGCGTACTTCTGCACGCTGGGTGTGATCGCCAGCGGCATCGAGCGGCTGGCGACGGAAGTGCGGCATTTGCAGCGGTCCGAGGTGCGGGAGGCGGAGGAATTCTTCCATCCCGGGCAAAAGGGGTCATCCGCGATGCCGCATAAGCGGAACCCGGTGCTGAGCGAGAATCTGTGCGGCCTGGCGCGGATCGTGCGCGCCGCGGTGGTGCCGGCGCTGGAGAACGTCACGCTGTGGCACGAGCGCGACATCAGCCACTCCTCGGTGGAGCGGGCGATCGGCCCGGACGCGACGGTGACGCTGGATTTCGCGCTGATGCGGCTGGCCGGGATGATGGAGAAGTTGGTGGTGCATCCGCAGCGGATGCTGGCGAATTTGGAGAGCCTGGGCGGGGTGGTGCACTCCGGCGAGGTGCTGCTGGCGCTGACCAAGGCGGGCATCCTGCGGGAGGATGCGTATCGGATCGTCCAGACCAGCGCGATGGCGACCTGGACGAAGCTGGGTACGCCGGAGGGGAAGACGTTCCGCGAGAATCTGGACGCCGATGCGGACGTGGCGGGGCGCGTCGCGCCGGAGGTGTTGGATGCGGCGATGGACCCCGCGTTGCATCTGCGCGGGGTGGATAGGATTTTTGAGCGGGTTTTCGGATGACTGGATGAGCCACGGGACGGTGTCAGGTTGACATCTGAACGGAGAAACACCTGGTGCAGAGGCAACGGCGTTCAGCACGGATCGAGAGGTTTCTTCGTGGACCAATATTCGAAATAGGAACTATCGTCTTGGCTTACTTTCCCTTTTTATGGGGGGGGCTAAGTTCAAGGTGGCGCCAGACAACCATAGGCAGACTACAGATAGTTCAAAACCCGCGCGCATTGCATTTTGGACAGCATCCACCCCAACCATCTGCTACCACCAAATTTCAAATTGGTGGTCATAAGAGACAGCAATCTGCGAGCGACAGCCGTTGACCCAGCTGCTGCCCCTGCCGATACAGACGATGTGCGCCGAATTGGCGGAACGGGCGCAACTCGGACAGATGGCGGAGGACTTTGACCCGGCCGGCAGTTTCATAAAGCGGACCATCCGGGGCTGCCAATACTGGTATTTCCGGTCCGCAATGGCGCAAGGCAGCCGTCCGGAGAAATACGTTGGCCCCGACAGCCCGGAACTCGAGCAAAGAATCGCCCGGCACCGCGTGGAAAAAACCGGCTACAAGGAGCGTCGAGGCCTGGTGTCTGCGCTGATCCGATCCGGCCTGCGCGGGCCGGATGCCCGGACCGGCCGAATTCTCGAAGCCCTGGCCAAGGCCGGCGTGTTCCGCATGCGGGCCGTTGTCGTCGGCACCGCCGCCTATCAAACATACCCGGGCCTCATCGGCGCCAGGCTGCCGGCCGCCGACGCCATGACGGACGATCTCGACCTCGCCCAATTCCACGGCATTTCGATCGCGATCGGGGACGCCGTCGACGTCCCATTCCTCGACATCCTGCGCCGCGTAGACCCGGACTTCCAGCCGTTGACGCCGGTTTTCGCGCCCGGCCGGGCCAGCCGCTTCGCTCTGGGGGATCGCTACCGGGTGGACATCCTGACTCCGATGCAGGGGCCATCAGACGCCTCGCTGGTCGAGTTGCCAGCCCTGAAGGCGGATACGCAGCCGCTGCGGTTCCTCGATTTCCTGATCTACCAGGAGATTCAGGCCGTGTCCCTTTGGGGCGCCGGTATACCGATCAACGTGCCGGCGCCGGAGCGATACGCGCTGCACAAACTGCTGGTGAGCCACCTGCGCCTGGCTACGCCCGAAAGCCAGGCGAAGGCCGCCACGGACATCCCTCAGGCGGGAGACCTCATCACCGTGCTGGCCGCTCAGCGTCCTTACGAAATTCGGGACATCTGGGAGGAACTCACCAGCCGCGGGCGGAAGTGGCGGCGGTTGGGCGGCGGTCGCCTCGCTGGACCAGGCAACCGGTTCATCAACGGCGCGAGAGGCGATCGAGCGGGTCGTCGGTTAGCCGCCGGCCCGCGATCAGCCCGCGGTGCGGCGTCTGGTCGCGGCCGTCAACGTGTTCTCCAGCAGACACGCCACCGTCATCGGCCCCACGCCTCCGGGCACGGGCGTGATCGCCCCAGCCACCGCCGTCGCCGCCTGAAATGCCACGTCGCCGACAAGCCGCCCGTCCGGCAGCCGGTTAATGCCAACATCGATCACTGTCGCGCTGGGCTTGATCCAGTCGGCCGTCACCATTTCCGGCCGGCCAACCGCGGCAACCAGGATATCGGCCCGGCGGCACTCTCCGGGCAGGTCGAGCGTCCGGGAATGCGCGATCGTCACCGTCGCGTCCGCCGCCAGCAACAGTGACGCCATCGGCCGTCCGACAATAGCCGATCGGCCGAGGACAAGGGCACGGGCGCCGGCAACGGTCACGCCCACGTGGTGCAGCATCTTCATCACGCCCAGCGGCGTGCACGGCACCAAATTCGGCCGCCCGTCCGCCAGAGCACCGACATTCACCGGATGGAAGCCATCGACATCCTTGGCCGGGTCGATCGCCTCGATCACCATCCGTTGGTCGATCCCCCGCGGCAACGGCAACTGCACCAGGATGCCGTCGATCGCCGGATCGTCGTTCAGCCCGGCTATGGTCGCCAGCAGCGCGTCCTGAGTGGTTTCCGCCGGAAGGCGAATCGTCCGGGCATCGATGCCCGCTTCCCGCGCGGCGCGGTCCTTCGTGCGCACATACACGCTGCTGGCAGGATCTTCACCCACAAGCACGACCGCCAGCCCGGGGGTGAAGCCGGCGGCGGCGACCTTGCGGCCCACCTCCGCACGCAAGGCGGCAGCCAGGGATTTGCCGTCGATCAGCCGAGCCGTCACAGGGACTCCAGTCGCGCCGAGAGGGATGGGATGTCGCCAGCGACGTGAATCGTCTTGTCGCGGCTGGTCTGGCCGAGCGTCACAGCGACAGCCGAGGTGGGAACGTCCAGCGCATCCGCCAGCACCGAGCAGGCGGCACGATTGGCGCGTCCGCCCTCCGCGGCTTCGGTGACGCCAATGCGCAGGCAGGGGCCGCGGGCGGAAACCGACCGCCCCTGGATGCCGGGCCGCCGGGACTTCGGCTGAACCTTCACGGCCACGCTGACGCCATCAGGCAGGATGCGCCAGAACGCGGTCAAAACAGCGGTCGCAAACTGCCAAGGATGATCGATTGGTAAACCGCCTGAAGGATCATCCGGGCCGCCTGCAGCAACAGCAGCACGATGACCGGGCTGATGTCGACGCTGCCGAAATTTGGCAGCATGTTGCGGATTGGCCGCAGTGCCGGCTCGGTCAGGCGATACAGAAAGTCGCCGATGCTCCAAACCACGCGATTGCGGGTATCCAGGACACCAAAGGACGCCAGCATGCTGAACAGCGCCGCGAAGATCACGGCCCAGAAGTACAAGAACAGCAACTCATCCAGGAGCCAAAACAGCGTCCAGATCATGTGGCGGATACTCCAGATTCGGGCGCGGAACCTACCCGTCGCGGTGACGGACCGCAACATCGGTGATTCGCCGCATGGCCGCAATTCGCCCTGTGTGACCAAGATCACATATAAATCACGCGTTCCGGGCCATAGTCACACCCGGTCGGCTCAGCCCCGACAGCCGTTGCGGCTGGCGGGATTGTAACCGATCGCTTTTTCCAACCCGGACCTAACTCGCCCGGCCGCTACGGCGGCCGGGCTTTTTCTCCGGCTCCCCCGGCGGGGATCCCGGCCATGGCCGGGGTGCAACGGCGGCAAGCCTTCCAGGCGATGGCGCTGTCGGAAGCCGCCGAAATCGACGCTGACGAGGCGCGGAACCTGATGGCGGCGAGAGCCTGCATGCACAGTCGCCGGCCCGGTTCCGCGACGGCACGGCGGACCGCGGTCATCGAAGCGATATCCCGGCGGTAACGGACTCCGACCAGTTTCGCTGTTCGCCTGCCCGCGGCATCCCGACGTGCCGTCGGATAGCAACGACAGTGAGCGGGACGTTCAGCCGCGTCGAGCAGTTAGGAATTTCGCTGCGCTGGCTGGTTTTTAACGATGTTACAGCCGTAGCTGGCGGGGGAGGCTGCGCTGCCGTCCGAATCCATCTGCGTGCCGATGAAGGAGATTTCGGTGAAGTTCAGGGTCACGCTTTCCACCGGCCTGCCATCCGCTCCCGCCTGGGAAAACGCGGTAATCACGACACTCTGTAAAACGATACTGTATATACCTGCTGCATATACCTGCTGCTGGCCCGTCCCTGTCGCGCAGAAATCAATTTGCGCAGAGACCGGCGCGCCTTGCAGCGCGGCCTGGACAAGCGGGTTGGTAGCGACATCCTGCTGCTTGGTGATGCTTAATTGCGAAAGTTGCGGTGCTGACAACACCTGACCCGCACTGGATCCAGCCGGGTTGCTGACCGGACGCACCAGATTCCAGGTCACGGACTGGAGGTCGATCCAGTTGGTATGTCCAGCATCTTCGAATGCGGGATACGGTTGGCGCGCGACCGTTACACCAGCCGTCGCAGCGGATGCCGATCGGCGCGGGCGGGGCAGCGCAGACTCAGAACGATCCGACATCGTGTTCAGCGGTGCGGGCAGAAACCACAATCGCCCGGCCTATAGCCCTGTTGCGCTGCGGACGGGATCGATACCATGTCATCCCAAATTTCTACTGCATATGAAACTTTATCGTTCACAAACGTTCGTGCGTGAATGGGCCTTCAGGTCAGCGCACCGGCCCGGGCTGCCGTTTCGGTTCCGTTTGCCGCGGCTACAATATATATAGGCGCTGGCACATGGCCAGCCGTCGGCGTGGCCCGGCCGCGCGCCCCGCTCCCGGCTCCCTGGCAAGGCTATCGGTCATGCCTGGCCGGGCTCTCAACTGCACCCCTATGGCGGCTAATGCCCCTCACGCCCCCGCCAAAAATCGCGCGAACGCCGCCAGCGTCACATCCGACACGTGGTGCTCGATCCCCTCGGCATCCGACTCCGCGGCTTCGAACGGCACGCCCACCGCCAGCAGCAGATCCACCACCACCCGGTGCCGCGCCCGCACCCGGGCAGCCAGGCTTTCCCCCGCCTCGGTCAGGAAGACCCCGCGATACGGCTTGGCCACCGCCAGGCCCTCCCGCTTCAGCCGCCCGATGGTCTTGATCACCGTGGCATGCGCCACCCCCAGCCGCCTGGCGATATCCGTCGGCCGCGCCTCCCCGGCATCCGTCAACAGGTCGGAGATCAGCTCGACATAATCCTCCAGCAGCGCACCGGACTGAGCCGTGCGCGCCTTGCCGAACCGGCTGGCCTGCGTCGGTTCGGCCGGGAGCACCGCCGCGCGAGTCGGGCTTTCCGTCATGGGACCATCACCGCACCAGTTGCCGTCGTAGACGGTCTGCCTAATCCGAAAAAGTTTGCAACAGCAGGATCACGTTCAGTGCCAGCACGATCGCGGTCGCCGATGCCGCCACCGCCTGCAGGCCCCGCCCGATGGCGAACGCACCCATCACCGCCGGCCGCCGGATCAAAATCAGCAGCGCGATCATCGGCACCGGCAGCACCAGGCTCAGGATCACCTGACTGAGCACCAACGCCTCCGTCGGTCGCGCACCCATCGCCACCACCACCACGGCCGGGGCCATCGTCACCAGCCGCCGCACCCACATCGGAACCCGGAACCCGACGAAATCCTGCATAATCACCTGCCCGGCCATTGTCCCGACAACCGAGCTGGACAGGCCCGACGCCAGCAGCGACGTCATGAACGCCCCCGCCGCCACAACGCCCATCAGCGGCAGCAGCGTGTGATACGCCGTCTCGATCTCGCCGACATCCGCATGGCCCTGATGGAACATCGTTGCCGCCATCGCCACCATGGCCATGTTGACCAGCCCGGCCAGGGTCAGCGCCAGCAGCACCTCGATGTTGGAATAGCGGATCAGCCTGGCACTTTGCGCGTCGGTGCGGGCATACACGCGGTGCGTCATCATCGCCGAGTGCAGGTAGATCGCGTGCGGCATAACCGTCGCGCCGACAATGCCTACCGCCAGGGTAACGCTGTCGGCGTTGGTAAGCTGAGGCACGATCGTGTGGTAGAACACTTGGCCCCAGTCCGGCGGAGCGATGAACAGTTCCACCACATATGCCAGGCTGATCAACCCCACAAACCCCGTGATCACCAGCTCGATCGGCCGGAAGCCGCGCGATTGGATCATCAGCAGGCCCCAGGTGATGGCGAAGGTGATCAGCAGCCCGGTCATCAGCGACAGGCCGAACAGCAGGCTGATGCCGATGGCCGCGCCGATGGACTCCGCCAGATCGGTTGCCATCGCGGCAACCTCGCTGGCCAGCCACATCGCCACCACCAGCGGCCGAGGAAAATGCTGCCGGCTCAGCGCGGCCAGGCTGAACCCGCTAGCGATGCCCAACCGCGCCGACAGCGCCTGGAACAGCATCGCGATCAGGTTCGCCAGCAGCACCACCCACAGCAGCATATAGCCATGCCGCGCGCCGGCCTGGATATTCGTCGCGAAATTGCCGGGGTCCATATAGGCAATCGACGCCACCACCGCCGGTCCGATGAACGGCAGGAAACTGCGGACGCCGCGGCGGCTTCCGGTCAGCGCCGAGGCTCCCGCTGCGGCGGTCCGGTCGGACAGGTTCGGGGGTGAGACGGCCAAATTCACCGGGCTGACTTGCCGTAGATCAAGGCAGATGAAGCTTTCGCCATATATTACGCCTCTCGCCATACTATGTAGCCTAGGCTACACCTTGAGTCGAGCAGATGGTTGGTGGCGCCGCCGTTTCAACATCGGTGGCGCACAGGCTGTCGCGTTTTATGAACTGTGCTAAAGCCCCGCCCCATGCGCCACTTTCTCGATTTTGAAAAACCCATCGCCGAACTCGAAGGCAAGATCGAGGAGTTGCGCCGGATGTCGGAACCGGGCGGCATCAACATCGCCGACGAAATCGGCCGCCTGACCGCCGTCGCCGACAAGCAGCTCCGCGCCACCTATGCCAAGCTGACGCCGTGGCAGAAAACCCAGGTCGCCCGCCATCCCGATCGGCCCAAAGCGCAGGACTACATCAACACGCTGATCGCCGGCTTCACGCCGCTGGCCGGCGACCGCGCTTACGCCGACGACGCGGCGGTGCTGGGCGGCATGGGCCGGTTCCAGGGCCGCGCGGTGATGGTGCTGGGCACCGAGAAGGGCGTCGATACCGAATCCCGGGTCAAACATAATTTCGGCATGGCGCGGCCCGAGGGCTACCGCAAGGCGCGCCGGCTGATGGAACTCGCCGGCCGCTTCGGCATGCCCATTCTGACGTTTATCGACACCGCCGGCGCCTTCCCCGGAATCGAGGCGGAGGCCCGCGGCCAGGCCGAAGCCATAGCCCGCTCGATCGAAGCCTGCCTGGAAGCACCGGTGCCGATCGTTGCGACGATCATCGGTGAGGGCGGGTCGGGCGGCGCGATTGCGCTGGCGACCGGCGACCGGGTCCTGATGCTGGAACACGCGGTCTACTCGGTAATATCGCCAGAGGGCTGCGCCTCGATCCTGTGGCGCGACCAGGCGCAGGCCTCGGTGGCGGCCGACGCGCTGAAATTGACGGCCGAGGATCTGCTGCGGCTCAATCTCGTGGACCGGATCGTGGCGGAGCCGTTGGGCGGTGCGCAACGGGACAAGCTGAGCACAGTCCATGCCGTGGGCCTGGCGGTGCAGGACGCGCTGGCTGAGCTGAGCGGGTCCGATGGCGCGACGCTGCGGGCGAAGCGGCGGGAAAAGTTTCTGGCGATGGGGCGGGAGCCGGTCGCATGACAGCCCTTTGCGCCACGCTGCCGGGCGGCTCGGCTGGACCGGCAAGGGTCCGCCTCGTAGACTTCTCGGTTAGTGCGATAAGGGCGGTTTGGCAGAAATTCCATGCGTGACGAAATATCGGCTTATAAACGCGACCGTATACTGGAAGAAGCCGTCAAGCTGTTCTATGAGCGCGGGTTCAGCGGCACGACGCTGGACGACATCGCCGGCAAGCTCGGGGTCACCAAGCCCTTCATCTACACGCATTTCCGCAGCAAATGCGAATTGTTGGAGGCGGTGTGCCGTCCAACGATCGAAATGTCTCTGGACGCGATCTCTCGCGCTGCCCAGCGTGAAGGCCGCGCAGCCGATCGGCTGTTCGATGGGATCGTGAACTTCACGAAGGTCGTACTGCAGCGGCAGGGCAATATCGCGGTGTATTTCCGTGAGGAGAAACATTTGGGGGAAGCCGGCCTGGCCGAAATCAACGCATTACGGAAACGATTTGACCGGGTGCTGAGCGACCTGCTCCAGGAAGGTGCTGATTCCGGGGAGTTCCGGATCATCGATGTGCGGGTGGCTGCGCTTGCCATCGGCGGAATGGTGAGTTGGGCTTACACTTGGTATCAACCTGATGGGCGGCTGTCGTTCGACGATATCGGCGCGCGGTTGGCTCATTTTGCCCTACAAATGGTGGAGGCGCAGCCGGCGGCCGAACTGACGGCGCAATCTTGAACATCCCACCGTCATGGCGGGCGCAGTGCCGCCATCCACGCCTTTCTTAACGAAGTACAAGCAGCAACTCCATAACGACCGGGTCATTTCATCGTTCATTGCTCGTCCGGAAGTCGCTCATCCGATGCCCTTTCAAAAGAATTGGTGGACCGGAGTCTCCCAGACCATCCGCGGCTGGTTCTCCTGGTCGGTGCAGGATGTGGCGGCCGGCGCATCGTCGGCCCGAACGGTGGAAGCGGTCAGGTTCCGGGCGATCGAGGCAGCGCCGATAATCTGGATGCTCGGCAAGGTTCAGTCCGGCAAATCATCGATCGTGCAGCGCCTGACGCGTGCCAGCGAAGCCGAGGTCGGCGAAGGGTTCCGCCCGATGACCAAAACGGCGCGGATCTTCGATTTTCCGCCGGAAGCGCCGGTGGTGCGGTTCCTGGATACCCGTGGGCTGGGCGAAACCGGCTACGATCCGGCCGAGGACATTGCCGCGTCCGAGCGGCAGGCGCAGTTGCTGCTGGTGGTCCTGCGTGCCGGCGATCCAGCGCAGGATGCGGTCTTCGAGGCAACGCGGGCGATCCGCGCCCGCCACCCGGCGTGGCCCGTGGTCGTGGCCCAGACCTGGCTGCATGCGCTGTATCCGTTTCCGCCTTCTCATCCGGAGCCTTATCCGTTCGATTCGGACGGCTTGAAAATTCCCGATGCGTTGGCAAGAGCCCTGACACATCAGCGACAGCAATTCGGTGCGCTTGGGGGGACGGGGGCGGTGATGTTCGTGCCGCTCGACTTCACCCGACCGGATGATGGACTGGCGCCGCCCGATTATGGCCTTGATGCCCTGCTCGCCGCCTTGTCCGAGGCGCTGCCCAGCGCCGTGATGGCGCGGATCGACGCGCTGCACGCCGATCGGGGCGGCAAAATCGCGTCGGAGGCACGCTCGGCCATCCTCGGCTATGCGGTCGTGGCCGGTGCGGCGGATGCGCTGCCGATCGTTGCGATCGCAGCGGTTCCGGCGGTGCAGGGTGCGATGCTGCGCACCTTGGGATCTCGTTTTTCCGTCGAATGGACGGCCGCCGACATCGGATCGCTGCTCGGCGCGGTCGGCACGGCGGCGCTGGTGCGTCAGGGCATCGGCTTTGCCCTGAAACAAGCTGCGAAGCTCATCCCGGTCTACGGCCAGATCGGCGGCGCCGCAGCGGCGTCGCTGTCCAGTTTCGCCTTCACCTACGCGCTGGGCTACGCCGCCTGCGTCTATCTGAAGGGGCGCCGGACCGGAGTCGCTGCCAGTACCCGCGATATTCAGGAAGCTTACCGGGAGGCGCTGGTGAAGGCGTTCGATATATTCAGGGCCAGCCAGGAGCCCGCGAAATGATCGGACACGGTCTGCTGAGAGCGTTCCGGCGGGAATTGGTGGCGGTGGCGCTGCTCCTCGTGCCGCCGCTGCTGCTTATCCCGCTGGGTGTGCTCTGGTTGCTTGAGCGCGGCGGGACTTTAGCCTTCCTCGCGGTCGGGCTGTTCAGCGCGGCGATTGCCGGGCTGATCATGCTGCTAGCTAAACGGAAACCACCCGCCGCGCATACCGAGGCGATCGAAACGCCCGCCGACTGGCCGGAGCGGGAACGCATAGCATTCGAAAAGATCGAACGTTTCTCGCGCGGGACGCCCGCGCTTTCGTTCACAAGTCAGGCCGAAGCGATCGACCTCGCGCATCGCACCGTCGATATCGTGGCACGGCACTACCGGCCCGATGCCGCCAGTCCGCTGACCGCGTTCACCATGCCGGAGGCGTTGCTGTCGCTGGAATCGGTGGCGGGGCGGCTGCGGCGGGGCCTGCTGCTGGCGGTGCCACTATCCGACCGTCTCACCGTCAGCCAATTGCTCTGGCTGTCCGCGTCGGTGGAAAAGGCCGGCCGGCTGGGGGAGACCGCCCAGCGTATCTACAACCTGTATCGGATCGCGCGGCCCGTCATCAACCCGGCCGGTTCGGTCATGGCCGAGGTCCGCGGACTGATCCAGGACGAATTGCTGACCTCTGCCAAGACCGGCCTCAAGAACCGTCTCACGCGGCTGCTGGTGATCGAGGTCGGCCGGGCGGCGGTGGAACTCTATTCCGGCCGCATGCGGCTGGACCCGGCTGAGCTGGCGAAGGCCGCGGCCTCGGCCGCGCGGGAGGGCGATGCGAAACCGGCGGCTCCGCCAGCGCCGCTGCGCCTGCTGATCGCCGGACAGACCAACGCCGGCAAATCGAGTCTGATCAATGCGCTGGCCAGCAGCATCGTCGCGCAGGTGACGCCGCTGCCCGGGCCTCCCGGGTTTGCGTGCTTCGAGGCTGTCGATCCGGCCGGACAGAGCTGCATTCTGGTCGATGCGCCGGGGCTTTCCGCCGCGCCCGGCGCGATCGAGGCGCTGGTGGCGGAGGCGGTAAGGGCGGATGCCGTGCTGTGGACGGTCAGCGCGCTGCAAGCGGCCCGCGACGCCGATGTCCGTGGATTGCGGGCGTTTCGCGCGGCGTTCGAGCGGAGGCCGGACCTGAACCGTCCGCCGCTGCTGTTCGTTGTGACCCATATCGATCAATTGCGCCCGTTCACGGAGTGGGAGCCGCCGTACGACGTGGCCGCTCCGCCCGGTCCGAAGGCGCGATCCATCCGGGATGCCATGGACGCCATCGCATTGGATCTTGGCATGCCCATCGGCTGCGCCGTTCCGGTGTGTCTGGCACCGGATCGCGAGGCGTATAATGTTGACGCGCTGCGGCTACGGATCAGCGAGTCGCTTCCGGCGGCGCGCCATGCGCAATTGTCGCGGGCTTACGCTCGGGACACGCGGACGGGATGGTGGCGGGAAGTCGAGCGGTTATACCACGGCGCGCGAACGATCATCGCGAGCTGAACATCGAGCCGCCGTTGGGGTCGCACACCGCGTATCGTCGGAAGCCCGGGGTCAGGATCTTTGCCGCGCCCGGGCGACCGCATCGGCGACGTCGCCCCGGGTGATGCCGATTTCGGCCAACTTGCGCCGCACTCCGTCCGCCGAATCCGTCCTGGCAGGGGTCAGGATGATGCGCCCGTCCTCTACCGCGATCGAAAAAAAGCCGGGCAGAGACTCAGGCCCGAGGGCGTCGAGTGCGCGTTTCGGCAGGGTGATCTGATTCTTGGAGGTTAATTTGGCGCGCATGGCAGACATCGTAATACTAGTCCGCGTTGAGTTTGATCCATAGGCACGGTCGCAGCCGCCGTAGAGAATGACTGATGGTGACGGGCAGCTCAATCGTCATGGCAGGCGCAGCCCCTTGGCGCTAAATTGCGTCCGGCGGTCGTCGCTTTCCCTCGTCATGCCGACGCAGGTCGGCATCAACGCCGTTGCCTAAACCCGCACTGCAAGGCAAGGATGGTGCGCCTCCGCGCACCATGACCGGGGACAAACGCAGCCGCCAGAGCACAATTTTAGCGCCCAGGGGGCGCAGCCGCCCCTTGTCGGCATGACGAGGCGGTACCCCGAAGAGTCGTTCTCTAAGCCGGTTGGGATTACATGCCAGCCTGGGTGACGAACTTCGTGAGCAAATATCCCTCGATCGCCTCCGAACCACCCTCCGACCCGTAGCCCGAATCCTTCACCCCGCCGAACGGCGTTTCCGGCAGCGCCAGCCCCTGGTGATTGATCGACATCATCCCCGCTTCGACAGCCGACGCTATCGCGGCCGCGGTCTTCGCCGAACGCGTATAGGCGTAGGAGGCCAGACCGAATGGCAGCCGGTTCGCCTCGGCCACCACATCGTCGAACCCCCGGAACGGCGAGATCAGCGCCAGCGGGCCGAACGGCTCCTCATTCATCACCCGGGCCTCCAGCGGCACGTCGGTCAGCACTGTCGGTTCGAAGAAGTTGCCCTTGTTGCCGATACGGCTGCCGCCGGTGCGGATCGTCGCGCCTTTCTGCTGCGCATCGCCGATGAACGTTTCCATCGCCGTGATGCGGCGGGCATTCGCCAACGGCCCCATGGTCGTGCCGCTTTCCAGCCCGTCGCCGACTTTTACCGCCTTGGCGTGCGCGACGAAGCCCTCGACGAACTGCTCGTAGACGCTCTCATGCACCAGCATGCGGGTCGGAGACACGCAGACCTGGCCGGCGTTGCGATACTTCGCGCCGGCCAGCAGCTTGCTCGCCGCGGCGATGTCCGCATCGTCAAATACGATCGCCGGGGCGTGGCCGCCGAGTTCCATCGTCACCCGCTTCATGTGCGCGCCCGCCAGCGCCGCCAACTGCTTGCCGATGACCGTTGAACCGGTGAACGAAATCTTCCGGATCACCGGATGCGGGATCAGGTATTCGGAAATCTCCGCCGGCACGCCGTAGACCAGGTTCACGACACCGGCGGGTATTCCGGCGTCCACGAACGCGCGCACCAGTTCGGCCGGGGAGGCAGGGGTTTCCTCCGGAGCCTTGACGATGATCGAGCATCCGGCGGCGACCGCCCCGGACAGCTTGCGCACCACCTGGTTGATCGGGAAGTTCCACGGCGTGAACGCCGCGACCGGACCCACCGGCTCCTTGATCACGAGCTGATAGATGCCATCCGCCCGCGCCGGGATGACGCGTCCATAGGCCCGGCGGGCCTCCTCGGCGAACCAGTCGATCACGTCGGCGGCCGCGAGAACCTCGCCTTTGGCTTCCGGCAACGGCTTGCCCTGCTCCTGCGTCAGCAGCCGCGAGATCTCATCGGCGCGGCTGCGCAGGATGTCAGCGGCCTTGCGCATCAGTTTGGAGCGGTCGAAAGCGGCCACCTTCCGCCATGTCCGGAAACCCTTCGCCGCCGCTTCCAGGGCGCGATCCAGATCGGCTTTGTCCGCATGCGCCACGGTGCCGATTTTGTCGCCGGTAGCCGGGTTGACGACGTCGATGTTGCGGCCGGAGGCGGCCTTGGTCCAAGTGCCGTCGATGAAAAGCGAAACGTCTGGATACATGTTTCCTGTCCTTTTTGGCCGTCCGGAGATGGCGCCAACGGGCGGGCGGTTCAACCGCCGCGTGGCGCCGCTTTGTATTTCCTCGCACCGGACGTCCGGTTTGCCAAGGGTTTGGGGGTCGGCTTGCACCGCCGTCGCGCCAATGCTTGAAACCATCGCATGATCCGATCGATCGCACCGCGGCGGTTGCCTGCGCTGATGCTCGCCATGCTGGCGGTTTGGGCGCTGCTGCTGCGCGTGCAGACGATCCCGGCGCAAGGCGATGTGGTCGCGCTGTATGGAACGTTGTGCCACACGGGCGATCCGGTACCGCGCGATCCCGGGCGTCCGCCGACAGATTGCGATACCTGCCTGCTGTGCCACACGGTGCAAGACGATCATGGTGGCACCGTCCTGCTGCCCTCCGCGGTTCCGATCGCGGAGCCGGGTTTTGCCCCGAGTCGGCTGGCGCCGATTGCGGCGGAGACGGGTTTCGGACGGCTCCGGGATGTACCGCGGGCACGGGATCCGCCGGCTACGGCCTGACTGATCCGATCGCCTTCAACCGTTTCTTCTATTCAGGCAGGTTTCCATGCCCAATCTCACAACGCGCCGTACGGCGCTGCTTTTTGCCGCTTGTTTCTCCGTTACCGCCATCGGCCTGGCCGCTCCCGCCCGCGCGGACGGCATCGCGGTCGATCATGCCTGGGCGCGCGCCTCGGCCGGCGGCGCAACGACCGGCGCAGCCTATTTCACGCTGACCGGTGGCGCCCAGCCGGACACGCTTGTCGGGGTAAGCACCCCGGCCGCCTCGAAAGCCGAGCTCCACGAGACCTTGGTTGAGAACGGCATCACCAAGATGCGCGCGGCTGCCTCCCTGGCGATCCCCGCCGGCAAGGTCGTCTCCTTCGCGCCGGGGGGCTACCACGTGATGCTGACCGGCCTGAAACAGCCGCTTGCGGCCGAACAGAGTTTTCCGCTGACCCTGACCTTCGCCCATGCGGCCCCGGTCACCGTCGATGTGCATGTCCAGGGCCTGGGTCATGCGACGCCGATGGAGGGGCATGACCATATGCATATGCAATAGGCGTAACGCGGCCCGGGCGGCTTCTGGCCGCCTCGGGCCGCATCGCCGATACCGCACGCGCCGTCCCGACACTTGTCCGGACCTCGGCATATCTGTCTGAAACCGGCCGGGAACCGCGGCCGTTACGGTATCGACCCGAAAAACTGTTGCCATACACGTAATTTTAATGTGTTTCCAAACCATCTCGCCACGGTTTTGGCCTATACGGACGCCCGTGAGATATTTGACCGATTTTGCCGATCAGGCGGTTATCCTGCCGCTGGTTTTTGCCGTTGCGATCGCGCTTGCCGTGCAGGGCTGGCGGCGCGGTGCCATCACGTGGCTGATCGTCGTCATAACCACTTTTGCCGCCACCTTGGCCTTCAAGCTGATGTTTCTGGCCTGTTCGCCGGTGTTCGGCCCGATGGATATCCATAGCCCGAGCGGACACGTGGCATCCGCCACCGTTGTATCCGGCGGTCTGGCGGTTCTGCTCACGCGCAGCCGGCTCAGCATCCTGCCGGCTGCGATCCTGGCAGCGTTGGTTATCGGCCTGTCACGCCTCGTGCTCGGCATGCACTCGCTGCCTGAAGTCGTTGTCGGAGCGATGATCGGGCTGGCTGGCGCGGCCGCCCTGCTGCGCTTTGCCGGCCGGCCGCCACCGAGCCTCCACATCCTGCCGCTTGTCGCGGTTATCGTCGTGGTTACGGGCATTTTCCACGGCCTGCATCTCCCGGCGGAGGCCGCGATCAGGCATACCGCTTTCCGTGCCGCTCAGTTCATACCGGCCTGTCGCGGCACGCCGGAATTCTACCGTCAACCCGCGGTCGAGCCCGCGGCGGCGCGACCGGATGGCTTCTGACGGACGGGCACAGGCTTTACGCCGCCCGCGCCGCAGACTACCTCCGCCAGAATGACCGTCCCTGTCCCTGTTTCGATCCCGCGAGCCGCTGTGGTGACCGGGGGCGCCCAACGCCTTGGCCAGGCGATCGCGCTGGAATTGGCGGCGGCCGGCTTCGACGTGGCGATCCATTATCATGCGAGCCCGACGGCCGCGGAGGAAACCCGTGCCCGCATCGAGGATCTCGGCCGGCGGGCGGTTATTCTCCAGGCCGACCTTGCTGTCGAAAGCGAGGTCGCCAGCCTGATGCAGCGTGCCACCGAGGCGCTCGGTCCCATCGGCGTGCTGGTCAACAATGCCAGCCGTTTCGAGCGGGATGAATGGGACGACGCGACGCGGGAAAGCTGGGACGCGCATATCGAGCCTAACCTGCGGGCGCCGTTCGTGCTGATCCAGGCCTTTGCCCGCACGCTTCCCGCGGAGGCTGAAGGCGTCGTGGTCAACGTGATCGATCAGAGGGTGTGGTCGCTGACGCCGCACTTCGTGTCCTACACGATCTCCAAGGCCGGGTTATGGGCGCTGACCCAAACCATGGCGCTGGCGCTGGCGCCGCGGATCAGGGTGAACGCCATCGGACCCGGCCCGACTCTGCCGAGCCCGCGGCAGACGGAAGAGCAGTTCGCGCGGCAGGCGGGATCGGTTCCCCTCGGCCATGGCAGCAGCCCGGCGGAGGTCGCCGCGGCGGTGCTGGCCATCCTTGGCCTGCCGGCAATGACCGGCCAGATGATTGCCCTGGACGGCGGCCAGCACCTGCAATGGTCTGCCCGGGATGCCGCGACGGGGACGGAAGAGTAGCGGTTTCGCCTCCGCTTTCGTGGCGGCTCCTGTCCGGGCCGCCCTCGACAGCACATGCTGCGACACGCGGCCGGACTAGCCGCAGTCGCTTTGCTCCCGGTCCAAAATCTCCACGGTCCGCCGGTGCAGCGCCTCGGCGCGTTCCGGCGACGCGCCAACGCACACCACGCCGAGCTTGCCGAACTCCGAAAGCGCGCCAATCAGATGGAATACCACGCCCTCATGCGTCGTGCCGTCGTAGTGCAACCCATTCAGCACGGTGACATCCACCAGATCGCTCGGCGTCATACCCCTGTAGTGCGGCGCTTCCAGGTTATCGGAGGCATAGTAAAAACGTGGCTGCCCGGTCGGTATCCGGAACAGGCCGGTGGACGGATCATAGGCCCCTCCGGTCAGGAACTGCAGCATCAGGAACGGATGCGTGGTCCCGCCCTTGCGCAGATTGATCTCGATCCCGTAGTTGCGCCATGCATCGCCCTGGCGCACCGAGACGAAGTCGATCCCGAACCGCCCCCGCACGCCATGCTGCCCCAGCAGCGCCGCGACCTTCGCCCCCTCCGTCTGGATCGCCAGCCGATACGCCTCGTCCGCCGGAAACCCGCAGCCCAGGAACACCTGGCCGCCCGGGCCGCCCAGCACCTGATCATGCGTCGATATGCATTCGACCGCGCCGAGCGGATCGATGCGGAACTGGACGGAGGGCGACCGCTTCTCCTCGCCTTCAACAAAAGCTTCGACGATCGCGCCCATCTGCCGAGCCTTGGCGAGATACGCCTCCCACGTCATCCCCTTCGCCTCGAAACCCATCCGCGGCAGCGCCCCGGCGATCCAAGGCAACAATGCAGGTCCGTCCGGCGCGTCGCCGAACCTGAAGATCGCATTGCCTTCGCCGGAAAAACCTTCGTTCAGCTTGACCACCGCCCGCCGCAGCCCTGGGTCTCGGGATTTCATCTCCGCCAGTCCGGCCGCGATATCCTTTTCGTCCCTCAGATCCTCCACCCCATCCGGTATCGGCACGCCGCCCTGCCGCATCAAACGCCGCCCGCCGCTTTTCGATCCGAGCGGCTGAAGCGCCGGATCGCAGCCATAGAGCGGAACACCAAGGCGCACCGCCAGGGTTCGCTCCAGGCCGCTCACCGCGTAGGCCGCGATATGCGCGACGTCCGGATCGCCGATGGCCTGCCGCAGGCGCTCGAGCAGACGTGGCCGCTCCAGGATCTTTTCCGTCAGCGGCCGGGCGCTGCCGTCGAAGCAGGCAAACAGGGTCAGCCGGCTGCGGGCGTGCTGCGCCGGGACGCCCTGCAGCAGGTGCAGATAGTAGTCGATGATCGCTTCGGGGATCGGCTGGCTGGTCAGGTAGATCAGCCGCGTGCGCGGCATCCGCAGCAGCATCAGCATGCTCAGCATGCGTTCTTCGTAGTGATGCACCCCGGCGATTTTGGCCATCACGTCCTGGTCCATGCTCAGGCTGGGCACCACCACGACGGTACGGGCCACTGTCCGGTCCGGGAAGATGCGGCGATATTGTTCGGCCATCCCGGCCTGGATGTGCGCGAAGGCCGCACATTCTTCAGCGGACCCCGGTTCGATGTCGCGGATCGAGCCGATCATGAGGGCACCTTTCTGGCTGGCGCTCGAAAACGCGTGCTGTCCTCCGATTGGACAAGAGGCTTAAACCTATACGCGGGCCTACCGGTCACTGTCGGGCGGCTTAACCCACCTGCAATTGATCCAGGTCAACGGTCATTGCGCCCGCTGTGCCGGCCGCGCGCCGGGCATTCGTCCAATCCCTTGCCCGCCTGATGCCAACTCCCGAGACCTGCTAACAGTTCTCGCATGGAAGCCCCGCTCGACCCCACCGTCTACAAGGAAGCCCTGATCGTCCTCGGTGCCGCCGGGGTTGTCATTCCGCTGTTTTACCGGCTGCGCGTCAGCCCGGTGCTCGGCTTCATGCTTGTCGGCGTGGTGGTCGGCCCTTTCGGCCTCGTATCGCTGGCGCCGCATCTGCCGTGGCTGCAGGCGATTACGCTCGGCGACCCGGAGTCGATCCAGCCCATCGCCCGCCTCGGGGTTGCCCTGCTGCTGTTCATGATCGGCCTGGAACTGTCGTTCGAGCGCCTGTGGCTGATGCGCCGACTGGTGTTCGGCCTCGGCAGCCTTCAGCTCGTACTCTGTGCGGCGGCTCTCGGCGGTGTGGCCTATCGCCTCGGGCAGGGCTGGGTCAGCGCGCTGGTCATCGGCCTCGCGCTGGCGATGTCCTCCACCGCCGTGGTGATCCAGGTTCTTTCCGAGGAGAAGCGGCTGAACTCACCCGCCGGCCGCGCCAGCTTCGCCATCCTGCTGTTCCAGGACCTCGCCGTTGTGCCAATCCTGTTCGCCATCGGCGCGCTCGACCCGGCACGCCAGGGCGAAGGCGCTGCCGGTCTTGGCCTCGCCGTTGGCCAGGCTGCGTTGGCGGTTGGCGCGATCGTCGCCCTAGGCCGCCTCGTGCTGCGCCCGCTGTTCCGCAGCGTCGCGCGCACCCGCAGCGCGGAACTGTTCGTCGCTGCCTGCCTGCTGGTGGTGATCGCCACCGGCCTGGCCACCGCCACCGCCGGATTGTCCATGCCGCTGGGCGCGCTGATCGGGGGCCTGCTGCTGGCCGGCACCGAATACCGCCGCCAGGTCGAGGTCACCATCGCGCCGTTTAAGGGGCTGTTCGTTGGTGTCTTCCTGATCTCCATCGGCATGAGCCTGGACGTTCGGACGATGATCGCCCAACCGGCGTTCGTTGCGGGCGGCATCGTGGGGGTGATCGTCTTGAAACTGCTGATCATCGCCCCACTGTCGCGCCTGTTCGAACTGTCCCGGGGACATGGCCTGCAAGCCGGCCTGCTGCTGGCCCCGGGCGGGGAGTTCGGCTTCGTCATCGTATCCGTGGCTCTGACGGCGCATCTGCTGACGGCGGACATGGCCGGGCAGGTGCTGTTCGTCACCGCGCTGACGATGGGCGCTATCCCCGGGCTGTCAAAGCTAGGCAGTCACCTGGCCCCGCGACTGACCGCGAAAACGCCGGCGGACCCGTCGCTGCTGCTGCCGGATGAGCCATCCGCGCCCCGGGTCATCATCGCCGGATTTGGCCGCGTCGGGCAGACCGTTGCGGCGATGTTGGAGGTGCACAAAGTGCCGTACGTCGCGATCGATGCCGATGCCGATCGGGTCGGGCGCCAGCGAAGGCTGGGGAAGCCGGTGTATTTTGGCGACATGACGCGGGCCGAACTGCTGCGCCACGTGCATCTGGATACCGCCCGGGCTCTCGTCGTGACGGTGGATGATTTTGAGGTCGCCGACGCCCTGGTTGCCGCGGCGCGATCGGAACGAGCCGATCTGCTGATCGTTGCGCGGGCGCGCGACGCCAAGCATGCGGCGCATCTGTATCGCGTGGGAGCCTCCGATGCCGTGCCAGAAACGATCGAGGCGAGCCTGCAATTGTCGGAGGCGGTGCTGGTCGATGTCGGCGTGGCGATGGGACCGGTGATCGCGTCGATCCATGAGAAGCGGGCGGAATTGCAAGCGGCGATCAAGGCGATGGCGCCGGACGCGGACGTGCGGCCACTTGGGCGCAAGCGGCTGCGCGATCGACTGTAGGCGACGCCCAAGAACATGCGAATCGGGCGGCTGACTTTAGTCCGTCATGGCCCGGCTTGTCCGGGCCACCTATCGCGGCAGGGTGCTGGTATAGGTGGCCCGGACAAGCCGGGCCATGACGGAGAGGGAAGGACGCCCAACTGAAGCGGCAATGCTTGGGCGTTGCCTTGGCGTCAGGCCGGGCCGCCCTGCGCCCGCGAAGGGGCTACCGCCCATAGGGGTTAAAATAGCGCCTGTCGGACGCCCCTTCCCCTCTTCATGCCGACGCAGGTCGGCATCCACGCCATTGCTACAACACGCACCGCAAGGCGTGGATGGTGCGCCTCCGCGCACCATGACGGGGAAAAACGCAGCCGCCGCAGCACTATTTTAGCGCCTATGGGGCTACCGCCCTTTCGATCCCGCTCTGTTGCTGCCTATGCCGCCTTCGCCAGCCCGATCGCACGCCACACCCGCTCCGGCGTCGCCGGCATATCGATATGGGTCACGCCGTCGCCGCTCAATGCGTCGATGATCGCGTTGATCAAGGCGGGAGGACTGCCAACCGCCCCGGCCTCACCGGCGCCTTTGACGCCGAGGGGGTTGGTGGCGCAGGGAACTTCCAGCAGCTCGACCTCGATATCCGGGAACTCATTGGCCCGCGGCAGGGCGTAATCCATGAAACTGCCTGACAGAAGCTGGCCGGACTCCGGGTCATAGACGGTATTCTCCAGCACCGCCTGGCCGAAGCCCTGGGCGACTCCGCCGGCCACCTGACCGCGCACGATCAACGGGTTGATCGCCTTGCCGACATCGTCGCAGACGCTGTAGCGGACCAGTTCAATCACGCCGGTTTCCGGATCGATCTCGACCTCCGCCATGTGGCAGCCATTTGGGAAGGTGTGCGCAGGGATGGCGGCGACCTCCGCCGTATCCAGGATGATCGCCGGCTGGCCCGCGGCGGCCTTCTTCCGTTGCGTCTCCGCCAAAGCGAGGATGTCGATCCCGCGATCAGTGCCCACGATCGAGAAGCGGCCGTCGCCGAAACCGATATCCGCGACCGCGGCTTCCAGTTCCTCCGCCGCGGCGCGTTTGCCCTTCTCGATGATCGATTCCGAGGTCTTCAGCAACGCCTGCCCTTCGGAATAAAGGCTCCGCGCGCCCCCGGTGCCCCCGCCAACCGGGATGGTGTCGGTGTCGCCCTGGCGAATGCGTATCCTGTCGCCGTCGATGCCCAGGTTGAATGCGGTCAACTGCACATAGGCGGTCTCGTGCCCCTGGCCGGTGGACTGGGTGCCGACATACACATCGACGAAACCGTCATCGGCGAAACGGATCTCCGCGCGCTCGGACGGGTCGCCGCCGGTCGCTTCCAGGTAATACGCCAGCCCGAGACCGCGCCTTTTGCCCCGCGCCGCTGCTTCCGCCTTGCGGGCGGGGAAGCCGGCGTAGTCGATGCGATCGACCGCGGCATCCAGGATGACCCGGAAGTCGCCGCTGTCGTATTTCTTGCCGACAGGCGTGGAGTGCGGCATCGCGCTCGGCAACACCATGTTGCGCCGCCGCAGTTCGACCCGGTCGATGTTCAGTTCACGCGCCGCGGCATCGACAAGGCGTTCGACCAGATAGTTGCTCTCCGGCCGCCCGGCGCCGCGATAGGCGTCCACCGGCACGGTGTTGGTGAACACGCCCAGCACGTTGGCGTAGATTGCCTTGAATCCATAGACGCTCGACAGCACGCCGGTGCCGGCATAGGTCGGGATGTACGGCGCGAAGCTGGACAGGTAGGCGCCCATGTTGGCGACGTTGTAAGTGCGCAACGCAATGAACTTGCCGTCGGCGTCGATCGCCAGTTCCGCGGTCGTCAGGTTGTCGCGGCCATGCGTGTCGCACAGGAAAGCCTCGCCGCGATCCGCCGCCCACTTCACCGGGCGGCCGGCCTTGCGGGCGGCGTAGCAGGTCAGCACGTGCTCGGCATACAGGAACAGCTTCATGCCGAAGCCGCCGCCGACATCCGGCGTGATGATTCGGAAGTTGGCCGGATCGGTTCCGAACACCGGGCCAATCAGGGCCTTAACCAGCCAGCCGCCCTGGGTGTTCGCGTACAAGGTCCAGCGTCCGGTCGCGCTGTCGAAATCCGCCACCGCCGCGCGGGCTTCCATCGAGTTCACGATGATGCGGTTGTTGACCACGGTTAGCTTCGTCACGTGGGCGGCTTTGGCGAACTCCGCGTCGGTGGCGGCCTTGTCGCCGATCTCCCAGTCGAAGGCGAGATTCCTGGCGACGTCGGGCCAGACCTTGGTGGTCGCGTCGTCCATGACCGACGCGAGATCGGTTGCCGAGGGCAGGATGTCGTAGTCGACCTCGATCGCCTCCGCCGCATCGCGTGCCTGCCTGGCGGTTTCGGCGACCACGAAGGCCACCGGATCGCCGACATGGCGGACAACTCCGTCCGCCAGCACCGGATGCGGCGGCGCTGCCTGCTGCGTGCCGTCCCGGTTGTTGACCAGCACGGCGCAGGGCAGCGTCCCGATGCCGTCGGCCTTCAGGTCGGCGGCGGTGTAGACACCGGCAACTCCCGGCAGCTTGCGGGCTTCGGCCGTGTCGAGCCGGGTGATGTTCGCTGCGGCGTGCGGGCTGCGCAGGACGATGCCGAACAGCATGCCCGGCAGCACGATATCGTCGGTGTAGCGCCCGGCGCCTTTCAGCAGCCGCGGATCCTCGACGCGGCGGACTGGCTGGGCGAGGCCGAATTTCGTTGCAGTCATGGCTTCCTGGACTCCCGGCTGGGGCGTTTCTGGCTTGCGCACAGCATGTACGAGATTCGCGGCCAAGGCCAATAGGCCGATGCCAGGCGACTAGTACCAGTCCATGTTGAGATTGAAACATCGGCACGCTCGCCACTGCCGTCATGGCGGGCGAAGGCCCGCCATCCACGCCTCTGTTTACACAAGGAAAAGGCGTGGATGCCGACCTCCGTCGGCATGACGAGGCGGCGCGGCCGGAGAGTCGCTGTCACAGCGGACTGGTATAATACATCAGCATCCGGAAACCGGGTTGCATTGGCGCTTGAACCCGGAGTACCGAACGCCAACCGGGTATACCCGCCCGGTTGCAGGTATTTTCCTTTCCCAGACCGAAACCAGGACCAACAGGCATGGCGCTCGCAACCGACAAGATTGAGCGTATGCCGATTTGGGCATGGGCTGCCCCGTTGGGTGCCGCGGCGCTCATTGCCGCCAAGCTAGCGCATCTGGTGCCCGCCGATGCCGTGCCCGTGCTTTCGCTGGCGGCGGTTTTCCTGTTCGCCACTGTGTTTGCGGCCGTGCATCACGCCGAGGTCGTCGCGGTACGGGTGGGCGAGCCGTTCGGTTCTATCCTTCTCGCCGTCGCGGTGACCGTGATCGAGGTGGCGCTAATCGTCTCCGTCATGCTCTCCGGCGCCGCCGGCAGCGGCTCGGTGGCGCGCGACACGGTCTATTCCGCGGTGATGATCGTCCTGAACGGCGTCGTGGGGCTTTGCCTGTTGTTGGGGGGCGCCCGCCACCATGAGCAGACCTTCCAGGTGCAGGGCGCATCGGCGGCTCTAGGCGTGCTCGGCGTATTGGCGGCGATGGCTCTGGTGCTGCCGAATTTTGCGCTCGCAAATCCAGGGCCGTTCTATACGCCAATCCAGTTGATCTTCGTCGGCATGACCTCGCTGGCTTTGTATGGTGTTTTCGTCTTCGTGCAGACCGTGCGCCATCTGGATTACTTTCTTGTCCCGGCCGGGGATGGCCCGGCCGAACCGGCGCATCGGATGCCATCCTACAAGATCACGGCGCTCAGCGCCCTGTTGCTCCTGGTGGCGCTGGTCTGCGTGGTGCTGCTGGCGAAAACGCTGTCCCCGGCGCTCGATCGTGCCGTCGCCAATGCAGGGCTGCCGGTGACCGTTGTCGGCGTGGTGATCGCCGCCCTGGTGCTGCTGCCGGAGGGGATCGCGGCGATCCGGGCAGCGCACGCGAACCAGGTGCAGGTCAGCCTGAACCTGGCGCTCGGTTCGGCGCTCGCCAGCATCGGGCTGACGATCCCCGTCGTGGCGGTGGTTTCCGTCGTGCTGTCGCAACCGCTGACGCTGGGCCTGGCCCCCAAGGAGATGGTGCTGCTGACGCTGACCTTGTTCAGCAGCACGCTGACGCTCGCCACGGGACGGACGACGGTCCTACAGGGCGCGGTTCATCTGGTGATCTTCGCGGTGTTCCTGCTGCTGACTTTCGTGCCCTGAGTCCGGTCGCGGCCAATCAGCGCCAGGCCCTCGGCCACCGACACGAATTCGCCGCCGCCGGTCACCCTGGCGGCGCCGAATCGGGATGTGAACAGGCCGCGCACCGCCGGGACCAACGACGTGCCGCCGGTCAGGAACACCCGGTCGATTGCATCCTCCGCCAGTCCCGCCTCGCCCAGCGCCGAATCGACCGTGGCGGCGATGCGGGCGATGTCAGGGGCGATCCAGTGCTCGAAATCCCGGCGCGCAATCGTCTCCTCGATGGCGAAATCGGCGTGGCTGAAGCGCAGCACCGCGGAGTCGGCCCGCGACATCTCCGCCTTCACGCCGGAGACGGTGCGATACAGTTCATAGCCGAGCTCGTCGCGGATCAGCTTCAGCAGCGCGCGGAGGCGGTCCGGATACAGCGCGGTGCGGGCAACCGCTTCGATGTCCCGCATCGTCTTCGGTGCGCGCATCAGCGACAGCCGGTGCCAGCGGGCGAAGCTGGAGTAGTATTCCGGCGGCACCGGCAAATCGGTGCCACCCGGGCGGTAGGTGGTGCCCTTGCCAAGCCGCGGCGACACGACGTTGTCCACGATGCGGTAGTCGAATGTGTCGCCCGCGATGCCGATGCCGGCGTGCCCGAGCGGTTGCACCGGGCGGTTGCTGCCCGGCTCGAACCGCAGCACCGAGAAGTCGCTGGTGCCGCCGCCGAAATCGCCGATTAGCACGGTGGCGGGTGCGCTCAGCCCGCGGGCGAAGCGGTAACCGGCTGCCTCCGGCTCCAGCGCCGTGTCAACGCTGGACCAGCCGGCGGCGGCGTATGCGCTGCGCAAACGCTGCTCGCCGAAGGCATCGTCGGCCGAGTCCCCGGCGAATTTCACCGGCCGGCCGGCAACCAGCACGGCGCTGCGGGGCTTCGGCAGGACTTCGCGCAGAAACAGCCCGATCAGCGCTTCCAGGGTGAAGGTGCGCCCGAACACGCGGGTTTCGGTGAAGCTGCGTTGCGCCAGATAGCTCTTGAGCGACATCATCAGCCGGCTTTCCAGCGGGTCGTCCAGATAGGCCTCGATCGCCGCCGGGCCGGCGGCATGGCGCAGCACGTGGTGGCGGTGGTCGCCGTCGTTCCAGAAGCACAGCACGGAGCGGATGACGTCAAGCTCCGCTGAGCCAAAGGCGTGGCGCATCGTCGAGACGGACCCGTCCGGTTGCAGCAGGGTCACGACGCTGTTGGTCGTGCCGAAATCAACGCCGATGATCGTCATGGATACAGGCCGTCCGCGAAAGGGCGCGTCTCGGAGCACGGAAGCGGGCCGGGCGCAAGCACGGAGCGGCGGGTCGGATTCGCGCATGATCCTTGAATTGGCGTGTTGTCAAGGCTAGTCTTCCATCTTGAAAGGTCTGCGCTATGAAGCCGAATATCGCCACCGGTCTGGTAATTCCCCCAGCTCTACTGGCTGAGATAGAGGCCGCTGCCAGTGAAGAACATCGTCCGGCACTCGGCGTGTTGCGCGATGCGGTCGAGGGCTACCGGAAGGAACAGCGGTGGCGGAAAACGCTTGCCTACGGGTCCGAACGGGCTACGGCGCTTGGACTAGGCGAGGATGACGTTCCGCAATTGATAGCGGATTATCGTCGAGAAAAGCACCGCTCGGCCTCTTCGGAGTGACGATCGTCACGGCGGCCGCTTGTGCCAACGCACTGATCCGATAGCCTCAATCCAACGTCACCCGATACGACCACGTCGCAATCACCGCCACCACGAGCGTGAACGCGCCAATCGGCCAGAGGTCCGGCGCGATCTCGGCAAAGCCATTCCCCTTCAGCAGCATGCCACGCACGATCCTCAACGCATGCGTCATCGGAATCACCTCACCCGCCCACTGCGCCCAGATCGGCATGCCCTTGAACGGGAACATGAACCCGGACAGCAAAAACGACGGCAGGAGCGTAAATTGCGCCATCTGGATCGCCTGCATCTGGTTCCGCGCGATGGTCGAGAACGTAATGCCCAGCGCCAGATTGCTGGCGATAAAAATCCCCAGGACAAATGTCAGCAGCGGAACGGAACCGCGCACCGGCAGTCCGAAAACAACCACTGCAATCGCAATGATTATCACAACCTGGGCATAACCGATGGCAATATAGGGGACGACTTTTGCAAGCATCACCTCGATCGGCCGGACCGGCATGGCGAGCAGGTTCTCCATCGTGCCCCGCTCGGTTTCCCGCGTGATCGCCAATGTCGTTACAAAAAGCGTAGACATCGTCAATACGATACAGATCAACCCCGGCACGATATTCAACACGGTCAACTGTTCCGGGTTGTAACGCGCATGCAGTTGAAACTGGAACGGCGCCTTCGCCGGCGACGACTGGATCGCTTGCGGCACATCGCGGTCGAGCGCCGATACAAGCCCGGCAAGCGCCGCCGCCGCGTTGCCGATGGCCGAAGGATCGGTTGCATCCGCATCCATCAGCACCGAAGGCTGCTCGCCCCGGTCAACAGAACGATCGAAATTCGGCGGGATATTCACGACGAACAGCAACTCCCCATCCGCCAGACCGCGCTCGGCCTCCGCCTCCGACGCCAGCGGACGGATGTCGTAATAACCGGTATTCTTCAGAGCCGCGACCAGAGTCCGCTCATACTTCGAATGGTCCACCGCCAGCAGCCCCGTCGGCAAATGTTTTGGATCTGCATTGATCGCATATCCGAACAAAAATAGCTGCATCACCGGCAGCGCAATGATCATGCGCAGGGTGAACGGGTCGCGCCGCACCTGGATCCATTCCTTGCGCAGCACTGCGAGAAACCGCCGAAACGAGAACCCGTTCATGCCGCCGCCTTGCCCGGCTGGCTCAACAGATGGATCAACACGTCTTCAAGCTGCGGCGGAACCTCGTGCCACACCAGGCCGCCGCCAAGCGATCCGGTCGCCCGTTCCAGCGCGGCCCGGTCCATGCCGGCGATATGCAGCGCCGAACCGAACACCGCGGCGGATTCCACCCCCGGCAATGTGCGCAACGCTCGCGCCACCAAATCGAGATCGGTGCCGGTTGCGCGAAACGTCACCAGCTTGCTGTCCCGCGCCACCTCATCGGGGGTGCCCTGCACCACCAGCTTTCCATCGGACAGATAAACGATTCGCCCGCATCGTTCGGCCTCGTCCATGTAATGAGTAGACACCAGGACAGTCAGCCCGTCCGCCGCCATGTCGTGGATCAGGTCCCAGAACTCCCGCCGCGCCTTGGCATCGACGCCCGCGGTCGGTTCGTCCAGCAGCAGCAGCTTCGGTTTGTGCAGGACGCACGCCGCCAGAGCCAGCCGCTGCTTCCAGCCGCCTGACAATTGCCCCGCCAACTGATCCGCCCGGTCCGCCAGGCCCATGCGGGCGATAATCGCCTTGACCGCCTCGCGCCGATTGGCGATTTCGTAGACCGCGGCGACGAAATCGAGGTTTTCGGTAACAGTCAGGTCTTCGTAGAAACTAAACCGTTGCGTCATGTAGCCGATTTGCAGGCGTATCCGCGGCGCGTCGCGGATGATGTCCATGCCCAGGCAGGTCCCGCCGCCGCCATCCGGCTTGACCAGCCCGCACAGCATCCGGATCGTCGTCGTCTTGCCGCTGCCGTTGGCGCCCAGGAAGCCGCAGATTTCGCCTTCGGCCACCGACAATGTCAGCCCATCGACAACACGGCGTTCGCCATACCGCTTGTGCAGGTCACGCACGTCGATCGCCGCTGTCATGAGGCGGGCACCCCGACCGGACGAACTTCGACGGGTTCGCCGGGGTTGAGTCCCTCGGCCTGCTCCGCCGGCGGCCGCGCCTCGACGATGAACACCAGTTTCGCCTTGCTCGACTCGCTGTAGATCAGCGGCGGCGTGTATTCCGCCTGCGGCGAAACGAACGAGATCCTGGCCGACAAATTCGCCGCGCACCCATCGCACGCCAGCGCCACCCGGTCACCCGGATGGATTGTCGCGAACAACGGCTCGGGAACGAAAAATCGAACGAAGATGTTGCCCGGCGGCAGCAGCGAAACGACCGGCGCGCCCGCCGCCATGGTTTCCCCCGCGCGTGCCATGACATCGGCCACGCGCCCGCCAACCGGCGCGATAACGCGCCGTTGCGCCAGCCGCCACTCCGCCATGCCGAGCGCGGCATGCGCCGCCGCCACCGACGCACGCTGCGCCAGGATTTCGCCGTCCCGTCCCATCGGCGCGCGTGCCTGCATCAGCGCGGCCTGGGCTGCCTCCAGTTTCGCCTGCGCCGACAGACGGTCGGCCCGAAGTTCATCGACCGTCTGCCGGGACACCCCGCCCATCGGCAGTTGCGCCTCGCCCCTGGCCTGATCTGCGGTCGCGCGCGCCAGAACGGCCCGGGCATCCGCCAGATTGGCTTCCGCCTGCGCGATTTCCGTCGGTTTGCCGCCTTGCAGCAGATTGCCCAATGTCTGCTCCGCCTGGGCGAGCATCTGCGCCGCCTGATCGCGCGCCGCCCGATCGTCCGCATCGTCCTGAGTTAGCAACAACGTGCCGGCCTGGACCTGCTCGCCGCGGGCGACAAGGACCGCCGTGAGAAGGCCTTGCTGCGTCGGTCCGACCTTGACGAAATCGGCCTCGGCGTATCCCTGCCATGCGATCGGCGCAGGGCGCCTGGCGTTCCACCACCAGCCAACGCCGGCACCAGCAGCCAGAAGCAAGACGATCGCGAGCCATGTGCGCCGGGTCATGGCCGACCCGGCCAGGGGAGCTCACGCCTTGTCTCGTGTCCCACCTGTTTCTCCGAAACCGTACGGCATATCAACATACCGGCCGACGATACGCGCTGGGAAGTATCGGAAATTACTTACGCGGAACCCGCCCTGGCGATAGCAGCCGCAAATTCAAGCGGCGCTGGTCAGCTTCGGCGCGGCGCCGCCGCCGTAGACCGCCATCCAGTGCTGCGCGAGCCGCAGCGCATCCTCCGGCGTCAGCCAGGACCATTCGGCGCCGCGCGCCCTTACCGCGACCCAAAGCGTATCACCGTGCACACGCTCTTCCACCGCAACCGAACCGAAATCCTGCATGACCCTTACTCCCGATAGCGGCGCTTCCGCTCTGTTGTAGACATCCTCCGTATAACAGGGGGCAAAAATGGCCTCTGTGACCGAAGGCACAGAAAGGACGCGATCTGTCACCACGTGCCGGATGGCCAGCGGTCAATCCCTGACGCCTCGAACCGGTTGGAATTATCTGCAGGAATGACCACTTCACCGCACTCGCTTCGGGGGCACGGCATGGATTTTTCGATCACCCTGGTCAACCTCGCCGGATCGGTCGCCCTGCTGCTGTGGGGCGTCCATATGGTACAGTCCGGCGTGCAGCGTGCCCTCGGTGCAAGGCTGCGCGGCCTGCTGGGCATCGCCTTGCGCAACCGCTTCCAGGCTTTCCTGGCAGGCATGGGTGTCACCGCGATTCTGCAAAGCAGCACCGCGACCGGCCTGATGGTCACCGGCTTCGCCGCCGGTGGCCTGGTGGATCTTGTGCCCGCGCTCGCCGTGATGCTCGGCGCCAATGTCGGCACCACGCTGATCGTCCAGCTGCTGTCGTTCAACGTGGCGGAGGTCGCGCCCGGATTGATCCTGATTGGCGTGCTGATGTTTCGCCGTACCAGCGCCGCCCCGCGCGATTTCGGCCGCGTGCTGATTGGCCTTGGCCTGCTGCTGATGGCGCTGCGCCAGTTCGTCGGCCTGCTCGATCCGTTTGAGGATGCGCCCAGCCTGCGCCTGCTGCTCGGCGCGGTCGCCACCCAACCCGTTTTAGACGTGATTCTGGCGGCCGGACTGACCTGGGCCGCGCATTCCAGTGTCGCCATCGTGCTGCTGGCGATGTCATTCGCGGCGAAGGGTGTCGTTCCGCCCCATGCGGCCTTTGCCCTGGTGCTGGGAGCCAATCTGGGTACCGCGATCAATCCGGTGCTGGAAGGGGGCGCCGGAGACGATCCCGCCGCGCGCCGCCTGCCGATGGGCAACCTGATCAACCGGGTGATCGGGGTTGCGGCCGGACTGGCCCTGCTGCCGGTGCTGGGTCCGTGGCTGGTGACGGTGGACCCTGACAATGCCCGCGTCGTCGCCGATTTCCACACCGGCTTCAACATGGTGCTGGCGCTGGTGTGCTTTCCTCTGCTCGGCCCGTACGCCGCGGTGCTGCGCCGCTTCATGCCCGCCCGGGTTACCGCCGCTGATCCAGGGCAGCCATTGTATCTGGATCAGGCGGCGATCGAGGTGCCGATGGTCGCCCTTGGTGCTGCGGCGCGCGAGGCACTGCGCATGGCTGATGCGCTGGAGAGCATGCTCCAGGGCTTCCGGGACGCCCTGCAACGTCCGGACCGCCGCCAACTGGCCGAGCTGAAGCGGCTCGACGACGTGCTCGACGCGCTGAACACGGCGATCAAGTCCTACATGACCGCATTGCCCGGTGAGGCGATGACCGATGCCGATCACCGCCGGGTCGTCGAGATCCTGGCCTTCGCCACCAACCTGGAGCATGCGGGCGACGTCGTGGACAAAGGCCTGTTCGGCATCCTCGCCAAACAGGCCAAACGCGGCATCGTCTTCTCCCGCGACGAAGCCGAAGATCTTCGCCGGATCGCCGATCGGCTGATGACGAATCTGCGTTCGGCAGCGGCGTTGCTGGTGACGGGCGATGACCGTGCCGCCAAGCTGCTCGTGGCGGAAAAGGAGGTGTTCCGCGCGTTCGAGGCGGAGGCGACGGCCGCGCATTTCGCCCGGTTGCGCGACGGCGCCTCGCAGAACGTGGAAACCAGCGCGCTGCACCTGGATGCACTGAGGGACCTGAAGCGGGTGAACGCGCATCTGGTGGGAGCCGCCGCCTATCCGGTCCTGGAAGGCAAAGGCGACCTGCTGCCAAACCGCCTCCGCTAATCCGTCAAGCCGATCGGCGGGTCCGCAAGGCGGCGGCGAGGGTGCCGTCGTCCAGAACGTCCAGAGCGCCGCCCATCGGCACACCTTGCCCCACCCGGGTGATCGTCACGCCGGTCGGTCGCAACTGATCGGTGAGCCAGTGCGCCGTTGTCGCGCCATCGACAGTGGCGCCGAGCGCCAGGATGACCTCCGTCACGCCGCCCTCGGCGATCCGGGACAGCAGGCCAATGGTATTCAGGTCCTCCGGTCCGATCCCGGACAGCGCGGACAAGGTGCCCCCCAGCACATGATAGAGTCCGCGATGCACCATGGCGCGCTCCAGCGCCCACAGGTCGCCGACACCTTCCACCACGCAGATCACCGAGCGGTCGCGGGTCGTGTCGGCGCAGATGGTGCACGGGTCCTGGCTATCGAGGTTGCCGCAATCGGCGCAGGGCCGGACGGCGCGGGCGGCGTCCGCCAGGGCCGCGGCCAGCGGCAGCATCCGGGCCTCCGGCTGCTGCAGCATTTTCAGCGCGGCCCGGCGTGCGCTGCGCGGACCCAGGCCCGGCAACTTTGCCAGCAAACCGATGAGGTGATCGATTTCGGGTCCGCCCATGACGGCTAATATGGGCGCAAACTGGAAGGGCAGTAGGCGCGACGGCCGCCCCCCGTGGATGGCCGGGCCAAGCCCGGCCATGACACGATGAGAACGCTCATCAAGGGAGCAAAGATCCGATCAGAACGGCAGCTTCATCCCGGCCGGAAGCTGCAGCCCGCCGGTCACCTTCTGCATCTCCTCGGCCGAAACCGCTTCGATCTTCGTCTTGGCGTCCCGATGCGCCGCGACGATCAGATCCTGTAGCATCTCCGCATCGGCGGGATCGATCAGCTTCGGGTCGATCCGGATCGAGCGCAGGTCGCTTTTGCCGGTCAAGGTCACCTGGACCAGTCCGGCCCCGGCCTCGCCGGTGATCTCCAGCGCCTCCAGCTTCGCCTGCATCTCCTGCACCTTGCTCTGCATCTGCTGCGCCTGCTTCATCAGGCCGGCCAGGTTCTTCATAGGTCGATCTCCATCGGGTCTTCGTCAAAATATTCGGCGTCGGGCGGCGCGAACTCGGGCATGTCCGGAGCCGGCAGCGTCGCCGCGGCCGGCAGGCCGTATGCATCCGTGGTCTTATCATGGACCGTGTCGATCCGCGCCCCCGGAAACGCGGCCAGGATCGCCCGCACCAGCGGATGATCCGCGGCCGCGGTTTTCCGTGCGGAATCGGCGGCGTTGCCCTGCTCGGCGATGGTTGCCTCCCCGCCCGCCGCCGACATGGCGATCGTCCAGCGGGTGCCTGTCGCGTCGGTCAGCAGCGCCGCCAAACGAGACGCCAGGTCCCGCGGCGCATCCGTCTCCGGCCGCAGTTCGATCACCGGCGGGGCGAAGCGCACGAGATGCACGGAATGCAGCAGATGCGCATGCAGCATCGCCTCCTTCCGTTCCCCGACAAAGGCCACGATATCACGGAAAGTGCTGAGCCTAGGCCCCGGGTCCGGCGCCGCTTCCGCCACCGCCGCACCGTTGGCCACCGCCCGCACGCCGCCGCCACCGCCGCCGGAGGGAACCGATGGCGCCTGGCTGGCCGAAGCGCCCGATGTCAGCCGCCGTATCAGATCCCCGGGAGTCGGCATGTCCGCGACATGGCACAGCCGGATCAGCACCATCTCCGCCGCCGCCCGCCGATCGGGGGCGGTTTCGACCTCGCCGACACCCTTCAGCAGCATCTGCCACGCCCGCGCCAGCACCGGCACGGACAGCCGATCGGCCAGCTCCGCGCCGCGGGTGCGCTCGGCTTCGGGGAGGTCCTGGCTGTGGCGCAGCCCGGGGATGGATTTCAGCCGCGTCACCGTGTGCAGCAGCTCCAGCAAGTCCTGCAGCAGCGTGCCGTGATCCGCACCGCGCTCATAGGCCCGGTCAGTGACCGCCAGGGCCGCGGCGGGCTTGCCGCTCATGACCGCCTCCAGCAGCTCGAACACTGCCTCACGGTCCGCCAGGCCCAGCATGTCGGCGACCTGATCGCCGGTGATGGTGCCCTCCGCCTGGGCGATCGCCTGGTCCAGGATCGACAGGCCGTCACGCACGGAGCCGTCGGCGGCGCGGGCGATCTGCTCCAGCGCAGCGGCTTCGATCGTGACCTGTTCCTTTTGCGCGATGCGGCCGAAATGCTGCTGCAATTCGCTGACCCGCACCCGCCGCAGCGAGAAGCTCTGGCAGCGCGACAGCACCGTTATCGGCACCTTGCGCAGTTCCGTCGTCGCGAACACGAATTTCACGTGCGGCGGCGGTTCCTCCAGCGTCTTCAGCAGCGCGTTGAAGGCTGCCTTCGACAGCATATGGATTTCGTCGATGATGAAGACCTTGGTGCGGATCTTCATCGGGCGCGAGCGGCTGACCTCGATGATTTCCCGCACGTCGTCCACGCCGGTACGCGACGCGGCGTCCATCTCGAACACATCCGGTTCGCGTTCTGCCAGGATAGCGACGCAATTCCCGCAGACGCCGCACGGGTCCGCGGTCGGGGCCCCGGTGCCGTCCGGCCCGACGCAGTTCAACGCTCGGGCGATGATGCGCGCGGTGGTGGTCTTGCCGACGCCGCGCACGCCGGTCAGCATGAAGGCATGCGCGACCCGTCCGACGGCGAAGGCGTTGCGCAATGTGCGCACCATCGTTTCCTGGCCGATGAGGTCGTCGAAGGTGGTCGGGCGGTATTTTCGCGCCAGAACGCGATAGGCCGTAGCGTGCACAGGCTCCGGCAGAGCCACCGGCAGGGTGTCGCCGAACAGGCCCGGGCCCTCGGGCGCCGGGACGGATTGGTCGTTATCCGCGGGGTCGTCCTGAAACAGGCCGGACATAAACTGCAATCATCTGGCGGCCGTTCCCGGTCGGGACAGGCTTCGCGATGGAAGGGGTGGGAGACCGACAAACGACCCGAGCGGTGACCCGTTGCGGCTGCTTCCTTCCGGACCTGACCGGGTTGGCGAGGCGCCCGTCCACCGCCGATCTCCCGCGCGGTGCTTAACACGCATTGGGGGGGTGGGGGCAAGAGCGGGTACGACTCCTCGCGCTGGCGCCGGTTTCGCCGGGAGATCGGCGCGAGGGCTGGCCGGCGCCGCAAGCCCCGCGTCCCCGGTTGTGGGCACTTATGTATTAGCGCACGTGGCGGATAGCCCCGGCTATCGAAGGCGGCCGGACGGCTTCACCGGCTTGCCACCGGTGCATTGGCCTGCTCCGCCGAGGCTTTCCGAGATTTTCCGCCTTCGGGCACCATCGGTCGTATTTGCCCGGAGGAAGCCGTCTCGACGGCGTTGACGGCGTGATCCATGCTCCGGCCGCCTGGCGTCGCGCCCGCTTCGCTGGACGAAACGTTTGTCGCTTAAGGCTGGATCAGGCGCAAAGATGCGCCGCCGACACATAATTCTTTTAGCCTTGCGGGCGGCCGACGCTTGACCAGTCCAGGACAATACGGCAACAGCGTTGTCCGATCCCCTGCGGTCCTTTACGGGGCGGGCATCGGCGATGCGATAACCGGTCCAGCGCGTCGCCGGATCGTCACCAGCGGCTATCGCGGGTCAGCGTTGCGTTTAAGCGATACGCGCTGTAACGAGCGACACCAACGGTAATATATCGAAAACTCCTAATTTTATCATTATTGAGCGTTTGCAGTTCGGGCCTGGTTCTTTGCTCAGAAACTATCATTCATCATTTCAATTTGACTGCCGCACTGTACGGGCACGTTATGTCGTTACGGCGATCCTGAATTTATCTGATACATCCGGAACCCTACGCACCAGGTCCCGGCCTTCGCAGGTGCGAAATGTCCGCGCCGCGCCTCCGGTCCCGAAGCAAAGCCGGGATGGAATGGCGCCTCAAGTCTCAAAATCGGGAAAACCTGCCGCAACCATGCCGATATTTGTATAACCTCACTCTTTAACGGGCACTAAAACAAAATAAGAGGGCACAGTATTTTACGAGAAAAACGCTAGCGTTCCGGTTACTAAACCGATATTAAAAGTGTGCGGAACGAACCGTCCGCAACCTTCCTATCTTCAAGGAATGCTGTCATGGCACAAATCCAGAAATCCACTGACTCCTCCAGCCTGGCGGAAGTTATCGACCGCGTGCTCGACAAGGGCATCGTGATCGACGCATTCGTCAAGGTCTCGCTGGTCGGCATCGAACTGATCTCGATCGAAGCCCGCATCGTGATCGCGTCCGTTGAGACCTACCTGAAGTATGCCGAAGCCATTGGCCTGACCGCTTCCGCGGCCGCGCCGGCGTAAATTCGGCTTCCGACGGGTTTGACTTTGAGGTCCGGGGTGGTTCGCCACCCCGGTCCTACTCAGGACACGTGACTTTGGAGGACGATATGCAGTTTGGTAAATCCCTGGCAAGGCTAGCGAATGATATCGCTGCCGGGTATGGCGCGCGGAACGAAATTGCCGTCGCCCGAGCCACTTCCCTCGCGGCTCTGAATGCCGCAACACAACAGACGCTGTCCGACAACAACGCTCATCGTGCCGGCGTGGCGCGGGACCTCGCCGCCACTGCGGCAGATCTGCGTGAGCGGCTTGCAGCCAGCGACGCAGCCCTTGGCGCCGCCGTCCAGACGACACTGACGGCTGCCCGGCAGGATCTCGCCGCCAAGCGCCAGACGATCTCGGACAACGCCCGGGCGTTGCGCTCCAACCTCGACGCATCGCGCCGCAAGGCATCCGCGGCACTGAATGCCTTCCGCACCGAAGTGCGCGCCGATCAGGCCGCCACCGCCGCGGCGCAGAGTGAATCGCTCAGCAAGTTCGCCGCTGATGTGCACAATGAATCGGCTGCGTTCCGTGCCGGAGCTCGCGCCGACAGGGCCGCCGCCGCAGACGTTCTTTCGGCCTCGCTCAATAAGTTCATCGCCGGCGTGCAGAGTGAGACGGCATCGATCAAGGCCGAAGTGCAGGATCAGTTCCGTATCGCACGCGCTGCTTGGGGGAATGCGACGATACCGGTTGCGAAGCCGGCCGCCGCCGCACCGCCGCAAGCTGCCGCTGCTCCGGTCCCGCCGCCTGTGCAGGCGCGTGCTTCCGCTCCGCCCGTTCCGGCGCCTGCCGCCGTGGAAGCCGCTCCCGCCGAGCAGGCCCCCAGTGCCCCGGTTCGTCATCGCAAGCGCGATCTTGAAAAGCTCGCGGGCGAAGACGACCAGCAGTCCGGCTCAAGCCGTTCCTCCGGCTCTTTGAATTAGAGCAATATCATGAGCGCCCTGACACTGACCGACGCCGCACCCGAAGCTGAAATCAATGTGGATATCGAGGCAAGCGATACATTTGTCTCGACACCCTACATCGAGGACCTGACGCGCAGGGCGCTCATTTACCTGCGCGCCGGTTACTCCGTGCATCTCAGCGGACCAGCCGGAACCGGCAAGACGACTCTTGCCTTCCATATTGCTACGCAGCTTGCCCGTCCGGTGACGTTGCTGCACGGCGATCACCAACTCACAAGCTCCGACCTGGTCGGTTCGGCAAGCGGCTTCCGCAAGTCGAAGTTGGTCGACAACTTCATTCACAACGTGCTCCGTACCGAGGAGCAGCAAACCACGCTGTGGACGGATAACCGCCTGACGACCGCCTGCCGCCACGGCCACACGCTGATCTACGACGAGTTCAACCGCACTCCCCCTGCGGCGAACGCGCCGTTGCTCAGCGTGCTGGCCGAGGGCATCCTCAATCTGCCGCGGGTGCATGAAGGACGCGAAAACTACCTGACCGTCCATCCCAAGTTCTGCGCCATCCTGACCTCGAACCCCGAAGAATATGCCGGTGTCTTCGAAACCGCCGACAGCCTGATCGACCGAGTCATCACGATCTGTGTTGGCCATTTCGATCGCATTACGGAAATGGCCATCGTCCAGGGCAAATCGGGTCTTTCGCTCGCCGACTCGGAAGCCGTGGTCGATTTGGTGCGTGCGCTCCGGCTGCGCGAGGATCGTCAGCAACTGACGGTGCGCGGCGCACTGGCGCTGGCGCGGGTCACCGCGGCGGCCGGCGTGCGGCCGACATTGGATGATCCGTTATTTCGCTGTTGTTGCCGGGATATTCTTCATGCAACGGATGAAGAACTCAAGCACGCCCATGCGCTTGAGGGTCGTCCGAGCGAGGCGCCGGGTGAAGTCGTCCCCGGGCTGCGCCGCCGCCGCGACAAAGGATCACGGGCATGAGCAAGTTTACCCGCATCCGCACCACCATCCCGCCTCGGACCTACGGGTCCGGGCGCAAGGCGGCAACACCGGCCGCGATCCTGCTGCGCATGAGCTTTTTGGAACTCGAACGTCAGCGCCGCGTGCAGGAAACCGAGCTGCTCAGCGCGCGTGCCATCAAATTACAATCCCGCATCGAGGAAATCGACCGGGAAAAGCTTGTGTTGCGACAGGCATTGGATCAAACAACAGAACCGCTGGTGTCGGCCGGGGCATTGCCCGTCACCCGTGCAGCGCTTCGCTCAAGTAACCAGAGCCGCCCGCGGGGCGGCTTCGCCATCAGGTACTGACTGGCATGACAACATTGATTGCCCGAAAGAAGGTTAAAATGGACCAAGGTTTCATAAACCCGGAAAAGGCGGTACTCACCAAGGCCGCACCCGTTCACGCTTCCCCGATGGTGCGGCTTGCCAGCATCGTGCGCGGCCTGACCAGCGATCTGTTGTGCGCAAGCGATACACGCATCATCAAGATCGCAGTCGAAGGCTCCGCCGGCTGGTCGGTTGAAGTCGAGGTTTTCGCTCCCAATCCGGAACTGACGGTCAGCCTGCGCGGCGGATCCAAGGCCATCCTGGAGCGTCACCGCTACCGGCTTCATTTCGACCTGGATCTGCAACTGCTCGCGCTCGAACCGGCCGAGGAGTAAGCCGCCATGGCCAGCAGCAGCGGCCGGCTTTATATCTATGCGGTCACCTCCGCGGATGTGATGCTCCCGGCGGACCTGAAAGGACTTGACGGCGCGCCGGTACGGCTTTGCGTCGTCGGCCGCCTGGCAGCCATTGTTTCAGACACCGACCTTGACGTCGTGCGGCCCGAGCGGCGCTATCTGTCCGCGCACCAGGCCGTGCTGACGCGCGCAATCGCCGACACCGATTTGTTGCCGATGGCCTTCGGCATGATCAGCGACAATGAGGAAAGCGTGCGCTTGCTGATCGCCGAGCATGTCGCCGTGCTGTCGCGCCAGCTTACCCGCATTGTCGGGCGTGTGGAAATGACCGTGCGGCTGCGCTGGCAGGAGGAAGACACCTTCCGAGTCTTCGTCGATCGCTTTCCCGAACTGCGCAAGCGCCGCGACGCCTGTTTCAGCGGCAAGCGCGAACCCGGACAGATGGAACTGCTGGAACTCGGCCGCACCTTCGAAAAACTCATGAAACGCGAGCGCGAGGACAAAACCAGTCTGGCGCTGGCCATGCTGGGTCAGGTCGCCGTCGAGGTGAAGACCGTCGAACCGTCCAGCGAGCGGCTGATGTTCGACCTGAACTGCCTGGTCGAGCGCGACCAGGAAAACCGTTTCGACACGATCGTGGAGGAACTCGCCGGCAAGCTGGGCGATGAGTTCGTCATGGAGGTCCGCGGTCCATGGCCGCCCTATAACTTCGTCAGCGTCTCGATCTGACAACCGCTGGAGAAGCACGATGATCGGCAGCCTCCTGATGTCACCGATGACCGGCCTCACCTTCATCATGCGTGAAATCGCGCATGCCGTGGATGAGGCACGGGAGGCTGGCCGCAAAGCCATCATGGCCGATCTGCAGGAGCTGCACCGGCAGATCGAGCGCGGTTCAATAACGGAACCGGAATTCGAACTGCGGGAAGCGGTACTGCTTGATCAGCTGGAGGGCCTATCCGGCAATGGCGCCGACAAGGGCCCGGGCGGCGTAAAGTGAAAACGTCCATCGGCGGTGGGACGGCTTCGTCCAACGCCACGCTTTGCGACCTTCTGGACCGGTTGATCGATACCGGGGTGGTGGCGCGGGGTTCGATCGTTATTTCAGTGGCCGGGATTCAGCTCATTTATATCGAAGTCAGCCTTTTGATCGCTTCGGTGGAGACGGCTTTTGGCGAACGCCGCACCCTGACGCAACCGGATGCGGTGGCGGCATGAACCAGATCTCATCCCCGGCCTCGCAAATCTTCACGCCGGAAGAAAATCTGGCCATTACTCTGGCGCGCCGTCTCGACGGTTCGGCGCGTCATGTGGATATCGGGCGGGATACCGGTAACGGCCTTGCCAAGCTGGTCCTCGCCTTGCTGAACGTAATCCATGAACTGCTCGAGAAGCAGGCCATGCGGCGGATCGACGGCGGATCGCTGTCTCAGGCGCAGGCGGAAGCTTTAGGGGAGGCGCTGATGAATCAGGCCCTGACCATACTGGACCTCTGCGACCAGCTCGGCATCACAGAGGAAGACCTTGCCATTGACCTCGGCCCCCTTGGGCGCCTGGGTGGAGACTGAACGTGAGCATCAACAACAACGGCAATTTCCAGCATTCCGTCCCCAGCACGACGCTCGGCGATTTGCTGGAACGGATCCTTGATAAGGGCGTGGTGATCTCCGGCGACATCAAGATCAAGCTGGTCGAGGTGGAGCTGCTGACCATCCAGATCCGCCTCGTCATCTGCTCGGTCGATCGTGCCAAGGAGATCGGCATCGACTGGTGGCGCTCGGACAGCCATTTCTCCGGCCTGGAGGGCACCGGCCCGGCCGGCCGCATACGCGAACTCGAAGAACGGCTGGCGCGGCTGGAAGGCACTGCAAAGATCGAAACGCCGGCTTTGGTGGAGGCGACGCATGGCTGAGCGGGACAACTCAAACGGCGGCCTCGGTTTGGAAGGGCTGCTGCGCAATATCGGTGATATGCTGCACCAGGCCGCAAACATGTCGGCGGAGGGCCGCCGCGATGGACAACAGCCCCGCGGGCAGCGCCCGATGTTCGAATCGCGCATGCGAATACGCAGCGTCGATGGCGATGATATCGGCACCGATTTCTTCGGCTTGCGGGACCTGATCGCATCCGCCACCGCGTCGCCCGACGGCAATCAGTCGGATGACGAAGTGCCGCGTCCGCCCGAGCGGCGGGAACCGGCGGTCGAGCTGTTCGCCACTTCGGATGCGATCAGCGCCATCGTCGAACTGCCGGGCGCCGAAGCCGCGAGCCTGACCGTGCGGGTCGAACAGGACATGCTGACGATCGCCGCCAGCGGTTGCGGCATCGACTACGGGACCGAGGCGCTGCTGCCGGCCCCGGTGGATGATTCGGCACGCGAGCAAAGCTTCTGCAATGGCGTGCTCGAACTGAAATGGCCGCGCGTCAAAGCGCAGAAATAATACCAACCGCCGTGGAGGATGACCCATGGGCACGGGCGGCTTATTCGTCATGGCGGGCGCAGGCCCGCCATCCACGCCTTTGTCTGAACGAGCGAAAGGCGTGGATGCCGACCTCCGTCGGCATGACGGGGCGGCACTCGCCGGAGAGTCGCTCTCAAAGCCGGTTGGTATAAGGATACAGGTGGCGTGACCCGCCGGCTGCTCATCGTTCCGATCGTCCACACATCAGCCGAGCTTGGGTCGGAGGGGCAACAGAACCGGGCCGAATTCGTCGCCCGCCACGGCGACCTGCGCTGGGCGGAGCGTGAAGCAAAAATCGAGCACTACTGGCTGACCGTCCGCGACGCTGTGCTCGCCCTGCCGATCGGCTTTGACCAGGTGAAGGTTTATCAGGACAGCCTGCCTGACGGGCCGGGTACGGATCGTCTCGTGGAAGACATGGCGGGCCACGGCAACAGCCCGAATCACCGCCTGCTCAAGCTTCTGAAAAGCCGCGGCGCGTCGATCATCGGCACCGAGTCGCTCGCCCTGCTGCTGGAAGAATACCAGGCTATCAAGGACGGCCGCGCCAGCCCCGACCTGTTGCGGCGATCGCTGGACGGGCGTGATCGTTACATTGCCAACCGCATCGCTGAAACCCTGGCCGAGGGCGAGATCGGCATTCTCTTCATCGGCGCCGCGCACGACGTGGCCCGCTTCTGCGATCCATCGATCAAAGTCGCGGTGCTTGCCTCCGGCGCCCGAAACAACCGGGAAAACCCATGAACGACGCCCCCGTAGCCGACACCAGCCTGATCGCGGTCGAAGCCAGGACCGAAGATATCGGCCGCGGCATTCTCCGCGTTGACCCCGAGGCCATGCAGGCCATCGGCCTGCGCAGCGGCGACACGGTGGAGGTCGTGGCTGAGCGGACGGCGCTGGCCCGCCTGCTGCCCAATTTCCCGCCCGACCGCGGCAAGCGCGAAGCGCATATGGACGGGATCACCCGCGCCAACGCCGGCATCAGCCTCGGCCGCCCTATCACCTTGCGCCCGCTGCCCTGCAAGCCGGCGGAGTCGGTGATCCTGCGGTTGGAGGCCGGCCGCAAACTGGCAGCCAGCGACATCGAATATCTGGCCCGGCGCGTTGACGGCATCCCGCTGCGCGTCGGCGACCGGGTCGGGATCGTCTTGTTCGGCGGACGCACCGAGGAACTGGTGGTCGAGCGCGTCGAACCGGCCGGCGCCGTCATCATCCAGCCCAGCACCCTGTTGCAGGTCAAGACGCCGCAGCCGGAACCGGCCGCGCGCGGCGGCGCGGCCGCTGCGCCGCGGCAGGGCAAGGCCAACCTCGGCAGTTACGAGGACGTCGGCGGCCTGGAGAAAGAGGTGAAGCGCCTGCGGGAGATGGTGGAGCTGCCGCTCGCCCGCCCGGAACTGTTTGCCCGGCTGGGAATCACGCCACCGCGCGGCGTGTTGCTGTACGGGCCGCCCGGCTGCGGCAAGACGTTGCTCGCCCGTGCCGTGGCCAGCGAGACCCGCGCCAGCTTCCATTACATCAACGGCCCGGAAATCATCCATAAGCATTACGGCGCCAGCGAAGCCAAGCTGCGGGAAATCTTCGAGACCGCGCGCAAGTCCTCGCCGGCGATCATCTTCATCGACGAGATCGACGCCATCGCGCCGCGCCGCGACCAGGTCGTCGGCGATGTGGAAAAGCGCGTCGTCGCCACGCTGCTGACCTGCATGGACGGTCTGTCCGATCGCGGCGACCTGGTGGTGATCGCGGCGACGAACCTGCCGAACTCGCTGGACCCGGCGTTGCGGCGGCCGGGGCGTTTCGATCGCGAACTGGCGCTGGGTGTGCCGAACCGTGACGGGCGGCGCAAGATTCTCTCGATCCACACGCGGGGCATGCCGCTGGAGGAGGAAGTCGATCTCGACCGCGTCGCGGAAATGACGCACGGCTTCACCGGTGCTGACTTGCAGTCGCTCTGCCGCGAGGCGGCGATGTCGGTGCTGCGCCGGCATGAGGCGGCGCTGAGCGACGGGACCTTGTCGCCGGCCGGGCTGCATGTCGAGATGCATGACTTCCTGGACACGGTGCCGCAGATCACGCCCACCGCACTGCGCGAAACGACTGTCGAAGTGCCCCATGTCAACTGGGCCGATGTCGGCGGCGTCACCGACGTCAAGCGCCGGCTACAGGAAAGCGTGGTCTGGCCGCTGCGCTATGCGTCCACCTATGCGCGTTATGATTTGCAGCCGCCGAAGGGGCTGATCCTGCACGGGCCGCCCGGCACCGGCAAGACATTACTGGCCCGTGCGCTGGCGACCGAGGCGCAGGTCAATTTCGTTTCCATTCGCGGTCCGGAGCTGCTGTCGAAATACGTCGGCGATTCCGAGCGCGGCGTGCGGGAGATTTTCGCGAAGGTCAGGCAGGCGTCTCCGTGTATTTTGTTTCTTGACGAACTCGACAGCCTGGTCCCGGAACGCGGCCGCTCGCAGGGCAACGACGTAACCGATCGCGTGGTGGCGCAGTTCCTGGTCGAGATCGACGGTGTGCGGCCGTTGAACGATGTCTGGCTTGTCGGCGCAACGAACCGCCTGGACCTGATCGATCCCGCCTTGCTCCGTCCCGGGCGTTTCGAACTGAAGCTGGCGGTTGATCTGCCGGATGAAGCCGCGCGCCTGGAGATCCTGCGGGTCCACACTGCGCGCAAGCCGTTGGGATCGGATGTCGATCTCAGCCGGCTTGCCGCCGACACGGCCGGGTTCTCCGGCGCGGATCTGGCGATGCTGACGTCGGGCGCGACGCTTGCGGCGGTGCGCCGGGCCGTACAGGCTCAGGAGGCCGGCACGGCGGAACCGGTTGCCGTCACGCCGGCTGACTTCGCCGAGGCGCTGGCGGAGATGCGCGCGCAGCGTCCCGCGCCGGCACCGCAACGGGTGGCGCACGATCCGTGGGGTTCGCCGGCATGACCGGCGGATACCACCTGTTCGCATTGGTCCCGGCCGAGACGAAGCTGCCTGACCCGCTGCCGGCGGGCTTGGAACAGGGCGCCGTTACGCTGTTGCCCATCGGCCTGGTCGCCGGGGTGGCGCAGGCGGTTTCGGGCGAGTTTCTCGCGCAGTTGCAGGAAGGAAACAGCGATCCCGCCGCCCAGCAATGGTTGACCGATCGGCTGCTCGAGCACGAGCACGTGGTGGAGGCCTTCGTCTCCGCCGGGCCGGTGTTTCCGCTTGGCTTCGGGGTGCTGGTAGCAGATCCGGCGGCACTGCGCGAAGCCGTCTCGCCGCATCTGGAAACGCTGTCGGCGTTTTTCGATGGTGCGGCCGGACGGCAGGAATGGTGCCTGAAATTCTATCTGCATGACGAAGCGCCGCGCCGGGGGGAAATGGCTCAGGCTGCCCGCAGTGGTCTCGATTACCTCGCCGCACGCCGGGCTTTGCCGGAGCGGCTGGCGGCGCGGGAAGCGGCAGGGCGCGTGTTCGTCGAATCGTCACTGGCGGATTTGGGGCGGCACTGCGAGGGCATGCTCGGCCGTGAGGCCGGAACGGCACCCGGCAAGGGGCTGCGGCTGCTCGCCAATGTTGCGCTGCTGGTGCGGAGTTCCGCTCGCACGGCGCTGGAGGCGGCAGTCGACGGATTGATCGCGCCGGCGTCCCATGAGGGATTGGAACTGACCCTGACGGGTCCGTGGCCGCTTTACAGTTTCCGGCCCCTGATTTCGCTTGGGGTCGCTCCGCAGGGAAGGTAACTGCGCGGCGCTGCTCCACCATCTGATATGTCGGCCGCCCTGGACGAAGCCGCCTGTCCGGCGCTACCTCGACGGAATGAGCAAACGGTCGCAACAGATCGACGCCCTGTTCCGTCAAGGCCAGCAACTTCATGCGGCCGGCCGGTTGCCGGAGGCGGAGCAGGTCTACCGGCAGGTCCTCGCCACCACGCCGCGGCATGCCGAGGCGTTGCATGCCCTCGGTGCGCTTGCGATCCAGGCCGGACGTCCGGACGCCGCGGACAGTCTGCTGAGCCAGGCCATCGCCCTCAAGCCGGCCGCGCTCTTCCAGTTGACCCGGGCAACGGCACTGCTTGCACTGAAGCGGCCGGAGGAAGCGGCCCAAGTGTGCCGAACTGTACTTCGGGCGCAACGCAACCACCCGGAGGCCTTGCAGGTGCTCGGCCATGCGCTGTCCGACAGCGGCCAGGCGGAGGCGGCGATCGACGCCTATCGCGAGGCCCTGCGCCTGAAGCCCGGTCTGCCGGACATCCGCAGCGACCTCGGTTCGGCGTTGCGCCATGCCAACCGGTTGGCGGAGGCTGAGCAGGAAATGCTTCTGGCGCCCGCCAATCCGGTGGCATTGATGAACCTGTCCAGCGTGCAGAAGGAGCGCGGCGCGTTCGCTGACGCGGAGGCGACGCTGACCCGGGCGCTGGCCATGGCGCCAAACGATCCCGTGCTGCTGTATAATTGGTCTCTCCTGATGCTGCTGCTCGGACGCACGGGCGAAGCGTGGGATGGCTGGGAGAACCGCTTCCGTGCCGGGGCAATACCGCCGCGCCCGTTTACCCAGCCGCAATGGCAAGGCGAACCATTGGGCGAGCGCACACTTTTGGTGCATGCGGAGCAGGGGCTTGGCGATGTCATTCAATTCAGCCGCTATCTCCCTGCCATCGGCGGCAACGTTGTGTTCGAGGCGCCGCCGCGGCTGGTGCGGCTGCTGTCCGGCAACCCCGCCATGCCGGCCATGGTTCCCGCGGGCGAGAAGCTGCCCGGGTTCGATGTCGTCGCGCCGCTGCTCAGCCTGCCCGGGCGGATGAAGACGCCGCCGGCACAGCCACCCTACCTGTTCGCCGAACCCGATCGGGTCGCGGCCTGGAAGGACCGCATCGGCGGCATTGGCTTACGCATCGGCATCGCCTGGCAGGGATTTGCCGGGCGACACGAAGACAAGGGGCGATCGGTGCCGCTGCCGGTTTATAGTGCGTTGGCGCAGCGTCCGGGGGTTCGCCTGATCAGCGTGCAGAAGGGCGAGGGCGAGGAGCAGATCGATGGTGCCGGCTTCCCGATCGAGATCCCGGGCGGGCTGGACGATGGCCCGGACGCTTTCATCGATACCGCCGCGGTGATGATGAGCCTGGACCTGATCGTCACGTCCGATACCTCGATCGCCCATCTGGCGGGCGCGCTGGGCCGCCCGGTCTGGGTCGCGCTGCGCCGCGTGCCGGATTGGCGTTGGATGCTCGACCGCACGGACAGCCCCTGGTATCCGTCGATGCGGCTGTTCCGCCAACAAGACGAGGGCGACTGGGCGGCTGTGTTCGACGCCATGACTCGTGAACTGCCGGCATGACCAGCCCGCTGATACCCGTGTCCCTGGGCGAACTGCTCGACAAGATCGCCATCCTTGAGATCAAGGCGGAACGGCTGCGGTCGCCCGAAGCGGTCGCCAACGCCGGACGGGAACTCGCGTTGCTGCGTACGGCCGCGGGCGCAGTTCCGCTTGAGGCGGCACCGCTTCGCGCGGCGCTGCTGGCGGTGAACCTGCGGCTGTGGCGGATCGAGGACGAGATCCGCGCTAAGGAGGCCGCCGGCGATTTCGGCCCGGGCTTCATCGCCCTGGCCCGCTCCGTCTACCACGAAAACGACGAACGCGGCCGGATCAAGCAGGCGCTCAACAGGATGTTGCGATCGGCGCTGGTGGAGGAAAAACAGTATTCGGCGTATTGATGCTGGCATGACCGAAGCCGAATCCATCGCCGAGAACCTCCGCCGGGTGCGGGACCGCATCGCCGCAGCCGCGCGGGCAGCCGGTCGGCTGCCGGAGGAGATCACCCTGGTGGCGGTTTCCAAAACCAAACCGGCCGAAGCGGTCGCCGCGGCGCTCGCCGCCGGGCAGACGGTGTTCGGCGAGAACCGGGTGCAGGAAGCCGCTGCCAAATTTCCCCCGCTGCAAGCGGCGCATCCGCTTTCGTTGCACATCATCGGCGGCCTGCAGACCAACAAGGCGCGCGACGCGGTGCGGATCGCCGACGTGATCGAGACGCTCGACCGGCCGAAGCTGGCTGATGCGCTGGAAGCGGCCATCGCCAGGGAAGGCCGCTCGCCGGCTTTGCTGATCGAGGTCAACACCGGATTGGAACCACAGAAATCCGGGATCGCCCGCGATCAGGCGGATGGTTTCATTGCGGACTGCAAAGTCCGTTTCGGTGCGGCTTTGGCGGGGCTGATGTGCGTGCCGCCGCAGGGCGAAGATCCTCGTCCGCATTTCACCTGGCTGGCCGCGTGCGCGGCCCGCCACGGGTTAACCACGCTGTCGATGGGTATGTCGGGCGATTTCGAAGTTGCCATCGCCTGCGGCGCGACGTGGGTGCGTGTCGGCAGCGCGATCTTCGGTGGCCGCTAAAGAGCTACCGGGCGATCGCAGCGAACGCGGCCGGGACCGTCGGACTATTTCTTTGTGATAACAAGTATCCGGCGTCCTCGCTCTTTTGTAGATACATTTGCCATTCCGAATCGGCGAACACCCCGCCGCGCCCTGATGGCCATCGGGGGGTCATGCCCGCACTATCGTTCCGGTTTATACAGTATCGAGGTCCGGCCGCCAATCGACCAAGCCGGCGTAGCGGACCCCGGCTGACCTGGCATCAACGCCGCCAAGGTCCCGGGACCGGTCACCGGCGTCGCAGCGTGCTGTCCGGATCGAGAGCCGGGACATATAAGTTATGGCTGGTCGAGCGGTCGTTGCCACGAGACATCTACGATTTAGCCGCTGGAATGCGGCTCGCGCGATGGGCTCGGCTCTTGATGGCCTGCGCGCTCATGGGAGAGCGCGCGCCCAAACCATGATCACAACCGCAGGAACTGTGGCGAAGCCGACTGCTATCGACGCCGATCTCTTTGGGAAAAGAGCGGCCGGGCCGCGTAAAGCTGCGGCCCGGATCCTAGTGCGTCGCTCGTGCCGGCTCGTTGGTGCGGGCACGCGCCTGTGCGGGCTCGGCGGTGATTCGCAGTGTCGAGGCAGCGTCACGCAGGATTGTCCGCATTTCGCGCAGGAACGCCATGCCCGTGGCTGTGCGCTGAACCAGCACGCTGCGGCGATCCAGCGGATCGGTCTTGCGGCGAACCAGATCGAACTCCGACAGCCGATCCAACGCACGCGTGATGGCGGGTTTCGAGACGCCGAGCTTGGCGGCCAAACCGCGCACCGTCTGTGCCTCGGTTTCCAGATAGCATGTCAAGAACACACCGAGCTGGCGTGCCGACAGGTCCGGGCCATCGCGGCGAACAAGCTCCACGATCGCGGTTCGGAGGATTCCGGCAAGCCCGTCGCTGACTTCGTTTGTGATCATACTCCTGTACCTTTCATATAAAGATGTAGCCTCTCTTCGGACCGAAGCGATGACCACCATTGGATAGTTGTCATGTCATCGAGTTCGTGTCTCGTAACGAAGCGGTGTACCAACCGTATTTGTTCCGGAGATTAAATTGTAGTTTCGGAATTATAATCTACAGGCATAGGATATTTTAGCGCATTGAACGTGTCATTTTGTAACCCCGCGACCCGATTTATTGCCGTTCAGCCCAACCCAAACGCGTGATGAACATGCCATCAAAAAGCATATTTATCAATCAAACCGGCGCGAAACACCCGTCGCAACGCCGTTTTCAGGCGAATCAAGCCGATAAATCAGACCAGGAGATGGAAACACTTGGTCGTACGAAAGCCGAAGCTCACCTATAAACGCCTTTACCTGCCGTTCGGCGTCCCATTCGCTATCGTTGACGCGGATTCAGTCCTCGTTACCGCCGGGACGGGCTTTTTGCCATGAAATTCACTTTACTCATCCCGGGGAAACCGGATTCCCGATTTAGGCCAAACCGAGGCAATGATCAACCGTGACTGTTGCGGTACGGCACCATAAATATGGGTGGAATTTTATGAATTAAAACACACACTAAGCAGCTGCAGGCGGACCGGAGATGCCTCGTCCGGGAACGAGAACCGCCGCATCAGCCAACAGGCGCCGATCGGCGTGCCGGACCGGCGGCCAAGCCGCGGCGAATGGGACCACCTCGACGTCGGTATCGAACAAAACCAACCTGATTGTTACTATTCAGTTATCCGAAATGGTAGCGATACAACGGCGGCAGGCTCTCCACACGCTGCCGCGCCGCCGTAACGCGATCGCGAGGCGCCACGCCAAACCCTGTCAACCCAGCGATCTGCCTCGCTTGATCGCAGCGCTGCCGAATCGCTCGCGCAGCGAGTCGATCGCCGTCTGCACCGCGGCACGCCTTGGGGTCAGCGAATCGGCCAGATCGCCAAAATCCGCCATGGAACCGGCGACCAGCGGGCTCGCGCCGATGCCGATGAGCCTGAACGCCGCGCCGGACGTCTCCTTCACCAGCAGCGAACGCGCCAGATCGAACATCCGGTCCGGCAATACCGTCGGGCTGGGCAGCCGCGCAGCCCTGGTGCGCAGCGCGAAACGCGACGTCTTCAACTTCAGCACGACGCCACCGGCCGCGAGCTCATGCCCCCGCAAGCGCACCGCGAGTTTTTCGCATAGCCGCCACAAATGCTGCTCCAGGTCCCGCAGGTCGGACAGGTCGCGATCGAACGTCGTTTCGGCGCTGACCGACTTGGCCTCGCGCGACGGATCGACGCGGCGCATGTCCTGGCCCAGCGACCGCCGCACCAGGCCCGGCCCGTCATCGCCCAATTTTCGCAGCGCCTCCCGGTCCGGCAGCACCTGCAATTGGCCCAGCCGGGTGATACCCATGCCCTCCAGTCTGTTCGCCTGCGCCGCACCAATGCCCGGCAGCAGCCGCACCGGCTCGGGCGCCAGCAGCGCCGCGGCTTCCCCGGCATCTATAATACTGAATCCGCGCGGCTTGCCCCTCCCCGCGGCGATCTTCGCCAGCAGCCGGTTGGCCGCGAGGCCAATGGAGACGGTGATGCCGATCTGCTGCTCGACCGAGATGGCGAATCGGGCCAGCACGGCGGCGGGCGGGGCGCCATGCAGAGACTCGGTGCCCGCCAGGTCCAACACCGCCTCATCGATCGAAAGCGGCTGCACAAGCGGCGTCAGGGTGCCCATCAAGGCCCGCACCTGACGCGAGGCTGCGGCGTATTTGGCAAAATCCGGCTTGATCACGACGGCGTCCGGGCAGGCCTTCAATGCCTTGAACATCGGCATCGCGCTCTTCACCCCCGACATGCGGGCGATGTAGCAGGCGGCGGTAACCACCCCGCGCGTCCCGCCGCCGACGATGACCGGCCGCGACGCAAGTTCCGGCCGATGGCGTTTTTCGACGCTGGCGTAGAAGGCGTCGCAATCGACATGGGCAATGGTCAGCCGCGACAGGGACCGGTGGTGCACCAGGCGATGGCCGCCGCAGCCGGAGCAGCGCGGCCCGGGGCTGGTGTCCGCGACGAGAAAGCAGTCACGGCACAGCGACGGCATCTCACGCCGCCGGCCACAGCCACGCCGCGCCCCGCACGCCCGACGAATCCCCATGTTTGTTGCGTAGGATCGGCGTCGCGATCACATCGCTGAACGAGTGCCCGGGGATCAGCCGCGGCAGCTCGGTATAGAGATGCGGCATGTTCGAGATCCCGCCGCCCAGGACGATCGCGTCCGGATCCAGCACATTGATGATAACCGCCAACCCCCTTGCCAGCCGATCGGCGTGACGTTCGAGGGCGTCGATCGCGATCTGGTCGCCGGCTTCGGCACGGGCGGGAATCCCGCTGGCGTCGAGCGCGCCGGGCCCGTCGCAGTCGCGGGCCAAAGACGGGCCGGCAAGGTAGGTCTCCAGGCAGCCATGCTGGCCGCACCAGCACAGGTTGCCGGGCACCTCCGGCCCGCGCGGCCAGGGCAGCGGGGTGTGACCCCATTCGCCGGCTATGCGGTGCGGGCCGCGGTGCACCTGTCCATGGCAGACGATCCCGCCGCCGCAACCGGTGCCAAGGATGACGCCGAACACCATGCCGTATCCGGCGCCGGCGCCGTCGGTCGCCTCGCTGAGGGTGAAGCAATTGGCGTCGTTATCGACCCGCACTTCCCGGCCGAGCAGCTCGCTGATGTCGTGATCGAAGCGATGGCCGTTCAGGGCGATCGAATTGGCGTTTTTCACCAGGCCGGTCGCCGGGCTGATCACCCCGGGTATGCAGATTCCGACGGTGGCGCTCACGCCGAGCCGGGATTCGGCATCGCGCACCAGCCCGGCGATACCGTCCAGCGTGTCCGGATAGCCGCGCGGCGTCCGAATCCGGTGTCGCAACGCGACGGTTCCATCCGGGGCCATGACGATGATCTCGATCTTGGTGCCGCCCAGATCGATTCCGATGCGATGCTGGCTCATGCTACTATCATGCCGGTCAAGCAGGATTGGCTCAAGCCCGTCTTGCCCAAACTCCCCGTCATAAGCATGCTGTCTGTATGAGCGAGACCCTGCTGGACGTCAAAGGCATGAACTGCCCGTTGCCCGTTCTTCGGGCTAACCGGGCGTTGCGAGGCATGGCGCCGGGGGAACGTTTGCGTGTGTTGGCGACTGACAGGGCCGCCATAAGCGATTTTCAATCATTCTGTCGGGAAACTGGTCACGCGCTGCTGGCGTGGAGCGAGGAAGCTGGCATATTCAGCTTTGTGATCCGCCGCAGGGCGGATGAGCTAGAACAAAAGGGGGGCTGACGTGGCAACCGCGTTGATTACGCATCCGGCGTGCCTGGAGCATGATACGGGCCCGTACCATCCGGAAACATCGGAGCGGCTGCGGGCTGTCCTGGCGGCGCTTGAAGCGCCGGAATTCTCTGACCTGATCCGCGAATCCGCGCCGATGGCGACGATCGAGCAACTCAGCCGCGTGCATCCGCGCGACTATGTCGAAGCGATCCTGGCGATCCATCCCGACCTCGGCGAGCCGGTGCAGATCGACGGCGACACGGTCATGAGCGCGGGCAGCGCCGAGGCGGCGGCCCGGGCCGCGGGGGGTGCCTGCATGGCGGTGGATGCCGTCATGGAGGGTTGGGCGCGTGCCGCCTTCGCCGCGGTGCGTCCGCCCGGACATCATGCGGAGCCGAACAAGCCGATGGGCTTCTGCCTGTTCAACAACGCTGCCGTCGCGGCGATGCATGCGCGCGTGCAGTGGAACGTGCCGCGCGTCGCCGTCGTCGATTTCGATGTGCATCACGGCAACGGCACCCAGGCGATGTTCGCCGCCGATGCCACGTTGTTCTACGGATCGTCACACCAGCACCCCTGCTATCCGGGCACCGGCGAAGCCTGGGAACGCGGGGTCGCCGACAACATCATCAATGTCCCGTTGCGTGCCCGCGACGGCGGCCCGGCTTTTCGTGCCGCGTGGGCCGACACGATCATCCCGGCGCTGGACATATTCAAGCCGGGGCTGCTGATCATCTCCGCGGGCTTCGACGCGCATATAGCAGATCCGCTGGCGCAGTTGCGGGTCGAGACGGTGGATTACGCCTGGCTAACCGACCAGCTCGTCGGCGTCGCCGATCGGCATTGCGGCGGGCGGGTGGTTTCGGTTTTGGAAGGGGGCTATGACCTGAATGCGCTGGCGGCCGCGAGCTCGGTCCATGTCCGCAGCCTGATGCGCGTGTAGGAAAGGCTCGCTATGCCGGATGCCACGCCCGACGATGTCGGTCAGCTCTCGTTCGAGGATGCGCTGGCGGAGCTCGACCAGATCGTGCGCGGGCTGGAGGGCGGGACGCTCAAGCTGGATGCCGCGGTGCAGGCGTTCGAGCGCGGCGTGAAACTGCGCCGGCATTGCGAGGCGAAGTTGGCGGAGGTCGAAGCGCGGGTCGAAGCACTGGTGCAGCGTTCCGACGGGTCGCTCGCCACACGGCCGCTGGAGTAGCCCGGAGTCCGGTGCGGTGAAACAGCGGGCGGACCAGATGCTGGTCGAGCGCGGCCTGGCCGAGAGCCGCACCCGCGCGCAGGCATTAATCCTGGCAGGCAAGGTGTTCTCCGGAGAGCGGCGGGTCGCCAAGTCAGGCGACATGCTGGCTGAGGCAGCGCCCCTGGAGGTGCGGGGACAGGATCATCCCTGGGTGTCGCGCGGCGGATTGAAGCTTGCGCATGGCCTGGCGCATTTTGGTTTCTCGCCCGCCGGGCGCGTCTGCCTGGATGTCGGCGCTTCCACGGGCGGCTTTACGGATGTGCTGCTAACCAACGGTGCGGCGAAGGTGCATGCGGTGGATGTCGGACACGGGCAACTGGCGTGGAAGCTGCGCTGCGACGACCGGGTCGTGGTGCATGAGAAAACCAACGCACGCTATCTGGACCGGGCGCAAATCCCTGATCCGATCGAGGTCCTGGTTTGCGACGCGAGCTTTATCGGCCTGTCCACCGTGCTGCCGGCCGCGCTCGGCCTTTGCGTCCCCGGTTCCTGGGCGGTCGCGCTGATCAAGCCGCAATTTGAAGCCGGCGCCGCGGCGGTCGGCAACAAGGGCGTCGTGCGCGATCCGGCCGTGCATCGTGAAGTCTGTGAACGGGTCGCCGCCTGGTGGGGCGGCCGTCCCGGCTGGACAGTGGTGGGAATCGAAGACAGTCCGATCACCGGTCCGGAAGGCAATCGCGAGTTCCTGCTCGGCGCGCGTCTTGGCACGACGATCAGTACAGTCCCATGAATAGACTCGACGCGGACACAATGCGTCGCCCCGCAACTGCTCCTTTAACGCGACGCAGCCTGCCTAGACTGCCTTTTTCAACACAGGAGAGGCTTTGAACCGAACGGTTTTACCGGCCTTTACTTTGATGGATTCACCGGTCCGAGGGTTCAGCGCCTTTCGGGCCTTGGTCTTGCGAACGGTGAACGTGCCGAAACTTGGAAGCGTAAACTTCCCGGTCCGCTTCATCTCCTTCACGATGGCATCGATCAGCTCATTGGTCGCGCGGTTCGCCGCGGCGCCGGTCACTTCAGTCGATTGCTGAATGACGCGGGAGATAAACGCCTTTGACATCCAAGTTCCTTGTGATTTCGAGACCAAAAAATGCATTGATCCCCTTAACAAACCTGTTTGTGCTCCAACTCAGCATGATTCGTCAACAAATTTACGATTACAGAAATGAATAAGGCGCCGATGCCTCAAGCAGAGTTGATCGGCCGGGGTGTTTTCCCTGCTTGGCGCTGAAACGGACCCCAGGGACCCTATTTGTCCGGGAACCAGCAACGAATTAACGTGCCCAAGCTGGAGTGACCGCTGCGGGTGCCGGATAACGACGGCCGCCGGTTATTATGCCAGTCCACCGTGACAGCGACTCTCCCGGCCGCGCCACCCCGTCATGCCGACGGAGGCGGCATCCACACCTTCTGCCTCTCCAAAGCAAGGCGTGGATGGCCTGCCTTCGCCCGCCATGACGGAATCAACTGCCGTGCCTAAGCGTCAATCTCAATGCGGCCTGGTACTATCTGTATTCATGGGGACGGCGGGGACACGCTCGCGTTCGAGGCCCCGGCGCCGGGAAATCTGCCCCGGGAAATGCCGGCAAACCGGCACGGGTATTAAAAAGCGCCGGCACGCACTCACCGAACGCCGCTGCCTGCACCGTGCCCGCGCGTCGCCTCCGCCCCGAAGGCCGAGGGGCTGGAACGCGGTTACCGGGCGGCCAGCCGGGGCGATCCCTTGGAGCCGGGCCGATCGGCTGCGGTGGCCTCTGGCCGGGAGACTTCGGCAAGCAGGCACCAGACCCGATCCGGCTGCATCGGCGCGTCCGGGTCGTTCAATAGCCGATCGAGTTCATCCAGTTTGCGGCTGTATTCGGCACCCGTCATATTCACCCCTCAACGACAACCCAACCGCGGGCACGCGGCGTGGTCACAACCCGTTTGCGGATATGAGGTGCTATCCCGCCCCGCGGGGGCGATTCCCTGATCAAACCGACGACATCACCGCCGGGGCGAGCGCCGCCATCCCGGCCGCCGGATGACCGGGATTGCGGAACCGCAGTTCTCCGCCCGGTGCGGCATCGGGTTCGCCAAGGCCAAACAACTCCAGGCGGGATATGAAGGTTACCGCGACCACGGGACGCGCTTCCGGGTTGGTCATGAACTGACGAGCCTCGCCCTCCAGCTCAAGCCGTTCGCGTAGCCCTCGCCATTCCAGCCGGTCGGTGTCCTCGACAAACATCGACAGGATGCCCGGCCGCTCGCCGGTCAGGCGGACCGGGGCGATCGCCGCGAGGCGGCGGCGGATGGCGATCGCGACCTCATTCTCCTGCCCGGCCCGTGCCGCCATCGCAAAGACGCCGCCGCCCGCGGTGGTGACGGACAAATGCGCCTCCGGCCCGAATTCGCGGCGCAGGGACGACATCAGTCCCATATCCTCAGCCTGCGCGCCAGCCAGCAACAGCGGATCGAGTCGCAATACGATCGCCTCGTCGTGATCCTGGCGCGACTTCGTCTCCAGCATCGCGCGGATGCGCTGGTGCAGATTGGCGAGTGTCTCGCTGCCGGGATCCGATTCGTGCAGGCCGCCGCGCAATCCACCGGGCAGCGTCATTTTCAGCAGGTAGCGGCCAGGATGCGCCTCAAGCCAGGTTTGCAGGTCAGGATCGATCCGGTCCGCCAGCCTGAACCAGGCACCGCGATGGACGCCGCGGCCTTCCTCGGCGGTGACGACATCGCACGCCACCTCGGCTTCGATCGTGTCGCGGGTCAGCAGGAGGTCATGCGGCGTATCATCTTCCAAGCCGGTGAAGCTGACCTCGAACCCGCGCGAACGCTGTAGCATGGCCGAACGAATCAGGTGAAACACCGGGATCAGGGTGTTGGATTCGCTCAGGCCGATGCGAAGCTGCTCGACCAGGCGATCCCGGCCCCGGCGGGTCAGATCCGCCGCTATCAATGGGATTTCGCGCGCGATGTCGCCCAGCAGCGCCTCGGTGACCGATGGCGGGGCATCCGGCTGACGCCGCAGCTTCTCAAGGCTCAGTTCAAGAATATGCCGCTGACGGATGGCCTGGCTCGCACGCGGTCCCGCTGCCGCGAGGTCGCGGATTTCAGCAAGCCGCTCACGCCAGCGTTTGCCGCCGACGAGGCTGACAAAAGGCTCAATCATCGGTGCGAAAGGGGGCGCCAACAGCATTGTCATCAGATTTCATCACAACAAGGAAACATCCATTGAGACGCACAAATTCCCGACCGTCAAGCTTGGTTATTGCAAAAAATCGCTAACGCCTGCGCGAGCGAAGCGGCGGTCAGTTGCGTGGCAGCCGCGCGCTGGTTGGTGCATCCGGATTCTGCGCCCGGTGGCGCATCAGATGATCCGCCAGAACGCACGCGACCATCGCCTCACCTACCGGCACCGCGCGAATTCCGACGCAGGGATCGTGCCGGCCTTTCGTAACGACGTCGATGTCATGGCCGGAGCGATCGACCGACTGACGCGGCGACAGGATCGAACTCGTCGGCTTGACCGCGAACCGCGCCACGATCGGCTGGCCGGACGAGATGCCGCCCAGGATACCGCCGGCATGGTTGGAGCCGAACTCCACCATTCCGTCGCGCATCCGCATCTCGTCGGCATTCTCCTCCCCGGACAGGGCGGCGGTGGCGAAACCGTCGCCGATTTCCACGCCCTTGACGGCGTTGATCGACATCAGCGCGCCGGCGATATCGGCGTCGAGCTTGCCGTATATCGGCGCACCGAGACCGGGCGGCACGCCTTCGGCCGTGACCTCGATCACCGCGCCGGCCGAGGATCCGGACTTGCGCACCCCCGACAGGAAGGTTTCCCAGATCCGCGCCGCATCGGCATCCGGGCAGAAGAACGGATTCTCATCGATCTGGTCCCAGTCCCAGCGGGACCGCTCGATCCGGTGCGGGCCGATCTGTATCAGTACGCCTCGGATGATGACCTTTGGCCCAAGAACCTTGCGGGCAACGGCGCCGGCCGCCACGCGCATCGCGGTTTCGCGGGCGGAGGAGCGGCCGCCGCCCCGGTAGTCGCGGATGCCGTACTTCAGATCATACGTCAGATCGGCGTGGCCCGGCCGGAACTGCGTCGAGATCGCGGCATAGTCGCGAGACCGCTGGTCCTGGTTTTCGATGACCAGGCTTATCGGCGTACCTGTGGTCAGACCCTCGAACACGCCGGACAGGATGCGGACCTGGTCGGGTTCCTGCCGCTGGGTGGTGAACTTCGACTGGCCCGGCCGCCGCTTATCCAGCCAGGGCTGGATATCGGCCTCGGTCAGCGGCAGCAGCGGCGGGCAACCATCCACCACGCAGCCGATCGACGGACCGTGGCTCTCGCCCCACGTGGTAACCCGGAACAGATGGCCGAAGCTGTTATGCGACATGACGCCTTATGCCATCAGGACTCCACGATGGCGATGTCGGGCGCGTCCGGATGCTTCATGCCGACGGCGTGGTAACCGCAATCGACGTGGTGAACCTCACCGGTGACGCCGCCGGACAGATCCGACAGAAAGTACAGCCCGGCACCGCCGACTTCCTCGATCGTCACGTTGCGCCGCATCGGCGCATTGAGTTGGTTCCAGCGCAGAATGTAGCGGAAATCGCCGATGCCGGAGGCGGCCAGGGTCTTGATCGGCCCCGCGCTGATCGCATTGCAGCGGATTCCGGCGGTGCCCAGGTCTGCCGCCAGATAGCGCACCGACGCCTCAAGCGCGGCCTTGGCGACACCCATGACATTGTAGTGCGGCACCCAACGCTCGGCGCCGAGATAGCTCAGCGTCAACAGGCTGCCGCCCGGCTTCATCATCGGCACGGCCCGCTGGCTGACCGATACGAACGAGTAGCAGGAGATGTCCAACGCCTGCAGGAAGGCGGCGCGCGGGGTGTCCAGGTAGCGGCCGCGCAGAAACTGCTTGTCCGCGTAACCGATCGCATGGACCAGGAAATCCAGCCCGTCCCAGCGTTCGGCCAGCGACGCGAAGGCCGTATCGACACTGGCATCGTCGGCAACGTCGCAGGGAAAAACAAGGTCGGAACCGGTCTGCTGCGCCAGCGGGCGCACGCGGCGCTCCAGCGCTTCGCCCTGGAATGTGAACGCGAGTTGGGCGCCTTGCGCGGCGCAGGCCGAGGCGATGCCCCAGGCCAGAGAGCGGTCATTGGCCACACCCATGATCAGGCCGCGCTTGCCCTGCATGAGGTTGCCCTTGACGGGGAGGAGTTCGGGCGAAACGTCTGCCATTGTCTATCCTATTCCTGTCGATGCGCGGCGACACGCATCGCGTCCTCGTGGTGACACAAGGCGGCGGGAGGGGGCAAGAGGCGGCACGCGTTTCCAGGCAACTCCGTTGGATCGCTCAAACGATCCGGCACGCAAGTGCGGAAATGCAGCCTTCGCATCAGGCCGCCGTTACGAGCCGTCTCCGAACCGGCACGGTCTTGGATGCGCCGGTTCGCGCGGCGCCCGACAGCCGTCCGATCGCGGGCGGCTTGGGACGGACCGTCGCTTTCGGTTCAACCGGCCTGGACGGGTTTTCGCCCGTCAGGCGCTCGATCAGCCGATTATAGGATGCGAGATAGTCAGCCATCGCGAGATGTTTTTCCGCGTAGGCTCTGGCATTCGCGCGCAGCGTCCGGCTCAGGGCCTTGTCCTCCAACAGATCAAGAACCTGCCGTGCGAGGGCGTGCGGATCGAGGCACGGCACCAGCAGGCCGTTATGGCCATGGGTGATGAATTCCTGCACCGGCTGGGTATCGCTGCCGACAACGGGGCATCCGGCGGCCAGCGATTCACGCAGCGACCAGGAAGCGACAAACGGGTAGGTCAGATAGACATGCGCATCCGATCGCCGGAGCATAGCCAAATAATCCCCGTAGGGAATGCGGCCCGGAAAGGCCACGCGGTTGCGGTCGATATCTTTGCCGACCTCCGCCAGCATGACCTCCTTCCAGGTCCTGCCCCCGCTGGGTGGGCTACCGTAACTGACGCCATCGCCACCGACGATCACGACCTTTACGTCTTTGCGGGCCCGCATAAGCTCGGGAAGCGCCCGCATCATGACGTGGAATCCTCGATACGGCTCCAGGTCGCGCGATACGAAGGTTACCAGCTTGTCGGTTGGTTTCACCGTCATGTCGCCGAACCTGAGCGTTTTCTTGCGGGCGAGCGGGTCCGGGGAGCATTTCTCCAGATCGACTCCCTCCCAGATCAGCTCGACTCCGGGGCGGGCCCATTCCGGATAGGTCGATAACTGCCAGTTCGTCGGCGTCTGTCCTGTTCTGCCGAGATTGAGGGCGATGTGATTGATCGCGTTCTTCGCGCGGATGCGCGGGAAGTCCAACGGCTCGGCCGGAAACTCCGGGTCGAAACCGACATCCGCCCTGTCGTATTGATAATAGAATTCCATGTACCCGAGCATCGGCGCATCAGGCCAGACCTCAGGCAGATTCAGCATCTCGCCCCAGCCATGATGTCCGATGATCATGTCCGGCGAAAACCCGAGATGCTTCAGCCCGAGCGCCGCTCGGCAAACCGCGTCGGCACGCCGCACGCCGTTATCCAGCTCCCGGGCGGACGGATGCGTCTCGGTGATGTCGATGACCGGCCGCGTGTAGGGGATTTTTCTGACCCCGGCGATCTGGTTCGCGTTCGGCTCGGTGATAAACAGCACCTCGTGCCGTTCGTCTTTGACAAGCTGCCGGACTATATGAAGGAATTGTCCCGGGTAGTTTTGGTGGACGAACAGGAACTTCACCCTGGATACCCCATACCGCGTCCGGCGCCGGCGGCCGCCCCGCGCATCAAATCGAGCCGCCGCTCCAGCCGAATTCGCCACCCCGGCAGCCGGGACATGCCGATCGGCACCAACCGGCCTGGCCGGCAAGGTGCCGATCGTTGCGTGAACTCAGCCCCGGGTCCTGACGGACGGCTTCGGAGCGTGTGCCTTGCCCTTGTTACCGTCAGGCTTTGATCCGTCACCGGTGGCGTGATCGTCCTTTTTCGCGGCGGCCAGCTTGCCGGAACCGGCTTTCACATCGCGCGGGTGGAGGATGATCTCGAAGGCTTCCAACGCCGCGAGACTTTCCGCCTCGCAGGTCTCGCCCGCGCTGACCGGTCCGATCTCGCTGCCGTCCACGAAGGTTGCCGAATAGGTGCAATCGAACGCCTTCGCCGCAGCGCCCTTGAGGCGAATCTTCAACCCGAGAAGTGGCAGCGCCATGCCCCGGCTACCGCAATATTTGCCCGCCTCGATCCAAGGCGACAGCCAGTTGCGGCCCAGCACGGCCTGATATTCCAGTTCGCCCGCAGCGATGCCGTCCACCGGAGCAAGGCCGAAGCCTTCGATCCAGAGGCGGCTGCCCTTGACGCCGACCCAGTCACCGAGACTGCCGCCGACATCGCCGGTGCGTTGCACGTGTGCCATGACCTGGGGGGACGGCCCGGACGGTTTAGTCGGCTCCGAACCAACTTTGGCAGGTGCGGCAAGTCCGGCCGGTAGCCCGTCCGCCGCGGCTGCTTCGCCGCTGAGGCGCAGGACCTGAAGCCTGGGCGCCGCATCCTTGCCTCTGATCTGGTAGATCGTCACCAGGATCTGCGCCGAACCATCGGTCACGCGCACCAGCGCGGCGGTGCCGGCGAGCCATCCGTCTTCGCGGAACGTGCTGACACTGACGGCTTCGGGGCGCCCGGCGATACCCGGCGCAGGGGTGATCCTGACGCCCGGGAGTGCGGTAATCGGATCGGGTTGCGGGCTGCCCGGCGTCTGGAAGACACAGAACAATCCCGTTTCCAGCGTCATGAGATGGGCGGAAACTTGCAATTCGGCGATACGGCTCGCCGGGCTGGCCGGCTCCTGATCGGGTTGGCTGGCTTTCGCCGGCTTGACCCGGCTTAGCTCCGCGCTTGCGGCTTCGGACATTCGGCTTACTCGCTCGTTAGATGTTCGTGTCATGCGGGACGTGATGTGATCCGATCAGAGGGATTCCGCCGGCAACAGAAGCGGATGGATCGCCGACATCGTCTCAAAGGGGTCTGGGGCTTTGCTCACACCCCGCTTGGTCACTGGCCGGCTGTTCCAGTCGCTGCGATTAATATGTTATTAATAGCACCGGGGGATAGTCCCAAGGGAAGCAAAATTCCGTATCCGGATCGTTTAATCCGCTCGGCAGGCGCGCCGATATCAAAGGCGGCAGCACGCAGTCCCGCCCGCCAGATGTCGCCGAGGCTCAGGCACCAGGTCTCCGGCCATATCGAGGCGACGAAACCAAGCCGGGCCTGTTGTGCCGCGATCAGGCCGACCGCCTCGGCAGGCTCGAAGCGGCCGGTCACGAACACCCGTCCGGTCGCCAGCATACGCGCATCGTCCGTTGTGTGTCCGACAATAACGAATTCGAGGTCCAGGTCACGCCGCGCTGCGTCCCGTGCGCAGGCCAGCACCACATCGTAGCCTTTATGCAGTCCGATGCCGCCGACAACACAGATGCGCGTGGTCCCCGCGCCGGGCGGGCGGAGCCGGCGGGGCGGGGTCACCCGCGCATCGTCTTCATGCGCGATAACCGCTGGCAGTAGCCCATTGAAATGTCTTCTCATTCGCTGGGCCGCATCGGCGGACGGCACGATCACCCGATGGGCGGAAGCAAGAAAGCCGGCCGAACGTTGCCGCAATGCACCCACCTGGATGTCTTCCTTGAGGAAATGACCGTTGTCGGCGACACACGCCTCGCATTCGTGCAGTTCCGGTTCGCCGCAATATCGCCGGTGTGCGCCAACCAACGACAAACGCGGGCAGAACCAGCCATAGTCATGAACATGGACATCGTACGGGATACCCAACCGGGAAATCAACTCGTAGATCGCAATCGGGTGATGCAGAAAGTGGTGCACCTCCATGCTGGACGGCCTCGCCGCGCGCAGCAGGCGCAGCAGTGCGGCAAGCTCCTGTGGCATGGCGAACACAAGGTTGCAGAAATCGTCTGACACACCGTCCCGTACGGTGATCGCCGCGGCTCCCGAAGCCGTTTCGGCCGGACGCAGCACGATCGCGCGGCGTCCGGCGGCATGATGATCCCGGACTGAGGCTGCGACGCAGACTTCAACGCCGCCGCCATGGTCATGGGTGACCAGAACTGCGCAGCCTTGCCAGTTTCGCGCCGCTGCCCGCCACCGCAACAGGTCGATCCGCCGCCGCGCCTCCGCCAGCGGATCGCGGGCGATGAAGCGTTCAATCAGTGCCTGCTGCCCGGGATGCAGCTGTTCCAGGATTTTGGCGTTCCGCGCGCGCAGATGCGCGGCATCGCTGCCGAAGCTGGTGCCACCCATATGGCCGACGAACAGGCCGGTCAGGGCGACGTTGCGCCACCCCAGCATCCGCGCCCGAAGACAGAGATCGTTTTCCTCGCCATAGCCCTGCGCGAATACATCCTGGCGGAACAATCCGGTGGCGTTGAGGCAATCCCGGCGCAGGAACAGGCAGAAACCGATGCCAACCGGAACTTCGACCAGGCTTCCGGCATTGGCCCGTTCGGCCAGACGATCGAGCCTGTTCGTTTCGGCTTGATCGGGAACCGGATTGGTCCCCGCGTTGCCGGGGTAACTGAGAATCGTGGCATCGTTCGACAGCGGGGTCACGCTGCCGATGTCCCGCGCGGAGTACGCCGCATCCCGCAACCGGCCGAGCCAGCCAGACGGAACCAGTGTGTCGCTGTTAAGCAACACCACATCGCGGCCCTGAGCCGCGCGCATACCCGCGTTTGCGCTGGCGGTGAATCCGCGCGCGACGTCATGCCGCAGCAGTTCGATCTTCCGGCGCCTCGCCAACGCGTCAAGTGCCGTGACCAGATCGGCGTCGGTTGAGCCGTCGTCGACAACCAGAATGCGGGCCCGGGTCAATCCCGAGGCGAGCAAACTGGCCAGGCAAGCCACTGCAACCTTTGCTCCGTTATGCACAGGAACAATAACCGTGGTCTCGCGTTTGCGCCCGTCCGCACCGACGGGTTCCGCTGGAGCCGTGGCATCGGCGCGAAGCACCCCACCCGGACCGACCGCTGCGCGCGTCACGCGGGCGGGAACTGTCCGATGGACCGGGCCGGCCGGATAAGCCTGCGTCAGGCGCAACGCAGCTGCTGTGTTGAGCGCCTGCTCGGCAAACGGATCGAGCGGACTGCCGAGAACATCTTTCCCGTCCGGCCCGCGGACATGAATCGGTCCGGGCACGTCGAGCAAATCCGCTCGTGTCAGGCGGAAAGAGCGCGCATGCGCCAATGGTCCGGTGTCCGGAACCGGGGTTGTTTCATCAGTCGCCGTAACGGTCTGCCGGGCGCCGGGCGAACCATAGTCCAAGGTCAGTTCCGCTGGACGATGCGGATCGCCCGGATGCCAGGCCCAGCCGCGAATACCGCCTTCGAAAACCTCCACGCAACCGGAGACGCGCCGGATTCGATCGATCCGGATCGGGCTGCCAAGCAGCGGGCCTCCGTCCGACAAAACCTCGATCTCGCGCCCATGCGACCACCCGTCAGGCAGGGATCCGCCGCGCAATCGCTTTCCATCAAGGCTGATCTGGATGCGGCTGGCCTCGGTAGCGCGAATTTCCAGCTTCCCGCCGGATGTCAGGCCGCACCAGCCGGCAAATCCGCCGCTGAAGCCAATCTGCTCCGCCAAGGGTGCTGTGTGGCTGTCGAAGACGTGGCGAGACAGTGCGATTTCGAGCGATTCGGCCGCGGCGGATTCATCGCCGAGACGCAGCCGGGCGGCAGCCAGCCCCAGCCAGGCCTGCCTGACATCGAATTGGCCGGTAATGGTTCGGAACAGCGACTCGGCCCTGGCCGGGTCGCTCGTCAGGCAGGCACTCGCTAACGACAGGATCGCGTTCGGATCGCTTGGCAACAGCCGATGAGCGCGTTCCAGCCAGCGAAGCGCGGTTTCCTGGTCGGATGCAGCCAGCGCCTCCAGACCCTTGGCCATGGCGATACGGGCAAGCGCGGCGACCGATTGTTCAGGCTCGCTTTCGCCGCGGGGCATGGATCAAAGACCTGACACCTTGGCCAAATTCACCGCATTCTCTTCCGCCGGTCCGTCCGGTTCCGCGCCCAGAGCGGCGAGGTCGGCTTTGGCATCCTGAAGACCCTGTGCAACCGCGCGTTCAAGCCATTTGCGGGCTTGCGGCAGGTCGAACTCCCCGGCCAGGTTGCGCGACAGATAGCGGCCCAGCATCATTTGCGCATATGGATGGCCACGTTCGGCGGCATCGCGGAACCATCGTTGCGCAACGGTTCGGTCCATCGGCACCTCGTGGCCTCCGCCGTACATTGCGCCGACGGCGAACATCGCCCCGACATGACCTCGCCCGGCGGCTTTTTCGAACAAGGCCAGCGCGGCCGGATGGTCCTTGACCCCGCCACGGCCGGAAAGCGTCATCTCCGCGAGCATCACTTCCGCCTCCACCATGCCGATGGCGGCGGCTTTGGCGATCCAGACGCGTCCTTCCTCGGGATTGGCATCGACACCGCGGCCTTCGACCAGCATACGGCCGTACCAATACTGTGCGTTGACAACGCCATCGGCAGCCCGGCGGAGCCATTCCGCGGCCTTGCGGTCGTCGCGCTCGATGCCGACGCCTTCGGCAAGGCAGACGCCGAAGTTGAATGCCGCGACCAGGTCGCCCGATGCCGCCGCCTGCTCGAACCATTCGCGGGTGCGAAGCGAGTCCTGCTGGTCGCCGTGGCCCTTCAGCAGCAGGTTGCCCAGATCGACGTGCGAATGCGCGTCGCCGGCCTGTGCCGAGATGCGGAACAGGTTTGCGGCCTCGTCCGGGTCGCGCATCACGCCGGCCCCGGTCAGATGAAGCATGGCAAGCGCGCGGGCAGCGCCGCGGTGATTGGCGTCAGCAGCGCGGCGGAACCACATGGCCGCTTCCGCATAGTTGGGCGGCAAGCTGCCGCCCTTGGCGTAGATATCGCCAACCAGGGCGGCGGCTTCGGGATCGCCGGCCAGCGCGGCGCGGCGCAGCCACGACTCCCCCTCCACCGGATTTGCATCAATCCCGATGCCCTCCATGAGAGCCAGGCCCCAACGCGCCTGCGCGGCGCGATGCCCCTTCTCAGCCGCCTGCTTGTAGCACTTCCCTGCCTCTGTCCGGTCCTGCGGCAACCCCATGCCGCGCTCGTTGAGCATCCCGTAGAGATAGAGCGCGGTTGCCAGGCCCTTCTCGGCCGCCTGGCGCAGATTGTCGATCAGTTCCGCCTGGGTCTCCGGCTTGCTGGTGTCCCGCGCCAATACCAGGGCATAGCCAAGCTGACCCTGGGGGCTGCCGCCGGCCGCCGCTGTCTTGTACCAGCGGTCGCCTTCCTCCTGATTGCGCAGATCCTCCGGACCTGAAGTCAGGATATATCCGAGCATCGCCTGACCGTCGGCTGAACCACCCTCGGCGGCCCGCCTGGCCCAGGTTGCCGCGGCGGCGAAATCCGGCTCCGACGTGGTTTGCGACGAAAACAGGCCCAAACCGAAATTCGGCCCGGCCTGCGATTGCCCGGGGCCCATCCCATGCAGACACAGGGTTGCGAGCAACGCCTGTGCCTCGACGTAGCCGCTGGTAGCGGCGCGCTCGATCCACCTGACGCCGTCCGCCCGGCTTGGCGGTACTCCGGCGCCTTCCAGGTAGCATCGTCCCACGCGGAATTCCGCTTCCGGAATTCCGGCCCGCGCCGCCTTTGACAACTGCCCGAAGGCGTTCTTGACGTCGCCGGATTCCTGCAGTTTCAGACCGCGCTTCAGCGCACCGGCAGGTGAAAAGCCGCTTAGCAGTGTGTTCAGTAACGACATGATTGATGATGTCCGGTTGCGCTGCTTCGAACGTTAAGGTTCACGCATGCCTTCAGTGGCTAGCGGCACCATTCTGCCCATCATGTAGCCGAGGACTGTCTGCTTGCCGACGCGGATGTCGGCCTGGATTGGCATGCCCGGTATAAGATGGAAGTTGGGCGGCGTACCGTGCAGATCGATCCGGTCCAATGTGATCCGGGACCGGTAGTACCAAACCGCGGAGTTACCCTGTTGCAAAGGCACGCTCCCTGTTGGATTCCGTTGCTCGTCTGCCGCGGTAAAGCTGTCCGGGCTGATGATGCGCACAACGCCATGCGCCATTCCGTATCGGGAGTACTGAAATGTATCGAATTTGATGTCGACCGCATCGCCGATATTGACGAGGCCATCTTCCGTCGCCGGAATATTGGCTTCGACTTCGAGCGGCGCGTCGGTCGGCACCAGGGTGATGAACTGCTGACCAGCCGTCAGCACGGATCCTACCGATACTTTCCCGACAGTCGAAACTGTCGCGTCGGTTGGCGCGCGGAGTTCGACGAGTTGCCGCCGAAGCTGATTCTTATTGAGTGTTTCTCGCGCATCCGACAGCTTTCCCAGGGCCTCGGCGAGCTTTTCCGAGCCGTCGTTGTGCCAGTTATCGATAAACATGTTCCGTTCAGCGATCAGCGCCGCCAGGTCACGCTGCGCGCCGTCAGCCGTATCCCGTGCGGAGTCCACCTGGCGTTGCATTTCCGCCCGGCTGTCCATGGCCGAAAGCGTGTTCAGCTTCGACCCGACGTTCAGATGCTCCAGTTCGGTGCGCATCTGCTCAAGCGATTTGGCGTAGGTCAGGCGGTTTCGATAGCCGGCTTCGTCGGACCGCGCACGGGCGATCGTTGCGGTCAGGCTATCCATTTTCTGGCGGTAGTTTTCGAGCTTGTAGTTGTACTCCGACTGGCGCTGAGCATAGATCGACGCCTGGAACATCATGTTGGGGTCCAGACCGCTGTAGGAAAAGGGCCGGTTCTCCATCTCAGCCTGCCTGCGAGACACTTCCGCCTGGAGTAACGACACCTGTGCCGCCGATGCGCCAGCGTCCGATTGGGCGAACGTCGGGTCCAGGCGCGCCAGTACCTGGCCAGCATGGACGACATCGCCGACGTGAACTTCGATCGTGCGAACGATGGCGGTTTCCAGCGGCTGCACCACGATCGTCGGTGATCGCGCAACGACGACGCCTTGCGCGGTCACGACCCGATCGACGCTGATGACACCCGTCAGGGCGAACAGAACAGCAATCATGCTGCTGACGGTCAAGGTGAGACCGCGCGCGATCCGTGGCATGGGCATGTTGATAATGCCCAATGAAGGCGACTGATATTCCAGGATAATCGGCAGGGTCGGGTCCTGCCGGTCTCCCCGGGTCGAGCTAATGGCCTTGGAGGAGGGTCGGGGCGAGAGCTGCATGACCTGGTCCTTCATTAAACATGTGTCGGTTCTGCTGGTTCCAAAGCGTGCGGTAAATCGCACACTTTTCGAGCAAGGCGGAGTGACTTCCGATATCAACCACCTTGCCCTTGTCGAGTACGAGGATCTGGTCGCAATCGACGAGCGAAGACAGGCGGTGGGTCACGATGACCATGGTACGCCCGCGCGCTATGCGCTTGAGATTCGCGTTGACCAATGCCTCGGATTCCGGATCAAGCGCGCTTGTTGCTTCATCGAGGATCAGAATGCGCGGGTCGGTGATCAGCGCCCTTGCGATGGCCAGTCGCTGGCGCTGGCCACCCGACAGGTTGGGCGATCCTTCCTCGACCCATGTTTCATAGCCGTTGGGCATCCGCTCGATGAATTCTTCGGCGCCAGCCAGGCGTGCCGCGCGGATGGCGTCTTCCAAGGTCAGGCCGGGACGGCCGGACAGAATATTGTCGCGAATGGTGCCGCGGAACAGGAAGTTCTCCTGCAAGACCACACCAAAGCTGGACCGCAGATGCCGCAGGTTGATCTCCCGCAGGTCAGCGCCATCAATCTTAAGGAAGCCCGAGTACTCCCGATTGATACCCTGCAGCAGTCTGGTAATGGTTGACTTGCCCGAGCCGGAACGGCCGACGAGGCCGAGAGTCGTCCCGGCGGGGACAGAAAAGGTGACGCGGTCGAGAGCCGGGATTTTGGTTCCGGCATAGGTGAAGGTGACGTCCTCGTAGGAAATAGCGCCGGCGAATTTGGGGCGAAGGCCGCCCGATGCGGCATCGATTTCAAGCGGCCGGTTGAGAACCTCGCCAGCCTGACCCATGGCAGCGCCGATTTCTTCCCATTCCTCAATCAGCCGTGCAAGGCCAACGAGCGGCTGGCTAACCCGTTGGGACAGCATCATGAACGCAAACATGCTGCCGATCTGAAAGCCGTTTTCATCGGAGAGAGCGAGATAGGCACCGACGAGTATCGTGCCCATGTACATGAATCGCTCGATCGGGGTGACGAGGGTCTGTGGCCAGTTCGATAGCTTTCCCAATTCCATGCGCCATTTGCCGACCTCGGCCGTCTTCTCGTCCCATAGCGCCTTTCGCTGAGGCTCGATCGCGAGCGCCTTTACGGTCTTGATGCCAAAAATAGTTTCGCCCAGGGCAGCCTGCTTCAAGGTTTCCGCGGTGACGACTTTGCCGAAGATCACGCGGATCGGACGCAAGAAGGCGAGAATTATGAGCATGATGACCGTTGCACAGACCACAACGATCCAGGCAAGTGTCGCATTCAGCCAGAACAGAAACGGAAGCAGAACGCCCAGTGTGATCAGGTCCAAAATGGTGGTCATCAGCTTGCCGGTAATAAACTGCCGGACCTGATTGACCTGGCTGACCTTGTACATAGTCTCGCCGGCCGGATGGCGCTCGAAGTAGTCCAGCGGGAGGCGAATCAGGCGGCTGAATACCTGCAAGCTTAGCGTCGCGTCGGTTCTGATGCCAACCACCAGAATGATCAGGCGGCGAGCGAAACCCAGCAAGGTTTCATAGAAAACCATCGTTGCGAGGACTGACGCGATGAGAAAAAGTGTTGAGTAACTGTGATGAACCATCACGCGGTCCACCGTCTGCATGACCAACAGGGGCGGCAGGATAGTCAGGACACTGATCGACAAGGACGCGATAAGGAGATCGCGAAGATGCTTCTTTTCCTTCATCACGACGCTGAAAAGCCACCGCACCGTGAACGGCGGGTCGGCTTTTTCCTGCGACCGTTCGGCGCGTATCAGAACGACCTCGCCGCTCCAGACCTCGGCGAGGCGCATTTCGTCCACGGGAATCGGCGGCTCGGCCTCCGGGGCGCGGGGATCCCGAATGAAGACGGTTTTCGTCTCCGCGTTTGCGCCGGTCAGTAGCCCTGCCGAGCCGTCATTGAACAGCAGGACAACGGGACCGGCACCGGCAACAGAGAACATGTGGCGCCAGCGCAGACGCAGCGCGCGCGACCACATTCCCGAGTTTTGCGCCCACGCCGAGAGCGCCGCCGCGGTCGGATAGGTTTCGCCCTGACCCAGGCGGAAATCCGCAGAATCCAACTCGAGCCCGAAATACCGTGCTGCCGCCATCATCGCCAGAAGTCTGGGATGAATCGGGCCGCGTCCGGCGCCGCCGGATCCGGACGACATGCCGGCACCGGACGATCCACCACCGCCCGCCGCGGCGTCCGCTAAGGTTGCCGGTACGCGGCTAGTCCCCAATGGCCCGGGGGTGTGTCCGTCAGATATGTCCACGAGCGAACCCTTTTAGTGGCGTATCAGACAACGACAGGTCCCGAGATGCTCGGACTCTGCGGCGCCTGGCCAGTTTGTGTACGAGGACATGCACAGCCAAACACCTGCCAAAGCCATTTTCTGGCGCGACAGAACGATAGTTGGCACTCCTGAAACCCGCCGCGATCACTGCGGCGGCTCGATCACGATTTCGAGTATGTAGAACCGAACCATCAAAACCAACAAAAATCTTAATTCGGATGCAAACTTGCATCGACACCGATCCTGATGTCGTCGCAATTCTGATACCCTTATGCTGACCCCGGACGCCTTTTGGCACGCTTGGCGGCGCATGCCAAACACCCGCCATCAACAGCCCCACGTACGATGCGCCGGTTCCAGGAGCTTGATCGGCGTAGTGCGAGATGGATCGTCAACGACCCGAAGATGTGCCTATTCTGTGACAGCCTTGCAGGGAGAAGCTGGCATGAACATCCGAAACGCCACGGAAGCCGATGTTCCGGACATGCAGGCGATCTACGCCCACCACGTGCTGCACGGCACCGGGACGTTCGAGGAGGAACCTCCTTCGGTGGAGGAGATGGCCGCGAGGTTCCATAAGATCATCGACCAGGGCTCCGTCTGGCTGGTCGCCTCGGACGCGACCGGTGTGCTCGGCTTCGGCTATTACGGCCCGTTCCGCGACCGCTCGGCCTATCGCTTCACGGTGGAGGACAGCATCTATGTCCGGGAGGACGTGCGCGGCCAAGGCGTTGGCAAGGCGCTGGTGACCAGGCTGATCGAACTGGCAACCGTTCAGGGAGCGCGCCAGATGATCGCCGTGATAGGCGATTCCGATAACGTCGGGTCAATCGGCGTGCACGCCAGCCTGGGTTTCAACCGCGTCGGGACCATGCGGGCGGTTGGAATCAAGTTCGGCCGCTGGATCGACGTGGTCACCATGCAGCGCGCTCTGGGCAAAGGCGACGCGAACGTCCCGGCCTGATCGCCCTATCATGCGCTTCGACAGGCGGTTGGCCGCGATGGCCGCCTACGGCTTCGTCTCCGGCCTGCCGCTGCCCCTCTCCGGGTTCACCTTCCGGCTGTGGCTGTCTGACAGCGGCACTGCGCTTTCGGTGGTCGGGCTGACCGCCTGGATCGGGCTGGCGTATTCGCTCAAGTTCCTGTGGGCTCCGCTGCTCGATCAGCCACCGCCGTTAGCGGGACTGCGGCGTCTCGGCCGCCGCCGGGGATGGCTGCTGTTGGTTCAGCCGCTGCTCGGACTGGCCGCGGTGCTGCTGGCGCTGTCCGACCCGGGCGCCGCTCCGGTGGCGGCCTTTGCGGCGGCCGCCTGCGTGGCGGTATTGTCGGCGACCCAGGACATCGCCATCGACGCCTGGCGCATCGAGATTTTCCCCGAGCGCCGCCAGGGCGTGGCGTTGGCCTGTTATGTGTGGGGATATCGCATCGCCATGCTGGTTTCGACGACCGGCGTGATCGCCGCGGCGGGATATGTCGGCTGGCATCAGGCGCTGCTGGGCGTGGCGGTCCTGATCGCCGCCGGAAGCGGAGTCACCCTGGCGGCGACCCGAGAGGACGGGCCGGCGGCGATTCCGCCGCGTGGACTGCGGCATGCGGTGATCGACCCGGTGCGCTCGTTCCTGGCGCGTCCGTCATCATTGCTGTTGCTGGCGTTCGTAGCGCTGTTCAAGCTGGGCGAGGCGATGGCCGGGATCATGACCGCTCCATTTTACCGGCACCTGACCTTCGACAAGGCGGTGATCGCGGGAACCGGGCCGTTTTCATTGGGCGGCACGCTGGCCGGCATCACCCTGGGCGGGTGGCTGGTGGCGCGCATTGGAGTCGGGCGGGCGCTGCTGCTGACCGGTTCGGCGCAGACGCTGGCGATGGCAATGTATGTGCTGCTGTCTTTGACTCCCGGACAGCCCGCGATGCTGTATGCGACGGTGACGACCGAGGCGTTCGCGCAAGGGTTGGCCGATGCCGCTTTCCTGACCTTCCTGTCCGGGCTGTGCGCGCGGGAGTTCGCGGCGACGCAGTATGCGCTGCTGTCCTCGGTGCCTAATCTGGCGATCCATACCATCGGCGGGGTGTCGGGGCTGATGGCTGCGTCGCTGGGATGGACGTTGTTCTATGCCGTTTGCATGGCGGGCGCGCTGCCGGGGATGGCGCTGATGCTGGTTCTGCTGCGGCGGCAGAAGCAGCGGACGTCGGAAGGTGGACCTCGATCCGCCGGGGTGGATGGCGCGTTGCAAACCTTCCCGAAGGATTCCTGATATCGGACTTTAGGAGGCCTTCGGATGATCGCCGTCCCGTTCGATCCCCTCAAACCCGCCGATCGGCTGCGTGCGTTCGGCATCGGGATCACCGCGGATGTGCGGGCTATTGGAGTCGGGATCAAGCGTGATCTGGTTGAACTGGGGCGGCGGCTGACCATCCGCTTCCACGGGATCTCGTGATCGCGGTCGGGATCATCCTCATGGCAATCAGATACCTGCCGCCTCATTAAAGCCGTGGCCGCAGAGTGCTCCAGCGGCGCGCGAGGATGATCCAGCGTGCGACAACCGTCAGGGAGGCTCCGCCACGCCGCATCGGGTAGCTGATGAGGAACAGCACCACGATCAGGTTGGCGAGATTGAACACCACGCCGGAGGCGAAGGCCGGCTGATACGACCCGAACAGGTCAACCAGCAAGCCGGCGTACCAGCTCCCGAACGCCATACCCGACATCGCCGTGAACAACACCGTCGGGATCCGCCACGAAGCCTCTTTTGACGGATACAGGTCTCGGATCGCCACCGAGTAGGCCGGGATGATGCCGCTGAAGCCCAGCCCGAAAGCCGCCGAAACGGCGAACAGCCCGGCCTCGTTGCGGGTCAGCATAAACGCGCCGATGGCCAGCATCTGAAACGCCGAACCGGCCATCACCGTCCGCAGGCCGCCGAACCTGTCGGCGAAGGCTCCCCAGAACTGACGTGACAGGAACGCGCAGGCCGTCAGGACCGACACCATCGCCGCGCCATCGGCGATGCCGATATCGCCGCAGAACGCGACGAGGTGCGACGCCGGCAGCGCCATCGGCACGCAGCAGAGGAAACCGGCCAGGCAGATCAGCCCCATCGTCACGTTAGGCGCCATCCCCAGCACGCGACCCCTCGCCAGGAGACCGGCCTGGACGCCCGAGGTCACGACCGGTTCCGGGGCCGGGCGCAACAGCGCCAGCATCGGCAGGATCAGCGCCAGCACGACGCCGCCATAGGCCAGCATCGCCGTTTGCCAGCCGTAGCGTGCGATGCCGTACCCGATCAGCGATGGCCAGATCATGCCGGCGATATACTGGCCGGAGGAAATCAGCGCGATCGCCGTGCCGCGGCGGCGATCGAACCAGCGGCTGACATAGACGATCAGCGGCGCATAGATCGCGCCATTGCCGAGAAATCCGATGAACAGGCCATGGCCAACCAGCAGCGCCCACACCGTGCCGAGGCTGGAGAGTGCCAGCCCGGCGGCCATCATCACCGCGCCCAGCATCACCGTTCGGCGGATGCCGATGCGGTCAGCCAGCCAGCCCATCGGGACGCCGCCGGCTCCGTTGCCGATCCACACCAGCGCGCTGGCCAGCGACAGCACCGACCGGTCGGTGTGAAGCGCCGCCTGCATGTCTCTCAAACCGACGACCGCCAACAGCGGCGAGCCATAGGATACTGACAATATGGCCAGGGTCAGCAGCGCCGCCCGCCACGACAGCGGCCCCTCGATCGTGCCGCTGGACTTCGGCATCCGTTTTCCTCCCACTCGCGGCGCGGCCCTGTTCGCCGGGCCGGTTGCTTGCGTCCTGCCGCAACCTATAACCGTCTGACGACTCGCCGCCGCACGCAACAACCGGCATCCGGGAGACTGATATGACCGATCCGACAGGTCCGCTGAAAGGTTTGCGGGTATTCGACCTCACCCGCGTGCTGGCGGGCCCGACCTGTGTGCAGATGCTGGCCGATCTGGGGGCGGATGTCATCAAGATCGAGCGGCCGGGGGCGGGCGACGATACCCGGGGTTTTGCTCCGCCCTTCATGCCAGGGACGAAGGAAAGCGCATACTTCATCGGCGTCAACCGCAACAAGCGCTCGGTCACCTTGGACATCGGCCAGCCGGAAGGCCAGGAGATCGCGTTGAAGCTGATCGCCGGGTGCGACATCCTGGTCGAGAATTTCAAAGTCGGCGCGCTGGCCAAATACGGTCTGGGATATGAGCAGCTTCATGCTCGGTTCCCGCGGTTGGTCTACTGCTCGATTACCGGCTTCGGCCAGACCGGGCCGTATGCGCCGCGGCCGGGTTACGACAGCCTGATCCAGGGCATGGGCGGGGTCATGAGCCTGACGGGCGAGCCGGAGGGACTGCCTCAGAAGGTGGGCGTGCCGGTGGCGGACCTGTTCGCCGGTTTGTATGGCTGCATCGGTATCCTGGCGGCGCTGCGGCATCGCGACCTGACCGGGCAGGGGCAGCAGATCGATATCGGGATGCTGGATACCAGCGTAGCGTGGCTGGCCAACCAGGGCATGAACTACCTGGCGACCGGCGAGAACCCGGTGCGGCTGGGCAACCAGCATCCCAACATCGCGCCATACCAGGTGTTCCCGACCGCCGACGGCCACATGGTGCTGTCCATCGGCAATGACCCTACGTTCAGGCGCTTCTGCGAGGCGTTCGGGCTGACCTACCTGCTGGACGATCCGCGCTTCGTCACCAACGCCGCCCGTGTCGGCAACCGGCAGCTTGTCACCGATACGCTGACTCCGGTCATGCAGCGTCATCCGACGCACTGGTGGATCGAGCGGCTGGAGGGGCTGAAGATCGGCTGCGGGCCGATCAACAAATTGGCGGAGGTGTTTTCCGACCCGCATGTGCTGGCGCGCGAGATGGTGCTGGAGATGGAGCACGGGTCGGGGCAGACGGTGAAGGTGATCGCCAACCCGGTGAAGCTGTCGGAGACTCCGGCAGATTATCGGCTGCCGCCGCCTTTGCTGGGCGAGCACACGGATGCTGTGCTGGCGGAGCGGCTGGGTATGGATGAGGCGGAGTTGGCAGCGCTACGCGAGAAGGGGGTTATTTGATCGGCTTTCCCGCGGATCGATGCCAGAGTGCAAGCGATTGCAGGAGGTTGCGTGAGCGAAGCCAGGTGGACGCTGTCGGTGGAGGATTTCGGTCCGATCAAGTCGGCGTCCGTGACGCTGGCTCCGTTCACCGTGTTCACCGGTCACAATAATACCGGCAAAAGCTATATGGCGTCGCTGATCTGGGCAGCACTGAATAGTTCGGAAATTCTCAATCGTCCCGGGGCGCAGCGCGGGCCGGCGTTCGACGCGGTCGTTGAATTGGTCGGCGAGATACGCTCTGGCAGGAAGCCGGTTGTCGAAGGGCCGGATTGAGAAAAGCTGGTCGATTGGCTGAACGTTGCACTGAACGACCGGTCGCTTGGTATAGTTGGCAGGATTTTCGCGTGCGGGGATTTTCGCGGAGCCGGCTCCCGGATCGATGTTTCCGCGTCAGTATCGCCGCTTAGTGTGAAAATTCGGCAGATCCATGGTAATGAGGCACCAGATGGCTCTGGCAGTGTAGACATCGAGTCAGGTGTTTACGGCACCAGCTATTTCCTCGGCGTCCAAACATTCTTGGTACCCGTCAAGCCGAATAAGATTTCTATCGATTGGGCCATACGCTCCACGCTGATGCGCCGCTTGTCAGATCCTTTCGGCCCGGTCGATTACATACCGGCAGCCCGGACCGGACTGATGGTTGCGCTGAAGACCTTGATTGCCAGCCTGTTTGGATCAATGGGTGACGAGGATGAAGCGGAGAAGCGTTCAAATCTTCCGTTGCCGGTGAGACGCTTTCTGGCCGCCGTAAATAGTTCTGTCGATAAGCCAGAGGACGACCACTTTGAAATTGCTGGACTTATTGAGCGTGAAATCCTCGGCGGCAAGATCGTGCAGGCGGAAAATGGTGATTTCCGTTTCGCCTTCAGTCACTCGACGCCCCCTATGCCGTTGCATGCCACCTCGTCGCTGATCACCGAACTGGCTCCGTTCATCCTGCTCCTCAAAGGAGGCCTCCGAGGATCGGTCATTTTCGAGGAGCCTGAGGCGCATCTGCATCTTGACGCGCAACGAGTGCTTGCCAGAGCGTTGGTTCGGCTGGTTAACACCGGAACGCCTGTTATAGTGACAACGCATAGCGATACTTTTCTGCAACAGATCAACCTCCTGATGCGCCTGTCCACGCATCCCGCTCGGGACGAACTGGCAAGGGAATTCCACTACGATCGGGCAGAGCTCCTCGACCCGGCCATGGCTGCCGGATACGAATTCATCCGAACTGCCGATGGGACTGTTGTCCGCGAGCTCGAAAAAACCCGCCTCGGTTTCGTCGAGCCCGAGATGAACCAGACCCTCGCCGATCTGTCACACGAAATCCTCGAGATGGAACGCCGCGAATCCGATGCATGAGGCTCGCGTCAGCGAGGCGCTCCTGCGCCGGTTGAACCCGTCTATGTTGCTACATAGCGATAAGTCTATCTCCATTTCTGAGACCGCCGGCGACGAAAAAGGCCGCGGCACGATCACCTTTCAACTTACGTCGCTCTGCTTCAGGCTCCGCCTGCCGCCGGAGCCTGTGAAATGGCTCGCCAACCAGCAATGCGCTGACGCCGTCATCTTCGAGTTTGCGGGCGAAAGGACGATCCTGCATCTTATTGAAATGAAAACGACCATGCGTCCGGACGCGTGGACCAAAACCAAACAGCAACTTGTGGGACCCTATCACAACGCGCTTGCCCTGGCCGGGGTTCTGCAACTCAGCCCGCCCTTCGAATTCAAAGCCCACGTCGCCTACCGCGAAGATCGCCTGGGTCCGGCCGCGACCGCCGACGGACTGATGCTGAAGCAACCGCTCGGCAAGCTGGCGACCGAGACCTTCAATGATTGGAGCGAAGGCCGCATCGGTATTGACGGCATGGCGGACATCCCGCTCAACAAGATACGTCGGGATGGCGACGGCAACGCCTCGGCCAGCCTCGGCTAAGCGGCATGGCTTGATGCCACCACGTGGTTAACCTTAACCAACGGATCATACGATGCGCCGAGAAGCCTCCATCCCCTACCTGCTCGCCGGCCAGTTCTACAAAATGGCCTTCGACGCCTGGGGCGACCCCGAAGCCCCGGCTGTCGTCTGCGTGCATGGCCTGACCCGCAACGGCCGTGACTTCGACGCGCTCGCGCGGGCACTGTCGGACCGCTTCCACGTCATCTGCCCGGACCTGCCGGGGCGGGGAAACTCGGACAGGCTGCCCGACCCGATGCTGTACCAGGCGCAGCACTACGTCACCGCCCTCGCCCACCTTCTGGCGTGGATCGCCAAGGACGTCGCCTGGATCGGCACATCCCTCGGCGGCATCTGCGGCATGGTGATCGCCGCGACGCAGGGAGCGCCGATAAACCGTCTGGTGCTGAATGATGTCGGGCCGTTCATCCCGGCCGATTCGTTGAAGCGCATCCGCGACTACATGGTGGCGTCCGGCGACTCGCCGATGATGGTGCGCTTCCCCGATCTGGACTCGGTCGAGCGGCATCTGCGTCTGGTCCACGCGCCGTTCGGTCCGCTGTCCGATGAGCAATGGGCGCGGTTGGCCCGGAACTCGGCCCGCGCCCTGCCGGATGGCTTCTTCACCATGCACTATGACCCGCGCATCGCCGAACCGCTGCGCGGGCATGAGCCGGTGGATGTCGATATGTGGCCGTTCTGGGACCGGATCCGCGTGCCGCGCATGGTGATCCGCGGCGAGACCAGCGACGTCCTGCTGCCCGACACCTTCCGCCGCATGGAAGCCTCCGGCGCCGAGGCATTCGAGGTGCCGGTGACCGGACACGCGCCGGCGCTGCTCGATCCGGCCCAGATCGAAGCGATCCGGGCGTTCCTGGTGCGCTGACCCGCATGCGGCCGTTGCCCGAGGAGGCGGTGCATCTGCCGTTCGAACCGGGTCCCTACCGCATGGGCATGGATCTGGTTTCCGTCCCCGAGGCGGCCTGGTTCGAACTCGACCAGCGCTATCTGCCCGAAATGGCCGAACGCCGCCGGCTGCTGGCGGAGGCGCATGACGATGTCTTTGCCGCCTTGCCCGGGTCCGGCCCGGCCCGGGCGGAGGCGCTGGAGGTGGTGCTGGCCGCACTGACCACGCATCACCCCGACTGGTCCAGCCGCGACGGGACCACGATCCGAAATCACCTGACAGGCGAAACATTCGACATTGGGGCGATCGATCCCCTGGAACTGGCCGGGCGGATGGTGCAGGAGGATCTGTGCCTGATCGAAGCCAGTAACGAAGGGCCGATCTTCACCGCCGCCGTGCTCTGTTTCCCCAGCCGCTGGCGGTTGCTGGACAAGCTCGGCAGGCCCCTGTCCGCCGTACACGCTCCCGTGCCATTCTACGCGCATCGGCTGGCTGCGCCGGTGGACCGGCTCATGCGGCACCTGAAGCCGGGCAGGATCGCATCGCGCCTGAACTGGTCGTTGCTGGACGATCCGGCATTGTTCCAGCCGGCCGGCAAATGGCGGTTGGACGGCGGGACGGACATCACGGCGGAGAACGCCGGCAGCCGGGTGTTCCTGCGTGTGGAGCGGCAGACGCTACGCCGGCTCCCGCAAACCGAGGCTGTGCTGTTCGGCATCCGCGTGCATGTCTATCCGCTGGAACGGGTCGCCGATCGGCCGCAACGCGCCGGGACATTGGCGGAAGCGGTGCGGGCGCTGCCGCATGAGATGCTGCACTATAAGAGTGTGCCGCCGTTCCGCGATGCGCTGCTGGCCTGGCTGGACTTGCGCAGCCGCTAGACTTCAACCGCCCCGCTGTCATCGGCATCCAGCGTGAACGCAGCCGCCATCAGGGCACGAGTGTAATCGTGCCGGGGCCGGGCAAGCACGTCTTCGGCCGCCCCTTGTTCCACCACACGCCCGTGGCGGAGCACGACGATCCGGTGCGCCAGGGCCCGGACCACCCGCAGATCATGGCTGATGAACAGGTAGCCGAGGCGATGGTCGCGCTGCAGTTGCTGCAACAGATCGACGATCTGCGCCTGCACCGACATGTCGAGCGCGCTCGTCGGCTCATCCAGTACGACGAAGCGCGGCTTCAGCACCATGGCGCGGGCGATGGCGATGCGCTGGCGCTGGCCGCCGCTGAACTCGTGCGGGTAGCGGTCGCCGATGTCGCTGGCGAGGCCCACTTCTTCGAGCGCCGCCGCCACCCGCCTGCCCCGCTCGTTCGGCGACAGGGAGCGCTCATGCACCGTCAGGCCCTCGCCGACAATTTCCGCCACGGTCAGGCGGGGAGACAGGCTGCCGAAAGGGTCCTGGAAGACGATCTGCATGTCGGCGCGCATCTGCCGCAGCCGCTTCTTGTCGATCGAGGCAAGGTCGTTGCCGGCGAATCGGATGCAGCCCTCGGCGTCCACCAGGCGGAGCAGGGCGTATCCCATGGTGGATTTGCCGGAGCCGCTTTCGCCGACAAGCCCGACCGTCTCGCCCTCGTGCACCTCGACATCGACTCCATCGACCGCTCGGACGAAGCCAACTGTGCGGCGGAGCACGCCGCGGCGGATAGAGAAATGCACCTTGACGTTCGTCGCCTGCATCAGCGCCGGGGCGTTCGGGCGCAATGCAAGCGGACGGCCGCGCGGTTCGGCGGCAAGCAGCATGCAGGTGTATGGATGCACCGGGGCGTTGAAGACCTCAGAGACGCGACCGGACTCCACCACCTCCCCGTCCTTCATGACGCACACCCTGTCGGCGTAGCGCCGGACGATCGCCAGGTCGTGGCTGATCAGCAGCAGCGCCAGACCACGGGCGGATTTCTCGGCCGCCAGCAACTTCAGGATCTGCGCCTGGATGGTGACGTCGAGGGCGGTCGTCGGCTCATCCGCGATCAGCAAAGCGGGGTCGTTGGCCAGCGCCATGGCGATCATCACACGCTGGCGCTGGCCGCCGGAAAGCTGGTGCGGGAACGCCTCCAGCCGGCTCGCCGCGTCAGGAAAGCCGACTTCGCTGAGCAGTTTGGTGACGCGGGCGCGGGTCGCGGCGGGCGTGAGGCGGCTGTGCAGTTGCACCGCCTCGGCGACCTGCCGCCCGATCCGGGTCAGCGGGTTGAGACTGGTCATCGGCTCCTGGAACACCATCCCGGCGACGCCACCGCGGAGCCGGCGCAGCAGCCGGTCACCGGCGCCGATGACGCTCTGGCCATCCACCACGACGCGGCCGGTGCAGCGCGCGCCGGGTGGGAGGAGTTGCAGCAAAGACAGCGCCGTCAGCGACTTGCCGGAGCCGCTTTCGCCGACGAGGGCGAGGGTCTCACCGCGGTCGAGGGTGAAGGAGACGCGGTCCACCACGGCGCGGTCGCCGAACGAGACGGTCAGGTTGTCGACGGTGATGAGACTCATCGGGCGGGTGCCGCGGTTTTTGCGCGAGCACGGTCCGCTGCGCTTGTGCGCGCGCGGTCTGCTGTGTTTGTGTCATGGCCGGGCTTGGCCCGGCCATCCACGACTTGCGGTGCCGCACCAGCCAAAGTCATGGATGGCCGGGCCAAGCCCGGCCATGACACATTGATCGCATCGGGCCGGCAGCCGCATCCTCGCATCGCCATCACTTCAACGACCCGTTCACCGGCGTCTTGCGCGGATCGAATGCATCGCGCACCGCCTCACCCACAAACACAAGCAGCGTCAGCAGACCGCCCAGCACCACGAACGCCGTGATCCCCAGCCAGGGCGCCTGGAGATTGTTCTTTCCCTCCGACACCAGCTCCCCCAGAGACGGCGACCCCGGCGGCAGGCCGAAGCCGAGAAAATCCAGGCTGGCGAGGATGGTAACCGACCCCGACAGCGTGAACGGCAGGAACGTCAGCGTCGCAACCATGGCGTTCGGCAGGATGTGCCGCCACATCACCGCCGGATCGGAAACCCCCAAAGCCTTCGCCGCCCGCACATAGTCGAGATTGCGGCCCCGCAGAAACTCCGCCCGGACCACGCCGGTCAGGTTCATCCAACTGAACAGCAGCAGGAACACCAGCAAAATGCCGAAGCTCGGCGTGATGATGCTGCCCAGAATGATCAGTAGATAGAGCTGAGGCATCCCCGACCAGATCTCGATGAAGCGCTGGAACAGCAGATCCACCAGGCCGCCGCGAAAGCCCTGGATCGCGCCGGCGGCAATGCCGATGACCGAGGAGATTGTGGTCAACGTGAAGCCGAACAGCACGGAAATGCGGAACCCGTAGATCACCCGCGCCAGCACATCGCGCGCCTGATCGTCGGTTCCCAGCAGGTTGCCGCGGTCCGGCGGAGACGGCGCCGGAGTCCGCAAGCCCTTCACCACGGTATTATAGCTGTAGCGAATCGGCGGCCAGATCATCCAACCCTTGGCCTCGATCGCCGCCTGCACATCCGGCTCGGTATAATCCGCCTCCGTCGGCAGGAAGTCGGCGCCGAACGTGTCTTCGCTGTAGTCCTGCAACACCGGCACATACCAATGCCCGTCGTAGCGGATCAGCAGCGGACGGTCATTGGCAAGAAACTCGGCGAACAGGGTCACGCCAAACAGGGCCAGGAAGATCCACAGCGACCAATAGCCGCGCTTATGCGCCCGGAAGATCGCCAGGCGGCGGCGGGTCAGCGGCGTTAGGGGCATGCTACTGTCTGGCCTCGAAATCGATGCGCGGGTCAACCACGGTGTAGAGCATGTCGCCGACGATCTGCATCAGCAGGCCGAGCAGCGTGAACATGTACAACGTCCCGAACATCACCGGATAGTCGCGCCGGATCGCCGATTCAAACCCCAGCAGCCCGAGGCCATCCAGGGAAAAGATGATCTCCACCAGCAAGGCCGACGAAAACAGGATGCCGATGAACGCCGAGGGGAAACCCGCGACGATCAGCAGCATCGCGTTGCGGAACACGTGGCGATACAGGATTCGCTGCTCGCTGGCGCCCTTGGCGCGGGCAGTGACGACGTACTGCTTGCGGATTTCCTCCAGGAAGCAGTTTTTCGTCAGCACCGTCAGCCCGGCGAACCCGCCCACCACCAGCGCCACCGTCGGCAAAACCATGTGCCAGAGATAATCCATGATGCGCGCCGGAATGCTCCAGGTCTCGGTGCCCGCGCTGTGCAGCCCGCGCAACGGGAACCACTGCACGAAGCTGCCTCCGGCAAACAGCACCACCAGCAGGATGGCGAACAAAAATCCCGGCACCGCATAGCCAATCAGCACCGCCGCACTGCTCGCCACATCGAACCGGCTGCCGTCGCGAACCGCCTTGGCGATGCCCAGCGGAATCGAGACGAAATACACCAGCAGCGTCGACCACAGCCCAAGCGAAACCGAAACCGGCATCTTCTCCTTGATCAGTTGGAGCACCGGCTCATCGCGAAAGAAACTGCGGCCGAAATCAAAGCTCAGATAATCCCGCAGCATCAGCACGAACCGCTCCGGCGCCGGTTTGTCAAAGCCGAACATCTTCCTGATGTCGGCCACCACATGCGGGTCCAACCCCCGCGCGCCGCGATAACTGCCGTCGCCCGACGGCATCGACTCCGCGCCCCCGCTCCCGCTCATGCGCCCGGTCACGTCCCCGCCCCGCCCCTTCAACTCGGAGATCATCTGCTCCACCGGCCCGCCCGGCGCGAACTGCACAACAAAAAAGTTAATCGCAATGATCCCGAACAACGTCGGAATCACCAACAACAACCGCCGCAGCAGATACGCCCCCATCAGGCGCGTCCCGGGGCAAAGTAAGTAAGGCCAGGGCTCCGCCCTGGCCCCGCAAAGGGGCAGTGGCCCCTTTGATCCCACTTAATGGGTTCCAAGGGCCGCCGGCCCTTGGCGGGGTCGAGGGGCGGAGCCCCCGCCTTGCTTGCTTGCCTCATGGCCCCGCCCGGCGGGCTGTGGCGATGGCGGCGGCTTTGGCGGGGTCGATCCACCAGCTGTCGAAGGCGAGGCCGGTGCGGACGGGTTTGTCGGGGCGGCCGAAGATGTCCCAATAGACGACGCGGACGGATTGCAGGTGCCATTGCGGCACGACGTACCAGCCGGCGAGCAGGGCGCGGTCGAGGGCTCGGGTTGCGGTGACCTGTTCGGCGCGGTTGGGCGAGGCCAGGATATCGTGCACGAGGTCGTCGATGACCGGACTGCAAACGCCCATCAGGTTGTCGCCGCCTTCCTGTTTGGCGCTGTCGCAGGTCCAGTAGCCGCTTTGCTCGTTACCGGGGCTTTCGGACTGGGGCAGCGTGACGACGATCATGTCGTAGTCATAGCTATCGATCAGCCGCTGGAATTGCGCCGGATCGACGGTGCGGACCCTGGCTTCGATTCCCAGACGCGACAGCCATTGTACGTAGGGCAGCGCAACGCGCTCGAAGGCGGGCTGATCCAGCAGGATTTCGAAGCTGAACGGGTTGCCGTTGGCGTCCACCAGCTTGCGGTCGCGCACCTTCCAACCGGCCGCCTCCAGCAAGGCCAGGGCGGCGCGCATCTGCTCACGGTTGTTGCCGGAGCCATCGGTAACCGGCAACTGGAAGGGCTTGGTGAACAGATCGGCCGGCAACTGGCTGCGATATTTGTCCAGCAACGCCAGTTCGGCGCCCTCCGGGATGCCGCTGGAGGCGAGTTCGCTGTTGCTGAAATAGCTGCTGGTGCGGGTGTAGTTGCCATAGAACAGGTTGGCATTGGCCCATTCGAAATCGAATGCCAGGGCCAAAGCATGGCGGACACGAACATCGTTGAAGATCGGCCGGCGAGTGTTCATGCCGAAGCCCTGCATGCCCGTGGGCAGGCGGTGCGTCAGCAGTTCCTTCTTCACCAGCCCCTTCTGCACGGCGGGGAAATCGTAGGCGGTGGCCCAGTCCTTGGCGACGTTCTCCTGCCGGAAGTCGATCTGCCCGGCCTTGAACGCCTCCAGCGCCACGGTCCCGTCGCGGAAATACTCTGTGCGGCGGGTGTCGAAATTGTCCTGGCCCCGGCTTACCGGCAGATCTTTCGACCAGACGTTGGGCACCCGCTGCATCGACAGGGTGCGGCCGAACTCGAAGCGGCCGACCCGGTAGGCGCCGGAGCCGAGCGGCGGATCGGTCAGCGGGTGATCGAACTCGCGGCCCTCCCACCAATGCTTTGGCAGTACCGGCATCTGGCCGATGATCAGTGGCAGTTCGCGATTGGTGCTGGACTTGAAGCGGAACACCACGCGGCGTGGACCCTCGACCGCGACGGAGGCGATGTCGGCATAATATTGCCGGTAGAACGGGCGCCCCTTGTCCCGCAGGGTGTTGAAGGTCCAGGCGACATCCTCGGCGGTTACGGGTGTGCCGTCGTTGAACTTCGCTTCCGGCCGCAATTCAAAGGCGACGCCCATCCTGTCTGCGGGCAGCTCGATGACGCCCGCGAGCAGGCCGTATTCGGTCTCGGCCTCATCCGCGTTGGGCTTCAGCAACGTGTCCCACACACGCAGAACGTCGGCAGCCGGGGTGCCGCGGACGATGAACGGGTTGAAGCTGTCGAAGGTGCCGATGGCGCTGAGCGCGACCTCGCCGCCTTTCGGCGCGTCCGGGTTGACGTAGGGGAATGCCTTGAAGGTCTCCGGCAGCGACGGAGCGCCGAGCAGCGACAAACCATAGGTTCGAACCGGCGCCACGCCGGCTGGTTGGGCTCGGGCGCGAGCCATACCCGCGCCAACCAGGAGCAAGGCAACCAAAACAAACCGCCAGCGCATGCGCATTCATTGATCTCCGTTTCCGCCATGATAGGGCCGCCGTCGCGGTTCGTCAGCAGTGTTGCGCCGGGCGTGCGGTATCCCGGGCCTTGTGCCACGGCGGTGGCCGCCGGCGAAGGGCGGGGGCCGGCGCACCGGATGAGGCACCGGGAGTCGAGGCAATGAGTTGCTTAATCGTATCAGTAACGATTTAGCACAATAGATGTGATCACGGTTTTGTGAGAATGGCATTGCGGTCCGGCGTAACTCCGATATACAAACGTGATGTTTCCGCCCCGAAGCATCTCGTCGTCATCAGCCGCCGTAGCGGCCTTTTCGGCAAGATTTCGGTGCAGCAGAGCGGTTCATACTGGAATCTGGTGGTCCCGATGCAAGACGATCGCTTCCAATACGGCAATCTAACAACGCGGCCGGTAACGGCCCTTAGAATCGTCCAAAGTGATGCAGATAAGCCAGTCCCGGACTCAATCTATTTCGTTGCAATGCCGCTCGTCCCGAAGCCCGCCTGCACCGGCGGATAGATTGTTACTGGGTGTTGCTACGTAACATTCGGCACACTTTCGAGCCTCCCTCAATCAAAACAGCCGGAGACCGATATGCCCATCGTGGAAACGCAACAATCTTACCGCCTGCTCTGGGCTCAGGTGGTGCTTCAGGCCAAAGCCGATCTGGAAAATGAGCCGGTTGGATCGATAATATTCAATCAGGCGGCGGCATTTTTCGTTAGTCGCGGGGAATGGGCGGAGTCCCGCCTTATCGTTGCCGATTGTCTCGACATGCATCCGGACGACCTTAAGCGTTGCGGCGAACGCTGGATCGCCGACCGCAGGCTCCGCGAAGGTCTGCCGGCGGAACCTGAACAAGCGGCACGCCCGGCGGCGACACGCCCGCTGCGGCGTCTCGTGGCAGTGCCGGCCGCTGAGAGAACCGGCCGCAAGGGCCGCCCGGCCGCAAGGAACAATCCGTTCAACCCGTTCCGCGAACAAGCGGCGGCGGCCGCCGGGTGAGTCCGTCCGGGGCTTGATTCTGCCGCGGGTGGCGATCACATGTCGCCCCCGCCCGGCATTTCGCGCCAGCCCACGGCCTGGCACCGGAGTTCTGTCCCGCCCGGCTGGCCGTCACGTCCTCCCGTGCAGACCTCAGCCTTGCAATCGCCCTGGCGATGCCCTTTATGCTGCGGTGCACAATGAGAGGAGCGTCCTTCGCCACCGGTCCGGGCCCTGCCCGGCACATCCGAAGGATCGTGAGAATGAATTTATACGAAGCCACGCAACGCCACCATAACGCCGCCATCTGGCGGACCTGGCTGCAAGCCGCGCTCGACCGGTTTGCCCGGGCCCGGGCCGAGCGCCGCCGCCGGGCTCTTGATTTCCAGGCCCTGTCCGAATCGACCGATCGGCAGCTCCGGGACATGGGGATCAGCCGGGCCGACGTGCCAAGCGTTGTCAACGGCACCTACCGCAGCGAGTGAATCCCGGCCGGCGTGCCTAAGCCGCGACAGGCGCCCGGCACATTGACGATGCCTCGGCCGCGCCGTCATGCTACCTCCAAAACCGGAGGGAGCGGAACGCATGGACCTTATCGGCGATGCGAGGGGCGGGTATCGGGGCCTGATTTATCGCCTCGATGCTGAACTCAGCTCCTGGCTGGAAAAGCGTCCGCCGGAAGAGGCGCTCGAGCCGGATCTGCCCATCATCGATCCGCACCACCATTTTTGGCACACCTTGCATCGTGGCCGCTATTTCTTGCCGGACCTGCTCGCCGACATCCGCGGCGGCCACCGAATCGTCGCCACCGTCTTCGTGGAATGTCAGGCGATGTATCGCCAGCACGGTACCGCCGAAATGGCGCCCGTGGGGGAGGTGGAATTCGTCAATGGCATCGCCGCGATGAGCGCATCGGGCCATTACGGCCCTTGCCGTGTCGCCGAGGGCATTGTCGGCTACGCCGATCTGCGTGCCGGCGCAGGGGTCAGGGAGGTGCTGGAGGCAGAGATCGCTGCTGGCGGCGGCCGGTTTCGCGGCGTCCGGCAGGGCGCGGCCTGGGATGGACACGAGACCGTAGGCAGGTTCGCGTCTCGCCCGGTCCCGCCGAATCTGCTGCTCGATCCGGCATTTCGCGAGGGTTTTGCTCAGCTTGCCACGCTTGGTCTTTCGTTCGAGGCGTGGCAGTACCATCCCCAGCTGCCGGACGCGATCGATCTGGCACGGGCGTTCCCGGACACCACGATCATTCTCGATCATGTCGGCGGCGTGCTTGGTGTTGGACCGTATGCGGGCCGGAGGCAGGAGATATTGGCGGCCTGGCGGAAGCATATCGCGGCTTTGGCGCAATGCCCGAACGTGAACGTCAAACTCGGCGGCCTCGGCATGACGTCGTTCGGGTTTGATTTTCCTGAGCGTGAAGTGCCCCCGTCGTCCGCGGACCTTGCAGCAGCCTGGCGTCACTATATCGAGCCGTGCATCGAAGCCTTCGGCGTGGACCGCTGTATGTTCGAGAGCAATTTCCCGCCGGACAAGCAATCCTGTGGCTACACGGAGCTTTGGAACGCATTCAAGCGCATCACCGCGGGCGCGTCCGCCGGGGAAAAGGCCGCGCTGTATAGTGGCACCGCGGCGCGGGTGTATCGGCTTACGGTACCCTGATCGAACGTTTGATCCTTGGGCAAGGTGCCTTAGCAGCACGTGCCAATCAGATCGTGATCCGGACACCCAGCTCAACCACGCGGTCGCTGGGAATGCGGAAGAACTCCGTCGCCGGCACGGCGTTGCGGGCCATGATCAGGAACAGGGCGCGCCGCCACCAGGACAGCTTCGGCGCCATGCCCGGCACCAAAACCTCGCGTCCCAGGAAGTAGCTGGCCTGCGAAACACGGACGCCGAGTTCGTCCGTCAGGCTTTCGAGTTCGCGCGGAATATTCGGACTTTCCATGAATCCGTAGCGGAGGATCACCCGGTGTATCCCGGGCGCGAGCAGCGACGTCTCCGTCCGGCGCTGCGGCGAAACCTCCGGCACGTCCTCGTTCTCCACCGTCACGAACAGGACGTTCTCATGCAGCACCTTGTTGTGCTTGAGGTTGTGCAGCAGCGATGTCGGCACGTAATCCGGGTTGCTGGTCATGAACACGGCCAACCCGGGCACCCGTATGATGCGCGACTGTGGCAGCCGCGCCAGAAACGGGGCCAGCGGCATGCTGGACTGCTTCCAGCGCGACAGCAGCAGGTCCCGCCCGCGCTTCCATGACGTCATCATCCCGGTCAGCGCAAGGCCCATCGCCAGCGGCACCCAGCCGCCCTCGACCACCTTCACCGTGTTGGCCGAGAAGAAGATCGTATCGATCAGGAACAGCGTGCCAAAGACGGAAATGGCCGCGAAGCGCGACCAGTGGAACTGCCGGCGGAACACCACCATTGCCAGGATCGCGGTGCACAGGAACGTGCCGGTGACGGCGATGCCATACGCCGAGGCCAGATTGTCAGACGTCTTGAACGCCAGCACCAGCAGGACGACCCCGATCGCCAGCGCCATATTCACCTGCGGCACGTAGATCTGGCCCTCCTCCATAGTGGAGGTGTGGCGAACCGTCATGCGCGGCAGGAAGCCGAGCTGCATGCATTGCCGCGCCATCGAGAACGCGCCGGAGATCACCGCCTGGCTGGCGATGACCGTCGCCAGGGTCGCCAGGATCACCATCGGCAGCCGCAACCACTCAGGCTGCAACAGGAAGAACGGGTTCTCGATCGCCGCCGGATCGCGGATCATCAGCGCGCCCTGGCCGAAATAGTTCAGGATCAGGCTGGGCAGCACGAAGGTCAGCCAGGTGATCTTTATCGGCTTGGCGCCGAAATGGCCCATGTCGGCATACAGCGCCTCGGCCCCGGTCACGCACAGCACCACGGCGCCGAGCACGAAGAACGCCAGCCCCTTGTACTGAAGGCACAGTTCGAACGCATAGGTCGGTGAAACCGCCTTCAGCACGAGCGGGTACTGGATGATCTCGATCAGTCCGGCCGCGCCGATGACCAGGAACCACAGCACCATGATCGGGCCGAACACCCGGCCGACGCGGCCGGTGCCCTGATATTGTGCCGCGAACAGGGCGACGATCACGACAACGCATATCGGCAGCACGTACAGCTTGAGCTGCGGCGCGGAAACCTCCAGCCCCTCCACCGCCGACAGCACGGAAATCGCGGGCGTGATCACGCCGTCGCCAAAAAACAGGCAGGCGCCGGCGATGCCGACAAGCGCAAGCCCGCTTTTGGTGGCGGCACCGACGGAAACGCGCTGGGCCAGCGCCATGAGCGCCAGGATGCCGCCTTCGCCGCGGTTGTCGGCCCGCATCACCAGGAAGACGTACTTGATCGTGACGATGATGATCAGCGACCAGAAGATCAACGACAGCACGCCGAAGATCTCGACGGCGGTGGTCTGGGTCGGGTCGAAAAGCTGGAGGCTCGCCTTGAACGCGTAAAGCGGGCTGGTGCCGATGTCGCCATAGACGATGCCGAGCACCGCCATCAGCACACCGGCACTCGGAGCAGACTTGGCGGTTTCCGCGGTCCGCAGATCGTGGCTCAAATGGATGACCTCATTGCCGGCTGTTCCGCGGGGCTGACCGTTCGGACGCTGCGTCCCTTACCGTGGTGGCAAAGCGGGAGCAAGCAAGGCGTAACCGGCTGTCAGGCCACGGCGCTGTGAGCGGCTTCACCTATGATGGCGACCTGTGGCGACATCCGGAATAAGCTGATCGCGCGGTGGACCTTGTTCCGTCATGGCCCGGCTTGTCTCGACTCCCTATCCGAACACGTGCCGCGATGGCTTCCCGGGACACGCCGGGCCATCGCGGTTCGACGAAGCTGCCGCGCTGAAGCGACAACTCCCGGGCGTCGCCGATCGGCCGCGCCGGGGATCATTCCAGGCAGAAATTCGCTGCGAACTCGACCCATTCGCGCCGATTCAACCCGCTGTTCTCAGCCGTGACGGTCTCGCCGGCCAGCATCCGTTTCACCACCTCGACCATCTGCGCCGACAGGGTCACCGCGCCCAGCCGGTAGTCACGGAAGGCGGCGCAAGCGATCGGCACCCAGGCTTCCGTCATCCGAAGCATGATCTCGGCGTAGACGCGAATCTCGTATTGCGCATGCGTGTCGGCCCGAAGGGACAGGAAGTGGAACAGGTTGTGGAGATTCGTCTTCCAGTACCACTGCGTGTAGGTATTCAGGGTCAGGTTCATGCGCGCCAACTCCCGCGCCAATCCGCGCCGGCCGGGGTCCGCCGCGCTGCCCTCGTTCAGCATGCTGGCGTAATGCCCGTAACAACGGTCGGCGTCCGTCCGCAGCAGATCCAGCACCTCGGCCGCTTCCTCGCCTTCCAGAACCTCGCCGCGGCCTTGCCGGTTGATGGCGGACTGAGCGGCAAGGTTTTCAGGCGAAGGGATGTAGAACTCCTTGTCCATAATTGAGTACCGCGCGGAGTACTCGTTCACGCTGGCGGTGCGATGGCGGATCCACTGCCGCGCCACGAAAATCGGCAATTTGACGTGGAACTTGATCTCGCACATCTCGAACGGCGTGGTGTGGCGGTGGCGCATCAGGTAGCGGATCAGCCCGGCGTCCTCTTGCACACGTTTTGTGCCGCGGCCGTAGGAGACGCGGGCTGCCTGCACGATAGCGGAGTCGTCACCCATGTAGTCGATCACGCGGATGAAGCCGTGGTCGAGCACGGTGAACGGGCGGTGAAGAATGTCCTCCAACCCCGGTGCGGTGGGCCGAACCGTGGCGGAGGTCTGGCTCCGCGCATCTTCAATTTCGGCTTCCCGCGCCAATGCGTGCGAATCGTCGGACATGTTAGCCTCTCCGGAACCGGTGGGGCGTCCATACAGCTTCGCGACGGGTTGGAGAAAGGACTGTCTGACTGCCAGCCTGGCCAGGCGTTAAAAGCCGGAGTGCGCCTGCGCGAGTCCGTCGCCGCCGATCGCGTTCGAGGCAAGGTTGCGGTTGTTGCTGGCGTTGTAGGGCAGCGGTACCGGCGCCCAGATGCCGACATTGACGTTGCCGATCGTCGCTATCGGCCGTGGCTGTATCACCGCCGGGCGGCCCGGGGTTTCCGATGTCACGGACTGACCCGTATAGGTCTGCCCGGCAGGGGGAGCCGGCTTCGTTTGCGCCCGGACGGGAACAGCGGCCATCAGCGTAAGGCCGACCGCGGCGAAGATCATGGCACCTGACGATTGCATAGCTGCCCTCCTGCATCCACACCGAATCTAAATCAGTCAGAATTGAAAATGGTAGTTCGTAGCGATTTGGACACGGTTCTCCGCGATCACAGAAGCGTTAGATCGCCGCCGCGGCGGGCAGGCCCGTCCCACACTCACCGCTTTCGGCATCGGTTTCGCCCCCAGACCAACCCGGGCGCCGAAAATGCCTTCCCAGAAAAGCCAGTTTGTTTATCATGACGCAGCGTAGAACGGAGACACGGATGCCGGTGGGTGCAGCGAGCCAGTCGCAAAGTCAGAGCCAGTTGCAGCCGCACGGGACGTTGCAGGGCTACGATCCGAACGCGTTCTTCTGCGAGATGCTGAGGCAGGGCCAGCCCCAGCACCCGACCCTGACGCTGCTGCTGTCACGGCTCGCCGCTCTTCCCATCAGTTCATTGCGCCAGCGGGCGGCCGATGCGGAACGGGATCTGCTCGAACGCGGCATCACCTTCACGGTCTATTCCGACGCCACCGCGATCGACCGTATCCTGCCGTTCGACCTGATCCCCCGCGTCATCACGCCGACGGAGTGGAACCAGATCGAGACCGGCGTCATCCAGCGCGTCCGTGCGCTGAACATGTTCCTGCGCGACATCTACCACGAACGGAAGATCCTCGCCGACAAGATCGTCCCCGAAGCGCTGGTGCTGCAAAACGCCGGCTACTGCCAGGCCATGGTCGGCTTCAACGTCCCTTATAACACCTACGTCCATGTCTGCGGCACCGACATCGTGCGCGATGAAACCGGCGAGTTCCGGGTGCTGGAGGACAACGCCCGCACTCCATCCGGCGTCGCCTACGTCGTCGAGAACCGGCACATGAGCCTGCGGGTGATGTCCGACCTGATGACCGGCCTGCGCGTGCGCGGCGTCGAGGAGTACGGCCTGCGCCTGCACAACGCGATGGCGGAGATCGCCCCGGCCGCGGTCAGCGACCCGCAGGTTGTCGTTCTGTCTCCTGGCATCTTCAACTCCGCCTATTTCGAACACGTTTTCCTGGCGCGCGAAATGGGCGTGCCACTGGTCGAAGGCCGCGACCTGACGGTGGAGGGAGGTAAGGTCTGGATGCGTACGACCGCCGGCCTCGCCGCGGTGCATACGATCTACCGCCGCATCGGCGACGACTTCCTCGATCCGGACGTGTTCAATAAGGATAGCATGCTGGGTGTGCGCGGCCTGATCGATTGCTGGCGCCACGGCACGGTGGCGATCGCCAACGCCGTCGGCACCGGCGTCGCCGACGACAAGGCGATCTATGCCTACATGCCCCGCATCATTCGCTACTACCTGTCGGAAGAGCCGATACTGAAGAACGTGGATACGCGGATCTGCGCGGAGCCGGAGGCGCTGGCCTATACGCTGGACCATCTGGCGGAGCTTGTGACCAAGCCGGTGGCGGAATCCGGCGGCTACGGCATCCTGATCGGCCCGCATGCGTCCAAGCAGCAGCTTGAGGATTTCCGGGCGCTGCTGAAGGCCGATCCGTCCAATTATATCAGCCAGCCGACGCTGAAGCTGTCGGTGTCGCCGACGCTGTGCGATGACGGCGTGCGGCCCCGCCACATCGATCTGCGGCCGTTCGCGGTCACCGGCAAGGATACCTGGGTGCTGCCCGGCGGCCTGACCCGGGTGGCGCTGAAGCAGGGGACGCTGGTGGTCAATTCCTCCCAGGGCGGGGGAACCAAGGATACCTGGGTGCTCGCATAATGGACATCATGCCGAAACGCCACACCGTGCACCTGATCGCCCGCCATGCCGAGGGCACCATCTGGCTGGCGCGCTACATGGAGCGGATCGAGAACCTCGCCCGCATCCTTGACGTCACCAACACCTTCGCCCGCGATGCCGACGACTCGCGCAACTGGCTGTCGGTTCCGCGCATCAACGGCGACCTGGTCGAGTTTCATAAGCGGCATCAGGTCGCGACCCAGCGCAGTGTGGGCGAGTTCTACCTGCTGGACACGACGAATGAGACCTCGGTGCAATCGTTCATCATCGCCGCCCGGGAGAATGCACGCACCTTGCGGGCGCTGATCTCGACCGAGATGTGGCTTCAGATCAACGTGTTCTACGGACACATCAGGGCGCTGGACGCGGCGTCGATCGTGCCGGAGCATTTCACCGCCGTCTGCAACATGCTGAAGGACGGCGCGCAGTCGCATACCGGCATCACCGAGGGCACATTCTACCGCGACCAAGCCTGGCACTTCTACATGATCGGCCGGTACCTGGAGCGTGCGGACCAGACCACCCGATTGCTCGACACGCGGTTTCACTCGCTGGTCCCGCGGGAGGATGCGAGCGACAATATCGACGCGGGGCAATGGAACGCGCTGCTGCGGGCTGCTGCCGGGTATCACGCTTATCGGCGGGAGCATCCGAACGGGTATCATCCGCAGGAGGTCGCCTGCTTTCTGCTGTCGAACCGGGCGTTTCCGCGGTCGGTCGGGCTGAACCTGGGGCGGGTGGAGCGGCACCTGACTCAGTTGCGCACCGGCTACGGGCTGCGCGGGATGTCGGCGGCGCTGGAGCGGCTGGATCAGTTGATCGCCACGATGACCTATCAGAACGTGACGGAACTGGCGTCTCGGGATTTGTCTCCGTTCCTGGATTTCGTGCAGCGGGAGATCGGGGCGCTGCACCAGGATATCGTGGAGACGTTCGGAGGGTGAGCGGCCACCGCGGGCAATGAGCTCGAATCGCTGGCCAACCTCTCCGGGAGAGGGTCCTGTAGCGCCGTAAAACATTGGCTCTCCAGGAGGATCCTGGAGTCAATCGATCATCACGCGCTCGCCTTGAGAGCGCGGCTGCCGGCGCGGGTCGCGCGTTTGCTTCGGCTGGACATCGCGGGCCGAATAAGGCGTCACGCCGGTCCAGGACGCGCACGGCCTTGACGGCGGCGGCTGTGCCCGAATGGCAAAATCAACCCGGACTGGTCTTGCGTCGCAACGCTCGGTCGAGCAGAGCGGCCTGGCCGGTTGGGGTGGCGAAGTCGGGTCGATCCGGGCGCCAAAGAGACTATTTCGATGTCCGTCCGCAACCGCAGTTGCCCGACCGGGTAAGATAGAGCTAATCAAGTAGCCGGACAAAGATTTTGCGCGTAATGCGCTGGCCGTTGTTGCGCGAATCGGGGCGGCGCGAGCAGGCTGCCGATTCGATAGCTTTTCCTAGGAGATCGTGATGCCGCCCGCCAAGAAACCGGCCCCGGCCGCCAAGAAGACCGCCGCTCCGGCGAAGGTCGCCGCGAAAAAGACCTCGGCGCCACCGAGCAAGGCAGCTGCGCCCGCGAAGAAGGGCGCTGCACCCGCCAAAAAGGCGGCTGCGGCGAAGCCCGTGCCGCAGGCCACGATTACGCTCAAGCACCTCGCCGCCGAGCTGGCGGAGGGGCATGACCTGTCGAAAAAGGCCGCCGAAGCGGTGCTTGGCGACTTTGTGACGCTCATCACTCGTCAACTTGTCAAGGGCGACAAGATCCGCCTCAATGGCCTCGGCATCCTGCAAGTGCGCGATCGACCGGCCCGAACCGCGCGTAACCCGGCGACGGGCGAACCCGTCGAGGTCGCCGCGAGCAAAAAGATCGCGTTTCGCCCTGCCAAGGAATTGAAGGAAGCCGTGTAGTTCGATCCGTCTGTGCTCCGGAGCGGCTCGACGCTCACCTTCGGGCGCGTCCGTGCCGGCGGCAAGTCCGTAAGCGAGATCGCCCGGGGCAGCGTGCTCTTGCCCGATCCGCTGCGGCCAATCCGCGCAATGAACTCCCCGGTTTCGATATCCAGGGAGATGCCATCCGGTACTTGGCGCCCGGCTAAGGCGACGCCATGTCCATTGCCGACTGCAATCCTCACGGCCATGCCTTCAATCCCCCAGGCGGCGATGAGGCCCACTCCGGGCGCGCGGACCATTTCATGTTTGATAGTCGGCATACAGCGAAGGACAGGCGATATCTACAACGAAGCCGCGTCAGTCTGTAGATAATACACTGCACATTGGTTGTTACATGCCGGCAGCAAGATCGCCGAAGGTGCGGCTTTTCATGGAGTTGGCGTACAGGTTAAGCTCGCCTCCATGACCCGTGCCATCCAATCCTCCGTCTGTCCGCACGACTGCCCCTCTACCTGCGCGCTCTCCATTGAGGTCCTCGACGGCCAGCGCATCGGCGCGGTCCGAGGTGCGGATAACAGCTACACCGCCGGGGTGATCTGCAACAAAGTCTCCCGCTACGCCGAGCGGATTCATCACCCGGACCGCCTGACCCACCCGCTGCTCCGCACCGGCCCCAAGGGCGGCCGCCAGTTTCGCCCCATCGCCTGGGACGAAGCGATGGACCGCATCGCCGAGCGGTTCATTGACGTCGCCGCCCGGCACGGCAGCGAAGCGGTCTGGCCATTCTACTATGCCGGCACCATGGGACTGGTGCAGCGCGACGGCCTTAACCGGCTGCGCAACGTGATGCGCTACTCCCGGCAGAAGATGACGATCTGCACATCGCTGCCGGAGGCCGGCTGGGTCGCGGGCATCGGCGCCAATCGCGGGGTCGATGCCCGTGAGATGGCGCGCTCGGACCTGATTGTCGTCTGGGGCGGCAATCCTGTCTCCACCCAGGTCAACGTCATGTCCCACGTGTCGCGCGCCCGCAAGGAACGCGGTGCGAAGCTGGCGGTGATCGACCCGTATCGCACGCCGACAGCCGCGGTCGCCGACATCCATCTGGCACCCAGGCCGGGAACCGACGCCGCCTTGGCCTGCGCGGTGATGCACGTCGCCTTCCGCGACGGCTATGCGGACCGCGCCTATATGCGCGACTATGCGGATTGTCCGGACGCGCTGGAGGCTCATCTCCGCAGCCGCGATCCGGAATGGGCCGCCGCGATCACCGGCATCCCGGTCGAGCAGATCGAGGCGTTCGGTGCGCTGTATGGACAGACGAAGCGCAGCTACATCCGCGCCGGCTATGGTTTCACCCGCAGCCGGAACGGGTCCGCCGCGATGCATGCGGTGACCTGCCTGCCGACGGTGACAGGCGCCTGGCAACACGAAGGCGGCGGCGCACTGTGGTCCAACCGCGGCATGTACGGCCTGAACAAGACGCTGATCGAGGGCCTCGACGCGCTGGATACGACGGTCCGCATGATGGACATGAGCCGTATCGGCAGCGTGCTGACCGGCGACCGCGGGGAGGTCGGCGATGGCCCGCAGGTGCATGCGATGCTGATCCAGAACCAGAATCCGTTGACGGTCTGTCCCGACAGCAACCGCGTGCGGCGCGGCTTCGGGCGCGAGGACCTGTTCGTGGTCACGCATGAGCAGTTCTTGACCGAAACGGCGCGCTGGTCGGATATCGTGCTGCCAGCGACGATGTTCCTGGAGCAGGACGACCTCTACCAGGCCGGCGGCCACAGCCATCTTCAAATCGGCCCCAAACTGATCGAGCCGCCGGGCGAATGCCGCTCGAACCACGAGGTGACGCGGGAACTGGCGTCGCGGCTGGGGGCGAAACATCGCGGCTTCGAGATGTCGGCGATGGAAATGGTCGATGCCACGCTGCTGGCGTCAGGCTATCCGAACGCCGCGACGCTGCTGGAACAGCGTTGGTTCGACGCTTCGCCGCCATTCCGGACGGGACATTTCCTCGACGGCTTCCCGACCGCCGACAAGCGGTTTCATTTCGCCCCGGATTGGCAGGCGATGGGCGACCGGAACGGCGTGATGCCGGCCTTGCCCGACCACATGGACAATGTCGATGCCGCCACCGCCACGGAACCGTTCCGGCTGGTGACGGCGCCGTCGCGCAGTTTCCTCAACACCAGCTTTACGGATGGATCGAAGCTCCGGCTTGGCAATGACCGTGGGGAGGTCGTGCTGCACGCACGCATCGCGGCGGGACAGCAACCCGGCGTTCTGATCGCGGAAAGCATCTGGCCAAGCGAATGTTTCGAAGGCGGGATCGGCATCAACGCGCTGACCAGCGACGAACCCGGGCCGCCATTCGGAGGCGCAGTGTTTCACGACACGGCGGTCTGGCTGCGCGAGGAAGTGGGCGAGATCGCGCTGGCGGCGGAGTGAAAGTTCGCCGCCTCCCGATGTGATCCCCGTTGCCGCGCGACACTCCCCATATGCTCGCCGCCGCCCTCGCGCGGCGCAACAACGGAGGAGTGAACCGAATGGCCCAGATCAAGCGCCGCGCATCAGCGCAATGGCACGGCACCGGCAAGGAGGGCACCGGCAGTCTGACCACGCAAAGCGGCACGCTGAAGGACACGCCCTACGGCTTCAACGCCCGGTTCGGCGACGGCAAGGGCACCAATCCGGAGGAGCTGATTGCCGCCGCCCATGCCGGTTGTTTCAGTATGGCAACAGCGTTCGAACTCACCGGCGCCGGCCATCCGCCGGAAAGCCTCGACTGCGACGCCACGCTGACCATGGAGCAAGTGCCCAACGGCTGGAAGATCGCCGCGGTCCATCTGGTCCTGAAAGCGAAGGTGCCCGGCCTCGATGATGCCAGGTTCCAGGAGCTGGCGCGTGGCGCCAAGGAAAACTGCCCGGTGTCGAAGGTGCTGAATGCCGATATCAGCCTGAACGCCAGCCTCGTGTAGGGCGGCTGCGTCACGTGTCATGGCCGGATTTAGTCCGGCCATCCACGCCTTTGCGCACGCCGGCGCCGCAAGGCGTGGATGGTGCGCACGCGCGCACCATGACGGGAGAGCGCCGCCTACGCCGCCCGGTAGCGGTCCACCCCACTGGCATCGGTTTCCAGCCGCAACTCTCCCCGGCCCAGCATGTGGTTCACATGCGCCAGCACCTCGCCGAACGCGAAGCCGGTCTGGTGGGCGTCCAGAACGCGCGTGAACAGATGCGGCACGATCTCCGCCACCGACAGCGAAGCGGTCGCGCAGGCCATCGCGATTGCGCCGCAGCGCTCCGCGTGGTGCGCGATCAGCTCATCAATCCGGTCGTGCAGCCCATAGAACGGCAGCCCGTGGCCGGGCAGCACCAGCACATCCGGCGCGACCGCCACCTTGATAGACCGCAGCGACGCAAGATAGAGTCCCAGCGCATCGAGACTGGCTTCCATCGGATGCACGCTGACGTTGGGAGAAATCCTGGCGATCACCTGATCCGCCGCCAGGAACAGCTTGTCCTCCGGCCTATACAGCATCGCCTGTTCCAGCGCATGTCCGCCACCGGTCATCACTTGAAAGTCGCGGCGGCCGATGGCCAGCGTGTCGCCGTTCCTGATCCGGCGATAGGACGGCGGGACGCCGGTCGTGCGGTGCAGGTATTCATGGCCGCGGCTCAGCACGATTTCGGTCGCTTCGGCATCCAGCCCGTGCCGCCGGTAGAACGGCCGGTACACCTCCGACCCGTAGTCGCCCGGAGCGTGCTGCAGCACCAAACTAAGAAGGTATTCCGGCCGCGTCATCGCCATCTCCAGGCCGAACCGCGCGCACATCCAGGCCGCCAGTCCGACGTGGTCCGGGTGGTAATGCGAGACGATCAGCGATTTCAGGCCCTCGCCCTTCAGCGGGCCGGCCAGGACATCCTCCCAGATCTGTTTGCTTTCGTCGGTGCCCAGGCCGGTGTCCAGGGCAGTCCAGCCGCCCTGGTTTTCGATCAGGTAGATGTTGACATGGTCCAGCCGGTACGGAAGCGGCAACCGCAGCCAGCGAAGGCCGGGCGCGACATCGATCAACTCCCCCGGCGCGGGCGCGGCGGCGAAGGGATAGGTCAGCTTGGACGAAGTGTGTGACTGCATACCTCCGTCCCTAGCAAAAGCCGTCCGGCTCGGATACTGCGTCGGGGCAACGATCACGTTTGAGTCACGGCGCTCTGATAAGTTGTGGCTGTTCCAATGGGGGAGCTGGTCCGATGTCACGCCACGGTGGAAGTCCATCCCATATTCCTGCGACAGAACGGTCGCACCCGTCGCCCGCCGGCATCGTTGCGGAAGGCGATCCGCCGGGCTTCCGGCATCTTCAATTGGCAGGCCGGGATAAGCCGGCGGCTTCGGGCGAACGCGCTGCCCTCGCCGAGCGCGCGGCGCGGCTCGATCTGCGCATGACCGTTCCGGTCGGCTGGGAAGTGGCACCAGCGAACCTTCCGGGTGCGGATGCCCCGATCCGGAAAAGCCAACCCGATCCCAACGACAATCCCTACATACCGTCGGGCTTCACGTATCTGCTGCAATTCGTTGCGCATGATCTGGTCTCCACCCGGGTGCCGTTCTGGGCGACAACGGAGCTCGATCAGGATACCGCCAACGATCGCGGCACGCGGCTGCGCCTCGACGGGCTTTATGGCGGCGGCCCGACGGAGGTGCCGATACTCTACGCGCCATCCGATCCCGCCGACCTGAGCCGGGCGAAGTTGCGTATCGGCCAGTCCGGCCCGCTTAAAGCCGGCGACCATGCCGGCCTGTGCCCGTTCCGCGATATCCCCAGAGTGAAGCTGGATCTGCCCGGCTACACCGAGGCCATTGTCGCGGATCAGCGTAACGACGACCATGCGCTGATTTCGCAGATGACGATGGTCTTCTGCCATCTGCACAATCTTTTCGTGGAGCTCCAACCGGCCGTTCCGGCTGATGATCCAGCGTTCAATTTCGCTCACGACACGGCCAGGCTGTTCGAGAACGCCCGCGAGGCGACGACCCTGGTCTATCGCCATGTCATCCGCGAAGACCTTCTGAAGCGCGTCCTGCACCCGGCCGTCTACGCGCACTACAGCCAGTCCGCGCCGGCTTTTCTTGACGGACTTGCCGGTTCGCCAACGCACGGCGTGGCGCTGGAATTTTCCCACGCGGCATTTCGTTTTGGCCACGCCATGGTGCGCGAGCGCTACCTGGTCAACGCCGCAACCAACTCTCTCGGCTTGCTGCTGACGGATGCGCTGAACCGGTTCTCATCCGGACGCAACGTCCATATGCAGCCGCTGGCGCCGGAGTGGCTGGTGCTGTGGTCAAACTTCTTCAACATCGAGGGCACCTCCAACCCTGACCGTATCAATCTCAGCCGCCGGATCGGACCACGCTCGCCGGTGTCGCTGTTCGGCCAGGCGTTCGGGCCGATCGACGCTTCGACGGGAACGGGGCTGGTGTATCGGGACCTGATCAGCGCGCAGCTCGCCGATCTCTGGCCAGTGCGCGATTTGCTGGCGGCGATGCGCAGTCATAAGGCCTTCGCGCCGATTTTGGCCGAGTCGGCTTTCCTGCGCGACGACGCGTGGCAGGCGGACATCGCGACCTGGCTTGCGGCAGGCAATTTCGACGGCGCCACCAATCCCTGGGCCGGGCTGACGCCGGAACAGAAGGCGGCGGAGATCGCTTCTATCGCGGCCAATCCGCCGCTACCGTTCTTTGTCTTGTTCGAGGCGTCCAAAGATCCGGACAGCCTTGGCTGCCGCCTCGGCCGATTCGGATCGATCCTCGTCGGCGACACGCTGTTCGGGGAACTGAACAACCGGTTCAAGGCCGAAACCGGGCATGCTGCGTTGTCCGATCAGCTCCGATTGCTGCACCCGGCATTCGTTGCGGCTGACTTCCAAAAGCCGGTCACCATGGCGTCTGTGATCGGCTTCGTTAACGATCGCCTGCAACACAGCCAGGACGATGCGCTCAAGTACCCATCGCTGATCTAGGACGCTTAAAAACCAGCAGAGGAGAAACACATGACGTTCGTACCCGTTGAACCCACCGGCAGCTATGAAGACTGGGGCAAGCTGGTGCTGTCGTGGGCACTCAGCACAGCGACACCGCCCGGCAGCCCTTTTTCGGACGACTCCGCCTGGCGTTTCGTGTTCGATCCCGCCCAGCCCAAAACCATCGGCGGCACCAACGGTGTCACTTTCCCCGACAGCGTCCAGGAAGTCGTCTTCGTCCGCGACACCCCGACGCGCCGCTACGTCCGGCTGCCCGATCCCGCCATGGCCACGGCCGCGCAGCAGGAAATCAAGGACGGCGCCGACTACAACCTTCCGGAATTCTATCTCGATCCGCCAATCAATGCCGATCAGCCCGAAACGGTGGACCAGAAGATCCGGCTGCAGGCCGAACGCGTTGGCGACTACAGCGTCGGAAGCTGCATGTAGCTACCAGCCGTGATGGCGGGCGCCGCCGTGCGGGATTCCCGCGGCGGCAACGCCATCGCGCAGCCTGCTCCAGTGCGCTTCCACGGAAATCGGGAACATATGCAACAACCACCGTCCGATCGCTTCGTCGGCCGGTGGTTCCTCGCCGAACCAGGATGAGCGCGCGAGGTTGAGGAATTGCTGTGCTGTGTCCCGCGCCTTAAGCTTTTCGCCGAGATGCGCCAGCGCCGCCGCTCGCCACGCCACCATGCCTAACATCACGCCTTCGGAGCGATCCGCGGCGTCAACCGCCTCCGCATAATCGCCGCGCAGGAAGGCAAGCTGCACTTGGTAAGCCCAATGCAGGCGTGTCGGCGACAATGTCAGGTTCAGGGATTGGTTCGCCAGGTCGGTCGCCAGATCCAGATCGCCGCAGTAACCAAGGCACAGGCCGCTGGAGATCAGCGTCCAGGAATCGCTCGGGTTGAGCTGCCTCGCGAGATCCATGTGAACGGCAGCCTGCTTGTAGTTCTTGGCCATCGCCAGCGACCAGCCGAGCGAAAGCTGTGATCGCGAATCCATCGGATCCAGCGCGACGGCTTTGCGAGCCAGATCCAGGGTCCGTTCCGCCTGGCCGGGTGCGCGGCGGACGCCGGGATGCACGAAATGGGCAATGTTATTCATTTGCGCCAGGCTGCTGTAGCCGGGGGCGAAGTCCGGGGCGCGCTGGATGGCCCCGGTGAAACTCCGGGCCGCGGTCTTCCAGTTTTCCGGGCTGAACCGGTGCAGCGCCGCCTGTCCGCGCAGCCAGAGGTCATAAACAGGCAGCGAAACCACCGATTCCGACGCGATCCGCCCAAGCCGCCCGACGGAAATCTGCACATTCAGCGAAATGGCGATCTGGCGGACGATCTGCTGCTGCGATTCGAACCAGTTCGACAACGTCAGCACGAAGCGCTCGCTCCAGATATGGATGCCGCTTTCATGTTCGCGCAGCGTCAGCACAAGGCTCATGGCATCGCCGGCCCGATACGCCGTCGCGGCGATGCAGTATGCCCCCGACACTCGCCCGCTCGCCAGATGATCGGCGGACAGGCTGGAACCGGCGACGACGAACCATTCGCGGAAGCGGATCAGGGACGCCATCAGGTCGTGCCGGAATCCCTCTGCCAGATGCAGGCTGTCGGGGTCGATGCCGTTGATCCCGAACGGCTCGATCAACAGCGCCAGCCGCGCCCCTGCCGCCACGCCCTCGGCCACGAGCTCCTGCCGTTGCGCAGGTTGTGGAAATAGCTCGGACACCGTGTGCAGAGTTGCCGGGCGTGCCAACGTCCCCTGTTTTATCTCCGCGACCAGCGCAATGGTCTCTGGCGACGGTTCCGTGTCGTATTCGGTCTCGAGCAGTTCCCACAACGCGTTGTAGGCCCGCAACGCGGCAGCAGTGTCGCCCATGTCCGCGTTGATCCGCATTAGCGCGCGGCAGGCTTCTTCATGCGTCGGATCGAGATTAAGGATCGCCCGGGCACATTCCCGGCGGGTTGCCCCGGCCAGCGTCTCCGAATGCAGAATTGCCTGCAGGCGTTGCAGCAGATGGTCGTGGAAAGCCTGCCGCCGCGCCTTGGCCCAGACAGCGAAAGCCGGATCGATGTCGTCGAGATCGCGGAGGAAGGCTTCGGACACCAGCTTCTCATCGATCAGCCGCCGATGGATTGCCCCCGCCCGCGCCATGTCCAGGATATCCCGGCAGTCCACCTCCAGGCTGGCCGGATCAAGCACGACGCGCATCCGGTCTCGCGTCATTCCGGTATACCCGGCGTCCTGGAGATCCTCCGTCAGCTCATGCAGCACCTGGCGAAGCGAGGAGCGTGCCTTGCCTTCCTCCGAGTCGCTCCACAGCAGGCCGACAAGCCGCTCCCGGGTCTCCTGGCAGCCGTCGGTCAGCGCCAGATAGGCCAACAGGGCGCGTGCCTTGCGCTTGCGCAGCTTGATGTCGCGCCCGTTCGCCGCGGCCCGCATCGGCCCGAGCACCGAGATCGAGAACCGCGGCTGCGGTGCTTCCTCGGGTTCGATCGGTTGTGTGGCAGGAGCGGATGTCATTGCGGGCCGGTGATCAGGGTCGATCAACAAATTTACACGCAATTTCGATCGAAGCACAGGGTGTCGCTAAATAACGATGGAATCACGTGCCATAGCGCACGTAGCAATCCGCCAGCCGCCTCTGGTTGTCTCATGTTTTCAGGATAATACGTGCCACATACCGGCTTCATCGCCGCCATGGCAGCTGATTTGGCCTTTGGCGACTACGACAAACCCGCGACAGCCGCGATGCGTCAGGCCGAGTGGATTATCGTCTCAACCTGGGGCCGGAGCGGAGATTACCTTTCGCTGTCTCGCACGAACACGCCGGTCGCGGACCCAATCGCGGCACCCCCGGGTCTGCAGCCAGCGGTAACGCATCTGGGCATTCTTCTTGGTCCGGGGGTTGACGACTCAGAGTCGGAATACCTGCTTGTCCGGCATCGGCCGCCCGATGTTCCGGTTGGCGGCGTCTTCCACCCCTCCGACGGGTTTGTTCGCGTCTTGCGACAAAGCGGAACCCTGAGTGTGATTGCCCGTGGCCGCTATGCGCATTGCCACGGCGTCTGGGAAGGTCAGCCGATCGTCTGCGACGTGCCGAACCCGGCCCCGGGCTCCGGGATGGCGCATGCCTGGGGACTGACCGCCATCCGCCGCCCCTGGATCGGCGAGTTTACATCCGGCGGAGCCAACCCGGCATCCGGCTGAGGCGAGGCCCGGGAAATACGCGGATCGGGCGGTCGACTTCTTTCCATCTGTCGCGGCACCTGCTGGCGTGGGTTGCGCGGACAAGTATTGAAACAAGAAAAACGGCCCCGAAGTCTCCCCCGGGGCCGTTTCCATAGTCAGACCAGCCTACTTGATCAGGTTCGCCAAAACCGCCAGCAGCAGCAGAGCCACAATGTTGGTGATCTTGATCATCGGGTTCACCGCCGGACCGGCGGTGTCCTTGTACGGGTCGCCGACGGTATCACCGGTCACCGCGGACTTGTGCGCCTCGGAACCCTTGCCGCCGAAGTTACCCTCTTCAATGTACTTCTTCGCGTTGTCCCACGCGCCACCGCCCGAGGTCATCGAGATCGCGACGAATAGCCCCGTCACGATCGTCCCCAGCAGCATCGCGCCCAGCGACGCGAACGCCGCGGCCTTGCCGCCGATGATGGCGATCACGATCCACAGCACAATCGGCGCACCGACCGGCAGCAGCGACGGCAGGATCATCTCCTTGATCGCGGCCTTGGTCAGCAGGTCAACCGCCTTGCCGTATTCCGGCTTGCCGGTGCCTTCCATGATGCCCGGGATCTCCCGGAACTGGCGGCGGACTTCCACCACCACCGAGCCGGCCGCGCGGCCCACCGCGGTCATGCCCATCGAGCCGAACAAGTACGGCAGCAGGCCGCCGATGAACAGTCCGACGACCACGTACGGGTTTTGCAGGGTGAAATCGACGGTCAGCTTCGGGAAGTAGTGCGCCAGGTCCTGGGTATACGCCGCGAACAGCACCAGCGAGGCCAGGCCGGCCGAACCGATCGCATAGCCCTTGGTCACCGCCTTGGTGGTGTTGCCGACGGCATCCAGGGCATCCGTTGTAACACGCACTTCCTCCGGCAGATCGGCCATCTGGGCGATGCCGCCGGCATTGTCCGTCACCGGGCCGTACGCATCCAACGCGACGATCACGCCTGCCAGGGACAGCATTGTCGTCGCCGCAACCGCGATGCCGAACAGGCCCGCGATCATGGAGGTGAAGATGATGCCGACGCTGATGACCACGACCGGCAGCGCCGTCGCTTCCATCGAGATCGCCAGCCCCTGGATCACGTTGGTGCCGTGACCGGTGGTGGAGCTTTGCGCGATCGACCGCACCGGCCGGTATTCGGTCGAAGTGTAATACTCGGTGATCCAGACGATCAGCCCGGTGACCAGCAAGCCGATCAGCGCGCAGATGAACAACTCGAACCCGTTGACCGATCCGCCCGCCGTGAGAGTCAGCGGGGTGAACAGGCCGGCGGTGAAAATGATGACGAACAGGATGCCGACGACCGAAGCGGCGCCGGTGACCATCAGGCCACGGTATAGCGCCTTCATGATCCCATTATCCGGACCCAGCTTGACGTAGTAGGTGCCGAAGATGGAGGTCAGGATGCAGACCGCGCAGATGCCAAGCGGCAGCATCAGCAGTTCGTCACGCACGACGCCGGTGAACAGGATCGCCGCCAGCAGCATGGTGGCCACGATGGTCACCGCGTAGGTCTCGAACAAGTCGGCAGCCATACCGGCGCAATCGCCGACATTGTCACCCACGTTATCCGCGATCACGGCCGGATTGCGGGGGTCATCTTCCGGAATCCCGGCCTCGACCTTGCCCACCAGGTCCGCGCCCACGTCGGCGCCCTTGGTGAAGATGCCGCCGCCGAGACGGGCAAAGATCGAGATCAGCGATCCGCCGAAGCCCAGCGCGACCATCGCCTCCAGCACCGGACGCACATCGGCGTCTGGCCCCACGCCCTGGCGCAGGTAGAAGTAATAGCCGGCAACGCCCAGCAGGCCGAGGCCGACAACCAGCAGTCCGGTGATCGCACCCGCCTTGAAGGCGACGTCCAAACCGGCAGCCAGGCCGCGGCGGGATGCCTGCGCGGTGCGCACATTGGCGCGGACCGAGACATTCATACCGATGAAGCCGGTCGCGGCCGACAGGACCGCGCCGATGAAGAAGCCGATGGCGGTGTGGAGGCCCAGGAACAGGCCCAGAATGACCATGATGACCACGCCGACAAGGCCAATCGTGAGATATTGCCGGTTCAGGTAGGCGCGGGCGCCTTCCTGTACGGCCGCGGCAATTTCTTGCATGCGGGCCGTTCCGGCGTCCGCGGCAAGTACTTGCCGAGTAGTGATGAGACCATACACCAGGGCCGCCAGGCCACAGGCGATGATCAGGATTTGCGCCGCACTCATTTCGGGTTTACCCCTTCCTCGTTATTCGGTAGGCGCCGATCCCCGAAGCACTCCATATTTTGGCGCCACGGTCGCGGCATATGCCAGATGCGTGACGGTCCGGCAATCGGCCAAGGTTTTTCGCCAATGGGCAGCGGCGTTGTCTTGTACGCAACCGTATTCGATTTTTATCCGCATCTTTTGAAGACATCCCCGCCGGCAGATGCGCTTGCAGCTTGGCAATCGGGGGTAAATGCGGGCTAGAACATTCCGGGCATATGGATGAGACCATGACCGAAAATCGTATCGTTCCCATTATCCTGTCCGGCGGCTCGGGCACCCGGCTTTGGCCGGTCTCGCGGGAGAGCTTTCCCAAGCAGCTCTGGCCGCTGCTGTCCGAACGGACGCTGATGCAGGAAACCGCCTTGCGGGCGCACGGCCCCGGGTTCGCGCCGCCGATCGTCGTGTGCAACAATGAGCATCGGTTCCTGATCGCCGAGCAATTGCGCGATGCCGGGATCAGCGGTGCCCGTATCGTGCTGGAACCCGTGGGCCGCAACAGCGCCCCGGCGATTGCCGCCGCGGCACTGCTGGTGGCGGAGGACGATCCTGAGTCGGTGATGTGGATTATGGCAGCCGACGCCTCGATCACGGATACGGCCGCCTTGCAGGTCGCGCTTGCCGCCGCCGCGACGGCGGCCCGGGCCGGCTATGTGGTGACCTTCGGCATGCAGCCGACGGCGCCCGAGACTGGCTACGGGTATATTGAGGTCGGCGATCCACTGCGCGAGGCGGACGGCGTCTACGGCGTGGCCCGCTTTCTGGAGAAGCCGTCCGCCGAGACGGCGGCGCGGTTCGTCTCCGGTGGCCGGCATTTGTGGAACTCCGGCATGTTCGTTTTTACCGCCCGCACGTTGCTGCAGGAGCTGGAGACTCATGCCCCCGCCATCCTCCCCGCCGTCCGGCAATCAGTCGCCGATCGGCAGACGGATCTGGATTTCATTCGATTGGGCGTGGAGGCGTTCAAGGACTGCCCGTCGATCAGCATCGACTACGCGGTGGCCGAGCGAACCAGCCGCGCCGCGGTAGTCCCCGCCAATCTCGGCTGGTCGGACGTCGGAAGCTGGAGCGCGCTGTGGGAGCTCGGCACCAAAGATGCGGACGGCAATGTCGCCCTGGGCGACGTCTTTCTGGAGGGCGCCGAGAATTGCTATGTCCGCAGCGATGGCATGCTGACAGCTGTTGTCGGCCTGAAGGATGTCGTGGTGGTGGTGACCGAGGACGCGGTACTGGCCATGCATCGCGCCCACGCCCAGGACGTCAAGAAGATCGTCGAGCGCCTGAAGGCCGCGCGCCGGCCGGAGGCGGTGGCGCACAACCGCTGCTATCGGCCGTGGGGCTACTACGAGAGCCTGTTTCAGGGCGAGCGATGCCAGGTGAAGCGCATCGTCGTCAACCCGGGACGGCAGCTATCGCTGCAAAGCCATTTTCATCGGGCCGAGCACTGGGTCGTGGTGAACGGTACCGCGCGGGTGACGCGGGATTCGCAAACCCTGATCGTCCGCGAGAATGAGAGCGTCTATCTGCCGCTGGGCTGCGTCCACCGGTTGGAAAACCCCGGGAAGATTCCCCTGACCCTGATCGAGGTGCAGTCCGGCGCATATCTGGGTGAAGACGATATCGTGCGGCTGGAAGACACCTACGGCCGGGTTTGACCGGACAAGCTTCAAACCGGGGTGCGGCGAGCCAGCGGCTCGATGAATTGTGGCTCGGTGTCCCAGGGGAACAGAATCCAGGTGTCCTGGGATACCTCGGTCACGAAGGTGTCCACTGCCTCCCGCCCCTGCGGCTTGGCGTAGACGCAGGCGAAATACGCCTTCGGCAGTAGGGCGCGCACCACGCGGGCGGTGGTACCGGAATCCACCAGGTCGTCGATGATCAGGAAACCGGTGCCGTCGCCGGCAGCTGCGGGCAGCTTGGTCACAATCGGCTCGCCGCGCTGTTCATCCTGGTAGGTGACGACGCAGACGCTTTCCACCAGCCGCAGGTCAAGCTCACGCGCGATGATGGCGGCGGGGATCAGGCCGCCTCGGCTGATCGCGACGATTCCGGTGTAGGGACCGGTGTCCATCAGCCGCCACGCCAGGGCGCGGGCATCGCGGTGGAGCTGGTCCCAGGTTACCGTATAGTAGTGTTCAGCCATATAAGCTTTTGGGCGAAAACAGCCGTTCGGTGCAAGAGGGTTCCGGTTACCGCCGGAGACAGGGAGAGAAGGCAATGTCGGATGTCATCGTCACGCAGTCCGGCCCGGTGCTGGAAATCCGCTTCAACCGGCCGGAAAAGAAGAACGCGCTGACCGGGGAGATGTATGACGCGGTCGAATCCGCGTTCAAACGCGCCGACGGGGATCCGGGGATTCGGGTGGTCGTGCTGACGGGGACGGGCGATGCCTTCACCAGTGGCAACGACATCAAGGATTTTCAGGCACGGGCGGCGACCGAGGAGGGAATCCAGGTCTCGCTTTTCCTGAACGCTCTGTCCTCGCTGACGAAACCGCTGGTGGCGGCGGTCAATGGCATGGCTGTCGGCGTTGGAACGACGATGCTGGCCCATGCGGATATCGTGGTGGCGGTGCGGTCGGCGCGTTTCGTGATGCCGTTCACCAGCCTGGGGCTTGTCCCGGAGGCGGCCAGCTCGCTGCTGTTTCCCCTGCTGGTCGGGCATCAGCGGGCCAGCGCGTTGCTGCTGCTGGGCGAGACGATCGATGCCGAAACGGCTTATCACTGGGGTTTGGTCAACCGGCTGGTGTCGGATGCCGAACTGATGACTGTAGCGGGGGATTATGCGGCTCGGCTGGCGGCGCTGCCGCCGGAAGCGGTGCGGCAAACCAAGGCGCTGATCAAGAACGGCCGCCGCGACGTGTCGGGGCGCATCGAGGAGGAGCTGGCGTTGTTCCGTCACCGGTTGCGCTCGGCCGAGGCGGCGGAGGCGTTTCAGGCTTTCGTTGAGAAACGCAATCCGGATTTTTCGCGGTTTTCGTAGCCGCCAGATGCCACCCCGGCACCGTCGTCCGATCGGGTATTTCAGATGGTCGCCAACGTAATGCCGAGCTTGCCGGCGGCCGGCGAGAGCGAAATCCGCTCATAGCGGCCGTCCGATAAGCGCCTCAAAGCCTCAAGCGGCCCGGCGCTGGCGCCGGGAGCGTTGGTCGGCACATCCGTCAATCAGCCTCGGCCGCCACCGCGCCATGGGACTCCATCGCCAGCGGGTGGAATTGCGCATAGCGCGAGCAGTAGAAAAGTATTCCGGCCACCGCGAGATAGGCCACCGCAACCGCGGGCGAACTGTTTATCCCGATCCCCTCCGCCCCGTGGATGAACCCGAAGAACGTCAGGACCGTCCCGGCCAGGGCAAACGCAGCGGCTCTTTCGAAGGCGCGGTCAATGATGAACACCGTGATGGCGCCGAGGATGATGCCCGCCAGGGTGGCACCCCCGCCCAAAGTCGCCAACCCGTCATACAGCACCCCGACCTGCGCCAGCTTGCCGGTGCCGACCGCGGCGGCGTTGGTTCCTGCGGCACCAAGCGCATTATCGATCTGGGTTTTTCCCCAGGCGGCCAACTGCGGCAGCAACGCCAGCACGATCGCCGGCGCATGGCGATGCGGCGATTCCTGAAAAGCCTGCGACCCAATCAGCATCCCAATGTAAAGCAGGATCGGCAGGATCGCAACGACCGGGATCAGGGCGCTGATAACTGCGATGATGCCAAGCCATGTCAATATCAGAACGATGATGCCGGTCATCGCGGAGTAGCCGATTCGGCCGCCCATCGATTTCCAGCCGGGGTGGCCGATATAGACAGCGTTGATGAACGGATTTCCCATCAGGCAGCCGATCAGGCTGATGATGCCGTCGGCCGTCAGCACGCGGATGGTCGGGAAACTGTCTCCGGCCGCGGCGGCGCTTTCGACATTATCCAGCGCCTCGATCAGGTCGTAGATGCCAAAGGGAATCGCCGTGACAAGAATGATCCCGAGATATTTGAAGCCATCGAAAGTATAGTTGAACGCCGGCATCGGCAGGGAAAAGCCGAAGTTCGAGACGGATGCGCCAAGCTTGGCGATACTGAGATCGCCGTAGCCCAAACCCAGCGCGGTCGACACCCAGGCGATAAGGGTGCCCACGGCGATTGCCACAAGCCCGCCCGGAACGCCGCCGAAATAGCGCACGCCACCGAACCAGTTCGCCAGAATGACCGCGAAGCAGACAACGCCGATCACCGGGGTTGTGAAAACCTGCGCTGCCGGGCTCATGGAAATGAATGTGATGGAAATCCCCGCCAGCGAACCGAGCAATGCCGCGCGCGGCGTGATCTTGCGGATATACGGCCCGACGAAACCGCCCAGCATCAGGACAAAACTCTGGATAAACACCCAGGTCAGCCCTGCCTCCCAAGCCTGGACCGGATCATTCGTTGCCAGTTTGATCGGCAGCATGACGACGAAAGTGACCACAAACATGTGAGGAACGCTGATGCCCGAAGGTAGCGCGCAAACATCGCTGCGGCCCGTCTTGCGCGCCAGGTTCCAGGCCAGGAACGCATAATATCCCGTGCTCAGGAACAGCATCAGTCCCAGCGCCGGTAATATTCGCCCGAACACCAGCGCATCGGGCATCTTCAGCACGAAGCGCAGCAAGCCGGTCAGGACCAGAACGTTGACCAGGATGTTTGTTCCGAATCCAAACAAAGCATTCCAGTCGCCCGCAACCCAGAACTTCGGCCGAAAATCGGCTGCCGTGTTTCCGCTCATGCTGCCGCTCCCTTAATCAGTTGATTGCCGTCAGGACCGCCGCCGACGGCGCGACCCAGCCGAAAATGCCGCCCTGCGCCTTGATCATCCGAAGACCCATGGCGTGGAATTCCGGGAAGTACGACCCGCAGCAGTCGGAGACGACCAGGCAGTCATAGCCGCGGTCGTTGGCTTCCCGCACCGTGGTGTTGACGCAGACTTCCGTCGTGACACCGGTCACCACAAGCTGGCTGATGCCGCGGTTCCGCAGGATTGCGTCCAGGTCTGTGGCGAAGAATGCGCCCTTGCCGGGCTTGTCGATCACCGCTTCACCCGCGGCTGGATAGAGTTCGGGGATAATGTCGTGACCTTCCTCGCCACGCACCAGAATCCGGCCCATCGGGCCCGGATCGCCGATACAGGTGGCGCTTCGCCCGCGAATTTTCTTCGCCGGCGGCAAATCGGCCAGGTCCGGGCGATGGCCTTCGCGGGTGTGGATCACCAGGCCGCCGGCCTTTCGCCAGGCGGCGAGCAGCGTCTTGTTCGGCTCGATCGTGCGGCGAAGTTGCGAAACGTCGTTGCCAAGCATTTCGCCGAAGCCGCCGGGTTCAAGAAAATCCCGCTGCATATCGATGATCAGCAGCGCGGCGGCAGGAAGGTTCAAAGTGTATTCATACGGCTCCGCCTCGACGATCATGCCAGCCCCCGAGCGATAAATTAATACCACTTCACGATGCAACTTTAAGGCCAGTATCGAGCGGCCTTTCCTGTGCGAGGAGCCATGGACACGGCGCGATGCAGGACGGGTTGATCGCCGCGGACGGTTTTACACGCGGCTGGTGGGCACCTGATGCCGGGGGCGGCGGCATCGAAGCCCCGGGCGGGTCAGGACCACCGCCGGGTCGTCAATCCCTTCATCGGCCGGATCAGGCCGGCGCCACCGCGAGCAACGTCTCGATCCGGTCGGACAGTTGCCCGGCCGCGACCGGTTTGCGCACCAATGCAAACGATTTGTCCAGCGCGCCACCGACAGCCAGTTGAGCACCATGACCGGCGTAGCCGGTCAACAGCACGGCCGGCAGCCCCGGGCGGATGCGCTGCGCCTCCCGAATGACCGTCAGGCCATCCATCCCGGGCATCGACAGGTCGCTGACCAGAACGTCCACCGCCTCGGACGTGCGCAGCAGAGCCAGCGCCTCGGAACCGCTCTCCAGGACGATGACTGCGTAGCCCGCATCGCCAAGGGTCGCCGCAAGCGTATCCCGCACCATCGCCTCGTCATCCACCAGCACCACCCGCCGCGGCCGATCGGCCGGGGTGCGAAGCGGGGCCGGAACGCCGGCGGGCGGCGCGGTGTCCGCCGGATCGGCCGCCGGCAACCACAAGGTGACCACGGTGCCGCGGCCGCGCGCGCTGTCGATCGTCATGCCGCCGCCGCTTTGCTCGGTGAAGCCCTTCACCATCGACAGGCCCAGGCCGGTCCCCTGACCGACCGGCTTGGTGGTGAAGAACGGCTCCGGCGCGCGAGCGAGCATCGTCCGGTCCATCCCCGTCCCATTATCCGAGACTGTCAGGCGGACATACCGTCCCGGCCGCAAATACGCCGGGTGGCCCGCAGCATCCGCCACCATCTCGGTTGCAGCGACAAAACGCAGCGTGCCGCCGTTGGGCATGGCATCACGTGCATTGGTGGCAAGGTTTACCAGCGCGGTTTCCAATTGCCCTTTGTCCGCCAGCACCGGCGGCAAGCTATCGGCGATATCGACGGAGACGGCGATCGGACTACCCAGCGTGTGGCTTAATACCTCGCGCAGGTCATGCAGAAGCGCCATCGGCTCGACCGTTTCGGCACGCAGTTCGCCCCGGCGCGCGAACGAGAGCAATCGGCGGGTGATCGACGCGCCGCGGCCGGTTGCCTCCAGGATCATCCTGGCAAACCGCCCGATGCTTTCGTCGCCGGCGGCAGCGCGCCGATCGATCAGACTGGCGGCGCCTTGCACGGCTTGCAGGATGTTGTTGAAATCGTGCGCAATGCCACCGGCCAGTTGCCCGAGGGCCTGCATCCGTTCGGCATGCGCTGCGCGCGCCTGCGCCTCGGCCAGCGCCCCTTCGTTGGCTTTTCGTTCGGTAATGTCCGTATAGGTGCAGACGACGCCACCGTCCGGAAGGGTCTGGCTGCGGACCTCCAGAACCGTTCCGTTGGGCCGGGTGCGCTCGTAGACGTAGTCGCGAAGAGGCGCACCCTTTTCGCGCAGCAGCCGAGCAAGCGTTGGAGCCCATGACGCTTCGTCACCGAACTCGTTGTTGGCCATCTGCCAGGCGACGACGTCCCTGAGCATGATCCGGCCGGTCACCAACTCCGGCGGCAGACCCAGCAGATCGATGGCGCGCTGATTGACCACGGGCACGCTTCCGTCGGCGCGGATCATGGCGATGCCCTGCGACATGTTTTCCAGCGTCACGGCCAGGGTTTGGCGAGAGTCGATCAGCAGGCGGCGCTGGCGCTGCATCGCCAGGCCGGCGACGATCATGGCCACCGACAGAATGATGCCGGCGGCCATATAAAGCCGCTTGTTGCGCTCATAGGCGGCGAACACATCGCTTGCGGCCAGGCCGACCGCCACGACCAGCGGATATCCCTGCAGCCGGCGGAAGCTGACGATCCGTTCGACCTGGTCGATATCGCTGATTGTGCGAAAACTGCCGCTCACGGCGCCATTGAGCAATCGGCTCTGCGTTCCCGCTGGCAACTGGCGGCCGATCAAGGAAGCGGATACCGGGGCGCGGGCCAGGATGTCGCCACTTGTCCTCGCCAGGATGATCGTCCCGTTGCCTACGGCAATCGACCCATAGAAGCGGGACAGATAGTTCGGGTCGAGCGACACCACGGCGATTCCATCGAACGAACCGTCCGGGGCCAGGAGCTTGCGGACAAACTGAATGCTCCACTTGTTCGATTGGCGGCCAATCAACGGCCGGCTGATGAAGAGCGTGTCGTCTTTGCTATCCTTCTGAACCTGAAAATGTTCGCGATCGGAGATATTTATCGCTGGGTCGAGGGGACCGAGATTGGTCCAGATCGCCCTGCCGTCGCGGTCCGCCATGGAGATTTGCACGTGCAGGTCGTTCAGAAATGAATGGTTTTCCGCCCAGCGCTGCTGAAGAAACACCGCCTGGTGCTCCTCGTACTCGTCGCGCAGGAACAGCAGCGTCTGGTCGACGGCCTCGACCGTCCGGGTAATGCTCTCTTCGAAGGTCCGCGCCAAATTGGCGGTATCCTTCGCCGCACCCTGTTCGGCCAGCGTTCGATCGTGCCACAGGGTCAACCCGATGCCGGCCCACAGAAACGCGAGAGCCAGCATGATCGCCAGCCAGCGCCAGGGCTGCTCCCGGATAGTGTAAGGCGTCAGACGAGGCAACGCGGACCTCAGCCGCCGGCCGGGGGCTGAAACATGGCCATCTCCATGGCTGAGCACCAAAGCCTTCAAACGATTCGTTGCAGCAGAACAAAACGTGGTTCAGCGCAACTGTTGGGCCGTTTAACACATTTTCCGTTTGTCGCGCACGAAATCCAACCGTCAGAACAGCGAAACTCCCGCCGGAGAGCGATCCTCGCGAGCCAAAGCGGCGGCGATGCGCAGGCCCGGGCAGACCACCCGGATCACCGGGATGTCGAACTCCGGGCGCCCCAAATTTTGGGCATAAGGCGTCAATCCGCTCGCTTCAAGGCGATCCCGCAGCCGCCGCAGCGCTTCCGAAGCGTCGCCTGCCGTCAGATCGGACGCGGGCTCCGGCGGCAGATGCGGCCGCAGCGCCTCGACCCTGGCAGCATCCAGTCGCCTATACCTTTGGCGCGCGCGGCGATCCGCCTCATTCAACGAGGCTTCTCCCCGCACAGACAGCTTGGTTTCCACAAGGCGGTATCCGAGTTCGAACTGCGCCATCTCCAGTATCGCGGCGCGCGCCGCGCCCGCCGCGGTCAGGCCGGCGGCGAAGCCAAGGCAGACGCCCCGTCCTCCGCGATTGCAGGAGACGGCGGCCAGGCACGGGACCCGCAGGTCCGCGGACGTGATATCGAGCAGCCACGTCATCCGGCCGGTGGCTGCACCGCGAAGCTGCGCCAGCAGAGCTGAACCGACGGTTGAGGCTGGCGAATCGAGGGCTACGGCGCGTGGGGGGCGCCCTTCGTTCCACCAGGTGGTGACTGCGTGCCGCTCGATCAGTTCGAGCAATGCGGCGACAGTGGCCGAAATCGCGTCCCTGCCGGCTGCGCATCCGATGCTCAGCGGCCACGGCACGTCAACGTCCCGCTCGGCTCCCGGGCGGCGCAGGCAAAGATCGAGCGGTAGGCGCACCGGACCGCCATTGGCCAGGTCCACCGCCACGATCCAGTCGATGGGTATGGCGTCGGGGCGCCGGAGGAACGGGTGCAGGTTGTCCCATATTTCTGTCAGCGGTCCCGGCTCGATCGCCGCGTCCGCCGGCAGCCGTTCGGCCGGGTCGCCCGGCCGGCGGAAGGTTGACAGGTATTCGACACCCTCGCCGATGCAGCCTTCGAAGGCGGACTGGAACGTGACCCCTTTGCCGCCAACCCCTCCCACCGGCCCGGACAGCCCAAGGCAAGCCGGATCGGCCTCCGCCCCGACCACGATCAGTCCGGGCGCATCAATGGACTCCAGAGTGAAGACACGGGTTAAGCGGGCAGCCGCCCGCAAGATCCGGGCGCGGCGGGGATCCAACGACGCGGCGCCATCGTCGTAGCCGAGCCTACGCAGCCATTCCAAGGCATACCCATCGGCCCTGGCGGTGCCGGAGAGCGCGGCGGCACAGGCCAGGAACACGTCCGCGAGCGAGGCCGTTTCCTGTTGCGCCGCGAGTGTCATTGGCGATTCCCAGAGGCCGTATCCCATCCCGGAGCTTCGCGCGCACGCTGGCACCGCCACGCCAACCGGTCAACATCGACGCCACGCCGCTTGAGTGTCAGATTCCGGCTCCCGTCAAATCGGAGGAGTCCGGACGAGATGGCCAGCCAGCGGCGCATAAGCGGCGAGACCACCGCCAACCAGCTCCGGTCGATGCCGTTCTGGCCGCTGGCCGCCACCCTGGCGGTGCAGACCCTGGCAACAATGGCGCTGTATTCCATCCCGGCCGTCGCGCCGGAGGTGGCGCGGGACCTAAACGTCAGCGGCACTCTCGTCGGCAGCTTCGTCGCCATGGCGTATGGTGTTGGCATCCTGTCCGCGCTGGTGTCGCCGGGCTTGGTCATCCGCTACGGCGGCGTCCGCGCGACTCAGGCCGTGCTGCTCGCTGCCGCCGGCATGCTGGTGCTTGCCGCATGCGGCAGCGGAGTCACCGGCCTCGCTTGGTCCGCCGTCGTGCTTGGGCTTGGCTACGGCGCGGCTGCCCCGGCCAGCACCCATCTGCTGGTGCCCCAGACTCCCCGGCCAGTGTTCAACCTTGTCATGTCGCTGCGCCAGATCGGCGTCCCGCTCGGCGGCGTCCTGGCCGCGCTGATCCTGCCGCCTCTGACGCTGGCCATCGGCTGGCGCCCGGCCCTGATGCTGGAGCTCGGCCCCGTCCTGCTGTTGGCCGTCCTTATGCAGCTTCCCCGCCGGCACTGGGACAGTGGCCGCGAGTCCGGGCGCCGCGTGTTCGGACCTGCGCTGCTGCAACCCTTCGCCCTGCTGGCCGAGTCGCGGTTCCGGCGGCTATCGGTCGCGGCGTTCGTCTATGCCGGGCTGGCGCTATGCCTGACCGCATTCATGACCATGCAACTGACGACGGTGGTTGGGCTGTCCCTCGTGCAGGCGGGGCAGATCCTCGCCGCATACCAGATCGCCGGCTCGATCAGCCGCCCCATCTGGGGATGGATCGCCGATCGGCTGCTGTCGCCGGCTCAGACCTTGGCGGTGCATGGGGTGGGGATGGCGGTCTGCGCCTGCCTGACCGGGTTCTACAGCTCGGTCTGGCCGCCCTGGGCGGTCCTGACCAACGCCATGCTGGCGGGCTGCACCGCTGGCGGATACACTGGCGTGGCCTACGCGGAGTATGCTGCGCTCGGCGGTGCGCGGCGGACCGAGGCGACCGGTCTGGGCACCGCGATCCTGTTTGCCGGGGGCATGGCGGTGCCGCCCTTGTTCGGCTTGGCCGTAACGGCGCTGGGCGGCTATCGCACAAGCTACCTGATTGGCGCTGCCGCTGCGCTGGCCAGCGGGGTGCTGATGGCGCTGCCGCAACGGGGGAGGTGAGTGGAGGGCGTGAAAGCCGGAAGTTGGCATAGCAACCGCTGGCGTCATTGCCCGGCTTGTGACGAGCTCGCGGCGCCCTACCATGCAAATATCCGGCGCGGCACGTGCCGCTGGACGTCATGGCGGGCGCAGGCCTAGCGCGGCTTGCTGGCCTCATCGAGTTTTCGGATCGAATCCTCATCGAGGTCGATCTCGGCCGCCTCCACCAGTTCGGCGAGTTGCTCCAGGGTCGTGGCACTGGCTATAGGCGCCGTGACGGCTGGACGGGCGATCAGCCAGGCCAGTGCGATCTGGGCCGGTTTGGCCTCATACCGCTTCGCCACCTCATCCAGCGCCTGCAGCACGCCGAAACCGTAATCGTTCAGGTATTTCTCAACTCGCGGCCCGCGGGTGCGGCCCGCGATATCGGCCTTGGAGCGATACTTTCCCGTCAGAAATCCACTGGCCAGTGAGTAATAGCCGATGACGCCCACCGTCTCGGCCAGGCACAGATCTTCCAGCGGACCCTCGAATTCCGCCCGCTCGACGAGGCTGTACAGAGGCTGCAGGCTTTGATACCGCGGCAGTCCTTTTTCGCTGCTGACTCTCAACGACTCCCTCAGCCGATCGGCGGAAAAATTGGAGGCGCCGATTTCGCGGACCTTGCCCTGTTTGATCAGGTCGGCATACGCCGACAGCGTTTCCTCTATCGGGGTGTCGGGATCGTCGCGATGCGATTGATAAAGGTCGATATACTCGGTCTGTAACCGCCTCAGGGAGGCTTCCACCGCGGTCTGGATGTAGGCGCGCGACAACCCCTTCCGGTCGGGCCCCATCTCGATCCCGAGTTTGGTCGCCAGCACCACCTTGTCGCGGTTGCCGCGCGCCTTCAGCCAGTTGCCGATGATCGCCTCCGACTCGCCGCCACTGTTGCCGGGGTGCCAGCGCGAGTAGACGTCGGCCGTATCCAGGAAATTGAACCCGGCATCCAGCCAGCCATCCAGCAGCGCGAAAGAGGTCTTTTCGTCCGCCGTCCAGCCGAACACGTTGCAGCCGAAGGTTATCGGCGGGACTTCCAACGATGATTGGCCCAGTCTGCGCTTTTCCATCTTCCACTCCGTGGCTCTCGAAACGACAGTATAGGACGCCGACCACAGCGCAACCTCCGGAGGTATGAACAAGCGGCGAGGCATTGCGGTTTAACCGTTACGGAGATACGAGTGACATGCCGCAATCGGAGCGGCCGATTGTCAAATGGAGACCCGTCCATGCGTATTGCCGCCGCCGCGATCATCGCCATCTTCGCCGCTCCGGTGGCCTATGCCCAGGCGCCCGCCGCGCCACCCCCGGTCCCCGAGATCATGCCCTTCGACATCCCCTACGGCCAACCCATCGGCCTGGATCTGGCGAACAAGGCGATCGCGGCGGCGGCTGCGGAAGCGAAAAAGCACAACTGGAAGATGTCGATCTCGGTAGTCGGTCCCGCCGGATATCTGGTGGCGCACGAGACCCTCGACGGTACGCAGTACGCCTCGGTCGAGATTTCGCAGGCCAAGGCCCGCACCGCCGCGCTGTTCCGGCGGCAGACCAGCGTGTTCCAGAACGGCGTCAACACCGGCGGCACACCGGCGCAGCTGAGCCTTTTGGCGGTCACCGGCGGTGTGGCCAGTGAGGGCGGGTTCCCGATCGTTGTCGATGGCAAGCTGATTGGCGCCATTGGCGCCAGCGGCGGAATGTCCAGCCAGGACGCCGTCACCGCGAAGGCCGGGCTCGATGCGATTACGGTAAAATAGATACTTCTTAGCTTGTTTGCCGCGCCCGGCGACGCTACGCAGAAGCCATAGCCTTCAGGCAGATTTAAGGAGCCCACACCCATGGCAACCCGACCGGTAATGCTGGTGATCCTCGATGGCTTCGGCTGGCGGGAAGACTCCGCCGATAACGCCGTGCGTCAGGCGAAGACTCCCACCTTCACCGGGCTCTGGAAGTCCGGCCCGCATGCCTTCCTGCACACCTCCGGCCGGGATGTCGGACTGCCGGACGGGCAGATGGGCAATTCCGAGGTCGGCCATCTCAATATCGGCGCCGGCCGGGTGGTGAAGCAGGAACTGGTGCGTATCGGCGACGCGGTGGCGGACGGCAGCATCGCCGATGCGCCGGCGTTCATCGAACTGGTTGCGGCGCTGACGCAATCCGGCGGGACCTGCCATCTGATGGGCCTGATGTCGCCGGGCGGCGTGCACTCCCACCAGGATCACGCCGCCGCGCTCGCGCGGTATCTTCACGATGCCGGCATCAAGACGGTGGTGCACGCCTTCACCGACGGACGCGACACCCCGCCGCAATCGGCCGGCGAGGACCTCAGGCGCCTGGTCGCCGCGCTGCCGGAAGGCGTTCCGGTCGGCACTGTCATCGGCCGCTATTGGGTCATGGACCGCGACAAGCGGTGGGATCGCGTGGCCCGCGCCTATGCCGCTCTTGTAGCGGCCGACGGCGCCCGCTTCCCCACTCCGGCCGCAGCCATCGAAGCCGCATATGCCGAGGAAAAATACGATGAGTTCGTGCCGCCGTCGGTCATCGGCGATTATGCCGGGATCAAGGACGGCGATGGCGTGCTGTGCTTCAACTTCCGCGCCGACAGGGTGCGGGAGATTCTGGCTGCATTGCTGGACCCTGCCTTCGACGGCTTTCCTCGCGGGCGCGTGCCGAAGTTCGCCGCGGCAGCCGGGATGACTCATTACTCCGACGCTCTTGCGCCGTTCCTCGGCGTGCTGTTCGCCCCGGAAACGCTGCACAACATCCTGGGTGAGGTCGTTGCCAATAGCGGCAGGACCCAAATCCGCATGGCGGAGACGGAAAAATACCCGCACGTCACGTATTTCCTGAACGGCGGCCATGAGGAGCCTTACGTTGGCGAGGACCGCATCATGGTGCCGTCGCCCAAGGTCGCTACCTACGACCTGCAGCCGGAGATGTCGGCCCCGGAACTGACCGACAAGGCGGTGGCGGCGATCGGCAGCGGCAAATATGACCTGATCGTGCTGAACTTCGCCAATCCCGACATGGTCGGCCATACCGGCGTGCTTTCCGCCGCGATCAAGGCGGTGGAGACGGTCGATACCGGCCTCGGGCGTATCGCCGCGGCGATCAAGGCGCAGGGCGGCGCGATGCTGGTGACGGCGGACCACGGCAATTGCGAGCTGATGAAGGACCCGGAAACCGGCGGCCCGCACACTGCGCATACCACCAACCCGGTCCCGGTGGTGCTGATGGGCGGCGAGGTTTCCTCGATCGAGGACGGCCGTCTGGCCGACATTGCGCCGACACTGCTGGATCTGTTGGGGATTCCGAAGCCGGTAGAGATGAGCGGACATTCGATCATCCGCCATCAGGCTGCGCGCGCAGCGGAATAGCGAGACGGGAGGACCTTCCGATGGCGGAAACCCGCCCGCCGGTGCCCCCGTTCACGCGGGAAACCGCCATGGTGAAGGTCCGCGCCGCGGAGGATGGCTGGAACTCCCGTAATCCCGAGCGCGTTTCGCTGGCCTATACCGGGGAAAGCAAATGGCGGAACCGTGACGAGTTCCTGTCCGGCCGCGCCGAAATCGTTGCCTTTCTGACGCGCAAATGGCAACGCGAACTGGAATATCGACTGATCAAGGAACTATGGGCGTTCAGCGACGACAGGATCGCGGTTCGTTTTGCGTATGAATACCACGATGATGCGGGCAACTGGTTCCGTGCCTATGGCAATGAAAACTGGGAGTTCGACGCGCAGGGCCTGATGCGGGTCCGGCACGCCAGCATCAACGATCTGCCGATAGCGCCCGAGGCGCGTCTGTTCCATTGGGACCGGGGAGGTCCGCGGCCGGCGGATCATGCTGGATTGAGCGATCTCGGATTGTAAGCCGATCACCGAGGGGACGTGTCTCGCCGCGCGCCCGGCGCTATCGCTTGGTATTGGCGCTTTCCGCTTTGTTACTTGGGCGTTGGTGGTGGACCGTCGTACGCCAGCTGGCGCCTTCCCCCGCATAACCGCGCAACATCCTTCGGCACGCCGAGGTCCGCTCTGACAGGCGTGGCTTGCCATGATTTCCGTCACATTTTAGTGATCGATTTAAGGCCACCCGACGCGCGTTTCGGGGGCGACATGCCAGGACCCGGGCGCGCCCGTCGGTTGCCGCCTCCGTGGACCTGTATAGAGTGGGACGATGCAGACGAGGCGCGCGACACCCGAGACGACCACCGGTTTGCCTCAGCGGCCGGTCTACATCGACCGTGCCGGTTGGAACTTCAACCCTGGACCAATTGGTTTCATTCGGAATTATCTTGACGGGTTCGTGGTGTTCGAGCGCGTTGTCGCCGGTGCGGCAGGACAGAATGCCGCCCTGCCTGCTGGCATCAGACCGCGCGAAGCCGGCGGCCCGGCCCTGAGCGGCCACATCTACGCCGTTCGCGCGGACGGCCAGACCTGCACCGGCAGTCCGTTCACGCGGCGGCATCAGGACGGCGAGCGGATGGTCCGGGAGACCTGCGATCTGAAGCGACTTGTCGCGTCCTGCCTGGCGGCCGCAACGGATTTGCCCGCGCCTGGCGTGCCGCGCCCACTGCATCCGTTGACAAACGATGACGAAGGGACCGACTGCGGCGGAGTCAAAAGGTTGATGCGCGATCTGGACGAATCCGGTTTGCGCCCCAGTCTGTGTGTCGTCGGTGAGCCGTCCGGCATGCAACCGATACCGGTCCAGAAGGGAAAGCTTAACCTGGATATCACAGTGCGTGGTCCGAGCGGCCATTTCGGCGGTCCGGCCAAGGGCGTCAACCTGGTCCACGCCGCGAGCAAAGAGGTCACCTCCATGGCCGCCGAGGCGATCCAGCTCGCGGCGGAAGGCGCGTTCGAGGATGGGTTCGATCCTCCCCACACCACGATCCATGCGGGAACGATACAGGGCGGCTCGATCCCGGACATCATCTCTGACCACGCCGCATTCATGATTCAACGGCGGCCTATCGCAGGCGACTCACCATACCGGCACCCGGACCGTTTACGCGCCCGCATCGCCGGGATCATCGAACCGGCCGCCTGCGACCGCTTCACCCGCGGCATGGCCGATCGGCTCGTGGTCTGATCGTTGTGGCCATGGCCCAGTTCACTCACCCGCCGCCGCCGCTGCCCGAATTCAAGGTCCGCCTCGCCCGGCCGGACCTGGCGGCTTGGACCGCCGGCAATGCTGGTGTCCCGGGCATAGTTACGCGCGACTCGGACCGTCCGGGACCGCATGTCGCGCTGCTCTCGCTCGTTCACGGCAACGAAATCGCCGGCGCCATCGTGCTCGATCGGCTGTTGCGGGCCGGGCTGATGCCGGCGAAGGGAAAACTTTCATTTGCTTTCGTCAATCTGGCCGCGTTCGACCGCTTCGATCCGCAACGCCCGACAGCCTCGCGCTTCCTGGACGAGGACCTGAACCGGGTCTGGGACGAAACCATCCTGGACGGTCCCCGACATACGATCGAACTGGACCGCGCCCGGGAAGTGCGACCGTTCATTGAGACGGTGGATGTGCTGCTGGACCTGCATTCGATGCTGTGGCCGTCGGAGGCACTGATCCTGAGCGGCGTACCGGCGAAGGGCCAGGCACTGGCAAAAGCGATCGGGACTCCGCCGCTGGTGGTGGCGGACCACGGCCATGTCAACGGACGGCGGCTGATCGATTATCCGCGGTTTGCCAGTCCCGCAACGCCCCATACCGCGTGCCTGGTCGAGGCCGGCCAGCATTGGGAGGCAACGACGGTCGACACCATGTTGGGTAGCGTGGCGGGTCTGCTGCGCCATGTCGGGGTTGTCGGACCGGATGCGCCCCTGCCTCCGCCGTCGCGGAGGAGCGGCGTTCGCATGGCAACGGTAACCGCCGCCGTCACCGCCATGACGTCCAACTTTGCGTTTGTCCAGACCTACCGCGGCGGCGACATCATTGCCCGCCGCAACACGTTGATCGCCATGGACGGCGAAACGGAGATCCGCACGCCGCACGACGACTGCCTGCTGGTGATGCCGGCGCTGCGCCCCAGTCGCGGGCATACCGCGGTGCGCCTGGGGCGATTCGTGGAAGGTTAGGGGGCCGGCAAAGCCAAAATCAGGGAGCAAGCCATGCAAGGTGTCGTCTTTACCGGAGAGCGCGACCTGGAATTGATGACCTTCTCCGACCCCACGCCCGGTCCCGGCGAGGTGGTGGTGGAGATGAAAGCCTCCGGCATGTGCGGGTCGGATCTGCACCAGTATCGCCGCCCGAAGTCGCAGGCTCGCAACGCCACCGGGCTGCCGCCCAATCCGAACCCCACCATCGCCGGTCATGAGCCATGCGGTATAGTCGCGGCCATAGGTCCCGCCGTATTACCGGCCGAAGCCAAAATCGGCCAACGGGTGATGGTGCACCATTACCAGGGCTGCACCCGGTGCGCGCATTGCCGCTCAGGCTGGCAACAGCTCTGCCAGGAGGTGCCGGTCAAGGTCTATGGCAACAACGCCCATGGCGGACACGCACAATACCTTCTCGTGCCGGCCAACACGCTGGTACCGCTGGTAGACCAGCTGACCTTCACCGCCGGCGCGGCGATCTCCTGCGGGTCGGGCACCGCGTATGGCGCGTTGCGGCGGATGAACATCTCCGGCCGCGATACGATCGCTATCTTCGGACAGGGGCCGGTCGGCTTGGCGGCTACCCAGTTCGCCAAGGCGATGGGTGCGCGAGTCATCGCCCTGGACACCAACGCGCAACGGCTGGGGCGGGCGGCCGAGTTTGGGGCGGACGAGACCGTCAATCCCGGATCGAACGATGCCGTCGAGGCGATCAGGGAAATGACCGGCGGAAAATACGCCGATCTGACGCTGGATACGTCGTCGAGCCCGGAGGCGCGGTTGAATGCGATCCGCAGCACCAAGGTCTGGGGCACGATGTGCTTCGTTGGCGAGGGCGGCGACGTGCATATCGACGTCAGCCCGCATTTGCTGCGCCGGCAATTAACCCTGGTCGCGTCATGGACCTTCTCCAACGCCATTCAGGCCGAGTGCGCAGATTTCTGCGTGAAACGCAAAATCGACGTGGATAGATTGTTTACACATCGTTGGAGATTGGATCAGGCGAACGAGGCGTATAAGCTGTTCGACAGGCAGGCGGACGGAAAGGGCGTCTTTTTGATATGATCCGAGCTTCGGTCGCCCGATTGTTCACGAATATGGGCGCGCGCGGGCTGATCGTCGGTGGATCCGGCAATGTCAGCGGACGCACGCCAGACGGAATGCTGATCACGCCAACCGGCGGAGACCCGCAAAGTGTGGCAGCAATGGATCTGGCCGCCGTGACGCTTGACGGCTTTCCGCTGAATGATGCGTCGGCGTCGAGCGAGCAGCCGATGCATTCGGCGGTCTATCGGACCGTGCCAGACGCGGCTTTCATCGTCCACACCCATGCGGACGCGTGCACGGCGCTGGCCTGTCTGGGCCTCGATTTGCCGCCGTTTCATTACATGGTGCTGCAGTTCGGCGGAAACGATGTGCGGTGCGCACCATATGTGACGTTCGGCACGCAGGCTCTGGCGGACCATGCGGCCGCGGCCATTGAAGGGCGGAGCGCGTGCCTGCTGTCGAACCACGGTATGATCGTGTGTGGACCCAGCGTGGAGCAGACGATCGATCGCGCTGTCCAGCTGGAGACACTGTGCCGGCAGTATCTGCTTGCGCTCGCGGCGGGGAAGCCGCGGCTGCTGACGGACGAGCAGATAGAGGCCGCGAAAGAACGGTTCAAAACCTACCGGCAACGGGAGGCGGCGATCTGCGACTAAGCGGAAGGATCGATTTCCGGGCGTTGGGGCGGCGGAAACAGCATGTATTCCTCCCGCCCCCCGACTTGCGTTAGGGTCCGGAGATGGCCGCTCCATCATCCCCGAACGATCCCGCAACCGACCCATCTCCCGGCGACCTGATCGCCGCGCGCCCCTGGCTCCGCCACGACCCGATGGCCGGCCTGCTCGTGGATGGCGTCCCGCTGGCCGGCATCGCCGATGCCGTCGGCACCCCAACCTGGGTCTATTCCGCCGCCGTCATGCGCGCCCGTTACCGCTCACTGGCGTCCGCCATGGCAGACGCGGGCCTCGACATGCAGGTGCACTATGCCGTCAAGGCCAACGATTGCCGGGCAGTGCTGGCGCTATTCGGGGCCGAGGGCGCCGGCGCCGATGTTGTCAGCGGTGGCGAGCTGTTGAAGGCCCGCCGGGCCGGCGTTCCCGCCAGCCGCATCGTCTTCTCCGGCGTCGGCAAGTCGGAGCGGGAGCTGCGCCTCGCTTTGTCCGAAGACATCGGCCAGATCAACGTGGAAAGCGCCGAGGAGCTGTCGATGCTGTCCTCCCTGGCCGATGCCGTCGGCCGGCGGGCACGGGTCGCCCTTCGCATCAACCCGGACGTTGACGCCGGCACCAACGACAAGATTACGACCGGACGCGCCGAGGACAAGTTCGGGATCGCCTATGCCGACGCCGCCGCCCTCTATGCCCACGCGGCCGCGATGCCCGGGATCGAGCCCGTCGGCCTTGCCACGCATATCGGAAGCCAGATCCTCGCCCTGGCGCCATATCGGCACGCCTTTGCACGCGTCGCGGAGCTCGTTGTTGTGTTGCGGGAGCAGGGGCTGCGAGTGACAACGGTGGACTGCGGCGGCGGCCTCGGTATCCCATACCGCAACGAGCCCGCGCCGTCCCCCACCGGCCTCGCGGCCTGCATGAAAGCCGCATTTCTCGGTCTGGATGTACGCCTGGCGATGGAGCCGGGCCGCTGGCTGGTCGGGCCCGCCGGCGTGCTGCTCGCCTCCGTGGTGCTGATCAAGCAAAGCCCCCCCGAACGCTTCATCGTGCTGGACGCCGGCATGAACGAACTGGTCCGGCCGGCGATGTATGATGCCTGGCACGGGATCGTCCCGGTCTCGGCCACGGACGCCATCGCCGCGCATAGTCCGGCCTCGGTGGTCGGCCCGGTCTGCGAGAGCGGCGACACGTTTGCACGCAGCCGTATGCTGCCGCCGCTGGCGCCGAAGGCGCGCGTGGCGATCCTTGATGCCGGGGCCTATGGCGCGGTCATGAGTTCAACCTATAACGCCCGCCCGTTGGCGGCCGAGGTTTGGGTCGACAATGAACGCTGGTCGGTTATCCGGGACCGCCAGCCGATCGAAACGCTATGGGAACGGGAGAGGCTGCCGGAATGAGCGATCTCGCGCCGCTGCTGCGCCGCCTGGCCGTGCGACGGCTCCTCGCACGCGCGGTGATCTTGTTCGAGGCGCTTTGGCCCGCGCTGTGGCCCGCCATCGCGGCCGTCGGGCTGTTCCTGTGCGCCGCGCTGCTGAACCTGCCGGCGTTGCTACCGGGCTGGCTGCATCTGGTCATGCTGGCCCTCGTCGTCGCGGTGGTGGTCACCCTGCTCGTCCGTGGCCTCCGCACTGTCACCCTGCCCGACGACCGCGCAGCCGATCGGCGGTTGGAGGGCCGGTCGGGGCTGATACACGGGCCGCTTGCGGTGCTGACGGACAAGCCGGCCGCTTCCGACGCGCTGGGCATCGCGCTCTGGAAGGTGCATGCCGCACGCGCCATCGCGCAAGTCGGCTCGTTGACCGTCGGCCTGCCACAACCCGGCCTCGCTCGCCGGGATAGACGCGCGCTGCGCTACGGCCTGCTGTTGTGCCTATTGGCGGCGCTCGCCATTGCCGGTCTCGACGCCCCCAACCGGCTGTTCGCCGCAATCGTGCCGTCGTTTCCGACCGCGCCGAACGCTCCGGCAACCGAGGTACAGGCCTGGATCACACCTCCCGCATACACTCGTATCGCGCCGATTTTCCTGAAGCCTGAGGGCGGGCCGGTGTCCGTGCCGAGCGGGTCGCGGCTGACTGTGAACGTCTCCGGCGGCAGCAGCACGCCAACCATGGCGCTGAACGATCGCACCGGTGCATTCGACGCTTTGGACCACAACAGTTTCCAGGCGGATTGGGAGCTGACCCGCGGCGGCCTGCTGGCGGTGCGGCGGGACGGCGGAACGTTGGCGGCCTGGACACTGACGGTGGTTGCGGATACGCCCCCTGTCGTTTCCTGGGGTGACAAGCCCGGCCGAGGGGCGTCGGGCCAGCAGACGCGGCTGCCGTGGACGGTGTCGGATGACTATGGCGTCAGCACGCTGCAGGCCGAGCTTCGACTGCGCGACCGGCCGGGCGCGCCGCCTTTGATTGTTCAGATACCGGTGCCGGGCGGCTCGCCGAAGACGGCGCACGGGGTCAGCCAGCCGGACCTGACCGCGAATCCCTGGGCCGGCCTGCCGGTCGTCGGGCGGCTGATCGCGCGTGACGCGCCGGGCCAGACCGGAACCAGCGCCGATGCCGGCTTTGAACTGGGCGAGCGGCCGTTCCATAACCCGGTGGCGCAAATCCTCATCGGCATCCGCAAGGGCCTCAGCCTGCATCCGGACGACCGCACCGACGCGGTGGCGGCACTCGATGGGCTGATGCAGCAGCCGGGACTTTTCGGCGGCGACCTTGGCGCCTTCGTCAATCTCAGCGCGATCTACTACGGCCTGGTGCGGAACCAGCGGGAGGCCGCGGTGCCCGAGGCGCAGGATCTGCTGTGGGAACTCGCTCTGCACATGGAGGAAGGCCTGACGGAGCAGAGCGCGCGGTCACTGGAGGATGCACGGCGGGCCGCCCGGGATGCGATGGACAAGGCGCAGCAGCAGCCCACGGACGCCAACCGGCAGGAGTTGGCGAAGCGGCTGGAGGAGCTGCGGCAGGCAATCGACCGTCATATGCAGGCGCTGATGAACGAGGCGCAGCGCAACAACGACGTGATGCCGTTCGACCCGAAGGCGATGAGGCTAACCGACCACGACCTCGACAAACTGGCCGAGCAGGCGCAGCAGGCGGCGAAGGAAGGCCGCATGGCGGATGCCCGGCAGCAGATGGCCGAGCTGGAGAAAATGCTGGACCAACTGCGCAACGCCCGAACCCAAGGGGGCGACAAGAAGCAGGCCAACAGCAAGCGGCAGAAGGGCAAGCGCCAGCAAAGCGCGGTGCAGGACATGGTCGTGCGGGAGGGTGGGCTGCTCGACCACGCGCAGCAGCGCGGCAACCTGACCCCGGACTCCGCGGGCGATCCGGCCAAACAGCGGGAGGCGGACAGCCGCGTGCAGCAGGCGCTGCGGCGCGCGCTCGGCGAGCTGATGCAGCAGTTCAGCGACCTGACGGGGGAGGTGTCGCCGGGCCTCGGCGAGGCCGATCAGGCGATGCGCGACGCGCAGACGCAGTTGAACCAGGGCAACGACGAGGACGCCCGGGAGTCGCAGCAGCAGGCGATAGCGGCGCTGCAGAAGGGCAGCCGCGAGATGGCGCAGACCATGGCCAAGCAGAGGGGCAACCAGCCCGGCCAAGGCGACGAGGGTGAGGACGGCGACGAGGACGGATCCGACGGTGCCATGGGCATGATGATGCCGGACGGACAGCGCGGCGACGGCACGGGCAACGGACCGATGCCGGGTTCGCCGGACCGGGCGGATCAGGGCGGCCGCGATCCGTTGGGGCGTTATAACCAGGGGAACGCCTCTGACAGTGCGGAGGTGACCGTGCCGGAAGAGCGGGAGCGGCAGCGGACCCAGGCGATCCAGGAGGAACTGCGCAAGCGCGGGGCGGAGCAGGCGCGTCCCCGGCAGGAGCTCGATTATATCGATCGTTTGCTGAAACAGTTCTAGCCGGTTTCGATGGTGCCGCATCGACCGGGAACCCGGGTAGGCAGGCGGAGTCTTCTTGCGACATCGGATGTGTCGCGCCAATAGCGGGTTGACACCGGAGCGGGCGGTCGAGGCGGTTCGGTTCAGACGCGACGATTTGGTGAGTTTCGCCAGACCATTCCCGCGAAACACGACTTCATGGAGCGCGTCGGGTGTGACGGGGCGATCGCGGAGCGGGCGCCGAAAGACACCTGCTATTGCGGTGGGCGGTCGGGTTGAGCCGATTGGCTAATACCAACCGGCGTTGAAAGCCACTTTCCGGCCCTGCCGCCTCGTCATGCCGACGCAGGTCGGCATCCACGCCTTTCGTTCGGCCGGGTAAGGCGTGGATGGCGGGCCTGCGCCCGCCATGACGGTACAAACGCAGATGCCGATGGGTCAAACTTTTCGGCCCTTGGTAGAAGCCTCACCGCATGATTGTTCTTGATTTGTTCAACAACCCAGGGTAGAACACGCCGATTGGAGTAGTTGTGCAATCGAGGTGCCCCGCCATGATCGACCGTGCCGTCCTGGACACAATCCTTGCTCTCCTGGCTTCGCTGTTTCTCGGCGCAGCCGGGGACGACGCGGAGGCCGCCCGGCGGGCGGCCAAAGCCATGCTCGATAGCTACGGCGCGCGGACCAATCGGGAACTCCGTTTGGCCGCGCTGGCGATCGCCTTCAGCTTTGGCGCCCTGGACGCGCTGAGCCGGGCAGCCGGCTCCGACCTTGCGGTGAACCAGGTGCTCCGCCTGCGCGGCAATGCGAACGCCTTGAACCGCGCGGCTGAGCAGAACGAAAAGCGGCTGGACAATCAGCTTCGGCAACCCGCGGCCGGGGGGCTTGCACCGGAACCGGTGCCGGAGCCTGAACTGCCCGCCAGCACCGCAACGGATGATCTGGTTGCGTTCGTTCGTGCATCCTGGAAGGCCGAAAAGGCAGAAGCCGCCGTGCATCCCGCCCCGTTGTCCCGCCAGCAGCAGCGTTTCGCCGATCGGCAGGCGGAGAAACAGCAGCGGCGCGATCAGGAGCGGGCGCGATTGGCTGAACGGGCCGCACTGCGCGATGCCGCCTATGCCGAGCGGTTGCGGCAAACCGCCTATCGGCCGGTGGCCGAGACGACCGCCTCCGCCATATCGTCCTGACCATCCTGCCGGAGGCCGTCAACCACCCCGGTTTGGTCTGCTGCCGGCCGGTTCTGGCTCATTTTGATCTTGCCCTCCAAACGCGCGATCGGCAGGCGAATCCCGACGATGCCGCGCAGCATGCCTGCGACGAAGTCGGGGGGTGCGTCGGAAACCGCCCAGGGCGCGGCACGCGGCGATTCATACCGATCGGTCAACCGCGTGACCACCTCCAGCAGCAACGCGGGATCGTCGAACGCCTCCAGCCGACCGTAAGCATGGATGGCGACGTAGTTCCATGTCGGGACGACCTTGCCGTGCTCTTGCTTCGCCGGGTAGTACGACGGCGTGATGTAGCCGTTCGGCCCGTGAAAAATCACCAGCGTCTGCACGGCCGCATCGGCCAGGCGCACATGCGGATTGGCCTTCGCCAGATGGCCGATGAGGGTGCCGTACGGGGCGGGTTCGGGGTCCAGCAAAAGCGGGGCGTGGCTGGCGAACAGCCCGTCCGGCGTCATGGAAACCACCGTCGCCGGTCCGGCTGCACGGATCGCGGCGTGCAGAGCGTCGATCCGGTCTTCCCTGAAGTGCGGCGGGATGTACATGTCCGGAGCCTCCGCTGCTGACCCGTCATGCCGGTTTCAGATGAACGCCACAGCTTTATCCGCGTATTGGATGGAGCAAAAGTATCACTTCCGCCCCATCCAATCAGACCAATTCCGCCTATAGCGTCCCGCCGCGGCGACCGGCCAGCGCGCCCAGCCGCAGCCGCAGCGCGTTCAGCTTGATGAAGCCCTGCGCATCGACCTGATCATACGCGCCCTGATCGTCCTCGAACGTCACCACTTTCATCGAATACAGGCTGTTCGGGCTTTCCCGCCCGATGCAGGTGACGTTGCCCTTGTACAGCTTCATCCGCACCCGGCCGGTCACGCTGGCCTGGCTGGTGTCGATCATCGCCTGCAGCATCCGCCGCTCGGGGCTGAACCAGAAGCCGTTGTAGATCAGCTCGGCGTAGCGCGGCATCAGGCTGTCCTTGAGATGCCCGGCCTCGCGATCCAGGGTGATGCTCTCGATCGCCCGATGCGCCGCCAGCAGAATCGTGCCGCCGGGCGTTTCATAGACGCCGCGGGATTTCATGCCGACGAAGCGGTTCTCCACCAAATCCAGCCGACCGATGCCGTTCGCCTTGCCCAGTTCGTTCAGCCGCGTCAGCAGGGAGGCCGGCGACAGCGTCACGCCGTCGATCGCCACCGGATCGCCGCTGAGGAAATCCACCGCGATGACCGTCGCCTTGTCCGGCGCATCCTCCGGCCGGATGGTGCGCTGATAGACGATTTCGTCCGCTTCCTCAGCGGGGTCTTCGAGGATCTTGCCCTCCGACGAGGAGTGCAGCATGTTGGCATCGACGCTGAACGGCGCCTCGCCCCGCTTGTCCTTGGCGATGGGAATCTGGTGCTGCTCGGCGAACTCAATCAGCTTGGTGCGGCTGGTCAGGTCCCATTCCCGCCATGGGGCGATGATCTTGATGTCGGGCTTCAGCGCGTAATAGGACAGCTCGAACCGTATCTGGTCGTTGCCCTTGCCGGTCGCGCCATGCGCCACCGCGTCGGCGCCGACTTCCTCGGCAATCTCGATCTGGCGCTGGGCGATCAGCGGGCGGGCGATGGAGGTGCCCAGCAGATACTGGCCCTCATACACCGTGTTGGCGCGGAACATCGGGAAGACGAAGTCCTTTACGAACGGCTCCCGCAGATCGTCCACGAAGATTTCCTTGATGCCGAACATTTCCGCCTTGCGGCGGGCCGGTTCGAGCTCCTCACCCTGGCCGAGATCGGCGGTGAAGGTCACCACCTCGCAGCCATAGGTGGTCTGCAGCCATTTCAGGATCACGCTGGTGTCCAGCCCGCCCGAATAGGCGAGAACAACCTTTTTCACATCCTTGACGGCCATGGCGCGGGAAACCTCCGGAGACTCTCAGCCGCTGGGAGTAGCCCCCGGCGCGGCCATCGCGCAAGTCCGCACGCGCCGGGAAACCGAAGCATTGCCAGCGGGCATCCGACCGCAACATGATCGCCGCATTCCTGAATGATCGGCATAGGCTTCATGGCGATACGCGCAGTCTGCCTCGACGTCGGTGAGACCCTGATCGACGAAACCCGCCACTGGACGGAGTGGGCGGCCTTCCTCGGCGTGCCGCCTTTGACCCTGTTCACCGCTATCGGCGTGATCATGAACCGCGGCGAGTCGCTGCGCCGGGTATTCGAGATTTTCCGGCCGGACCTGGACGTGAGCCAGGCCCGTAAACTGCGCGCCGCCCAAGGCTGGATCTACGATTTCGCACCCGAGGATCTCTATCCGGACGCAATCCCGTGCCTGGCTGACCTGCGGGCGCGTGGCTACAAGGTGGTGATCGCCGGCAACCAGCCAGTGGAGTCGGAGGCCTCGCTGAAGCGCCTCGGATTGCCGGCCGACGTGATCGCCAGCTCGGGCGGCTGGGGTGTCTCCAAACCGGACCCGGGGTTCTTCGCAAAAGTCGCCGACGCCGCGGGCGAGCCGCCCGGCGCCATCGCCTATGTCGGCGACCGGCTGGACAACGACGTGCTGCCCAGCCGGTCAGCCGGAATGAAGGCGGTATTCATCCGCCGGGGTCCGTGGGGCTGGATGCACGCCGAAAAACCGGACATCCAACAAGCCCATCTCCGCCTCAACAGCCTTCTGGAGCTGGCCGATCGGCTTGGGGATTTATAAGGCCCGCGGCGCGTGGTTGGCGGGCGTTGCGGAGGACCGGGTATCCCCTGGTCCAAACGTGTGGGCGATTTGGCAGATGGTGCGGCCGGGATAGGCTTCCGTTCGGACCCAAGGCCGCCTATCTGCATCGACGCGGCCAGCAAGGATTTACGCATGGACATCAACCCCGAGCCACCTCGCCATCCCGAGCCGTTCACTCTGGCGATCGATGTCGGCGGTACCCGGCTGAAGGCCGGGTTGCTGGATGCGAACGGGGAGCTTGTGGCACCTCCCAACCGGGTAGAGACCCCGGCCCGTCCGACGCCTCAGATCGTCGTTGAGACCCTGGTGCAACTGGCGACCCCGCTTGGGCATTTCGACCGGATATCGGTGGGGTTTCCGGGGGTGGTTCGGCGGGGTCAGGTACTGACGGCCCCGAACCTTGGCACCGACGATTGGCGGCACTTTCCGCTGGTGGCATCGCTGACCGACAAACTCGGCAAGCCCGCGCGGATGCTGAACGATTCCGAGGTTCAGGGGTTGGGCGTGATCGCCGGGAAGGGCCTGGAGTGCGTGATCACGCTCGGCACCGGCATGGGATTCTCGCTGTTCCAGGACGGCCACCCGGCGCCGCACCTGGAACTCAGCCAGCACCCGATCCGCAAGGGAAAGACCTACGACCAATATATTGGCACGGCGGCTTACCAGGACATCGGCCGCAAGCGCTGGAACCGCCGCGTGCGGCGTGCGCTGGACTGCATCGACACGCTCGTCGGCTACGAGACGCTCTATATTGGCGGCGGAAATGCCAAGCACCTCACGCTGGACCTGGCGCCGAACATCAAGGTCGTTTCCAACGAAGCCGGCATAACCGGCGGGGTCCGCCTATGGGACCACCGCCTCGACAGCGTGTTTTCGAACGCGGTGTGAGGCGTTTACGCCGCGCGCCGCGCCGCGAGGGCTGCCGGCAACTGGGAAATCGCCTGGTCGATCAACCGGGAATCCGCGTCGGCAGTGAGGTCGTCGGCAATGACCTGGCGGGCCGCCGTGGTGGCGATATCGGCGGCAGCCAGACGCACATCATCGACAGCGGCCTTCTCGGCGGCGCCGATGCGATCGATCGCCATTCGCTCCCGCCGCTTGGCGGCAGCCTCGGCTTCGGCGGCTGCTTCGACGGCAAGCCGGCCAGCTTCCGTGCGGGCGCTTTCGATCAAGGTCTTGGCCTCGGCCAATGCGTTGGCACGCTGCTTTTCAGCGTCGGCCAGCATCGCCTCGGCTTCGCGGCGCAACCTGGAGGCTTCTTCCAGTTCGGCTTTCACGCTGGCGGTCCGCGCGTCCAGGATTCCGGCAAGGGCAGCCCATAGCTTTCCGCCGAACAATATAAAGAACAGGAAGAACGCAATCATCACCCAGTTCTTGGGATCGGCGAAGAAGCTTGCCTCGTGGTGCATCGTCTCTGCTCCTGTTTAGGCGATGCCGCGGGCGGACAGGGCGGAGCCGATGGCGCCATCCAACCGGCCGGTATTCGGAGACACACCGGTCAGGCGAGTCACCACGGTCGCGGCGGTCTCAGTCGCCACCTGCCGAAGCGCCTTCATGGCCGAGGCGCGCGCCGCGGCAATCTGGGCTTCGGAGTCAGCCAACTGCTTTTCCAGCCGGGCATTCAGAATTTCGGCCTGCGCGGCGGCGGCCTTCTTGGCCTCCTCCACGGCGGCGTTGATAGCGTGCTGTGCTTCGGCTCGGGCCTTCGCCGTCGCCTCGTTGGCTTCTTCCACGCCGGCATCGGCCCTGGCTTTCGCCGCGCGCGCGCCGTCGAGATCGTGGGAAATCTTCGCGGCGCGCTCCTCCAGCACCGACGACACCAGCGGCAGCGCGTTGCGGGAGAGCAGGCGATACAACACCACGAAGATGATCGTGCCCCAGATAACCTGGCTGATGGTCAGCGGGGTGGTGAAGTCGAGCTGCGGCATCCCTTCCGCCTTCGCGGCGGCGGGCAGCAGCAGCGAGGCTCCGAGACCCGCTCCCGCAAGAGATACGATCCGGGGGAACAGCTTCATGATGCTTGCCGGGCGCACCGGGGCGCGCCCGCCCTATCAGACGAAGAGGATGATGAAGGCGATAACCAGCGCATAGAGCGCGACGGCTTCCGTCAGCGCGAAGCCAAGGATGGCCAGGCCGAACACGCGGTCGCGAGCGGCCGGATTGCGGGCCACGCTGGTGACGAGCGATGCGAAGATGTTACCAATACCGACGCCGACGCCGGCGAGCGCGATGACGGCAAGGCCGGCACCAACCATCTTTGCGGAAGCTAAGTCCATAGTCCGATTTCCTTTCGTTGATCAGGGCGCGCGGGCGGAGACGTCCGCCCGGTCGTTCAGGGGTTGAGGAAGGGTATCAGTGCAGATGCACCGCGTCGTGCAGGTAGATGCAGGTCAGCACTGCAAAGACGTAAGCCTGCAGGACCGCCACCAGCAGCTCGAAGCCGATGAGGATCGTGTTCAGCGCCAGCGACAAGCCGGCCGGGGCGTAGCCCAGCACGCCAAGGCCCGCGAGCATGATGATGAAGGCGCCGAAAACCTCCAGCATCACGTGGCCGGCCATCATGTTGGCGAACAGACGAACGGAAAGCGAGATGATGCGCGAGAGGTAGGAAATCACCTCGATCGTCACCAAGAGCGGCAGAAGCACCTTCGGGATGCCCTGCGGCACGAAATAGCTGAGGAAGTGCCAGCCATGCTCCTGGATCGCCACCGTCGTCACCAGCACGAAGACCAGCAGCGCCAGCGCCAGGGTCACCGCGATATGGCTGGTGAAGGTGAAGAAGTAGGGGAACACGCCCAGCAGGTTGCCGAACAGGATGAAGAAGAACAGCGTGAACACGAAGGGAAAGTATTTCCGCCCTTCAGGGCCGATTTGTTCGAGGCACATCGACAGCAGGGTGTCGTAGCTGAGTTCGGCGGCGGCCTGCAACCGCCCGGGCACCATGGCGCGGGGCCGCATGCCAAACCAGAGCAGGGCTAGAATGCCGATGCCCGAGACCACCATCATCAGGTTCGCCTGGGTGAAATTCACCGATCCCCCGATGAAGCCCAAGGCCGGATGAAGCTGGAACTGACCCAGCGCGTCGATGCTACTTGAACCCTCGGCCGCCACGCGCCTGCTCCTACCCTGCCTCGATCAAGACCGCTTTGGCGCGAACATGCGCCAAAGGTTCGCCACTCCAGCCGCACCACCCAATGGAACGAACACCACCGTCAGGATCGGGGTGGTGTGGAAAATCCAGTCCAGCCCGTACCCGATGGCGACTGCCACCACAAGGGCTGAAACCAATTCTATCCCCACCCGCAAACCGATTCCCCACAAAGAACCGCCGAGCGCTCCCTGGTCGTCGGGGGGCGGCTGCGGCGGGGCGTCGAGGCCCTGCTTGCTGCGGGCGGCTTTCAGACGATCCTCGAAAGAGGGGTCCGGGCCGCCTTGATCCTGGCTCATGCTCGCCCCTGGCAACATTCCGTGCCGGAAAGCGGCGTCTTGCTACCGACGGGGGGAACGGGTGTCAAGAACGCTTGGCCGATTTCCGTTCCGGAACGAAGCCGGCCGTGTCCGGTTTGCCACCGTCCGGTTGTGAAGTTCGCAGGAAGCTGCACCCATTGCATGGGGATGTTCCCCAGCCATCGACCATCGCGGCCTCGGTTCCGATCTTCCGCCCCACCCTGCTGCTGGTGGCGATCCGGACCTTGGCGACGGTCTGGAGTTCCCACGCCAGCCTGTCCAGCCGCCAACCGCTATCCGGTCGGATCGATCCGCTTCCCGGTCCGCGCATCGAAAATGTGCGCATGATCGGCCTGCAAATGCACAGTCAAAGTCTCGACGGGAGCGACGGCACCCGCAATCTTCACCGTGATCGTTTCGCCACTTGCACCGGTAACCCGCCCATGCACCAGCGTCTCGGATCCCAGTGGTTCGATCAGATCAACCGCCAACATCAGACCCTGCGCATCCGGCGTCAAATGCTCCGGCCGGATCCCGAGCATAACGGCATCGCCGGCCCGGCGGCCTTGCAGCTGCACCAGCGGTCCCGCGTCGAGCGCCACCGCCGTGCCGTCCTGCACCAACCGGCCCTGGAGAAAATTCATCGTCGGCGAACCGACGAAGCCGGCGACGTAGGTGTCGGCGGGATGTTCGAACACCTCCATCGGCGTCGCCAACTGCGCGGGCCGGCCCTCATGCAAGATCAACAGGCGGTCACCGAGAGTCATCGCCTCGACCTGGTCGTGCGTGACATACAGGCTGGTGACGCCCAGCCGCCGCTGCAATTTGCGGATTTCCGCCCGCATCTGCACCCGCAGCTTGGCGTCCAGGTTCGACAGCGGTTCGTCGAACAGAAAGAGCTTCGGGTCGCGAACAATGGCGCGGCCCATCGCCACGCGCTGCCGCTGGCCGCCGGAGAGTTGCCTCGGCTTGCGGGCCAGCAGGTCGTCCAGGCCCAGCATGGCAGCCGCCTGTTCCACCTTGCGCGCGATCTCTCCCCGCGACAGGCCGCGGATGCGCAAACCATATGCCATGTTATCGAAGACCGACATATGTGGATACAGCGCGTAGTTCTGGAATACCATCGCGATATCCCGTTCCGAGGGATCAAATGCGGTGACGTCCCGCCCCCCGATAACGATCCTTCCGGCGGTCGGCTGTTCCAGACCGGCAACCAGGCGCAGCAGGGTTGACTTGCCGCAGCCGGAGGCGCCGACGATGACCAGCATCTCTCCGTCGATCAGCGATAGATCGATCTGGCGCAGCACCTCGGTGACGCCGAAACTCTTACGCAATCCTTCGATGTCCAGCGTCGCCATCTATTTCTCGCCTTCGGTCAGGCCGGCGACAAACCAGCGCTGCATGAGCACCACGACCGCAACCGGCGGCAATAAGGCCAGAACGGCGGTCGCCATCACCGCGCTCCAATCGGTCTGCGTTTCCTGGCCAATCATCTTGACGATGCCGATGACGATGGTGTCGAGAGCGGGGTCGGTTGAGACCAGCAACGGCCAGAGGTATTGGTTCCAGCCGTAGACGAACAGGATGACAAACAACGCAGCGATATTCGCGCCGGAGACCGGCAGCACTATGTCGCGCAGGAAACGCAATGGGCCGGCGCCGTCGATGCGGGCGGCTTCGACCAATTCATCAGGAATGGCGGTAAAGACCTGACGGAACAGCAGCGTGGCGGTCGCGGAGGCGATCAGCGGGACCCACAGGCCGGTAAATGTGTTGATAAGGCCGAAGCCGGCCATCACCGCGTATGTCGGAATGATGCGCACCTCGACCGGCAGCATCAGAGTAACGAAGATCAACCAGAACGCAGTCTGCCGAAAAGGGAAGCGGAAAAAAACGACGGCATAGGCCGACAGGACGGAAATGAAAATCTTGCCGGTGGCGATGGCGACGGCCATGCCGAACGAGGTCAGCAGCATGTGCCAGACCGGCTCGGTTCCCATGGTGCCGTGCAGCAGGACGCGGGGGTAGACGGACAGGTTGGCGAGGTGCGGCATCAAAGAAAGGTCGCCGCGCATGATGGCGTCGGAATCCTGGGTCGAGCCGGCGAAAACCAGCCAGACCGGGAACGCGAACAGCAAGACGCCGAGGACCAAAATGGTGTGGGCAATGTAGTCGGGGCGGTTGAACGACCGTCTCACGATAGCGTCCTTCTGCCCATGAAGCGAAACTGGACCGCCGTGATCAGGATGACCCCCAGCATCAGCACCACCGATTGGGCGGACGATGATCCGATGTCCTGGTTGATCACCCCATCGCGAAACACCTTGATCACCAGGGTTTCGGTGTCCTTCCCGGGTCCACCCTGTGTGAGCGCGTAAATCGTGCCGAAGGTATCGAAGGCGGCGTAGACGACGTTGACCACCAGCAGAAAAAACGTTGTCGGCGACAGCAGCGGGAAGGTGATGGTGCGGAACCGCCGCCATCCCTTGGCGCCGTCCATGCGCGCCGCCTCGATTACCGCGCGCGGGATCGATTGCAGACCGGCCAGAAAGAAGATGAAGTCGTAGCTCACCTGTTTCCAGGCGCTGGCGGAAACCACCATCAGCATCGCCTGGCTGCCGTTCAACGTATAATCCCACGCCACACCGTGCCGGTTCAGCCAGCGGCCGAGCAGCCCGACCCGAGGGTTCAGCACGAACAGGAACAGCACCGCCGACATCGCCGGCGCGATCGCATACGGCCAGATCAGCAAGGTCCGATACACGCCCCGCCCGGCGATCTGCCGATCGGCGAAAACGGCGAGGGCCAGGGCGAGGCTGATCGCAACCACGCTCACGGTCAGGCAGAAGAACACCGTCCGGACAATTGAATCCAGATACAATGGGTCGCTAAACAGATCCTGGAAATTATCCAGCCCGACGAAGACCCAGCCCTGTCCGAACGCATCCTGCGTGGTCAGACTGGACCATACCGCCTCGCCCGCCGGCCAGTAGAAGAAAAACAGCGTCAGCAGGAGCTGAGGCAGCAGGAGGACCACCGGCAGCAGACGTCCGTTGAAGACCGTCCGGCGGTCCATGCAGCGCTCAGGCCTTCACCGCTTTGGCGAATTCCCGCAGCACCTTGTTGCCACGCGTCACGGCAACATCCAACGCCTGCTGAGCGGACTGGCCGCCTTGCAGCGCCTTTTCCAGTTCCTCCTGGATGATGTTGCGGATTTCCGGCAGGCGGCCGAGGCGCAGACCCCTCGTATTCGGCGTCAGCGAACCCCTGGCAAGCTGCTCCACCGGAATGTCGGCGCCGACATTCTTCGTGTAGTAGCCTTGCTGCTTCGACAATTCATAGCCGGCGAAGGTGACGGGCACGTAGCCTGTCTTCTGGCTCCAGGTGGAATCCACTTCGGGCTTGCCGATATATTTCAGGAATTCCGCGACCGCCCTGTATTCCGCCGGAGTCCGGTCCGGCGCGGTCATGATCCACAGGCTGGCGCCGCCGATGATGGAGTTTTCCGGCTGCTTGATGATCTCCGGGTCGAACGGCAGGTAGGCCTCGCCCCAGTCGAATTTCGCCGACTTCACCAAATTGCCGCGCGACGACGACGACCCGAACGAAATCGCTGCTTCGCCGGAGACGATCAACGGGTCAGGCGCGGTGTCGCGCCCGGCGTATTTGAAGCTGGCGTTCTTCGACATCTCCAGCAGACGCTCGATATGTTTCACGTGTGGCTTGGTGTTGAACACCAGTTCGGCGTCCAGGCCGTCGAAACCGTCGGACTTCGTGGCAAATGGCAGGTTGTGCAACGCGCTATATTGCTCGAGCTGGATCCAGACCGGCCACGACGTCGTCATGGCCACCGGCGCAGCGTCCTTTGCCTTGATCGTCTCGGCTGCCTTACGGACCTCTTGCCAGGTCGCGGGCGCCTTGTCGGGGTCGAGGCCGGCTTTGCGGAACGCGTCCTTATTGTACCACATGACGGCGGTGGAGGAGTTGAACGGCATCGACGCCATACGCCCGTCCGTCAGGCTATAGTAGCCCCGCACCGCAGGGATATAGGCCTTCGGATCGATCGTCAGCCCGGTCTCCTTCGCCAATTCCCAGACCGGCTTCACCGCCTTGCCGGCAGCAAGCATGGTGCCGGTGCCGACCTCGAAGACCTGCACGAGGTGAGGCGCCTGACCGGCGCGGGAGGCAGCGATGGTCGCGGTCAGCGTGTCGGCGTAGCCGCCCTTGTAGATCGCCTGGATCTCGACCTGGTCCTGGCTGGCGTTGAAGCCGTCGGCGATGCGGCCGATCTCCTCGGCCAGCGCGGCGGTCATGGCGTGCCACCAGACGATCCTGGTTTTCTCCACCGCGCCCGCCCGGGTGGCAGCGAAGGCAAGGGGGGCGGTAAGCAGGGTGCGGCGCTTCATTGGACGGTATCCTCGATAGATTGGTTCGCAGGCGTTAGCGATGCGGTGTTGCCAGCCGATTACAGTTTTCTGACGCTTGGGTGAAGGGGCCGCTTACTCGCCAGCTTTCGGCACCGCTGCCGCGTGCCGCCCGATCAGGTCGTCCCCGGCCGTAACCGGCATGAACAAGGCGATCGGCGCAGCAGCTAATGTCATCAATCCCACAACGACAAACGCCACACTGAAGTCGGAGTTTTCCGGCGTCCCGTGGCCCGCCAGCGTGCGCGAAACCTCCAGCGCCAGGGCCCCGACAGAGACGCCAATCGTCGCGGCAAGCTGTTGGCCGGCGGTATAAAGGCTGGTAGCAGAGCTCATTTGCGCGCGGGGGACATCACCATAGGCCAACGTGTTGTATCCGGTGAACTGTAGCGACCTAAGGAAGCCTCCAACGAGCAGAATCAGATAGATCGCCGCGGCCGGCCAAGAGGGGCGGAACGCGGCGCAGGCGATCAGCATGACACCCGACAGCAAGCCGTTCCAGATCAGCGTATTGCGGAAGCCAAACAGTCTAAGGGCATATTGCGCGCCCGGCTTCATCACCAAGGCGCCGGCCGAACTGGCGAATGTAATCAGCCCGCTCTGCACCGCGGAGCTGCCAAAGCCAACCTGCAGCATCATCGGCAGCAGGAAAGGGATGGCGCCGATGCCGGTACGGAACAGCATCATGGCAGCGAAGGACAACCCAAAGCAGGGCAGCCGCATCAGCGTAAAATCCAACAGCGGGGCGGGATGGCGGTGCGCATGCACAAAATAGAGGAAGCCCACTGCGACGCCCGCAGCGATGATGGCTTCGGTCAACTCCCGGGAGACCAGGCCTCGACCGACCGTTTCCAGCCCCGCCATGCTGAAAACCAGAGCAAGGCCGGTCAGCGCCAGGCCGCGCAGGTCGAAAGCCCCCTTTGCAGGCTCGCGGAAGTCCTTGATGAACAGCGTGACCGCAAGCAGGCCGATGAGACCGATGGGGATGTTTATGAAGAAGGTCCAGCGCCAGTTGAAGTAGGTGACGATGAAGCCGCCCAGCGGCGGCCCGACGACAGGGCCGAGAAGCGCCGGCATCGTCAGCCATGCCATCGCGGCGACCAGCTCGGATTTCGCGGCGGTGCGCAGCAGCAACAACCGGCCCACGGGGACCATCATAGCGCCACCGAGGCCTTGCAGCACGCGGGCAGCGACCAATTCGGCCAGGCCAGTGGAGAGGCCGCACAGAATCGAGCCTGCGGTGAACACGACGATTGCTGCCCGGAACACGGTCTTGGTGCCAAAGCGATCGGCCACCCACCCGCTGGCCGGGATGAACACTGTGAGGCTAAGCAGGTACGACGTTAGCGCCACGTTCATCCGCACCGGGTCGTAGCCAAAGGAGTGCGCCATCGTAGGCAACGCTGTAGCGATAACGGTCGAGTCGAGGTTTTGCATGAACAAGGCGCAGGCGACGATGACTGCGGTCAGGCGGGTCTCACGCGAGACCCGTGCGGGGCGGAGGCTGGGCTGGGTCGCCATTCGCCCATTGTTGCGCCGGAGACGTCCTGGGGCAAGAAAGCCTGCTTATGAGCGGGGCCCGCGCTGTGAACCGAGCGTCGGCATGCGTATATATTCTTTGTCGTTATTTGTTCCTTATTGCCGGATCACGATCTATAGTGCCGCAAACATAAGCCTCCGAGTCATACGTATGTCCCGCCCGACCGACGACGTGAAGAACTGGATGAACATGTTCCGTTGGATCGTGAAGTTGATCCGCGACGAGTTCGACGTGGATGAGGCGATCCTTGTCCGCACCGCGGTGCTGGAGACCGACTGCGGGCTCATGGTCGAGCAGGTGGAAGCAGTGCTGGGGATCATCGGTGAGAGTTTCCACCTTTCGTTCCCGGCCGGCACGTTGGACGAGGTGCTGAAGCTGGAGGAACTTTGCATGCTCGCAGCATGGATGAAGGGCTTGTACAAGCAGCCGGAGTTCATCTCGGGCAACTTCGAGGCACGCTGCCGGGGCGCCAATCCGGGATGTTCTTGACGCTTTGGGCTTGGCCGCTTGACCCGGCGGCGCGGCGTGCAGGGCAAGTCCGTCAAGCGGATCAACGTCCTCGAGCCGGAGGACAGTTGCGTTGTTGCAGGTCCTGCAAAATCCGCGGGTCGACATTGCCGGCACACGCCGCGCCGACCTGCTTGCCGCCCTCAATGTGCCTTCGCCGGCCCGGCTATCGCGGCAGTGGCGCAGCGGGCCGGTGTGCTGGTAGAGCCACTGTGCCCATACAGCAGCATTTTTACATCGAGACGCAAACGAGACAGCCGCTATCGATTGATGGTGGAAGAGTCCTTCGGGACTGCCTTGCGCTCGGCCGCATCGGCGAGGTTACGCAATCGCCTCCATCACTGAACGCGATCGAAAAATTTCATCGATTTGCCAACTTCAATTCATTGGGCAAATGGATTAAGCATCCGTTCATTGAGGCAAAGGATCGCCGTCGCCCTTGGGGGTTTCGGCGGTCAGCGTCCGTCTCATTATCTCGGAAGCCGAAAGGAACACACATGGCAGCGCTTAAGGGTAGCAAGACCGAGGATAACCTCAAAGCCGCTTTCGCCGGAGAATCGCAGGCCAACCGCCGGTATCTCTATTTCGCGCAGAAGGCCGACGTGGAGGGCTTCAACGACGTCGCCGCGGTTTTCCGCTCCACTGCGGAAGGAGAAACTGGCCACGCACACGGCCACCTGGAGTACCTGGAAGCCTCCGGCGACCCGGCCACCGGCCTGCCCATCGGCCCGACAGATAAGAACCTCGCCGCGGCGGTTGCCGGCGAGACACACGAATATACAGACATGTATCCCGGCATGGCTCGTACTGCTCGCGAGGAAGGCTTCGACGAGATCGCTGCGTGGTTCGAGACCCTGGCGAAGGCGGAGCGTTCGCACGCCGGCCGCTTCCAGAAAGCCCTGAACGAATTGACCTGATCGACGACCGACCCCCTTCCCGGCCAGGGGAGGGGGATTGCTTCATAGCAAGACGGAAGAATGCCGCATGAGAGAAGGCAGCCTTGAGGCGCCGACCCGCCATCCGATCGCATGGCAGGATCCTGCTTTCTATGATCCGGCGCTGATCGAAAAGGAGCTGGAGCGGGTATTCGACATCTGCCACGGTTGTCGGCGCTGCTTCAATCTGTGCGACTCGTTTCCCCGTTTGTTCGATCTGGTCGACGCCGCTGAAAGCCAGGAACTCGACACCGTCGACCGCAAGGACTTCAAGTCCGTCGTGGATGCCTGCACGCTCTGCGACATGTGCTACATGACGAAGTGTCCTTACGTGCCGCCGCACGAATGGGCGCTCGATTTCCCGCATCTGATGCTGCGGCACCGTGCCATGGAGTACAAGCAGGGCAAAGTTCCCTTCGCCGACAAGCAACTGGCCCAAACTGACCGGAACGGAGCCGTGGCCGGATTGGTGGCACCGTTGGCGAATTGGGCCACCCGCCGCGATAACAAGATTGTCGGGCCAACATTGCGGTCAGCCGCCGGACTGCATCCGGACGCGGAACTGCCAACTTATGCGGGCAAGAGCCTGATCAAGCAGGCGGCGAATGCTCCGCCGCTGAATCGTGACGCGCCGGCCTTTGGTCGCAAAGCTTTGCTGTATGCCACCTGCTTCGGCAACTTCAATTCGCCGGATGTCGGCACCGACCTACGCGCCGTGCTGGCCCGCAACGGCGTGGAGACGGAGATCGCCTACCCCGGTTGCTGCGGTATGCCGTTATTGGAAGAAGGCCGCATCGCCGATGTCGCCGCCAGCGCCCGCACCGCCGCGGTGGCGATGAAGCACTGGATCGACAAGGGCTACGACGTGATTGCCCTGGTGCCTTCTTGTGCTTTGATGCTGAAATTCGAGTGGCCGCTGATCCTACCTGATGATCCCGATGTGAAGGCCCTGGCGCGAGCCACGTTCGATGTCAGCGAATACGTCGTCGATATTGCAAGGACGGAGGGGCTCGCGCCCGGCATGAAGCCGATCCCTGCGAGTTTGACGATACATATGGCGTGCCACGCCCGCGCTCAGAACATGGGCCAGAAGGCCGCGGAAATGCTGCGCCTGGTTCCCGAGGCCAAGGTCAAGGTGATCGAGCGATGCTCAGGCCACGGCGGATCCTGGGGTTTTAAGAAGGAATTCTTCGAGATCGGCATCAAGATCGGCCGCCCCGCTGCGCGGCAAGCCGCAGAGAACCGGGCTGGCTACGTGATGTCGGAATGCCCGCTGGCTGGCGTTCACATCCAGCAGGGAATCGAGCGCCTTGGTGGCGACGGACCGAAGCCCGAACTGGTGACCCATCCCATTCAGGTCCTGGCGCGCGCTTACGGTATCGGCGGTTAATTGCAGGAGGTTGCCATGGCCAAGCGGATCATGACCGAGACGGATATCCTGCCTATGGCAGAATATGTCAGAAGCCGTCCCGATTGGCGGAGCAAAGTTACCGCCAAGAAACGCAACCGGCGGGTCGATGTCGGTCCGTACATAACGTTCTATTTCGAGTGCTATGACACAATGTGGCTGCAGGTGCAGGAAATGCTCTACATTGAGAAGGGAGGCCTGGAGCAAATCCCGGGCGAATTGGAAGCCTATAACCCGCTGATCCCGAACGGGTCTGAGTTGACCGCAACGTTCATGATCGAAATCGATGACCCCAGTCTGCGCAAGCGTATCCTCGAAGGGCTTGGCCGCATCGAGGAAGCCGCGTTCATCCGTGTCGGGGGTGAGACGATCCGCGGTCTGCCGGAAGCGGATGCCGATCGCACGAGGGCGGACGGCAAGGCATCGTCGGTGCAATTCGTTCACTTCCCGTTTACACCCAGCCAGATTGCGGCGTTCACGTCGCCGAACGCGGAAGTAGTGCTAGGGTTCAACCACACGAACTACGGCCATATGGCGGTTCTCGGCGAAGCGATCCGCAAGGAATTGAGCACCGACTTCGGTTAACCGAATCTGAGACGGTTCAGGGAAAGGAACCGCCTCATCTCGCCGCAGGAAGCCGGCGCCATCCCCGGCGTTGGTAAAACTCCATACCGTCGCGGCACCGACCGCACGGCTTTGCCACCCCCGCTCGATGCTGCTTTAGCCGCGATTCCGGGCTGATGCCGACGGGCTGGTCCCTACGGCCGCGGCACGATGGCCGACGATTTCATCACCAAGTTCGGCATCAAGGACCGGCGCTACTCCGCCACGACGCCGATGGGCTGTGCCTCGGGCGGTTGCCTCTATTCAATGCGCATTGGCCATGATCCAGGCGGGAATCAGCTAGCAGGTGCTGCTGTCGGTTGGCCGCACCGGATTCCAGTCCCCGATCTGCGACCCGTGCCATTTACGCTGTTGCGGGCGGCACCATCGTCCCCGCTGAGCATCGACCTAAACAACGACTTCACCAATGCCAGCTTGCTTCAGCCGTTCGCGGTTGCCTTTCTCGTTGGCTATGGCGTGGAGGTGTTCTGCGCTTTGCCGGGCTCGCTGCTGCCCGCATACAAAGCGCGCACCCGTTTGGAGGCTGGTGCCGCCCCCGTTCACCAGACCGCGTGATACGCAGTCAGCTCAGCCGTTCGACATTGGCCTCGACCCTCTCGCGGATCGGGGCCATTGCCGCGTCATGCGCGCGCAACGCCAGCATGCTCATGGCGATCATGTTTGCCGCCGCGCGGTCGAGCAGCGACAGCGCAAATTTGCTCTGAGCTTCGGCCAGGGCCATCGGGTTCGAACACGCAGCCATTTCCAACGTCGCGCTGGCGGCGTTCATCATCTCATCGGAGGCGCGGCGCGTGATCTCGAAGCCGGCATCGCTGGACTGCCCGAGCATTGCCATGCCCGCCGCGGCAAAGGCTTCCATCTTCTCAGGCACCATGCGTCCGAACTCGGCGTGGTCCGCCCGCAGGGGATCGACGGCGGCAGCCACCCCGAGGGCCACCCGCTTGGCCACGATCTGGCTGGCGGCGATGACCAAGTCACTGCTCCGGCCGGCATTTTCACTCGCCGCGGCAATGACGTGGCTGATTGTCTCCGGGCCATTCGAACTTGTCATATGCTTATTATTCCTTGATGTCGTCAGGCTGAGAGACTACCGACCACTCTTTGGACCGGCCGATATCCAAAAGCAATTTTTCATTGAGCAATAGCTCTACTCTACCCCCTATGTTGCAGCGCAGCACGAACTAGCAAGATCCCGCTGCCATTTCACCGGTGAGCGAATCGCCCGCGACACGCCTTCCCTTAGTCACCTAGCCACTTGCCAGCCGACTCTTGACACTCACTGAGTCAAAAGATTCGGTCAATCAAGGCCGGAATGATGGTGGGCTCGGTGAGGCGTCCCGCTGTTGCGACAGCCGCCCGCCCGACCTTGGCCGGATAATTGCGGTATGTCCCGACGACGCGCTTGATCACTCAGATATCCAGCAATCGGCGCAGCTGCCGCGATAGCCGGGCCGGGGAGGGCATGTTGAGGTTGCCAAGCAGGTCGGCGCGGCGGATGCCGCCAATGTTGACCCGCGGGTTTTGCTGGACCTGCAACAACGCACTGTCCTGGGCTCGAAGAAGTTGATCCGCTTGACGGTCTTGCCCTGCACGCGGCGCGGCCGGGTCAAGCTGCCTGGCAATGTCACGGCAATCACTAATCCGGTCATAGCAGACGACACACCGGCGATCCGCGCGTCGTAGCGCTCCATCAGAGATTGGCCCAAGGCATCATAAATAGTACTGTGTCTTATCCGTTATCGTCGTGGCCGCGCACGCCGGTTAGTAGGGCGGACGCTAATCCGCGGATGCCGATGCGACCGCCCACCGCTCAGTGCAGCTTCACCGACGGCGTCGGCCGCTGGATCACCGTGCTGACGATGGTGCGCCACAGCACAGACGGACCGCCATGCAAAGCGGCCTCGTGCATCTTGTAGAGCGAACGATACATCACCCGGGCGAACAGGCCCTCGATGAACATGCTGCGGCCGACGATGAAGCCCATCAGGCTGCCGACGGTGCTGTATCGGCCCAGGCTCACCAGCGAGCCGAAATCCTTGTAGCGATACGGCTCCAGGGGCTTCCCGGCCAGGATTGAATCGACCTGCCGCACCATGTGCGATGCCATCTGATGTGCTGCCTGAGCCCGTGGCGGCACCGGCGAGGGCGAATCCTCGCGCGGGCAGGAGGCACAGTCGCCGATGGCGAAGATGTCCGGATCGCGCGTGGTCTGCAGCGTGTCCTTCACCACCAACTGGTTGATCCGGTTGGTTTCCAGCCCGTCGAGGTCTTTCAGGAAGTCCGGCGCCTTCACCCCGGCGGACCAGACGACCAGTTCCGACGGGATGAAGTCGCCGTTCGCCAGCACCACGCCGTCGGCCCGCACCTCCGCCACCCGGGCATTGGTGCGGACCTCCACCCCGATGCCGCGCAGCAGATCGAGGGTGGCGTTGGAAATCCGTTCCGGCAGGGCGGGCAGGATGCGCGGCGCCGCCTCGATCAGCACGATGTGGACGTCGCGCAGCGGGTCGATGCGGTGCATGCCGTAGGCCAGCACGGCGCGCACCGTGCGATGCAGTTCGGCGGATAGTTCGGTGCCGGTGGCCCCGGCGCCGATGATCGCGATGTGCAACTGGCCCGGCCGCACCGGCTCGGGCTGGGCGTTGGCGCGCAGGCAGGCGTTGACGATGCGGCGGTTGAAGCGGCTGGCCTGCTCGGGATTTTCCAGCGGCACCGCGAACTGCGCCGCGCCGGGCGTGCCGAAATCGTTGGTGATGCTGCCGATGGCCATGACCAGCGTGTCGTATGGCAGCGACCGCGCGGGGGTTATCGGCCGCCCGTCCTCGTCGTGCATCTCGCCGAGGTGAAGCTGCTTGGCGGTGCGGTCGAGGCCGACGACCTCGCCATACTTGTAGGTGAAGTGGTGCCAATGCGCCTGCGCGAGGTAGTTCAGCTCGTGCTGGGACCGCCGCAGGCTGCCGGCGGCGACCGAGTGCAGCAGCGGCTTCCACAGATGGGTGCGGGACTTCTCGACCAGGGTGACCTGCGCCTTGCCGCGCTTGCCGAGCGTGTCGCCGAGTTTCGTCACCAGTTCGAGGCCGCCGGCCCCGCCCCCGGCGACAACGATGCGGTGGAGGTCGTCGGTCGCGCGTGCTGGAGCAGCCATCCTGTCGTCCTTCCGGTCACTCTTTCATGACGACCGTAGCAACGATCGGCTTCACCAGAGAAGTGGCTATTCCGCGAGGGCGCGGCCAGCCCCCTCCGGCACGTTTTCCAGCCGCCGATCATGGCCGAGGGCGACGAGGATGATGCCGGAGACCAGGACGCCCATGGAGATCGACAGCAGCCCGATGCTGAAGCTTCCGCTCGCGTCCTTGATCGCGCCCATCATGTATGGGCCGAGGAAGCCGCCGAGGTTGCCGACGGCGTTGATCAGCGCGATGCCGCCGGCCGCGGCGGTGCCGGACAGCATCGCCGTCGGCAGGGTCCAGAAGGTAGGGGCGATGGCAGCCTGACCCATCTGCGACAGGATGATCGCGACCATCATCAGCACGGGGTTATCCAGGAAGATGCACACCGCAAGGCCGGCGAAGGTCAGGAAACAGGCAGCGGCGGCGTGCAGGTTGCGCTCCCCGGTGCGGTCGGAATGCAGGCCCCACAGCACCATCGCCACCGCGCCGGCCGCGAAGGGCAGGGCGCTGATCACGCCGTTCAGGCCGACTCCGACGCCGAAGCGGCTGACGATCTGCGGCAGGAAGATCACCAGGCCGTAGCCGGTCATGTTCTGGCCGAAATACACCAGTGTCAGCAGCCAGACGCGCGGGTTGACCATCGTCTGGCCGAGCGAGAAGTCGTTTATGGTTTCGCGATGGGCGCGTTCGGAGGCAAGGCGTCGGATAAGCCATTCTTTTTGTTCTTGAGTCAGCCAATGCGCCTCCTGCGGCCCGTCGGTCAGATAGTACATGACGACGAAGCCGAGAACGACTGCGGGAACGGCCTCCAGGATAAACAGCCACTGCCAGGCCGCCAGGCCGCCCCAGTCGCCCAGGCGCAGGATCTGGCTGGAGATCAATGACCCGGTGACGATGGAAATCGGGATCGCGGTCATGAAAATGCCGATGATGCGGGAGCGATAGGCGGAGGGAAACCACCAGGTCAGATACAGGATGATGCCCGGGTAGAAGCCCGCCTCGGCCAGTCCGAGCAGGAAGCGGATGCCGAGGAACGACCATGTGCCCGTGATGAAGGCGGTGGCGCCGGAGATGACGCCCCAGGTGAGCAGGATGCGGGCGATCCAACGGCGCGCTCCGACTTTCGACAGGATCAGGTTGCTGGGGATTTCGAACAGGAAGTAGCCGAGGAAGAAGATGCCGCTGCCGATGCCGAAAACGGCGGAGGAAAACCCGAGCGCCTTGTTCATGGTCAGCGCCGCGAAGCCGACATTCACCCGGTCGAGGTAGGCGGCGAAGTAGCTGACCATCAGTAACGGAATCAGCCGCCTTGCGACCTTCCGCATGGTTTCCTTCTCGATCGGCTCGATGGCGGATGCAGAGCGGCTGTAGGGCGTGTCGGCGGCCATGCGCGGTCTCTCCCGGTTTTCATTATCGGTGGACCGCCGGTTGGGTCGGCGATCCGGAGGGAAACGCCCGGGGAGGGTTCCGGTTCGCCGGAAATCGTGATGAGGTTGACTTTGTGGGGCATGGGTCTTGGTTCGCGGCTGAACGCGACTGTCCCGGCGGCAGCGAGGTCGCTTTCCCCGCCAAGGCCGATCATGTCCTTGACAGCTTGTCGTTGCTCGCAAAAGCGCAGGAGGAGACTGAGGCCGGCCTCGACAGCCGCCCCGGTCGCTACCCGGGGTGGCTGGACACGGCAGCAAAACCGTTGCAAAATTAGCACGATAATGCCGTCTGCCACGGCCTGTGCAGGACAAGCCATGGCGACCTCATGTCATTCCGTCATGATTTCGAGCACCTATAAGGATCTGGGCGATCATGGTGCCGCCGTCAGCAAGGCTGCGCTCGGGCGGGGGATGCATCCGCTGGATATGGCGAACGATTCCGCCATACCGGATCAGGATCTGATCGCGGCCTCTCTGGCGAAGGTTGACGAAGCCGATGCCTATGTCGGGCTGATCAGTTACCGTTACGGTCAAATCATCGAAGACCCCGGCCGCAACACGGACGGGCTGTCGCTGACGGAGCTTGAATTCCGGCGCGCGGTGGCCCGCGGCCTTCCGGTCTGCATGTTGATCATGCACGCGGACCATCCCGTGCCGCGCAGCGTGGTGAATGCCGAAGCCGCAACGGCCGGCAAACTGGCCGCGTTTATCGAGTTGGCGAAGAAGGACCGGATCTACGCCGAGTTCACCTCGGTCGATGCTCTTAAGGCGAAGGTCGTCCAAACGCTGGCCCGGCTGAAAGACGCGCTCGACAAGGCGGCATCGCCAAAGCCGGCACCGGTCGCACCGGCTGCGGCCGCCACACCCGACATCCCCGCGCCGCCGGCGTTCTATGCGCGGCCACCGTACCTCCCCGGCTATGCCTTTCAGGGCCGGGTCAAGGAACTCGCGGCCCTGAAGGACTGGGCCGGTTCAGCCGATGCGATGCTGGTATTCGAGGCGATCGGCGGCATGGGCAAGAGTATGGTGACCTGGGAATGGGTCACCAAACACGCCGCCACGGACCGCGCCGACTGGGCCGGTATCCTGTGGTACAATTTCTATGAGCGCGGCGCGGATGTGAAGGATTTCTGCGTCACGGCCCTGTCCTACATGATCCGCCGTCCGCGCGAGGCTCTCCGCACCCGCCCGAGCTTCGAACTGGCGGACGAGCTGCTGTCGCTGCTGCGCGACCGTCCGTGGCTGCTCGTATTGGATGGGTTGGAGCGCACATTGGTCGCCTATAATCGCTCCGATGCCGCGCCGATCCGTGACGATGAGGTCGAGGCGAGCGAGGGTGCGACCGGTGCGGTGCCGACCATCTGCATCCGCCCGGACGACGACGACCTGCTGCGCCAGCTCAGCGCGACCGGGCGGTCAAAGATCCTGATCTCCTCCCGCCTGATGCCGCGTGTGCTGCTCAACGCATTTGGACAGCCGCCCCCGGCCGTGCGGCGTTTCCAACTGCTCGGCCTTGATCCGCGCGATGCCGGGTCGATGCTGCGCCAGGCAGGAATCAGCGGAGACGGTGAGCGGTTGCAACACTATCTGGAGCGGCAGTTCGGTTGCCACCCGCTGGTGATCGGCATCGTCGGCGGGTTGGTTCTCAACCACAGGCGGGGAAGGGGCAATTTCGATCGCTGGGTGGACGATCCGGACGGTGGCGCCTCGGTGAACCTTGCGGATGCGGACGTTGTCCAGTGCCGGACACATGTCCTAGAACTGGCGTTCGAGGGTTTGGAACCAAACGCACGGGGATTGATGGCGCGAATCGCGGTGATCCCAAATGCGGTCGATCTGGATGTTTTGGAGGCATTGAACCCCGCCCGGCCGCTGCCTCCAGAGGCTGTGAAAGCACCAGTGGCGCCGGATTTTGAGAACGACTTGTATCAGAATCCTGCGCAAGCAACTGGCGGAGGCGCAGACGACGAAGAGGGGGCGGACCTTGCACAACGAATCGCCGACCGCCAGCGCGAACGTCAAGACCAATACCAGGCTGGCTTACAAGCCTATACCGCCAATCAATCGGCGCTTGCTGTCTGGCGTGGGTCGGACGCACTCAGAGCCGCGCCAAGTTGGCTCAACGCCGCATTGCGGGATTTAGAAATACGCGGCCTGCTGCAATGTGAGCGGCAGACGGGGAAGTACGGCCTGCATCCGGTTCTTCGGGGTTATGCCGTTGGCTCATTGACCGCAAACGTAAGGGCACAGACCGGCCAGCAGATCGCGGACTATTTCTCATCACGGCCGTCACCGGCCTATGAAACAGCAGCGTCGATTAAGGAACTCGCCAACGCCATCCAGGTTGTCATGGCGCTTAACCTGACCCCGAAGCCCAAGGCGGCGTTTGGTGTTCTCGCTGGAGACCTCAGTAATACGTTGTCTCGGCTTGAATGTCATCACGAGCTTCTTGCGCTGCTCCGGCCACTATTCCCCGCCGGCTGGTCTGCGCCGTAAGCGTCGCGCGGCCCCCACATAGCTTTCGCCGGGTTAAGTATGCCGGATTTCTGCCATGGACACGGACACCACCCCGGCCGAGGCGGCGGCATCGACAGAGAGCGCACATACGACCAGTCGTAAGAGCACTCCGACCCTGCGGATGGATTTGATCCCGCCCGGCGAACGTCGCCGCCGCTGGACGACCGAGCAGAAGCAGACCATCGCAGCCCAAAGCTTCGCTCCCGGCGCGTCGCCCACGACCATCGCGCGCTTGCACGGCATCAGCACGGGGCAACTCTATACCTGGCGGCACGCCTTGAAGGCGGCCCAGCCAGGCGCGGCGATCGGGCGCTTCGCCCGCGTCGAGGTGACGCCTCAGCCGGCGGCGCGCCCGGATGTGCCAGCGAGCCTGGTGGAGATCAGCTTGCCCAACGGCGCAACGCTGCGCGTCGACGCCGGGATCGATCCGCGCGCCTTGCGCCGCGTGCTGGCGGCGCTGCGGGGATGATCGTTCTGCCATCCGGCGCACGCGTCTGGCTGGCGTGCGGCTACACCGATATGCGCAAAGGGATGGACGGGTTGGCGATGCTGGCGCAGCAGGTCCTGCAAGAAGACCCGTTCGGCGGCGCATTGTTCGCCTTCCGCGGCAAACGTGGCGGCCTGATCAAGCTGCTTTGGTTCGACGGACAGGGTCTCTGCCTGTTCAGCAAACGGCTTGAGAAAGGCCATTTTCAATGGCCGGTGACCGAGACCGGACGCGTCTCGCTGACGCCCGCCCAGCTATCGATGTTGCTTGAAGGCATCGACTGGCGCATGCCCGCCCGCGTCCGCCGCCCGGAACTGGCGGGCTGACGCCACTGCTCACGCCAGATTCACACTGCTCACGCCAGATTCAATAGACCCGATTCGCAACGGCGATTCAGCGTTCCGCCGTGTCCACCGATCAGCCCTCTTTGCCCGACGATCCGGCGCTGTTGCAGCATCTGCTGCTCGAGGCGCAGGCCGAGATCGCGCGTTTGCAGGTGCTGATCGCGGTTCTGCTGCGCAACCGCTTCGGCCGCCGCTCCGAACGTTTCGGCGAAGAAGCGCTGCAACAGGGCATCGAGGACGCCGAGCAGTCTCTGGGCGAACAGCAAGCGAAGGCCGAGGCGGCTCAACCGAAGGCGCAGCCGCCCCGCAAGCCGCCGCAGCGCAATCGCGGATCGTTGCCGGCGCATCTGCCGCGGGTCGAGGTCACGGTCGATATCGCCGACAAGACCTGCGCGTGCTGCCGCGCGCCCTTGCATCAGATCGGCGAAGACCGCTCCGAAATGCTGGATATCGTCCCCGCGCAGCTTCGGGTGCGGGTGATCCGCCGCCCGCGCTATGGCTGCCGCGCCTGCGAAGGCGGCGTGGCGCAGGCGCCAGCGCCGGAGCGGCCGATTGACGGCGGCATGGCGACCGAGGCGCTGCTGGCGCAGGTGCTGGTCGGCAAATTTGCCGACCATCTTCCGCTGTATCGCCAATCCCAGATCTTCGCCCGCCAGGGCGTCGAGCTGGATCGTTCCACGTTATGCAACTGGGTCGGGCGCGCCTGCTGGTGGCTGGAGCCGCTGTACGAGCTGGTCCTGAGCACGGTTCTGTCCTCACCGAAGGTGGTTGCCGACGACACGACCCTGCCGGTGCTGGACCCCGGCCGCGGCCGCACCAAAACCGGACGGCTGTGGTGCTATGCAGTCGATAATCGTCCGTGGTCGGGGCCGGGTCATCCGGCGGCGGCCTATGTCTACAGCGAAGATCGCAAGGGCGAGCATCCGGCGAGCCATCTGAAAGGCTTCCGCGGGCTGCTTCAGGTCGATGGTTACGCCGGATTCGGCGGTCTTGTTGCCGGCGCGAACGACGGACCGACGCTGGCCTTTTGTTGGGCGCATGCGCGGCGCAAGTTCTACGACGTTTTTGCGGCAACGAAGTCGCCGCTTGCCCTGGAAGCTCTGCAACGGATCGGCGCGCTGTATGCGGTCGAGGCCGACATCCGCGGCCAAACGGCCGACTACCGCAGGCAGCAACGTCAGCAGCAAAGCCGTCCCCTGGTCGAGGCCATGCACGCCTGGTTGACCGGCCTGCTTGGCCGATTGTCCGGCCGCTCGACGTTGGCGCAGGCGATCCGTTACGCGCTCAATCATTGGACCGGCCTGACCCGCTTCCTTGACGATGGCCGCTGCGAGCTGGACACCAACATCGTCGAACGCGCCATGCGCCCGGTGGCGACGCCCGGTCCATTATGCACCTCCTCTTCAAGTATCTGGAAACATTGAAGGCTGGTTGCCGGCGTCGATGTGACACGGGCGCCCTTTACGCCCGGCCGCGTCCACCACGGACGGCGCGTCGAGGTCCGCGGCGAGGA
>NZ_CAIWTY010000002.1 GCF_903915725.1 uncultured Rhodopila sp.
CAGGGGAATCGGGTGAATTTTTTCACCCGGTAATAAGGCTTGCGAGAAACTCATCATCCCACCCGGCCGCCTTGCGTCTGCCACGTAACGAGTTCTTGCCGGGAGCTCGTCTGAGCAGGTTGAGGGCCATGTGCTTGATCGTGGTGAAATTGGCCGGAGCGTGCGCAGTCCGCACGCGGCACTCGTCATCGCGAAAGATCATGTCCAGCACCCAGTGCAGGCTGTTCTCAATCGCCCAGTGGCTGCGCACGACCGGCCCGAGGAGATGCGCCAGCATAACCAGGGAGGTGATATAAAATCGTGTCTCCATCTCGACTTTTCCGCTGATCTCACGGCGGCTCTCGACCATGACGACGGCTTTCAGGCCGGGCCATGCGTGACGCTCCTGAAGCCAGCCGACGTCATGGATGACGGTCGTGGTTCGGGTCTCGATGCGGCCATGGTCGCCATCGATCGTCGTGTCCCGGCTGACCGTGGTATCCGCAAAGCCCTTGGCCTTCTGTTCGGTAGCGAAGAGTTCGACGTCCTCGCGCAATGAAGTTTGGTTCCCTTTCAGCGCCAGGACGTAGTCGGCCTTCTTGTCGATCACCGTCTGCGCGATGTCGCGCTGGCACCCCATCGCGTCGATCGTGATGATCGCCCCTTCGATCGCCAGCATCTCCAGCAGCCTGGGAATCGCAATGATTTCGTTGGATTTTTCCGCCACCTTGACCTGGCCGAGCACGACACGCTGGCGGGCCGCGAAGGCGGAAACCATGTGGATGGCGGTTTTGCCGGCGCTCTTGGACCGGCGCACCGTCTTGCCGTCGATGGCGATCACGCCGGCCGGAATGCCGGTCAACGCGGCGACCCATGCAACAAAGCAGCGCTGGAACTGCTCGGCGTCCAGCACCGCCAGGATGTCGCTCAGGTGCCCGTGGTCCGGCGTGCCATCCTTGAACGGACGGAAGCGGCGAAGAAATGCCAGCTTCTTGACCCCGAACAGCGCGATCTCGGTGAACGCCTCGGCCCCGGCGAGCACGCCGAGCAGGCACAGCAGCAGGACCTCATCGAGCGGGTAGGTCACCTTGGCTTGCTGGCGCGGGTCGTGCAGGTCTTTGAAATGACTCAAAAAGACGACCGTTTCGTCGAATGCACCGCAGTCCGTTGTCGCGCCGTCCATTGCCGTTCCCCGCTCAGCGAATCGAGGATCGGCATAGATTCAGCACTTTAGCGGCTTGTCACGTGCTCATTCACCCGATTGCCCTGGCCGGCATGGCCGGAAACCTTGACATTCCTGTCCGGGCGTGCGGCACGGGCGACGCCTGCTGCCTTGACGTGTGATAGCAATCCGTCGTACTGCTATCAACGCTGTCATTTTTGAGGCCATGCCATCATGCCGGCCGTCACCATTCGCAACCTCTCCGATGAGACGCATCGCGCCTTGAAGGTCCGAGCGGCGCAGCACAATCGCAGCACTGAAGCGGAAATACGTGCCATACTGGAAGCTGCCGTGCGGCCCGAGGGTCGGCTGCGTCTCGGCTCAGCGCTGGCCGAGATAAGCCGGACGATTGGCCTCACCGACGCCGATGTCGAAGCCCTGGAACAGGCCCGCGACGCCACCCCGGCCGAACCGCTTCGTTTCGAATGATCCTGCTCGACACCAATGTTGTGTCCGAGGCGATGAGGCCGGACTCCGCTCCCGCGGTCCGTACATGGCTCGACGAACAGGCGGCGGAGACGCTGTTCTTGTCCAGCGTCACGATCGCGGAGCTGGGTTTCGGAGTCGGTGCACTGCCCGGGGGCCGCCGCAAGGCCAGGCTGACGGCCGCGCTCGATGGCGTGCTGGACCTGTTCGCGGATCGGATCCTGCCATTCGATACCAGGGCGGCCCGACGCTATGCCGATCTGGCCGTCAGGGCGCGGGCGGCTGGAAGGGGTTTCCCCACGCCGGATGGCTATATCGCCGCGATCGCGGCGGCGCATGGGTTCGCCGTCGCATCGCGCGACCCGAGCGCGTTCACAGCCGCCGGCCTGACGGTGATCGATTCGTGGACCGCCGCCGTCTGAGCGGCGGCCCCATCGGCGCTGAATTAACCGGCTAAGGGCCGACTGTCGTCCCATCGTCATGGTGCGCGAAGGCGCACCATCCACGCCTTGCGGTGCCCGGAGCCAAGACGCGGACGCCGACCTTCGGCCGCATGACGAACGTGCCACGGCCGGAGAGTCCATTTCGCTGGCGTTGGCATGATCCACCCTTGTCCAGGGTTTCAGATCATCTATGCGCAGCGGCAGAATGATGCGATAACAGAACCGCATCCCTGTTCGAAGACATATGCCCCGCGCGATCCTGTCCTGCCTCGGTCTTGGCCTCGCCACCGCCGCCGCTGCCGGCGCGACGGCGGGGGTGAGCGGCGTCGGCCCCGAGGCGGTGGCAGCCGTCGCGGCGCTGGGCGGTGTGGCGGGCAATTTCGCAACCGATCTGTGCCGGGTGCTGTACCGGCCGGTGGCGGAACGGTGGCTGGAAGGCCGTTCGGGCATCGACGAGAACCATCATGTCGCCTGCGCGCTGCGTCTGGCGCAGCTCAAGGCGCTCGGGACGGTGCGGGAGCGTTTGGATACGCCGTGGTTCGGTCAGGGCGATCCAGAAGAGCGGCAGGCGGCGGAGGCGTTCAGCCTCGCGCTGGATCGCTTCCTCGTTGACGAGACAGGCAGCGCGGAGCGTCCGGGCTTCCAGGCTGGCGGCCTCGCGGCGGACGAGCGGGTGGTGCGCGACGCCGTGCTGCTCGGCCTGCCGGACGTGCTGGACACGAGTCTCGCCGCCCGGCGCGCCGATGGCGACAATGCGGTCATGGCGGGCAGTCTCGCCGGGTTGCGCCCGGCGGCGAACGGGCAGTGCTGGTTGATATCCGGCTTCGCACCGCGACGCTGGCGCGGGATTTGCCGGCAACTGCATGGCTGAAGAGGTATCCGTGAGGGTAAAGCTCTGGCGCGGGGCTTTTGCGATTAATTTTTGACTGGCGGCATGCGCGGTGCTGGAATTTGGGGAGCTGGGGCGGGAAGATATATAGACCTCTCCGGCGTGCGCCCATCTTTTTGTCCAGGGACAAGAGTCGGTGTTTCGTCAACCCACTCATACAAAGGCGGCATCGGACGCGAACGTGTTTCCACTTGATATCTGAACATCATCAAATAGTCCTGATTTCGATACTCGTAGGACAAACCGGCCGCCTCCATGGCTTTGGCTATTTCAGCCTTTGCCGCCTCATTAACAATGATCTCCTCATTGTAAATATAAACGCTGCCAGAAAACTTGAACTTCTGCAAATCTTGTTTCTTTTCTATTAGTTTGCTCTCTTGTATCTTTCTCGCCTCATCGAGCCAGAGGCGAATTTGCGGGATTGCAAACAAAATAACGTTGGGCGTAAATTGGTAGTGTGGTAGATAGATTGCTACAGAGATAGTATAATTTGTCCTGTCATAGTATATCGCATATAATAGATTTAAGTTTTGAACGATATCATTTGGCGCGAAGTGCATTGATACGGGGACTTTACCGATTATAGCGGATCCATGCTCCGCCCGCAACTCCGTCATAAACAGAGTGATTAAAGTCGGCTGCTTTTGATTGGCCGGATCGGGGGTAAATGGAGGCCATGGCGTGGGAGGGCCATCCGCAACTTGCGGCGCCTTATCGAACGTCGCGGACAAGGATGGCCCGAGCTTCTTTCTGTAATCCATGTAATTGAAACCGCGGAATTCCACCTCCGCTCCTTCTCTTGCATACAGATCGGCTAAAGTTCGCATTTGCGCGGTTGAAAGGATATTCTCGTGATACATGTAGACCTTCTTGGTAAATACTAAATCATCACTAATTGACTGCGTTTGAGTGCTAGGCGATGCAGTCCATACATGGATATTTCTCTTCGCGTCATAAAGATAGTCTTTGTATGCATTCGAAAACCACGAAATCAATTCGAACGCGTGGTCGGAGGCCGGGGCATAAAAGCTCATGAATAGAGATTTCGCCTGAAAATCTCCATAGAATCCTATTTCAAACGGGAAAGTGCCAATAGACTTCCCGTCCTTATACAAGGGGGTTTCCAGACCCTGGATCATCTTATACGATCCGGTCTGAAAGTCGTCCTCAAAGAGATTGTGAACTGTGATTTCGGCCGTGGACGTCACTTGATTACCGGCCAATTTGGGCAAACCCAGGGTTGGCCAAAAATAGACCCCGGCAAAGCCAAGAAATCCGACTCCACATGCAATCATGCCTCCGATCGCAATCATCCGCCGCCTCCGCCCTTCATCAGCTTTCTCGTGTCTTACTTCTCTGACGCCGCCCGCCGCTAGACAGACCGCCGCCAGGACGAAACATACTACAAAAATGAGACGCTTCAGCTCCTCAGAACCATGTAGAATGTCCGGCCCCACTATGCCCACTCCCGCCAACGGGAAGCAGGCCGCAGCGTACCAGAATCCAGCGCCCGGAGTCTTTGCCATGGACCCCAATCTACCCGGAGTCTCAACGTTCCGCTAGAGACAACCTCACGATCCCGCGAGCCAAGACGCTCAACCCGAGGGCCGCTCGCCTAGAGGGGTATCAGGCTCATTTTCGTGATGGCTCATCTGTGGCAAATGACATGCCTGCAAACTCATGATACTTTGGCCACCATGAACCTGACGGTCACCATCCCCGACGACTTGGCGAGGCGGCTCGAAGCCGATGGCGCCGATCTCTCGCGGCGCGCGCTGGAAGCGCTCGCGTCCGAGGAATATCGCGCCGGCCGCCTGACCAAGCCGGAACTTCGCCGATTGCTCGGCTATGAGACGATCTATGAATTGGATGCCTTCCTGGCAGCGCATGGCGTTTTCGATCCCTACACCCTGGACGACCTGGAGCGCGAGCGGCAGGACCTCGATCGGCTCGGCTTCTGAGGCAACGTGCGGGTCGTCGTCGCGGATACCGGTCCGCTGCACTATCTGGTGCTCATCGGCGAGGCGGAACTGCCTCACCGCTTGTTTGGCCGCGTGATCATACCTGACACGGTGCAAGCCGAACTTCGGCACCCGCATGCGCCCGATCTGGTCCGGGAGTGGATCGCAAGCCGACCTTCCTGGATCGACGTCATGCCGGCGGGGCCTATCGGAGCACTGCCGCTTCCGGCGCTCGGTGTGGGCGAACGGGCAGTGATCGCGTTGGCGGAGTCGCTTCGGGCCGATCTTATTCTGGTCGACGATCGAGCCGGCACCCTCGCCGCGCGCCGGCGAGGGCTTGCGGCCGTCGGCACCCTGGGCCTGCTCGATCTGGCCGGGCGGCAGGGCCTCGTTGATGTCCGCCGTGCGGTTAGTCGTCTGAAGGCCACGAATTTTCGTATTCGACCGGGAATACTTGACGCATTACTTGCCCAGCATTCGGGTCAAGGGTGAGCGGCAGGGTCGAGGTTACCCCCGCCCCGACCTCACCACCCCACCCTGCCGCAACGGCAGATTCGTCCGGTAAACCACGCGCTTCAGCGCCAGTGCCGACTCAAACGACTGCACCCCCGGGATATGCGTCAGCCGCCCGCGCAGGAACGCCTCGTAGGACGCCACATCCGCCGCCACCACCCGCAGCAGATAGTCCGTCGCACCCGTCATCTCGTACATCTCCATCACCTCCGGGCACGCCTCCACCGCCCGTTCGAACACCCGCAGCGTCTCGTTCGCGTGGTTCGCCAGCTTCACCGTCACGAACACGTTCACCGGCAGGCCGACCTTGTCCTGGTCGAGCAGGGCGACGTAGCGCTGGATGATGCCGGCCTCCTCCAGCAGCTTCTGCCGCCGGTGCGACGGAGACGGCGACAGGTTCGCCGCGTCGCTGAGATCCTGCGCCGTCGCCCTTCCGTTGGCCTGCAGGCAGTCCAGTATGGCGAAATCCAGCCGATCAAGGTCCATCAAGCACCTGTGGGGTGAGTCCCGGCATTTTGACGCTTCCTGCCAAAAAAGACCACGCGGTCACGCGACTATGGCAAGCTTTCCTGCCGTGCCATACCTACTATCCGGTAACTGAGGAAAAACCGCCCTTGAAGGGACAAGCGCCCATGGACATCGGTCTCGGACACGCCGGCATTACCCTGGAATCGCGTTTCGCCGATTTGGACCAGCCGGTGATGCTCACCGGCATCCAGGCGCTGCTGAGGCTGCTGCTGGAGCAGCACCGCCTCGACCGCGCCGCCGGGCTGAGCACCGCGGCGCTGGTGTCGGGCTACCGAGGCTCCCCGCTGGGCATGCTGGACAAGGAACTCTGGGTCCAGAGGAAGCTGATGGCGGCGCACGACATCCGGTTCGAGCCGGGGGTGAACGAGGACCTCGCCGCCACGATGATCTACGGCACGCAGGAACTCGACGCCTTCCCGGGCGCCAAATACGACGGCGTCTACGGCATGTGGTACGGCAAGGGGCCGGGCGTGGACCGCACCGGGGACGCGTTTCACTGCGCCAACATGGCCGGGACGCATAAGAACGGGGGGGTGCTGGCGATCGCCGGGGATGACCACGGCGCGCATTCCTCCACCTATCCGCACCAGACCGAATACGTCTTCCAGAACTGCTTTATCCCGGTGCTGAACCCGGCCTCCGTCCAGGACGTGATCGACCTCGGCCTGGCGGGATACGCGCTGTCGCGCTTCTCCGGCGTCTGGGTGGCGATGAAGACCACCGCCGAGACGATGGAGCAGGCCTCCACCGCCACCGTCGCCTCCCACCGCCACTTCGTCACGCCGGATATAGCCCTGCCCAAGCACGGCCTGAACTTCGACCATACGATGAAATTCCCGGCGGACCGCGCCGAACTGGAACGGCGGATGATCGAGGAGCGGATGCCCGCCGTGCTGGCCTGGGCCCGCGCCAACCGCATCGATCGCGTCACCAGCGGCTCGCCGCAGGCCAGCATCGGCGTCATTACCGTCGGCAAGGCGCACGAGGACACGCTGCACGCCCTCCGCAGCCTCGGCCTCTCCCACCACCCGCAACTCGCCATCTACAAGATCGGCATGACCTGGCCGCTGGAGACGGAAGGCGTGCGCGCCTTCGCCCGCGGCAAGCGCGCGCTGATCGTCATCGAGGAAAAGCGCAGCTTCGTCGAAAGCCAGATTCGCGACGCGCTGTACAACCTGCCGGCGGACGAACGCCCGGAGGTCAGCGGCAAAACCGACCCGCGCGGCGCGGCGCTGCTGTCGCCGCTGATGGAACTGTCGCCGGAGATCGTTGCGGGCGGGCTGGGGACGTTCCTCGGCCATGCCGGGCTGAACCTGCCCGCTCCGCCCGCCCCCGAGACCATAAGCCGCCCGGACGGGCTGCTGCGGCGCGCCCCCGCGTTCTGTGCCGGCTGCCCGCATGCGACATCGACCAAACTGCCGGACGGCAGCTTCGCCAGCGCCGGCATCGGCTGCCACTTCATGGCGATGGATGACGGGCCGCAGACCCGAACCTTCTCGCACATGGGCGGCGAGGGCGCGTCCTTCGTCGGCCTGTCCAGCTTCGTCGAGATGAAGCACATGTTCGCCAATATCGGCGACGGGACGTATCAGCACTCCGGCAGCCTGGCGATCCGCCAGGCGGTCGCGGCAAAGACCCGCATGACCTACAAGCTGCTGTTCAACGATGCCGTCGCCATGACCGGCGGCCAGCCGGTCGAGGGCACGCTGACGGTGCCGGCGATTGCGGCTCAGCTTGCGGCGGAGGGCGTCAAGCGCATCGCCATCGTGGCGGATGAGGCTGACCGTCTGCCGCCTGCGTCGGCGCTGCCTCCGGGCGTCACAAGGCACCCGCGCACTGAGATGGACGCGGTGCAAAAGGCGTTGCGCGACTTCGACGGGCCGTCCGTGCTGATCTACGACCAGGTCTGTGCCACGGAAAAGCGCCGCCGCCGCAAGCGCGGCTCGATGGCGCACGCGCCGCGGCATGTCGTGATCAACGAGGCGGTGTGCGAGAACTGCGGCGACTGTTCCGTCCAATCCAACTGCATCGCGATCGAGCCGGTGGAGACCGAACTCGGCCGCAAGCGGCGGATCAACCCGACAAGCTGCAACGTCGATTTGTCCTGCCTGAAGGGGTTCTGCCCCAGTTTCGTGTCGCAGGCCGGCCCGCCGACAGCACCGGATGCGGACAAGCAGTGGCAGGCGCGGGAGGCGGAACTGTCCGCCGGGCTGCCGATGCCGGTGCTGCCGTCGTTGGGCGTCTGGCGCGGGCTGTTCGCGGGGATTGGCGGCGGCGGGATTGTGACGTCCGGCGCGATCCTGGCGATGGCGGCGCATCTGGAGGGCCGGGCGGTCAAGACGTTGGATTTCACCGGGCTGGCGCAGAAGAACGGCGCGGTGGTGGCGCATGTGCAGATCGCGGCGGAGGAAGCCGATCTGGATGTGGTGCGGATTCCTTTGGGCACGGCGGATCTGATGCTGGCGGCGGATCTGGCGGTCGGCTGTCAGGCAGGGGTGCTGGAGCGGAACGCCCGTTCCGCCGTGGTCATCGGCAACATGGACCTCGCCGCGACGGCGGAGTTCAAGCGCGACGCCACGCTGTCGATCGACGCGGCGCTGCACCGGCGGACGATCGAGAAGGTGACCGACGCAAGGCGCTCCCTGTGGCTGCACGGGGTGAGGCTGGCGGAGCGGCTGTTCGGCAACGCCCAGGCGATGAACACGCTGCTGCTGGGCCTGGCGTGGCAGCGCGGGCTGGTGCCGGTGGGCGAGGCGGCGATCCTGCATGCGATCGAACTGAACGGCGCCTCGGTGGCGCTGAACAAGCGGGCGTTCCTGTGGGGGCGGATCCTGTCCGAGCAGCCGGAGCTGATGGAGCAGATCCTGACCGGGGTGATCGAGGGACCGCCGATGGAGCTGTCCGCCCTGATCGATCACCGCGCCGGCGTGCTGACGGCGTATCAGTCGCAGCGGTATGCTGGTCGTTATCGGCGGCTGGCACAGGACGTGGTGCAGCGGGAGACTGCCGTGCTAGGCGCCCCCGGGCGGCTGTCGCGCGCCGCGGCCGAGGGGCTGTTCCGGGTCATGGCCTACAAGGACGAGTATGAGGTCGCTCGGCTGCATGCTTTGGCGACGTACGGGGAGAAGCCGGCGTTCCACATGTCGCCGCCCCTGGTTGGCTTTAAGGACAAAGTCACCGGCCGGCGGCGCAAGATCGCCATCCCCGGCTGGGTGGCGCTGCCGCTGTTCCGCGTGCTGCGGCACGGCAAGGTGGTGCGCGGGACGGTCGCGGACCCGTTCGGCTTCCAGAAGGAGCGGCGGCAGGAGAGGGCGCTTATCGGCCAGTATATCGGCGATCTGCGCACCGCTATGGCGGCGCTGACGGCGGCGAATGCGGATACCGCGGTGGCGCTGGCGGCATTGCCGGATCAGATCCGGGGGTTCGGCCCGGTGAAGGACGCCAACCGCGCCAAGGCCGAGGTGCAGCGGGGGCAGTTGCTGGAGGCGCTGTCCCGGCCGCCTGCGCTGGCGGTGGCGGCGGAGTAGGGCGAAATCGCCCCACACGTCATGGCATCGCCCCACGGCGTGGCATCGCCCCGCACGTCATGGCCCGGCTTGTCCGGGCCATCTTTCGCGGTACATTTCGGCGGGCGTGATCCGGAATGACCCGGGACCACGCCCGACGATGCCCGGGCGATGGTTTTGCTTACGGCGTGGTTACGCTGCGCACGCGATAGGCCTGCGGGTAGAAGTTGCCCGCCCCGCTGATGATCGCGAGGTCCGCTTTCAGCCACACGCCCGATTTCGGGTCCAGCCAGCGTGTGTAGCGGCCATGGAAGCCGCTCGTGCCTCTGGAATCGCCGGTGGTTTCGGTCTCGAACACGAGCGTCTCGACGGTTTTGCCGTCGATCGAGTAGGGTTCTTTCCGCAGCAGCGTCCAATTTTCCTGCTGGATGTAGCCGTTGTATGCAGTGTAGGGGAAACTGACGCTGGTCTTGCGGCCGGATAGCAGATCCAGCAGCCCGGCCCGCACGGCGGCGTTGGCGGCGGGCGTGTTGTTGCTGTCGGACAACGCATACAGGTTGAACAGCCGAAGCTCCGGCTTGGCCCGCGGGTCGAGGCGGGCGCAGACATACGGGTCGCTTGGTGACGTTCCGGTGTATTTCAGCGTTGAAACGCCACGTTCCTCGACCGTGCCGGGTTTCGGGCACGCGAACGGCGCGGGTTGCGCAAGTGCGGTGGTTACGTGCACAGCGATCAACAGTGCAGCGAAGATAAGAGGGCGCGCGAACACGATTGCCTGCCTTGTACTGTGACGGGGACAGTTTCGGAGCATTCGCCCCCGTTGTCGTATCGCAAATCGTTGCTTCACCCTCTTTTGCTATTGTGCGATTGTTATTCAGGCTGCGGAGACGGTCAAGGAGGCGTTGAGGCCGGAGGGTATCGCCAACGGATGCATATTCGATAGGAAACAGCCTTGGAGGCGGGGACTGCCACCCCGAAGCGCCGAGGTCGGGATCGGCGGTTTGCGGTTTGAGGTCGGAAGGGCCGCCGAAATGGCTTGCCGACCTAGTCCTATTTAGGTATAATGCTCCAGATGGTTGAGCCAGCGTCCATCAGACCGCTCGTATGGGTCGCAAGCAGCAAGAAAGACCTGCTGGCGATGCCCGAGGAGGTGCGGGACGTATTTGGCTACGCATTGCACCTGGCGCAAACCGGTTCGAAGCATGAACAGGCAAAACCATTGAAAGGTTTCGGTTCCGCGGGCGTGCTGGAGGTGGTCGAGAATTGGAAGGGAGACACGTACAGGGCGGTCTACACCGTGAGGTTCGGCGACGCCGTCTATGTCCTGCATTGCTTCCAGAAGAAGGCGACCAAGGGCATTGCCACACCGAAGCCGGAGATGGATCTGATTGAAAGCCGTTTGAAAAGCGCCGAGGCATTCTCGAAAGGAGCGATACCGTGATGGAATTTGAGCGAGGTAGCACGAACGTTTACGCCGATCTCGGGTTGGCCGATGCGGATGAGATGCTGGTCAAGGCGCAACTCGCCACGAGGATTGGGGAGATCATCAAGCAGCGGGGCCTGACCCAGGTGGAGGCGGCGGAAATCGTGGGGATGCCGCAACCCAAGCTCTCGGGACTACTGCGCGGCAAGTTCCGGGGTATCAGTGAGGCAAAGATGCTGAATTGCCTGACGCGGCTGGGTCGGGATGTGACGATCGTGGTGGGGCCGGCCCGGCGGCGGGAGGGGGCGGGGCAGATTGAGGTGTTGTCGGGTTAGTGCCGCATCCCCGGACGGGCGTGTCGCGCGCGTACGACAGGCAGGCAAGGATGCCCTCGTGCGTGATGGGATAATTGGCGAGGATGTCTGCTTCGCTCCACCCGTCCGCCAGCAAGCCGATGACGAATTCCACGGACAGGCGTGTCCCGCGGATGACCGGCTAGCGGGCCAAAACGTTCGGATCGAGCGTGGTAGAAGGCTGCTCCGCGGTCATGGTTCGGCTGACCCCCTTCGTTCGCAACAGCATAGCCGGAAACTTTTGCCGCCGCCGCCCTACCTGGCAAAGACGGCAAGTTAGGGGTGACAAATCGTTGGCTCTAGCTTATTGTGTCGGAGTGCGTTTCGTGTCTCGATGAGACACGATGACCGATCGACACCCCCTCGCATTCCTCAGCTATGTGCGCTCAGACGATGAGCATGATGGCGGGAGGATCAGTACCTTCCGGGAGCGACTGGAAGGGGAGGTGAGAATGCACAGAGGGCGGGCATTCCCAATCTTCCAAGATCGGAATGATATAGCATGGGGTCAGCATTGGGAAAGCCGAATCAGACAATCAATCTCTGACGTCACGTTTTTCATACCTATCGTGACACCGAGTTTTTTTCGGAGTCCCGCCTGCCGCCATGAATTTGAAGCTTTCTTGCTGAAAGAAACCACGCTTGGCGTAAATCGTCTTATACTGCCAGTGTACTATCTAACCTCTGAACAAATGTCCAATGACTATCCGGTGGGCCTCGATTCCATAGCTGACGTTATAAGGGGCCGACAATGGACTGATTGGAGGCGGTTTCGCTTTAAGCCTCATAGCGATGAGGGCGTTGCGGAAGCGCTGTCTTTGCTAGCTGAGACTATAAGAGAATCTATCGACGAGCTTGAATCTATAATCAAAATAGCTAACCAGAAGTCTGGACAGGGCCGCTTTGAAGCCGCTATCGAAAAACAATCAATCGATTCGAAAATAATACAGGTGACCTCATAGGAGCCGGACAACATTCAAATAATAATTTCAAGTACGTTAAATGAATTGATGACATCGGCGCCGCTGTCTAAAGACGAAATTGACGTTCATAAATTTCGACCGGCGGGATCGAAGATTTCAGCCGAAGAAGCCGCTCGGAAGGTCCGGCAGCAAAGTCTTGGTCGCTACTTTGCTTACACCAAGAGATATGACGAAGTGGTAGATGCAGCCGATGTCGTAAACCCAGAGGAGGTTCTCAGGCTATTCGGCATGATAGGAGGCCAAGCCAGAATTCTGCAGAGAGAGTACGAGCACGATATGATAAAATTTGAGGACTTTCTTTCTCGGCAACGGTCTTTGGGTCAAACATCAATAACTATATTAGTTGATCATTCGGGCAGCATGAGGCAAAAAATTCTGACGGTTGCAGCTTGGGTGCTCAATCTCGCAGAATGTCTAGAGCGCCATGGTGTTAGGTCGGAGGTCATAGGTTACACGACTCGTGCATGGAAGGGCGGACGGGCTAGGGATCTCTGGGTGAAGCATGGTAAGCCGCCGAACCCCGGCAGCCTCAATGACATTCGCTACATTGTATATAAATCATTTAGTGACAATGTCGTAGATGCTGGAGTTAATTTCAGTGCCATGCTACAAGACGGTCTTCTTAAGGAAAACATTGATGGAGAGGCGTTAATTTGGGCCAGCGAACGATTGTCGGCTGAGATATCGACGAATAAGATGCTTCTTGTTTTGAACGATGGCGCCCCGGTGGATGACTCGACGCTTTTGGCAAATCCGGAGAATATTTTGCATGACCATTCGAAAGACGTTATCATGTGGCTTACCCAACAAAAGCGAATTATCGTCTGCGCAGTCGGAATTGAGACGAATGCGTTGGCCTACTATCCGGACGCACTACTAGCATCGAATCCAGATTGGATAGGACCTAAGACATTCGACATATTGTCAGCAATGTGGTCGCGATAGGCCCACCGAGGTCCTATTTTTGCTTTAAGGCGGGACTAGAAAAGTCCTTTTCCAGTGCACTCGCCACGTATCATGCGACGAGACGGCCGTCCGCACGCAAGATTTGTGATCGAACATCGGGTATGATTTGCCTGCGCTGACTCTCGTACGCACCCTCACCCCAACAGCACCCCCAACTCCGCCATACTCCCCACCACCAGATCCGGCTGATGCACCCACCGGGCAAACGGCCGCCGCCGCCGATCGACAAACACCGTCCGCATCCCCGCCGCCTTCGCCCCCACGCAATCGAACTCGTGGTTCGCCACGAACAGCACCGCCTCCACCCCAACGCCCATCCTCGCCGCCGCCATCTCATACGTCGCCCGCGCCGGCTTGAACGCGTTCGCCTCCGCCACCGAGATCACCGCATCGAACATCACCCCATGCCAAGGCAGCGCCGCCTCCAGCATATCCGGGTCCCCGTTCGACAGCACCGCCAGCCGATACCGCCCGCGCAGCCGATCGAGCGCCGCCGGCACCTCCGGAAAGCAGGTCAGCCGCTCGATCGAGCCAACCAGAAACCGCACCTCCGCCTCGGAATGCGCGATCCCCGCCCGGTCCATCACCTGCCGCACCGACAGATGCCCGATCTCCCGGTACGGCGTGTGCGCCAGCCCCAGCAGCGCGTCGATCATCGAGTTCTCGAAATGCGTCCGCCGCCACCACGTCACGAACGCATCCGGATCAACCACCGAGCCTTTCTCCCGCAGGAACCCCGCCGCCACCGCCCGCAGCCCGCCCTGCATATCGACGATGGTGCCGTACTGGTCGAACATGCAGACCGAAACGGACTCTTTCAGTTCCGAGACAGACGTCATGGTCCCACACCTCTTTGTCTTGCAATCAGCCCGCCCGAACCGACATCGTAAAGACACCACAGGAGCCAACCCCGTGAAGATCGGCGTTCCCAAGGAGATCAAGACCCACGAATACCGCGTCGGCCTCACCCCGGCCGGCGCCCGCGAGCTCACCCATCACGGCCACCAGGTCATCATCGAGCACAACGCCGGCACCGGCATCGGCTTCAGCGACGAAGCCTACACCCGGGCCGGCGCCACCATACAACCCACCGCCGCCGGGGTGTTCGAAACCGCCGACATGATCGTCAAGGTCAAGGAACCGCAACCGCAGGAGATCGCCCTGCTGCGTCCCGGCCAGATCCTGTTCACCTACCTCCACCTCGCCGCCGACAAGGCGCAGACCGAGGGCCTGATCCACTCCAAAGCCACCTGCATCGCCTATGAGACGGTAACCGACCGCTCCGGCGCCCTGCCGCTGCTCGCCCCCATGAGCGAGGTCGCCGGCCGCATGTCCGTCCAGGTTGGCGCGCACTGCCTGGAGCATGAACAGGGCGGCGCCGGCATCCTGCTCGGCGGCGTCCCCGGCGTGCCGCCAGCCAAGGTCGTGGTTCTGGGTGGCGGCGTCGCCGGCACCAACGCCGCCCGCATGGCGGTGGGGCTGGAGGCCAGCGTCACCATCATCGACAAGTCCTTGCAACGCCTGAAGGAACTCGACCTGCAATTCGGCGCCCGCGCCACGACGCTGTTCGCCACCACCGCCTCGGTCGAGCAGGCCGTGCTGGCAGCCGACTTGGTCATCGGCGCAGTGCTGGTGCCGGGGGCGGCGGCGCCGAAGCTGGTGACGGCGGAGATGGTCAAGCGGATGCGCCCCGGCTCGGTGCTGGTGGACATCGCCATCGACCAGGGCGGCTGCTTCGAGACCAGCCGCCCGACCACCCACTCCAACCCGACATACAAACAGGACGGGGTGGTGCATTACTGCGTCACCAACATGCCCGGCGCGGTGGCGCGGACGTCCACATTCGCGCTGACCAACGCCACCTTGCCGTTCGTGCTGGCGCTGGCGGGGCAGGGGTGGCGGAAGGCGCTGCAACTCGATCCGCATCTGGCGGCGGGGCTGAACATCCACGATGGCCGGGTGACCTACGGCGCGGTCGCCCGCGCGCTGGGGCTGCCGCACACGACGTTGCAGGAGGTGCTGGAACCAAGCTGACGATTCCCGTCCGCGCGTTAAGGTTTGGTTAACCTCCCCGGCCGATACTCCGCTTCCTTGGCAGCGGAGAGAAGCGGCATGGACAGTATGATCGACAGCCTCGCCCCGGTCGGGACAACGCTCCGGGATGTGCTGCACGTCGGCTGCGGCGCCTACAGCCGGGCCAAACTGCCCGCGGTGTTTCGGGACCCGGCCTGGCGGGAGATCCGGCTGGACATAGACCAGGGGGTTCAGCCCGACATCGTCGCCAGCATCACCGACATGGCGGCCGTCGCGGACGCCTCGGTCGATGCCGTGTATTCGTCGCACAACATCGAGCATCTCTATCCGCACGAGGTGCCCGTGGCGCTGCGTGAGATAAGCCGGGTGCTGAAGCCCGGCGGCTTCCTGTTCGTCACTCTGCCCGACTTGCAGGAGGTCGCCCGCCGGGTCGCCGAGGACAAGCTGGACGACCCGCTCTATGTGTCGCCGATGGGGCCGATCGCCCCGCTCGACATCCTGTATGGGCACCGGCCGTCGCTGGCGGCAGGCAACAGCTTCATGGCGCATCGGACCGGATTCACCCGCGGCACGCTGGCCCGCGCGCTGATCGAGGCCGGCTTCGCCGCCGCCATGGTGCAGCGCGCCGTCCCGGCTTTCGCGCTGGCCGCCGTCGCGTTCCGCAACCGGCCGGAGCAGACCGAACTGGCGGAGGCGCAGCTTCGGATGCTTCCCGCCGCCGACGGCCCGGTGGTGCTCTTCACCGCGCCCGCCGCGGCCGGCGGGAGGCTGGCCGCGGCGATCGCCCATCATCAGGCGGCTAACACCGGCGAGGCGGAAAGACTTTACCGCGAGATCCTGGCCGCGTCGCCGGACAATGCCCTGGCCAGCTACAACCTGGGCCTGCTCTGCTTCGCTCAGGGTCGCTTGCAGGACGCCGTCGATGCCTGCCGCGACGCCATAGCGGCGCGCCCGGACTATGTGGAGGCCCATATCAACCTGGGAACCGCGGTCCTGGCTCTCGGGCGGCCGGAGGAGGCGGTTGTGTGGTTCAAGCGCGCCATCGCCCTGCGCCCGGATGACGCGATGGCGATCTCCAACCTCGGTAAGGCGTTGCAAGACATGGGCCGCACGCCGGATGCGATAGCGGCCTATCGCGCCGCCCTCGTTCACCAACCGGACGATGCCGCTGCCGTCGCCAATCTCGGCGCCGCGCTGTTGGATATCGAGGCATGGGACGAGTCCGCGTCGGTGACACGGCGCGCCATCGCCTTGCAGCCGGAATCCGCCATGGCGCACGCCAACCTGGGGACAGCGCTGAGCCGCCTCGGGCAGTACGAGGAGGCGCTGGCGGCATGCCGGCAGGCCGTCGCGCTGCGGCCCGTGGACAAAACCGTGCTCGCATCTTTGGGCGGCGCGCTGAACGGGCTGGGGGCGCTGCGCGAGGCCGAGGCGCTGTGTCGCGAGGCAGTCGCGGCCGATGCGGCGTTTCCCGCGGCGCGGTTCAACCTCAGCCACACCTTGAAGGCGATGAACCGGCTGGAGGAAGCCGAGCAGGCCGCGCGCCAGGCACTGGCCTTGCGGCCGGACTCGGCGGACTACCACTTCCATCTGGCGCATCTCCTGCTGCTGCAAGGCAAGCTCGACGCGGGTTGGGCGGAATACGACTGGCGTTGGAAATTGCCAGGCTTTGCCTGGATGACCGAAATTCACGGGACGTTCGCGCAGCCTTGCTGGCGCGGCGAGGACATCGCCGGCAAGACGATCCTGATCCACACCGAACAGGGCCTTGGCGATATCATCATGTTTGCCCGCTATCTGCCTTTGGTCGTGGCCAAAGCCGGCCGGGTGATCGTCGCGGCCTGTCCGGCGATGCACCGGCTGCTGAGGACGATCGAGGGTATCACCGTCGTCTCGATCGAACAGGTGCCGCTGCCGGCGTTCGACGTCTACTGTCCGCTGCTGAGCTTGCCTCGCGCCTTTGCGACCAGTCTTGCCACGATTCCCGCCGAGGTCCCGTATCTGCGGGCCGAACCGGCCAGTCGGGCGCAATGGGGCCAACGCATCGGCGGCGGGTCGATGCGCGTCGGCATTGTCTGGGCAGGCAACCCGGTTACCAGGGGTGATCGCTTCCGTTCCCCCGGGCTGGCCAGCGTCGAGCCGCTTTTCTCGGTCCCGGGGGTCGACTTCATCGTGCTTCAGGTCGGGCCGGGCCGGGAGGACTGCGATAAGCGCCAATGGCAGCCGCATGTCCGCGATTTCGGCGGCGAAGTGGCCGATATGGCCGACACGGCGGCAATCATGGAGAATCTGGATCTGGTGATCAGTTCCTGCACCGCGTCGCTGCATCTGGCGGGCGCCCTGGGTGTGCGGACATGGGCGATGATACCGTTCGCCCCGTATTTTCCCTGGCTGCTGGAGTCCGCGGTGGCGCCCTGGTATCCGTCGATGCGGCTGTACAGGCAGCAGCGGCCGGGCCGGGATTGGTCCGATGTTGTTGACCGGATCGCCGGGGAACTTGCCGCTTTGGCCGCGTCGCGACCGGACCGCGACCTGTAACAGGCTTTTCGCCGGGGGGAGGACGCGCCGGATCAGTCTCCGGCCGCTGCTTCGACGCTCTGCTTCGGCCGCCCGGATACGGTCGCGCCGGATGCCAGCGTGCCGGGCTTGGCAATGGAGACAAGCAAGTCCTCATAGGAGGTTGTGAAGTCTTCGATATTGCCGATCGTCCGCCGCCAGTTATCCAAATTGAAGATGCTCTTGTAATCGGCGTAGGCCTGCGCGCCGGCTGCCAGCGAGACGGCAAAGTCGATATATGACTTTAACGACGTGGCGATCCCGGCGGTCGCGCCGAGGGCGGTCAGCAGGCTGGCAGCCATGCGCGACGCAAACGCCTGGCCGGCCAGCGTGACCAATGGCAGGCCCATCCGGATGGCGTCGCTGGCAATCGTTCCTGCATTGTACGGAAATGTGTCGAGGAATACGTCCGCCAGGCCGAGGCGCGCCATATACTCGTCCGGGCCGACCCGCGGTGCGAAGAAGATCCGGCCGGGATCGATGCCGAGCGCGCCGGCGCGCTTCAGCATATTGGCGCGCGCCCATTCATTGTCGCTCACCAGCCAGAGGATCGCGTTATCGGCTCGGCGCAGGATTTCCATCCAGGCTGAGAAGACATCTTCGGTTGTCTTGTAATGGTTGGAGAAGCAACAGAAGACAAACTTGTCATCCGGCAGGTTGGCCGCCGCTCGGGTCATCGCCAGGCCGATGGTCCGCTTGCCGTCATTCGCCTGGTAGTTTCCCGCAATATAAAGTGGCGCCGGCTTATAGCGGTCCGCCAGGTGCGGCGGCACGACAATCCGGTCGCAGAACATGTAGTCGAGTTCCGGCAACGGAACCGGGCCGACGAAGCCGAGATAGGTTGCCTGCACCGGAGCCGGCCTGGAACGCAAAATCTGCGGGCGCACGCCTGACGTCAGGCCGTTCAGGTCAACCAGGATATCAATTTCGTCAGCGCGGATCCGCCGCGCGGCCTGATCGTCGGACAGGTGCTTGATGCGTTCGAAATGGTCGAATGACCGGACGACGCGCGCACGGATGGCACTGCCGTCTTCGGGGCTGGAGCAGTAGCCGTAGACCTCGAACCGCGTGCGGTCGTGCCGCTCGAACAATTCGGCGATCAGGTAGCTCATGGCATGGCTGCAGAAATCCGAAGAAAGATAGCCGACCCGGATGCGATCATGGCAATAGCCCCACGGTGGACACAAGGCCAGCGGGACGGGCGCGGTCTTTCTCCCGATCCAATCCCGTCCGGCCAGAACCTGAGTCGCGATATCGTCCGTCAGCGCCAGCGTTGTCATCGGCCCGGCATAGCGTATCTGATCCTCCACCGGCAGACCCGCAACATCGTCCCGCAAGATCGGCCAGGCGCACATCTTCTGCCGGATGTGCATCCAATGCTGCACGACATCCGGTTGCTTCGGGTCAACCGTCAAACTGAGCCTCAACTCCCGCTCCGACTCGTCAAATCGGCCAACCTGCTCTAGCAGCCGGGCGCGGTTGTTGATAAGGATCAGGCGGACCTCGTTCGGCTGCAGCGCCTGCTGCCAGACATGCAGCGCGGCATCGGGCTGGCCGATGGATTCCAATACGGTTCCAAGATTTGCCGCGGCGGGGTAGAAATCAGCCCGCAGCGAAAGTGCGTTTTGGTAAGCGACAATCGCATTGACCTTGTCCTCGTCTTTGGCCAAGGCAACACCGAGGTTGAAAAAGGCCGCGTGGAGTTCCCTGGAGCCGATCGGCTGGGCGGCAATCCATTGCCGGTACAAGTAGATGATTGCCGGTCCGCCGATCGGCTGATCCGGCCGCTCGATCGCGGCGATGAGCTGTAGGAGTGGAACCGTGCTCAGCCGGGTGCGGATATCCGGGTCGCCGGCGCCGACGGACGCCGGCGCCGCGCTGTGATTTTGCAGCAGGTGCGCCAGCCAGGTGTCCGTGTCCGAGGCCATGCCCGTCGAGGCCGCGCCGTCTGCTGTCGCCATGGTAGAGTCCTTGCTCAGGAGAAAAAGGACCCGGTGTGATCCGGGTCCTGCGTGGGGTTAGCGTGCGGAATGCGGTCACGCGCCAGCGCCGGGCCGATGCGTGACCGTTTCCAGCCTGGTAACGGCTTTAGCCGTAGATCGCCGTCTGTTCCGCAGGTGTCATATGTGCGATTTGCATGGCGCTGAAGGCGCTGAAGTTGGTCCATCCCCCGGCGATTGCGTCGGTCAGGTTCGTTACATTGAGCGCCGGTATCTGCGAGGTCGTGAATGCCGCGACCTCGTCCGTCGAGAGAGAACTGATTTCGTTCGAGGTCAGCCCGGCGATGGCGGACGAGCCGATGGCGGCGAACTGCGCCGTAGAGAGGCCGCTGAAGTCCTGTGTCGCGGCGGCAATCTCCGCCGAGCTGAGCGCCGCGATGCCGGACGTTGAGAGTGCCAGGAATTGCAGTTGCGACAGGCCGCCGATGGTGACGCTGTTCAACGCCGCCACCTGGGCGGAGCTGAGCGCGGCGATATCGGCGGTGGACAAGCCGGAAACCCCGGCACTGCTGGACAGCGCGGCGACCTGCGCAGTGGACAGCGCGGCAACCTCGGCCGTGCCCAGCGCGGAGACCTGGGCGGAGGTCAGCGCCGCGGCTTCGGCAGTGGATAGCGCGGTGACCTGCGTCGGAGACAGAGCGCCGATCTGGTCGCTGGACAATCCGTCAATGGCGGTGGAGGCCAGCGCCTTGACCTGGGCGGAACTCAGCGCGGCGATATCCGCGGTGGACAAACCGGAGACCGCGGCACTGCTGGACAGCGCGGCAACCTGCGCGGTGGACAGCGCGGCGATCTGGGCGGTGGACAGCGCGGAGACCAGGGCGGAGGTCAGTGCGTGTATTTCGGCTGTGGACAGCACCGTGATCTGGCTCGGTGACAAAGCGGCGATCTGGTCGCTTGACAGGCCATCGACGGCGGCGGAGGCCAACGCCCTGACCTGGGCTGCGCTGAGCGCGGCGATCTCCTGGGTGGACAGGCCGGAGATCGCGGCACTGCTGGACAGCGCGGCAACCTGCGCGGTGGACAGCGCGGCGGCCTGGTCGGTGCTGAGCGCGGAGACCTGGGCGGACGTCAGCGCGGCGGCCTCGGCCGTGGAGATACCGGCGAGGGCGGCATCGGACAACGCGGCGATCTGGTCGCTGGACAGGCCAACAACGGCGGTGGAGGCCAGCGCCTTGACCTGGGCGGAACTCAGCGCGGCGATGTCGTCGGTGGACAGGCCGGAAACCGCGGCACTGCTGGACAGCGCGGCGACC
>NZ_CAIWTY010000003.1 GCF_903915725.1 uncultured Rhodopila sp.
AGAGGTCATAGCAGCACGTGTTAGCCAGACAACGCTAAGCCAGAACCAAACAGGAACTTTTTAGGCAATGGCCCGCGGCTGTATGAGGTTGAGAGGGCGGCGGCCGGAAGCTGCTGTCGCGGCCCGGTCCCACAGGAAGTCACCCGACAGGCTGATGTGCCCCCAACTGACTGGCGAGGTGTGGGGAAGCCACTCGTTCGGCACGACCTCACCGGCGGCGCGGAGGTGTGCGAGCGCATCGGCCAGGTAGGTCGAATTCCAGTGGACGATGGCGGCGATGACGAGGTTCAGGCCTGACGCGCGGAACTGCTGCGCTTCCGTACTGCGTTCGGCGATCCGCCCCTGCTGGAATGTGCAGATGACCTGGGCCAGCGAATGCCGCTGCTCGCCCTTGTTCAGGCCGACATGGCAGTGGCGGCGCAGGTCAGGACTTTCGAGCCAGTCGAGCATGAACAGCGTCCGCTCGATGCGGCCGAGTTCCTGCAGCGCCAGGTCGAGTTTGTTTTGGCGGGGATAAGCTGCGAGCTTCTTCAACATGACCGACGGGGCGACGACGCCGGCCTGTAGCGACGCCACCAGACGCATGGCATCGTCCCAGTTCTCGCGGATGACATCGGTCCTGATCCGTCGGCCAAACAGTGGCTGCATCAGTTCGCCATAGGATGTCGGCGGCTCGATGCTGGCGAGTCTCCGGTCGGGAAAGTCGCGCAGCCGCGGGCAGAAGCGGAAGCCGAGCATGTGGCAAAGGATGAACACGTGGTCGGATGCGCCGCCCGTGTCGGTGTAGTGGGTGTCGATGTTAAGCCGCGAGCCGTGATGCATCAGGCCATCGAGCACGAACGGGGCTTCGTGGTCGGTCGCCGAGATCGCGCGGATGTTGTAGGGGCCGTGCTGGTCGGAAATGTGGGTATAAAAGGCCAGGCCGGGAACGAGGCCGTGACGGGCATTGACGTCGCCGGCGTGATCTCCGCGCTTGCCGGAACGGAAGAACTGCCCGTCGGAGGACGAGGTGGAGCCGCCGCCCCAGATTGCCGCGATCGGCATGGCATGGTGCGCGTCGATGATCTTGGCGAGTGCCGCCTGGTAGGTCTCGGGACGGATGTAGGCGCCGGCCGTCCAGATCAGCTCGTCGCGGGTCACACCCTGGCTGGCGGCCGCCATGCGGGTGAGGCCGAGGTTGGTGGCGTCGGCCAGGATGGTGGCCAGCAGCGCATTCTCGTTGTCGCAGACTTCGCCGGTGCGCAGGTTGGTGAAGGCGCTGGCGAAGCCAGTCGCCCGGTTGGTTTCGTGCAGGATCTCGGTGATGCGGGCGCGCGGCAGCATCGCGTCGAGCTTCTTGCAGAACGCCAGCGCCGGTACCGGGGTGTTCGCCGGCAACGCCGCGACATGCAGGCGCTCGTCCCGCAGTTCGACGCCGGCGAGTTTCCCTTGCAGCAGGCTGGTGGCGAAGCGCTTCAACCGCAGATCCAGTTCCTGTCCACGGGCGGCAAGCCATTCATCGGCGGTCTTCGGCAGGTTCAGCCCGCTCGCAATCGCCGGAACGGCGGCGGTCGGCAGCAGGTAGCTGTCGAAACGGCGATAGCTCGAGGAACGCTCGACCCAGACATCACCGGAGCGGAGCCTGTCGCGCAGGGTGGCAAGAACGGCGGTTTCGTAAAGCCGCCGATCTGGCTTGTCGTCCTGCAGGATCAGCTTTTTCCAGTCTTTGCGGAATGGCATCGGGGGATCCGCCGGTAGGTCGCGTTTGCCAGAACGATTGAGTTCCTGCAGCAGCTTGAGTGCGGTGAGGATTGGATCGTTGTCGCGGACTGCTTTGAAGTTCAGCGCCTCGATCAGGAGCGGGGCGAAGCGGCGTAGTGCCAGGTATCGCTCGGCGGCGCGCGCAAGCGGCTTTTCTTCGGCGAGCTCGGCCAGAGTCTCGATCGCGCGGCGGGCCTTGAGCAATTTCGACCAGCCGACTTCCTCGTCAACGACCTCGAAGCCGTCGCGCTCGCTTTCCTGGGCGGTGCCGAGCGCTTCGATGGTTGCACTGAACATCCGCATCAGGCGGCTGACATCCTTGCCGCTGGCAACGTAGCGTTTTTCCTGGTTGCGCTTTGCGCGTGCGAACAATTGACCGATCAGCTTGTCCGCCACGTCAAGCACGGTGTCGGTGAGCCGAGTTTCGAGGTCGAGCAGAAGCGCAACCTGAAGCGCACGCCGCTGATGCACCACGTGGCGTTCGAGCTGACGTGCTTCAGAAATGTCGGCTTCGCGGACGAGTTGCCTGAAGCGGTCCTCGTGGATACGTGTCGCCGATTCTGGAGCCAGCCCAATCCCCCGTATGGCACGCAGCCGCTCGACCAGTTCCTCGATGTTGCCGGACTTGGCCGACTTTGGGAAGTCCTTCAGCCAGGCCAACTGCGACAAGCCGGTCGACTGATCCACGGCGAGCAGTTTGTCGATCTTGGCCAATTGCTCAGTGGAGATGCCCGTGAGCAAGACGTCCGCGACGCGCTTGCGTGCGCGGGCGCGTCCGGCAATGGCGCTGCGTTCGATCACAGCCGGCGCCGGAAGGATGATCTTGCTGGCCAGCAAAGCAGCGATAATGCTCGCGACGATCGAGGCTCCGCGTTCGGTGCTCCACGCGCATTGCGCTGCCGCCTCGATCATGAACGGCAGATCTGCCCGACCCGCCGGACGCAACCCAAGGGTGGCTGCCAAAATGCGCGCATGATCGGTCAGCGTCTGCGGGCGACGCGCATACTCAACGAAGACCGTCACCGGAATCTCCAGGCGCGCAGCCAACCAGGCGACCAAAGCGTCGATCGGTTCCTCCACCTGGACAAGAGCCCGTCCAGGATGGCGCAGCAAGGCGAGTTGTACGGCGAAACCGAGCTGGTTGGCGCCGCCACGACGACTGGTAATCAGATCATGGTCAGACCTAGTGAATGTGTAATGACGTGCCAAGCTGTCCGGATCGCGCGGCACACCAAATAGAAGTTGGCGTTCCTCGTTGGTCAGTAGCTGTCGGCGTCCCACAATGGCTCTCCGGCGTTCCAAAATTGTCCGACCTGATTGTGGACAGCAGCCAATCCTGCAGGCGTAACTTCCGCACAGCCGCCGGACAAGCTGGGGCATCGCACGGCTGAGCCTGGGGAGGGGGGCGAGCACCCGCAAGCATACGGTCGGCGGCCGGGGCAGGTGACGATGTTACCTACAGCGCGAGCCGGTCGGGTTGCGGCTGCTGTCCTTCTGCTCGCGGACGACCAGCCGCTTGCCGTGTGCTTTCCGCATCTGGATGCCAGAGCGCATCTCGGCCTACGGCCGCACGCGCTTAGAAAAGCATTATTTTTCAATTTGTTGCGGCGCTTCCGGCGCTGGCCAACCGCCGCATCAGGCGTGATAATGGTGGGTTATCACGTGTTCGTGAGTTGTGCCACAATTGGCCGCAACAGACTGATCCAACATGGAATTTCCTGTCTTCGGCCGTTGCTGCCGCCTGTCACCTGGTAACCGTCGGCAGAGTGGGGAACGCCGAACCGCCCATGACAGCATCCCTCAAGATTGCCCCCCCGCAGGCTGCCGGTTGGCTATACCCGTTTCGTTCTACCTTAGCGTTGTCTGGCTAACACGTGCTGCTATGACCTC
>NZ_CAIWTY010000004.1 GCF_903915725.1 uncultured Rhodopila sp.
AGGTGGCGTTCGCAGGTGCAGCATAAAATAGCCTAAAGGTCGTAGGGGTGTTCACGGCTCACAATAGGGGACACCCGGACATGGCGGCCTGGGCATTGCAGGGCCCTTCGGCGCCGATAACGGAAATCAGATGATTTCCGTGAGGGCGGAAACGCCGGCGAAATCGGGCTGTTTCGCGACAAAGCTAGGACTTCTGCGGGTCTGGGAGCGACTCAGCCCCTCGAAACCCGGATGGCGCCCGAACCACGCCAGCACTCCGACCGGCTCGTCCGCAGGGAAGACTTTCCCCTCCCGGGTCACTTGTGATAAAACCTCTGCTATAGTTTAGGAGTGCAGAGGAGTTGTCACCGACCGATGGCGTCAACAAGCACCCAACGGACCCGCGCTCTCGATCTCCTGAAAGCCCGGGGAATGCTCCGGCTTAAGGATTTCGCGGCCGAAGGTATCGGACCGGAGACGCTGGCGCGTCTTGTCCGGGAAGACGCGGTCGTGCGTCCGGCGCGGGGACTCTATCAGTTCCCCGATGCGCAGCTCGAGGCCGCCCATACGCTTGCCGAAGCCGCGGCCCTGGTTCCCAAAGGCATCGTTTGCCTGACATCGGCGCTTCAATATCACGAGCTGACGCTCCAGATGCCCGCCGCTGTATGGATGGCGATCGAGCGAACCGCGTGGCGACCAAAGATTGACTATCCGCCCATCCGGTTCGTGCGCTTCACCGGGGATTCTCTGACGGACGGAGTCGAGCGCCATCGTGTCGAGGGGGTCGAGGTCCCCATCACAGACCCGGCGAGGACAATCGTCGACTGCTTCCGCTATCGCGCTAAAGTCGGCATCGACGTGGCGATGGAAGGGCTGCGGGAGGGCCTTCGCCGCCGCCGATGCTCCCCTGATGAACTCTGGCGCCACGCGCGTAAAGCAAGGGTCTGGTCGGTGATGCGCCCCTATGTCGAAGCGATGGTGTCCGATGCCGCGTGAGCCTCGCAACATCGGCGCTTCGGTGCGGGCGCGACTGCTGGACCGGGCGCGCGCCGAGAGGTCGAACTTTCAGATCCTGCTGACACGCTATGCGCTGGAACGTCTGCTCTACCGGCTGAGTGTTTCGGTGCATCGTGAGCGTTTCATTCTGAAAGGGGCGATGCTCTTCGTGATCTGGGTGGCCGATCCATTCCGGCCAACGCGCGATCTCGACCTGCTCGGCCGAGGGGACAGCGACGTGGAAGCGATCTCGGACGTCTTCCGAGCCATCTGCGCACAGCCTGTGCAGGATGACGGAGTCGTCTTTGACCTCGACGGGTTGCAAGCCGCCCCCATCCGCGAGGAGGTGGAATATGGCGGCGTGCGCGTGCGGACCACGGCGACGGTTGCCGGTGCGCGAATTCCAATTCAGGTGGATGTGGGTTTTGGCGATACCGTCACCCCGGCGCCGTTAGAGGTCAACTATCCGACGTTGCTGGGCAATCCAGCACCTCATTTGTGGGCCTATCCCGTTGAAACGGTGGTCGCCGAAAAGTTCGAAGCGTTGACCAGGCTGGGCATGGCCAACAGTCGTCTGAAAGATTTCTACGACCTGTGGCTGGTGTCCCGGACGTTCGACTTCAATCACCAAGCCCTGACCGATGCGGTCTGCCGGACATTTCAGCGGCGCGAGACAGCCTTGCCGGACGCCCTTCCGACGGGGTTGACGGATGAATTTGCGGCCGCGTGGTCCACCCCGTGGCGGGCCTTCCTCGGACGAGAGCGCATGGCCGCTGTCCCTGACTCCTTGGCCGTCGTGGTCGCCGATCTCCGCGGCTTCCTGCTGCCATTGACGGAATCGCCGCAGGCCGAGCGGGTCTGGCGTAAGGGCGGCCCGTGGTCCAGTGGAGATGGTGTCGATGCCTAGCCAGGTGGAGCGATTTCCGGCGATCAGCCAGGAAGCCAAGGGGCCGGCGCTGTTTCCGGCTGCGGTTGTCTCTCTGATGCGGCGTGGTTAAGGCGCGAGGAGAGCGGCGCCCGGCGGAACCATTGCGAAAATTGAAGGATGGCGAAGTCCGTCCACACGGCCGCCCGATGTGGAGGCTTCGATCGACGCCTTGCTCGGTCTTCCGTCGCAGCGCAGCCCCGCGTCGCAATGTGCTACCGCCGCATCGCTTACTTACTAATGTAACATGCGGGAAAATGAATAGCGTTTTTCGCTTGGCGGCGCGGCGCGCAGGCTCTGCCGCAAGGATTCCGCTGCTGGAATCCGCGCCGGTGAGCGAAAAACGTATTGGACTAAACCGCTCCCCCCGCCGTCCGGGCTATGGGCATTGAATGCCCGCGGATCTCTTGCCGATGAGCGATCGGGGCATTGCGGGCGACCGAGCACGCGAGCGGGGCATCGGTTTGGAGGCTCTGACCTCGGCAGCGGCCCCCTTCAGCGACCATTGCATCTTGAATCTGATCGTCTGACCCCCGTTCGGGGGTGCCTCCGGTCCTCGCTGTACAAGCGCCCCCGACCCGACGCGTCGAGTAGTTCGGCTTTGTCCGGTTGGAACGCCGATTCCGGGTCATGATGTGTCCGGAACCGGCTGGCAGACTTTGGGCGGCGCGATGCAGTCGGTCACCACCATGATGCCGGTGTGGCAGTGCGGACACTCCCGCAACGACTGCCCCGTCAATGCCTCGAAACGGTCCCGATAGTCAGCGGGTGGATCGGCGGCAGGTGCGGCCGGCGCCATCCCGAGCAGTTCCCGGCAGCGTGCGAGCTTCTGCGCACGATGACAGTTGCCGAGGAAGCCGAAGTACCGAATGCGATGGAACCCGTCCGGCAGCACATGGATCAGGAAGCGGCGGATGAATTCCCCGGCGTCAAGGGTCATCGTCTTCCGGCGGTTGTCGTCCCGGTAGTCCTTCCAGCGAAAGCAGACCTTGCCGTCGTCCATGGACACCAGGCGATCGTTGGAGATGGCGACGCGATGGGTGTACCGCCCGACATAGTCGAGAACCTGCGCAGGGCCCGCGAAGGGCGCCTTCGCATAGACGACCCACTCGGCCTTCCAGGCCGGCGTCAGGTAGCGCCGGAACGCCGCCGGTTCATGCAGATGATGATGTTCGGAGAAGAAGTTCAGCGCGCCGGCGGCGAACGCTTTCTCCAGATAGCGCAGGAACAAGCCCCGAAACATCCGCGACAGCACTTCAACCGGCAGGAAGAATCTCGGGCGGCAGGCGATCCAACTCTTGCCGTCGGGCGCAATCCCGCCACCTGGAACCAGAAAATGCAAATGCGGGTGGTGGGTTAGCGATTGCCCCCAGGTGTGCAGCACGGCCAAGAAGCCGATCTCCGCACCCAGATGCTCGGAATCGGCGGCAATGGTGCGCAACGTCTCCGACGCCGCACGGAACAGGATGTCGTACACGACGGTCTGGTTCTGGAACGCGATGACCTCGATCTGCGCCGGCACGGTGAACACGACGTGGAAATACGGCACGTCGAGCAGTTCCGCCTGACGATCCTCCAGCCATTGCGCCCGCGCCAAACCCTGGCACTTAGGGCAGTTGCGGTTGCGGCACGAGTTGAAGGAGACGCGCTGATGGCCGCAATCGCCGCACTGCTCGACGTGACCGCCGAGCGCGGCGGTGCGGCATCTCTCGATCGCGGTCATGGCATGCCGCTGTGCCGAGGACAGCGACGCACCATGCTGATCACGGAAAGCCGGGCCGAAATGGCGGAATACATCCGCCACTTCCAGCCCCCCGCGAGCCACGGTTGCGCCTCAGGCCGGGACCAGGTCCGGCACGGTTGGAACGATGGCGTCCAAGAACTCCAGCGGACTGGTGGTTGCGCAGACCGTGCTGGTGGCGATCATGAGATATCGAGCCGTGGTGCCCAGATTGCGATGGCCGAGCAACAACTGGATCGTACGGAGATCGGTGCCGGCCTCCAGCAGGTGGACAGCGAACGCGTGGCGAAGGGAGTGCGGCGTGACCGGCTTGCCGATGCCGCACCGCAGACGCACCTGACGGCAGATGTGTCCGATGGTGAGTGGTGAGATCGGCTGCCCGGGCCGATCACCGGGAAATAGCCACTCTCCGGGATGGGTACGCTTCCAATAGACCCTGAGCATCGTCAGCAGTTTGGGCGGCAGCATGACATAGCGGTCTTTGCGGCCTTTACCTTGATCAACCCGGATGACCATCCGCTGGCTGTCAATCGAGGTGGGTTTGAGGCGGACAGCTTCGGAGATCCGCAACCCGGTCGCGTAACAGACAGTCAAAATCATGCGGTGCTTCAGGTTGTCCACGGCGCCCAGGAAGCGCGCGACTTCGTCCTGGCTCATGACGACGGGAAGCTTTTTCGCCTTACGGCTGCTGGGGATCTCGTCCCCGACAGCCCAGTGCCGCTTGAGGGTGACGGTGTAGAAAAATCGGAGTGCGGAGACCGTGACCACAATCGAACTGGCCGAGAGGCGTCTCTCCTGCGTCAGGTGGATCAGATAGGTCCGGATCTCAGTCGGCCCGAGATGTTCTGGCGATTTACCAAAGTGCCGAGCGAACCGGACGACCTGTTCGACATACACACGTTGCGTATGGGCTGCCAGATTGCGGATCTGCATATCCTCGATCATGCGGCGGCGAAGCGGGCTCATTGACAACTCCCTTGTGAAATGGACAGCGCCTCTAGGCGCCGTCGCATCGTCACGCAGTTGAGTTGTCAGGCCAGGACAGGCGGCGGGCGATCGCCACCAGCGAACCCTCTGATATTGAGTAACGAAGTCTAAATCACAGAATTACCGCGAAGCGGTTTAGTCCAATGCGCGTTATCACATGTTAAGTCTCCACGGCCGCAGAACGCCGTGGCGCCGATGCCGGGTTCGATGATGATGACGACGCCGACGGCGGTCTCACGCGGTTGCTTGGGATCAGCGAGCGGACGCTCCGCTCTCCGCACCAGTCGGGAACCTTGCGCGCCTTCTTCGGGATATGGTGGCGGCGTGCAGCGTTGGCCTTGAACGGCGTGGTGGGATCCGGATCAGAACAGGGGTGCCGTCCTATCCCAACCGAACCCAAGTCACCAATCTCCGATCCGTGCAACGACGCCCCGAGTGCACCAACGTCGGACGAGCCTGCTTACCCGTCTTCGCAGGACGCGTCAAAAAAAGATTGGCTCGATATCAATCGCCATGAGTTTCATCGCCCCAGATCATCTTACGGTCTATCAACCAGTAGACGATCCCGAGGGCCAAGACAACGGCCGCAGTGGCTAAGACGTACATCGGTTCGATCTTCGCAAAGTCAAATACGATGACCTTTCGTGCGATCGCCATCAGCGCCGTGGCAATCACCAGTTTGACATGCACCACGTCGTCCCGGAGATAGAGGGTGATGTTCATGAAGATCTCGATGGCAATCAGTACCGCCAAAAAGGCACCGAATGTAACGACGATGTCACGGACGCTGAGTTCCTGGAAAGAAGGTCGGAAGACTTGGCCGTAGAGGACCATAACGACATCAATCACACCCCAGAGGATGGTCACGACCATCAACACCGCCAACACCCGGACGGCGGCCCGAATGATGTGGTGCAGCACATTGATCATCCGATCATCTTCGTTGACACCCAATTCGCTCTGGCCAATGGTCTTGGATCGCTCTTTGCGAAAGTGATTCATGAGACTATCGACGATGGTCGTGTGCTGAGCGAGGTACTCGGAGTTGAAATCCTTCTCACCGAAGTCCTTCAAGCCCTCGACGTGCTGCAGTTCCTTGTCTGAGATCCGCTTGAATCCCATGCTCCACTCGGAGTATTGACGACGCTGGATCGAAATGCGGTGCAGCATCCGCATGCTGGTATGACGTGGATCATTACGGATTTTGTTAAAAAGGTCATCGACAACCCTTTCTTCTCCCTCCAGAACCTGCAAGAAGGTCGCGTTTGCATAGAGCAGCATGCCTGTCACACCGTTACCGGCGTTGTTTTCTCGACATTCCCGCAAGAGCCCGAGCAATTCTTGCGTCGACATGGCGTCCTTGGCGGCGCTGATGTACGAGATCTGAATCATGTTCTTTCCGATAGGACGTTATAAAGCCGGCACCAATAAGCGTTTAAGGCCAACGAGACAACGGCGTTCCTTCGGGAGGGAGGACCCCCAATGCGTCGGCTCATCGGGCGTCACAACATACAGGCCGTCAAGTTCTCGGGCGACACTCTAGCCACTTGTCGCCAACCTCGCTAACGTAGTCCTCTCCGCATGGGAAATCGTCGCTACGCCTCTCCGACTCGATCGCTAGCCGGTCGCCCCAAACGGTGGGTTCATCCGGACGATGGTGAGATTGAGAACGGCCACGAAGGCCACCCAGAGCAGGTAGGAGCAGCCAACTTGCCATCGGCGCGCAGGACGCAAGGGCGACCATCAGTGCGATGGCCGAAAGCCAAAGGAACGGGACGTCGATCAAGGCCCAGTTCGGTCGCCGGAGATTGAAGAACGGCGGGATCCACTGCAGATGCAGGACAATGCTCACGCCGAACAGGACGGCGACAAGGAGTTGTGCTCCCGCATCCGGCGCGTGGGTCCACGCCAGCGCACCGGACCAAGCGGCGTGGCCTGCCAAGCTGCGATCGCCCCGTCGGTGAACCAGTCCGTCAAGCTGCCACGCTGGCGCAAACTGGCGTCATAGTCGCCCAGTTGGTCACCTTGCGTCTCTACTTCGGAATATAGTGGCGACGCGCAGCGTTGGACTTGAACGGCATGGTGGAATCCGGATCTGAACAGGCCAGTCCCGTTCATTCCGGTTTCGACGGTTGCGCCCACTTGGAGTCATGCCCATAAAGAAAATAACCGTGATTGATTTTTCAATCACGGTTATCATACCGACTAAACAACATCCACGCTGGCATAAGCAGGTTCGTTCTCGCTTCGGACCGGCAGTTTCGGCGGAAATCGTCTCCTAATGTGCCAGCGCGTACGGTACCAGCGGGACAAGCACTACTATGATGGCGACAACAGCCGCAACCCATTCCAGACGGGTCAGGGAGATCCGCTTCATGCTACACTCCTGTTCAAGGTTAAACGCTTTGTGGTGTACCGCGAGCGCGTCGCTCGGTATCGCGATTACCTATCAATGGGTGGCTTTTAAAGTCCCGCAAGATGTGCCAATGAGAAAAGATCGAAAGTCTTTTTGTAATATAAGTTGACACTCATGATGACAGGCCAGGGTTACACACCGGCCCGGCCGTGTCTCCCGTTTCGAGACCGTCCAGAACCTGGGGTGGCCTGCCGTCGCTGACCTGCGACACTCACCGCCGCGGCCGATGCATCAGAACACGGCATGGTCCCCGAGTTCGGGTGCCGCGGCGCCGGCCACAAGCGCCTTGTAGAAATCGAACAGCGTATGGGTCCCGGTCGAGGGCGTGGCGGCGGCATCATAGCGGCCTGTCTCGGGGTTCAACACCAGCATCGATTCCGTGGCGTAGTAGCGACCGATCCGCGCCAGTTCCGCCTTGTCCGCGAGAGACGTGGCGACGCGGCCGACGGCGCTCAGCGCGCCGATGATACCGTCGAGCAACGCCACCGGCATGTGGCGGAAGCGCGGCTTGCGGCCCAGCAGCTCAAACAGGGCTTCGCCCTGCTGGCGCGGGGTGATCGCCTCACCCGGCCCGCCGATCGGCAGCACGCGGTTCCAGCGGCGATCGTCCTCCAGGCAGTCGGTGAGGTACTCGGCAAGATCGCCGTCGCTGATCGGCTTGCAGGCCGTCAAAGTACCGTCCCCGAACACCAGAAACGGCCTGCCACGTTTCACCCTCTCGACCTGCCCGGACAGCGACTTGTGGCAGTTCGGTCGATGCAAACGGCCGGCTTGATCAGCTATCACCGGGGGATGATGCAGGTGCTCGATCGTCCAGGCCTCGAAAAGGCATCGTGTGAATGCTACGCGATTGTAAAGGAGCGATTTGACGCCTTTCTCTCCCCGCCCGAGACCGCGGTGCAGGAAACGAAGGCGGGACGAATCCAGATTAGGTAGGCGCAGCGTCCATGCGGCTGTGCCACCCGACCGTCGATCGGGAAGGTCCCTCCCTCAAAAATCCCGGAAGGGCAGAGAGACTTTTCTGAGGCACCACGGCCACAACCCCGCTGCGGTGCACGGCGCGCAGGGGCGACGGGTCACCGGGCCGTCGTATCGGGGCGGTCGTATTGGCGTCGGCGAGGGCCCCGGGCTGAAGACCCGGGCCGGCGATGTCGCAAGGCGGCGCTGGACGCCGGAAGATCCTGTCCGCGACCTGATCACGCCTTCCCCGGATCGTATAGGAAACGAGTGTGACGGTACGCGGTTTACGTGTCGGTAAATACAGTTGTCCACATTCTTGCACACCGTTTCTGTGGATGAATACCGGGCCTCCCGCGCGCCGATAGGAGCTGGACCAACTTGCCGGGACGCAGCACCATAACGGTCGCCTCGTGGTTCGGGATGCCCGAGGAGCACGCCGACGCAACGACCGTCGTGCTCTGGGAAGCGGGCGTTCGTATTGCGTGGCTAAGCCAAAAAAACGGCGGCGCCCGTGAGGGCACCGCCGAAGTTTGGGAGGAAACGTCCAAGAAAGCAGTACGCCCGAGGCGCGGTCTGCAACCCGGAAGGTGGCGTTCGCAGGTGCAGCATAAAATAACCAAAAGGTCGTAGGGGTGTTCACGGCCCACAATAGGGAGGAGCCGGACATGGCGGTCGGGGTACGTACGGGGCCTTCGGCGGAGATAGCGGAAATCAGATGATTTCCGTGAGGCCGGTGGCGCGACCGAGATCGGGCTGTTTCAGGCCCAAAAAAGTATACGACAAGTGGTGTCGGAATGGGGTACTATACGGAAACCCTTTGGGAGAGGTTTTCCGCACATGCTGGTCGGCTACATGCGCGTCTCCAGCAGTGGTGACCGCCAAGTTCTGGACCTGCAGCGTGATGCGCTCCTGGCCGCCGGGGTTGATGCGCGTCACCTATTTGAGGATCGGGTCACCGGGAGCCGGGGTGATCGCGTCGGCCTGACCAAGGCGCTGGCCTTCATGAAACCCGGCGATTGCCTGGTCGTCTGGAAGTTGGACCGACTTGGCAGATCGCTGCCGCATCTCCTCGCCACTGTGACGGACCTCAAGAAGCGCGGTATCGCCTTTCGTTCGCTGACCGAGCAGATGGATACCACCACGCCGCACGGCGAGTTCCTGTTCCACATTTTGGGGTCTCTGGCTCAGTTCGAACGGTCTCTGATCCAGGAGAGGGTCCAGGCCGGACTTGCCGCGGCACGGCGTCGCGGACGCCATGGCGGCCGGCCCAGGACCATCGACGCCGAGAAACTCGCCGCGGTGACGGCAGCGCTCGATGACGGCGCCACCAAAGCTGCGGTCTGTCGCACGTTCGGCATCAAGCGCAGCACGCTGATCGACACCCTGGCTCGCATCGGATGGTCTGCCGGAACCAAGGGTCAGGAGGCATGAGTGCATGACGGCAGCGATTCCCGACAGCCACCAGGGAGGGAATCGCCGGTCAGGTCGATTCTCGCAACGAGATGAATCTGCCGTTCGCGATTCGGCTCACATGCCGAGCGGGCGCACGTTTCTTGCGAACCACGCCGCCACACGCGCATCGACCTCGGGATCTCCCCTCAACTCGACTGGCGCATTCGGGCCTCGCTTCTGGATCGAGGTGACGACCACCCTGCCCAGTCAGCCGGGGGAGGTTCTCTCAGCCGGTTCGCCGTCCCGATATCCGGGAGAGCTGGCATGCAACGAACCGAACCTGGGGCAGCGACGACCAAACCCATGACCCCGGTCGGCATGGCGCTGCCCTCCGCGCGATGCCGCAACCTTGCGCAACCTGCGCTGTCGCTGTCGCTTGACAGGTTATGATAAATTTGCCATACTCAGCCCGATGGCTGAAAACCGATGATTCCACCCCGGCGCGGGCGCAGCGGCGACGCTTCTTCCGATCAGCCACCTCCGCCGCCAAAGCCGATTGTGTGGATCGGCAGCAGCAAAGCGGATATTTCTGAGCTGCCCAATCCGGTGAAGGCTTCCTTCGGCCATCGGCTCGGTGAGGTGCAGCGGGGTAGGACCCCGCTCGATACCAAGCCTCTGCCGCAATTCGGCGGTGGCGTTTTCGAGTTGCGTGAGCGGTTCGACGGAAATGCCTACCGCGTCATGTATGTCGTGGCGTTGCGGAAGGCGGTTTATGTGCTGCACGCTTTCATGAAGAAATCCACGTCCGGAATTGCGTTACCCAAGCCTGACGCCGACGTGATCGAACTACGCCTCAAGCGAGCACAATCTCTCGATGCGGAGGACTGACGTGAAGAATGTCCCTTACGAAAGCAGCAGCGGCAACGTCTTTGCCGACATGGGCTTCGCACCGGCAGCTGCGGCTGAACTGACGGTGAAGAGCACGCTGATCATGACGATCGGCGACACCATCAAGGAGCGGAGTCTCACGCAGCAGGAAGCGGCGCAACTTTGCGGCACCGATCAACCCACACTTTCCAAAGTCCTTCGCGGGCGCATGGAAAGCGTGACCATCGACAAACTCGCCGCTTGGTTGAATGCGCTGGGGCGCACGGTGGAAATCCGGGTCCGCCCATATGACCGTGCCGCCGAGACCGGGCAGCTCGTCATGGCGCCGTAAGCTCAGGCCAGGCACATCGAGGAACTTTATCAACGGGAGCATGAGGACCGGTGGGGTCGCCACGGCGATAACGGAAATCATCTGATTTCCGTTACCCCAATGGGTGGACAGCAGACATAGATCGCCCGGCCAGTCACCGGTGGCTTCGCGCCTCATCCCAGGCATTCAGTCGCACTGGTCCTCACCTCCGAAGCCGATACTCCCCGGCCGCCGCCAGAAACGGATCCTCAACCCTCAGCCTTGGACCAGGGTGAGCAGAGCCTGCATCAACTCACCGTCTGGCTGGGCCAGCGTTTCGAGGATTGCGAAATGATCGGCCCCGTCGATCGGCAGCAGATGCCCCGGCAGTCCGCGCTCGACCCACGCCTGGGCGTAGTCGATCGATTGGCGGCATAATTCGGGCAATTCCGCGGTGCCATAGGTCACGATGAGCGGACCTGCCATCGGCGGGAAATTGAGCATCGGGCTGTTGCGTTGCGCCTCGGACTCGTCGAGCCCGAGTTTCTCGTTGAGATAGTTGAGGCGGATTGGCTCAAGGTCGTAGAGGCCGCTGATCGCGATCCCGCCCCTGACCGCGCTGAGAGGCATTGTCATCGCCGCCAGATGCCCGCCGGCAGAATGACCGGCGACATAGATGCCCCCCGGATCGGCGCCGAAATCGCCAAGATGCTCATGGAGCCAGCTAATGGCGTGGCGCACCTCGCCAACGATCCGGTCCATCCGCGCTTCGGGCGCCAGGGTGTATTCGACGACCGCCACGTTGAGACCGTGCGACACCGCACCCTCGGCCAAGACGCTATACACTTCTTTCGTTTGAAAGGTCATTTGCCAATAGCCGCCGTGGATATAGGCCAAAGTCGGCGCCGCAGGGTTCCCGGCAAGGAATAGGTCGAGCCTTTCACGCGGCCGTTCGCCATAGGCGAGGTCGAGATGCCCGTGATGCCGCTCACGGAAGCGCGCGCTGCGCGCGGCCCAATCGGCAAAGAGTTTTGGGGATGATGGGACCGCGGCGAGGTTGTTGTACGCGGCGTCGAGCTGGGTGCGATTCATTCCGTGGTACAGCATGGGTTTAAGCCTTTTCAGAATTCGCGGCTCTGGCGAAATCACGCGGACATTGTAGTGTCACGTTACGGCATGCAGTCCTTCATGGCCAGATCCGGGTTACTACGGCGGCCCCATGGCGGCGGTTCGCCAGCCCGCCCCGGTGCTCGACCACCTCCGCGCCTAACCCTGAGTGGCCGCGTTGCGGAAAGAGGAGCAGTTCCTGCCGCGAAGTTTGAGTGTCCGGAAAGGGTCGAACCAGGTTGTCCCGGTCAGCGCGGCGCGTGTCCGCTCTCGGTAGAAACCGGCAACTTGAGGGGGCGATGGCTTTTGCTTTGATGTGTTTGTATGGTGCTGATTCGGAATGGAGTTGACGTCGTTCCTTATCATGCGTGATCAACGAAATTGCGGGCGCAGCGATCCGTGGCGCGCCCTAATGAATGGAACTCTTCGCGTGGCAGCTCCTCCCAATCCCGGTCTCCGATGCTCAGGTCCGCCTCTTGCGCGAAACCATCGTCGCGCTGGTGCGCCGCGACAGCGCGGATCTGTCCGCCCGTCAACTCGGGGTCTTCCTGACCTGCTATTTGAGCGACGACGCGCATACAGTTCGTGGCCTCGCCGCCGCGCTGAACGTGTCAAAGCCAGCGATCAGCCGTTCGCTGGATCGTTTGGGCAAGTTCCACCTGGCGCGCCGCAAAACCGATCCGCTCGATCGCCGCAGCGTACTGGTGCAGCGGACCGCCAAGGGAGGGGCGCTTCTGCGCGAGATCCGCAGCATCATGGCCGACGCGTCCGGCGAAGGAATGATAGTCGCCAAGAAAGGCGCGGCGCGATGTCAGTGTGAACCGAAGACTATGGATCGCACTGCGAGATGATGGATATACCCCGTTCACGCGATAACGCGGAACTCCGTTGGGTTTATGATACGGAAATTGTCAGTAACCTGGTCACAGTAGGTGTGCCAGTTCTTTGGCACGTCGTCGCGTAGAAAGCTCAGCATGGCCGTGCTGAAGTCCCTGA
>NZ_CAIWTY010000005.1 GCF_903915725.1 uncultured Rhodopila sp.
CGCCAACTCCAGACTCGGACCGGTTTCGAAACCACAATAGCCGAGCAAAACTCGAAATCCCCATAGACCGCGACCGCAGCCCCGCGGGTTCGTGCATGGGCGGTTTTCGTACGCCTGACGGCATCCGAAAACCTTCACCATTATGGTCATCCAGCCGCCCTGGCCCTTACCCAGAAGCAGACACTCCTCGGCCCGATATCGGATGGCGAGAGGGGGTGGTTAACACGCTCTCAGTCAAGGTACCTACGGCAACACGGGCGTGGCTGCGAAGACAGCATGGCCGCCGCTCCGGCGCGGTGAAGCAACCGCACCGTGCTCCCCAACGAAGCGAACCAATATTGCAGGTAGATCGAGATCATCAACTTGATCGAAGCCCAGTCCATGAAGCTGCTCGTGTAGTTCGACCGGGTCGAAAAAGCTGACAAAAGGCTCATCGGCTGCCGCTACCCGCGCCGCCCGTTCTTCGTACTGCTTCCTCAGCTCTGGATGGAGGGCATCGCGGGGCTCGCCATAGTCGAAAACCACCTCCGATCCGCCGGGATGAGATGCGATGTACGAAAGAGTCGATATAATCGCCTCTGCCGTCAGATAGGGCACCACTCCCAGCCAGGAGAAGAAGGTCCGAACTCCCGATCGAAGCCCTGCGGCGGCAAGTTGCTCGGACAAGTTTTCGCGCTCAAAATCGACGGGAGCGTAGGTGACGTTTTCGGGGATAGTGATGCCCGTTTCTCGCAGTCGCCGACGTTTCCAAGCCTGCGTAGCTGGATGATCAACCTCGAAGACCCTCAATTGATCGCCGAATGGATTACGATATCCAAACGTGTCCAGCCCGGCGCCAAGAACGACCAACTGACCAACCCCTCGCGCTTCGACACCTCGCTTCAACTCGTCCTCGGCCAACCTCGAGCGCGCGACAACAAAAAACCGTATGCCGCGCCGTGCTCGGTGGACCTCGGGACCTTCCCGAAGGTCGTCGAGGTCACCGCCTAGGATTGGGATAGCGAGGGGATCGTAGAAGACTCGACCACCTTCCAACGCCTGGTGTACTGCGCGATACCGAGCGGCTGCGAGGGCGGTGCGGCTTGATTCGTGCTCTATCATGAAGCGCGGTTTAACATTTGCCTGCTGAGTGCTCCACCCTCAAAGCCGGTGTTCGATTTGGGTTGGGAACAGCCGTAATCCAACGTCGAGGAATGGCACCTTCTTGCATCTCAGGAACCTGCGAGTCCGCTTCGGCCGATCTCAGCTGTTTGAGCCGCAGCCGCGAAGGAGCGCCCGGGTCGGGGAATTGGCAATCGGACGATGAACCGTCACATATAACCGGCTTGTCGGAAACGCCGTCCTAGGCTCTATCAACTTTACCCTCTGCGAAACTCTGCGCCCCGCTCTGCGAACTCTGCGTAGAATCGCGGAGGCAAAAGCAAACGAAGGCCTATCCCCCAACCCGATCCACGACATCCAAACCATCAAACCGCGACCCCGGGACTACCAGCTCAGGACCCGGGATCGCCTCAGAGAACAAAGATAAGGCAAGTATACCGCCCAGCCCCATTCACGCCAGCACATCCCGCCGCCAGGGCTTCGCATAAGCGCCGGAGAAATACCGCACCACGCCGGTGGCACTCGCCACGTGCCCGGCCACCGCGTAGCGCGCCACCGCCAGCGCGCGCGGTGCCGCAGCACCCAGCAGCGC
>NZ_CAIWTY010000006.1 GCF_903915725.1 uncultured Rhodopila sp.
CGCTTGCCGACCCCGGCCACGGAAACCAATCCAACCCTTGATTCTTGAGAGTCGCCATGCATGGTCGATATCCACCAGGGCCAAGGATTTGTAGCTGCGCACTGTATCGGCATCGCCGAGCGTCGCCTCGGCCAGGCTGGTGCGCACGACATAAAGCCCGTCGGTGGCCGCTTCAGCCGCGATCTCTGCGGTCTTTCTCGCGAAGTTGAAGGCGGCGTCGGTAATCTCCAGATCGAAATGCTTTTTCATTTTGTAGGTGTTGAGCACCGCGCCGACTGCGAGTGCGATCTCGGCGGTGCCCCGCAGCGGATCGCGCTTGCGCCCGACCCTGGCCTTGATGACGGCGAGATCCTTCTCCGTCGCGCTCAGCAGGTCTTCGCGCTTGCGGGCTCGCTCGGCGGCGAGATCGGGGTTGCGGCAGACCACCAGCCGCTCGCCGGGAAAGTCCGGCGACGTGATGCTCGCCATGTCGCGGGTGTCGAACAGCGTGAGCTGCAAGGTGCCGCTGTTCAGCAGGTCCTTGATCGCCGGTCCGCGCAACGCGGTGATCCAGTCCAGGCCTGCGGCTTTGACGTCCTCGCTGATGCGTGCCTGCGTTATCATGCCGCGGTCCCCGACCAGCACCACATGGTCGAGGCCGAAGCGCCGCTTGAGCTTCTCGATCTGCGGCGCCAGCGTCGTCGGATCGGCGGTGTTGCCGTCGAACACTTCGATGGCGACCGGGCATCCGTCGGGGGCGCAGAGCAGGCCGTAGACGATCTGCAAGGTGCCCTTCTTGCCGTCGCGGCTGTAGCCGCGTTTGGCCAGCGGACAGCAGCGTCCCTCCATGTAGCTCGACGAGACGTCGTAAAGCACGAGGGTGCCGTTCCGGAGATGGCGCTTGGCCAAGGCGGTCTCGATCGCGGTCTGGCGCTCCAGCAGCCAGTCGAGTGCGGCGTAGAGTTCGTCGTCATCGACCTCGCCGAGACCGAGGGCTTCGCCAAGGCTGGAGGACGCCGTGGCGGGGGAGAGTGCCCTGGCGGTCGCGAGTTTCGAGACGGGATCGAGAATGCGGCCGGCCAGCATGGCCAGGACGAGGTCGCGGCAGCGGTTGCCGGCGGGGCCGAGGATGCGGTCGAGGCCGATCTTGCGCGCGGTGCCGAGGGTGGCTGCGACGTGGCCGTGGGGGAGGCTGCGGGTGACGGTGAAAGCGTCGTGTTCGGCGGGGATGACAGTGCCGCCTTTCAGCACGCCGCGCAGGCCCTCGATGTGGGCGGGCGACCAGCCGGAGAGGTTGCAGATGGTGCGCTTACAGAACTTGCCGCCCTGGCGGAAAGTCTCCCGCAGGAGGATGGCTGGCGGCGAGTTCCGATTCGGGACGACGTCGATATACATGGCGGGAAACGAGTCGAATCTGCCCGAAAAGTACAATCACATGGCCGTGATTACATGGCCACGTTTCAGAGGGCGTTAGGAGGATTTTATCAGGACTTCCGCCCGCTTCATAGTACCGCCGAGAGGGAAGCTGGGTTTAGAACGGAATGGCAAACTGGATCCAGAACTGGTCGCCTCCAGCGCGGTTCTGCACCAAGGTCTGATGGTAATACTTCGCCAGTATCGCGCCATGGCCGATGGTGTAGATGACCTGCGCGCCGACACCAAGCGCCTGACTGCGGTCGCCCTTTGAGATGGTCACGTTCTTCTGGCTGTCGTCGGTGAACTGACCGTAGAAATACGCGGTCGGTCCGATCTGGAGATTGGGGATGACCGTGTAGGACAGCGAGCTGGTGAAGGTCTCGTCCGCACCCGATGTGTACTCGGTGTGGGGATTGACCGTGTTGAATTCGGTCACCGAGGCCAGGTCCACCTGCCATTTCGGCGAGGCCAGGTAGGTCATGTACAGCAGCGGGGCAAACGTGTAATGATTGAGTCCAAGCCCTTTGATCGGCGCGGAATCCTTGTTGTAGGTGCCCGTCGGCACCCAGACGGCGAGACCGGCGGTCGCGAACAGCGGGCCGTCGTGGTAATCGGCCTCGATCCAGGGATTGAGGTCGACCAGCCCGGTTGACCCATTGCTCAGTCGGCCGCCGCCGGGCAGCGGCACCTTGGCGTTGGCGGTGCCGCCGCCAGCCACGAGGTCTACCGTGAAGGAGATTTTGCCATCGTCGAACGTGGTCGGCAGCGTATAGACACCGCGGAACGCCGATACGAAGACGTTGACATGGGACCCGCCAATCGACGTGCTGCCGTTGTAGATGGCGCCGGAGAAGAACTCGGTGTAGTTCAGCAGCGCGCCTTGGCCAGGCGGCGGACGGAAGGCGACGCCGTAGGAGTCGGCGCCGATGGGATACTCGGTCAGACCGTTCTCGGCCGCCGCTGCCTGATGATGCGGCGCTGCGGCCAGCGGGGCGGCCAGGCATGCCGCCACCGCGATCCGGCCGAGGCCACGCATGCCCGGTAGTTCAATTATGGAAAGCATGGTTTTTTCCTAATTCGAGTCGAATCGACACGAATTTCCCCCTGCTGCCGGAATGCGGCAGACCATTGTGTTATCGCAGCAGAATTGGACGTCGGCCCGCGTCGGCCACGCGCCAGGCGGGTGCGTCCTTCTCAAAGCCGCGCCGCGGTCCAGGCAGTCCAGGCCGCGGCGCGGACGCGATCAGGCAGCCTGCGCCACGGCCGAGACATGGACGCCGCTCGCGGCGAGTTCCGCCAGCAGATTATCCACTAAGTCGGGGAGATCGTCGGAAGCCGCGACACCGCCGAACACGTAGAAGTCCGGCCGCACGATCATGCCCGCAGCGCCATGCGCCTTGAGGAAGTCGCCGAACCTTCCGTCAACGTCGACAACTCGCTCGCCGCCGCGGCCGTTGGTCAGGCATACGGCGTGGCCTCCGATTGTCTCGAGGGCACGCAACTGGTCCGGCCGCAGCAGCTTCGCCGGATCGGCATCGCGGACCACGACGGTGAAGCCCTGGCCTACCACTTCGTCCCAACGCCCCTCATGCGTGCGCAGCCGGACCGTGCCGTGCGGCGACAGCAGGCCGACCATCGGCCGGGTTGTCTCGTCCGCGTTACGCGCCAGCAGCCCGGCGGTGAGATGGGGGAACGGCGGCAACGGTTCGGCGGTGCCGCTCTTGAAGGCCTGGTCGCGTGCCGCCGCTTCGGCGTGGTCGGCAATGCAGATGATGCGGCCGAGATAGACCGAGGCGTCGATGACCGCGGTTACATGCGGCTTTCGCTCGGCGGTGTAGGTGTCGAGCAGGGTGTCATCTGCGCGTCCGCGCAGCACGGCATCGAGCTTCCAGCTCAGGTTCCATGCGTCGCGTATTCCGGCGCACATACCCTGGCCCATGAAGGGTGGCATGACGTGGGCGGCATCGCCCGCGATCATCACGCGGCCGCGCCGCCAGGTGTCGGCAATCAGCGAGCGGAACGTGTAGATAGCGTGCCGCACCATCTCGGCCTGGTCGCGTGTCACCCAGGGTTCGAGCAGCTTCCAGACATTGGCCTCGCCCTCCAGGTCCTCGCGCGTCTCATGCGGCAGGCGCATGAATTCCCAGCGCCGGCAGATGCGTCCGTCCTGTACGCCGCCGGGCACGATGGTGGTCGGGCGCTCGGGCTTGCAGTACTGGCCGCAGGCCGGGATATCCAGCGTGACGCCGGGGTTCAGCTTCATGTCCACGACCAGCCAGTCAGCTTGGAAGCCGCGGTCGCTCCGGCCGATACCAAGCGTCTCACGCACCAGGCTGTTCGCGCCGTCAGCGCCAACCAGGTAGCGTGCGCGAAGGGTGCGCGTGCCGCTGCCTTCGTATTCGCGCAACTGGACCTCGACATGGTCGCCATGGTCGGTGAAGCCCACCATGTCCCAACCCAGGTTCAGCTCAACGCTCGGCTGGCGACGCACTTCGGTCCGGATCTCCGCCTCCAGGCTGGGCTGGTGGACGAAATTCACCTCCGGGCCGCCCGAGATCGATCCGGCGCTCCAGTCGATGGAAAGGAGTTCCTCCCAGTCGGCATTGAACCACTGGTAACGCGGCGCCGGGCGCGACACCCTTGCGAGCCCCTCACCCACGCCGATGGCGTGCAGAATACGCGCGCCCTCGTGGTCGATGCAGACCGCGCGCGGTAGGACATAGGGCTCGCGCCAGCGCTCGACCACGGCGACGCGGTGACCCTGGCGCGCCAGCATCAGCGCAAGAACCTGGCTGACCGGCCCGTAGCCGATCTGGACGACGTCAAAGAGGGATTCGTTCTGCACGGCTTGTTCTCCAGTTTTCTTGTGGACGTTCGTTGTGGTTTGCGCGAAGCCGCCTAGTGGCGGCGCGCGACGAGCTGCGCCTCGGACGAGGCTTCATAGTTGAAGGTGAAGTCGGCCGGCGGCTCCGGCCCCCAGAGGTAAAGGCTGTTCTCGACGCCGTGCGACCCGCCCTCCCAGTCCGCGTCGGCCGGGCAATAGTCGATATCGCAGGAATACTCGGCATAACTGCCCCAGGGATCGCGGACATAGTGGAAGTAATTGGAGCCGAGCACGTGTCGCCCGAGACCCCACCCGGCAATGAAACCCTTGTCCGCCATTTGGGCGGCGCCAACCCCGATGTCGTTCACCGAGGCGACGTCCCATGAGCAATGGTGCATGCCGGGGCCGCCGGATTTGGCGAAGGCGACCATGTGATGGTCGCTGCCGTGCACACCATGCAAAAAGGCAATCACGCCGCCCGCTTCGTCTGAGAGGCGCAGGCCGAGCACGGGTGTGTAGAAGTCGAGCGTGCCCGGCACGTCCCGGGCGAAAAGCAGCACGTGTGCGAGGCGCCGAGGCTGCACCAATGCGGCGTGGCCGCGGATCGGCGCGCCGCGCCGGTTGGCAGGGGCACTGTCGATCCCCGCCACGGATTTCGCATTCGGCGACGATTTTTCGGCGACCTTCAACTCGATCAGGCTGCCGTCGGGGTCACGAAACCAGAAGCCGTTGCTCTCCAGCCCCGGCGGCGGGTCAAGGCGGGCAATCCCGCATTGCTCCAGATGGGCGCGGAACCGCTCGGCGTCGTCGGCAAAGATGCCGAACGAAAGGTGGGACAGCGCCTTCCGCGTCGCCTCGGTCAGCACGCCCCAACGATGCGGGTGGCCATGGGTGTGCAGATGTAATGCATTGCCGTGCTCGCGCACCTCCAGGCCGAAGGACGCGTAGTAGCGGCGGGCGTCCTCGAGGTCCGGCACGGCGAGCGCGAAGTGGTCGAGCGAGTGAACGCCCAGAACGCCGTGGCGCCGCGAGGCAGCGATGTAATGCCCGATTTGCGTCATGTTGTTTCTCTCCCTATTGCAGCCCCTTAGTCAGGCCGCTTGGTATGCTGTCCTTTTTGCATCCGCCTCGGCTTGATCAACGATCGGGTTGCGTAGGATACCGAGCGCTTCCAACTCGACCTCACAAACGTCGCCCGGCTTCATCCAAAGCTGCGGCGTGCGCGCGAGGCCGACGCCCGAGGGCGTGCCGGTGACGATGATGTCGCCCGGCTCAAAGCGGAACGCCTCACTGAGCACGGAGACGAGCGTGGCGACATCGAACACCAGGTCGTCGGTCGAGGCGCTTTGCACGACCTCGCCATTCAGCCGAGTTTCCAACCGCAAGCCTCGGCAGCCCGGCGGCAACTCGTCCGCGGTAACCAGGAAGGGGCCGAAGGCGCCGCTGTCATCGAAATTCTTGCCGACAGTCCATTGCGGCGCCTTGAACTGGTAATCGCGGATCGAAGCGTCGTTAAACAGCGAATAGGCGATGACGTGCTCCAGTGCGCGCTCCTTCGGGATGTCGCGCCCGCCGCGGCCGATGACTGCGACAAACTCGCCCTCGTAGTCGAGCTGGTGGGAGACGCGCGGGCGCACGATCGGTGCGCCATGGCCGATCAGGCTGGAGGCGAAGCGGCCGAAGACGGTTGGGTAGTCAGGGACCTTGAAGCCGCTCTCGGCGGAGTGGTCGGCGTAGTTGAGGCCGATGCAGACAATCTTGCCGGGGGTGGGCAGCGGCGGCAGCAATTCGACGGCATCGAGGTCGACTTCCGGTCCTTCAAGGAGAGTTCGTCCGGCGCCAAGGAGCGCCTCATCGCCGCGGGCGATCAGGCTGGTCAGGCTACCCGGGTAAGCCGTGTCGGTCGTTGCATAGCCATGGAACCGACCATCCCTGTCGGCGACGGCCAGGCCCTCAATGCCATTCCGACGATATGCCGAGAAACGCATGCGTTACCTCCCTTTATGGGCCGCCTTGGTCCGTTCATCGGCGGCGTCCCGAAGTCTGGATAGGCGGGAAAAATCTACGAGTCAACATAAAATCTATTTTTTATCTGAGTATGGAGTTTTCTTCGCCAATGCCCTAGCATCCGCCCAATGACCCGTTCCACAGCCGCCGCCAACTCCGGTTCCAGCCTGACCCAGGACGCCTATGAGCGTCTGCGGGCCGACCTGCTGGCCTGCCGCCTGCGGCCCGGGACGCGGCTCAAGATCGCCGAACTCTGCACGGCGCTTTCAGTCAGCCTGAGCGCGGTACGCGAGGCGTTGGCCCGTCTGACCTCGGAGGGGTTGGTAGTCGCTGAACCGCAACGCGGCTTCCGCGTCGCCCCAATCTCGGCGGCGGAGTTGCGCGACCTCACGGAGGTGCGCGGCGAAATCGAAGGCATGTGTCTGGAGCGCGCCATCGCGGCTGGCGACCTCGGATGGGAGTCGGATCTGCTGGCCGCCTTCCACCGCCTCTCCCGGACGCCGGAGCGCCCGCCGGAGGATCCGCAACGCCTGAGCGAGGCATGGTCGGCGGCGCATGGCGCCTATCACAAGGCGTTGGTGGCAGCCTGTGGCAGCCCCTGCTTGCTGCGGCTGCGTTCCATCCTTTATGCCCAGACCGAGCGGTATCGCCGACTCTCAGTGCCGTTGGCCGAGGCCGATCGCGATCTGAACGGGGAACACCAGGAGATCATGCACGCCGCGCTGGCCCGCGACGCCGCTCGTGCGCGGGCGCTGATGAAGCAGCATTTGGAGCTGACGACGCGGGTGCTGCTCAAACAGTCCTGGTTGCTCGAGCCGTCGGCCGGATCAAAGCCGCATCCGGCTTATCAACCAATCGACCCGCCCTTGTACCCTTCGAGGAATGAGCGCAGACTCGCCTGCGACGAGCAAGGGGCCGGGGTGGTGTAGCTCGACAATCTGGATGAGTCTCGTATTGCATTCCTCAAGGAATGCTCCCGTCGCTGCGTCACTTGTCAATCGGGGTCCAACGCATAATGCTCGAGATCCAGCATATGCTGGCGGCCGATTTGACGAGCCTGGGCGAGCAATTCGATCGGTGGGCATGGCGGACTTCCGATGACGTTTGGTGACGGCGCTGGTCGGTACGAAGCACCTTTGAACGGACGATGCTGTCGCATCTATCTGTCGCATGATAGGCCCGTGCGTCTGAATGGAACGGTGTACTGTCATAAGCGACCGTGCGGAACTTGAGACATTCGCAAGCCGATTTTCCGCGAGTTGGGTTTGTGCATTTTCAATGGGATACAGATCGCAAAACTCCTGTGCGGATGATGCCGACTTCTGCGAGATGTTTCGCACGGTCTAACGGCCTCGGCCCGATATCAGATCGGTCATCTGACAGCCGTTTGATATCACTAATCAAAATCTTCTATGACAGTACACCGTTCCATTCAGACGCACGGTCCGTAGAGAGGTGGTCGGTTTGTGGTCCGTCCGGCTCGGCACTCATCACTTGTCCTTCAATGCAACTCATCGCGGCAGCTCAGTCGGGGAAAGTGCCGCGCGGCTGAACGCATTCTCGACACGGTTGCGGAGCAGGATCTTCTTGCTCGCCATCGCGCCATCGTGCGCATTTCGACGGTCATTGACCGCAGGTGTTTGATCCGATCCAACTGCGCCCCCTGGTGCTCGAGGAGGCGCAGTTGGTTCCGACCGAGCGCCGTGTTGCTGTCCAGGAGGTCGGTCACCGCCCGGCTGGGCTGCACAGACACCAGATGATCACCACCCGGTGATGGTGCCTTGGCCACCCGTCGAGTAATCAGCATTGAGTTGCCGCAATCTTATTCTGTTGGAGGCGTACGCTTGTTGAATCTCGGCTTCGATGGCTGGGTCTCCAGTCTTCAGCCTTTGCGGTGAAATCGCGTCGCTGAGTTCATCCTTCCAGGAGCCGGGAATTGTGGTTTTCGGCGTCGGGAATGTGCCTTTCAGGGAAGTCTTCACATCGGTTACGATAAGTTCGATGTCACCATTGGCATCACGGGCAGCAGTAAAAAAATCGCCGCCCTTGACATTCGCCCCCGCTGGTCGCTGGAGACCGAGTTCGCCTCGCTTGAACACGGCGGCCTTATAGGCCTCGGCTTCTCCGACGTCAGACTGAATGGCGGTCGCAAATGACGCTGTGACACGCGAACGCGCAGAAATTCTTAGAGGTAGGCCGGTTTCAGGATTGATGATCGGCTTACCTGTAGCCGGTTCGATAAAGATTTTGCCTCGTTGGACCTGGGCTCCGGCAGATTCTCGCACCGCCGCCACGCGCACCGCCATCGGTGCGCCGGGACCTGCACCGATTGGGCTGGATGTTTGTTGAGTGCCTGTGCCGGTTTGTGATGGCTTCTGGCCGCCCGGAATCCGGGACGCTGCAGCGAATATGCCGGGGATCAATACGAACCGACAAAGCAGTGCTCCCTGATTCGCGCCAATCTCGCGATTACTCATCCCCGGCTGATTGGGGTCCAGGCTAACCTGTCGGGGAAGAGATTTGACGAAGGTGTCGAAGCCCTGTCGATCATCCTCTGTTTTGAGGTTCATGATCGTTTTGGCACCATTAACATCGCCGCGCTGGAGCGCGATCCCAATCTCCCAGAAATATCCTGCCGCCGTGCCGACGCGCTGGGTTGCCTGTTGAGCACTTTGTAGTAGGTAATACGGAGACGTGATTAGTCCCACGAGGCAGGCTCCCACGCCATCGACGAAGCCTTGGGCATAGCGATTGTCCGCATTTTGAGCGGGCGCCTGCTGAGGCGGCTGGTAAACTACGTGTCCTCCGCCCAATCCGCACGGCGTATTTGTTCCGGTATGGCTGTATGGGCCACGTTGGGGCATTCCAGGGGAATCCTGACAATACACATCACGACCCGTGCCGCTCTGATAGTTCGGGCCGCCGCGTCCGCAACCGTACGGGCTGGAACATGGCCGGTCGTTGGGCTGGAAGGTCTGCGGACCGGATGGATAAGTGGTGTTGCCGCCGCTGCCGCCGCCCGAGAACGTGTCCGCACCCAGACCGTTCGACGGGGGCAGTTGCTGATTATAAACAGCCCCGCCTCTAAGGGTCGTCTGCGCCATGACCGGGTCCAATACAACCCCCATCACCGCAGCGGCAAGACACACCGATCGAGCAACATGGTGCGGTTTCCTAAACGGCATGGATACAATACCTTGTGATGTGTCGACACATGGATAGTATTGAAGGCATTACGCCTAGACGAGATGGCACGCAATATGAAGCGAGACAGGCGTTGCGGATCGGGAGGGGAGATGTGAAGGCGTCCCGGAAAGTGATCTACAGTCTAGGGGTAGCGACGCACAATGATGTACGCTCCGGCGCGCGCAAAAAAGACCGGTTTTGGCGCACATTATTTGAGGCGGAACCGGGCCTCCAACGCACAATCGCTGAAAGTCCGCTCGCGCGACCGCGGATCACGTGCGGGCAGCGGTGGCCCGGATGGGATTCATGACAAGCAGAGGTCCGCCGTTATTCGCCCACCGTTGCCGTGGCGGAGAGCACCATTTCGATGCAATCTGCGAGCTGGGTGGCGCTAACAGGCTTGCGCAACAGCGAAAAGGGTCCGAGTGTTGCACCGCCGACCGCAAGGTGGGCGGCCTCGCCCGCATACCCGGTTAGCTAAACCGCCGGCAGCCAGGGCCGCCGCGCCTGAGCCTCCTGGATAACTGCAAGACCGCCATGACGGCCATTTCCTGGGCTATATGCAGGGAGCTTTGCCGCTTCAGACCGGCGAAGCGTTTTTTTTTGTGAGGTGCGGCCGTCGCCTCGACTCTGGTGGCGATTGGATTGCGGTGGCGATCCGATGCGGCAAATAATGACACGCGGGAAGGGCTGTTATGGCGTCTTAAGCCGTGCTACGGGGTCCCACATGGTCGATTCCGTTATAGAGGCCCGCAAGCGGCAGATCGCACGGCTGGCCGGCGTCAAGCCGCCGACGGCCCGCAAAGCCATGGCGCTGGCGAAATCCAAAGCCTATCAGGACGGGGCCGACGCGGAGGCGACCCTGCGGGCCTACGCGACCGATGTCGCCAATTTCGAGGCCTGGTGCGCGAAGCACGGCTTCACGGCCATGCCGGCGACACCGGAAACGGTCGGCGCCTATCTCGCCGCGGCGGGGGAGGGCTACGCGATGCCGACCTTGCGCCGCCGGGTTGCCGCCATCGCGCGTGCTTGCGGCGTTGCCGGGCATCCGCTCGACACCAAGCACCCGGCGATCCGCGAGACGCTGCGCGGCATCGGCCGCAAGCACGGCACCCCTGCGCGGCGGGCGGCAGCTCTGACCACGGCCGAGGTCCGCAAGCTCTGCCGGGCCTGCGGGACTGGCATCGCCGGTGCCCGCGACCGGGCGCTGTTCCTGCTCGGCTTCGCCGGTGCGCTGCGGCGCTCCGAACTCGTCGGGCTGAACGTTGAACACGTGACCTGGACCGAGGAGGGGCTGAAGCTGCTGATCGAGCGGTCGAAGACGGACAAGCAGGGCGAAGGCGCCGAGATCGCCATTCCGCGCGGAAAGGCTGAGGAAACCTGCCCGGTCACCGCGCTGAAGGACTGGCTCGAACTCGCCGAGGTCACCGCCGGCCCGCTGTTCCGCAAAGTCAACCGCGGCGGCGCGGTTGAGAACGCCCGGCTGAGCGCGGACGGGGTGCGCCAGATCCTGCTCAAGCGCGCCGCCGCGGCCGGTTTGCAAGGCACGCTGGCCGAGCCAATCAGTCCGCACGGGCTGCGTGCGGGGTTCGTGACGACGGCCTACCGCAACAAGGTGCCGGACGAGGAGATCATGGGCCACACCCGACACCGGAGCCTGACGACCATGCGCAGCTACGTCCGGCGGGCGAAGCTCAGCCAGGCCAGTCCGGCCGGGAAGTTGGGGTTGTAGCACTTGGGCGTATCGTTCTCTATTTTCGCAGCAAAGTGCGTGGCGTCGCGCGGGTGACGACGAAGGCAAGTTTCAACTCTGAGGTCATGCCCAGCCATCGGCACTGGGGGTCCCCAGCTCTCTGAGGAGGAGCCCAACAAGGCTTCCCCAACTGGGTTGCACCGCCCAAGATGCAAGCCGGCGAACGCATCCGCGGATTCGGAGACTCTCGATGATTGATCAGCAAGGAAAGACCGACGTACTCATCGCAAGGTTGAAGGAGGCGTTACCCATCGAGGCAAATATAACGCCGCCTCTGGCAAAACTATTGGCTAAACAGACACCCGAAATACCAGTTCCTGCGAAGTGCAATGTCATCAGTGTCTTTTACACCGGAGACATGGGAGGCATTATCTGTGGTTTGGACATCGGTGGACCAAACACTGAGACCCCGCATCTTGTCTCAATTACTCATCTGACTTTCCACCGGCGCGTTCCGCTATCGCGCGAGATCGAAGCGTATCAACGCCACCGGTCCAAAAAGCTCAAACAGCAACAGGACCGCGGCTACTGACATCCGTGCGGCGGTCGTTAGCTCCGGCCGCCGAAGCGGCTCGCAACCGGCAGGCTTTATCATCGCCTCCAATGGCGACGCTCTTGAAGAAGTCCGCCAGGTCGTAGTCCGGCTACGATCGGACACATAAAACCAAATCTGGCGCTTCCTTCGATCTGTTGCTACTATCGTAGTATGGCTACGACTCAACGAAATAAGCTAAATTCCCTCTATACCAGCCTGGCGCCGGGGACGCCGCTAACATCGGAGGACCTCGCGGCCCTGGGGATTTCGGCTGACCTTGCCGTCCACTACGTCCGCGCCGGTTGGCTCAGCCGGCTGGCGCGCGGCGTCTTTTGCCGGCCGAATGACGCGCTCTCCCTGGACGCCAGCCTGGTCCTCCTGCAACGCCGATTCGAGGGGCTGCACGTCGGCGGCAAGACCTCGCTCGACTGGTATGGCGTGCGCCACTACCTGTCCCAGCAGCCGGTCCTGCACCTCTACGGCTGGACGGCGGGGCGCCTGCCTGAGTGGTTTACCCTGCGGTTCCCAGCCGATTATCATCGGAAACGGCTGTTCGACGAGCAGCCCGACGCGCTGCTCCACGTCGGCGCGTTCGAGAAACGCGAAGGTGCTCCCCGGGTCGCGGCGCCGGAGCGCGCGCTGCTGGAGGTGCTGAGCGAGATTGGCGTGCGCCAGCCACTTCAGGAGGCGCGTGAACTGGTGGAGAGCACCTACAGCCTGCGTGCCGACGTCTTGCGTGACCTGCTTCAGCATTGCACCAGTGTGAAGACCGTGCGGCTGTGCTTGCAACTCGGCCGCGAACGCGCGCTGCCTTGGGCCGCCAGGCTCGACCCCGCGCACCTCCCGACCGGCAGCGGCCGGCCGTGGGTGTCCCGCTCCGCCGAGGGTCTGCTGGTGCTGAAACCATGAACCAGGTCTATCTCGATACTGCCCGCCTGCTGGCGCAGGTGGCACCCTTCATCTTCGTCGATGGGACGTTCGCGCTCAAGGGCGGCAGCGCGATCAACCTGTTCGTTCGCGATATGCCGCGGCTGTCGGTCGATCTCGATCTGATCTTTCCCGACTACGCTCCCTCCCGCGACCAGGCGCTTCAGCGCATCAACGAAACGATCCGGCAATCCGTCGAGCGCCTCAGCCAGCGCGGCTTTCAGAGCCTGACCGGAAACGATAGCGCAATGATCAGAAAACTGGCCTGAGAGGCGGCTTCCCGGCTTGGGAGGCTATCCAACGCAGTTCGCTATAACCACGCAATTTCAATAGCTTAAACACTTGGCGGCCCATTTCGAGTCAGGCTCTCAGACTTACGTGCCGGCCATGGCGGATGGCGGCGAAACCAAGCTGCTGGTGCGGCGTGGCGGCATCGAGGTCAAAATCGAAGTCAACTTCGTGATGCGCGGCACGGTCTATCCGGTTCGCATGGCTTCGCTGACCGCCAACGCTCGCGCAACGCTGCTGGCCGATCTCGAAATTCCGATCGTGTCACTGGAAGACATGTACGGCAGCAAGTTGGTTGCCGCCATGGACCGGCAGCATCCCCGTGATCTGTTCGACGTCATGCAGCTCTTCGCGCACGAAGGAATCACCCCCGGCATACGCCGGGCATTTGTTGTCTATC
>NZ_CAIWTY010000007.1 GCF_903915725.1 uncultured Rhodopila sp.
AGATTGATGCAGCTCCTTTCGGTGACAATCTTCGAAAAAATGCCGTTGCAGACTGCATTGTCGTCGGACGAGCCCAAAAGCGATACTTCAATAGATTCCAACCAATTGAATTTGTTCGGATTTTAACCGGACGCTAGTGGCTTGGGATAGGGAATTTGAATGCCGTGTTGCTGGAACAGGCGCCAGATCTCGTAAAGGATCTGACTTTTCACATTGTGCACGCCATTTTGCGCGTCCTCGATCCAGACCCGCAACTCAAGCTCGATCGCGGTTTCTGCGAACGCCATCACCAACGCGGTGGGCGCCGGTGCGGGCAGGATGCGCGGCGGGCGGGCCGCTGCTTCCAGCATCAGGGCCAGCACCTGGTCGAGATCGGAGTCGTGCGGCACCCGCACCGGAATTTTCAGGCGAACCCGGTCGCTGTTATGTGACCAGTTGATCACCTGATGCGTAATGATATCCTCGTTCGGAATCAGGAATTCCGTGCCGTCCCGCGTTTCCACCGACACGTAGCGGGCGCCGAGGGAAGAAACCCAGCCGTAGGTGCCGCCCACCTCGATGACATCGCCCGGCTTGATCGACTTGTCGAGCAAAAGGACGATGCCGCTGAACAGGTTTGAAACGGTGCGCTGCAGGCCAAGCCCGACGCCAACCCCAAGTGCTCCGGTAAAAAGCGCAAAGGTGGAAAAATCGACGCCGATGCTGGTCAGCGACAGCACGACCGCCAGCGTGATCAGCGTCGCCTTGATCAGCTTGCCGAGCAGCACCTGTGCCCGAGGGGTGATCTCAGGCACCCGCGTCAGGCGGCGTTCGAACAGGCTGGACACCAGACTGGCCGCCCACAGCAGCACTGCCAGCGAAACCACGCCTCGGATGACGGTCAGGATCGATACCCGCAATCCGCCGATTTGAATGGCCAGACTATTGAGCAGGTCGAGCGTCGGGGTGAGCAGATGCAGTATGTTCAGCGCCGCGATGATCCAGGCGAAGGCTGCGATCAGCCTGGCCAGTGCCGCATACGGAACCAGATCCGACACCAGCCGGATCACGAGCCATGCCAGCAGAAGGTTGACCGCCGTTTGCGTGACGGCATGCGGCCAGCCTGCCTGCTCGGCCACCGTCACGGACATCCACAATCCGATCGTCCAGGTAGCAAGGGTGATCAGCGGCACCAGGCGATCGTTGACCCAGGTCCGATGATAGACAATCCAGTCGAGATGATGGTGCGCCGGGATCCGGTCGATCCAGCGCACAGCCCACCGCCGCACCGGCCGGCAGATAATCCAGGCCGCCCCGCCGGTCAGGACGACGGCGGGGATTTGAATGAGATTCACAAAGGTAAGAACATCGCCGAGCAGACGCTGCTCGAGTTGCTGCACATGCGCCGACAGGATTTGCCAAAGCGAGACTGCGTCTATCGTGTCCTCCCGGGTCCGGACTTGGATCGCCCCTGCCCAGCATAGGCAAGTCGCGACAAAGCTTGGCACGAATGCGGTCAGGACGCGAAGGCCCGATCGGATAGGCGGGCGTATGGAGAAGGATTTTGCCGGACCATCTCCGATCTCACCGTCATGGCCGGCCCGGGTGGACCGACGGCTTCTGCCTCACCGTCATGGCCGGGCGGGTCCCGGCCATGACGGTGAGAGAGAGCGGGGCGGTTCGGCAAAATCCTTCTCCGCGCTTCGGCTTATCCTGATAACGTGACGCCAAACGCACCACACAATCAAAACCTACCAAACCGTCATCCAATGCGCTTGATTTCTTGTGGCGTCTGTATGCTTATGCCTCTGGAGCAACGGCAAGGACGGACTGGCTACGTGACGATATCTGCTGGCGTTTCGCGTGCGGCCCGGACCGGTCATCATGCCGCTCCCCGTCCATAATCCCTTCACCAGGTCACGTGCGCCCGGCCAATTGCGCCGCGCACTCGCCGTGTCGCTGCTGCTGCCCCTGGCAGCGTGCAAGGTCGGCCCCGACTTCAAGGCGCCGGCCGCGCCGGTTGCCTCGAACTGGCTCGAATCCGGCGACCCTTCCGTCAAGTCCGCCAACCTGGACGATCGTCAGTGGTGGACGCTGTTCAACGATCCGACGCTGAACCGGCTGATCGATCTAGCCTATCACCAGAACCTCACGCTGCTGGCGGCCGGCACCAGGGTCATCGAGGCGCGCGCTACCCTCGGCGTCGCCATCGGCGAACTCTATCCGCAGACGCAACAGATCGGCGCAGGCGTCAGCTACGAACAGGCGCCGCATGTCGACGCCTCAACCAACCCGACGCAGGCACTCGGCAATTTCTGGCACGCGTCGCTCAGCACCCAGATCGCCTGGGAACTCGATTTATGGGGCAAATTCCGCCGCGGCGTGGAATCGGCCGATTCCGCCTATCTGGCCTCGATCGCCAGCTATGACGATGTGCTGGTGACACTGCTCGGTGACGTCGCCACCACCTATACCGGCATCCGCACGCTACAGCAGCAGCTCATCATTGCCCGGGAAAACGTCGTCAAGCAGCGCAAGGCGCTGCAAATCGCGCGCGACCGGTTCCACGGCGGCGCGGCCACCGAACTCGATGTGTTCCAGGCCGAGAACGTGCTGGCGCAGACCGAATCGGCGATCCCGCAACTGACGGCGCAACTCCAGCAGGGCGAGGATGCCCTGCGTGTGCTGCTCGGCCTGTCACCGGAATCGCTGGATTCGCTGCTCGCCGGTCCGCAGACGATCCCGGTGCCGCCGAAGGACGTTGTGGTGGGGATTCCCGCGGACCTGCTCCGCCGCCGCCCGGACATCCGCACCGCCGAACTCAACGCCGCGGCGCAAAGTGCGCAGATCGGCCTCGCCAAAGCCGATCTGTTTCCGGCGTTCTTTTTGCAGGGGGCGTTCGGAACGTCGGCGGCCACCGTCGGCACCAACCGGCTCAGCCAGACATTCTCCGCGCAGGCCATCCAGTTCGCGTTCGGCCCGTCGTTTTCCTGGCCCGTGCTCAACTACGGTCAGATCACCAACAATGTGCGGGTGCAGGACGCGCGGCTGCAGACGCTGCTGATTGCCTACCAGAACACGGTGCTGACCGCGCAGGCGGATGTGGAGAACGCGCTCGCCGCGTACGTGCAGGGACGCCATCAGGTCGATTTGCTGAAGCGCAGCGTGGCGGCGGCGATCAACGCGCTGCGCATCGCGACCGACCAGTATCTGCTCGGGACGCGGGACTTCACCACCGTCCTGACGGCCGAGCAGAATCTGTATCAGGCGCAGACCAGCCTCGCCTCGGCCGAAGGCAGTTGGGCAAACAGCCTCACATCCCTGTACCGCGCGCTCGGCGGCGGCTGGCAGATACGAGAGGGGAACGGGTTCGTGAACGATGCCACGCGCGATGAGATGCGCAACCGCACCAACTATGGCGGCATCCTGCCGCCCGCCGACAAGCCGCTTCCTGCTGCCCCCGGCCTGCCCGGTCCGGCCGACAGGGGACCGGACGTGAGGGCGCCGCAATGGTAACCGCCGTCAGATTTCTTGCCGCTGCGTCGGCTATCGCCGTGGCGGTGGCGCTGCCAACCGCGTTGCCCGGGCATTCCGGGGGCCAGGCGCTGGCACAAACACAGGCACCGTCCATCCCGGTCGTGCGGCCGAAAATCGACACCGTCAGCGACACGCTGGAAATCACCGGCAATGCCGCCGCGGTCAACCAGGTCAAGCTGCTGGCCCGTGTCGTCGGCTTTCTGGACACGATCCACTTTGAAGACGGTGCGCAGGTTCGCAAAGGCGACCTGCTGTTCACCATCCAGCAGGACCAATACAAAGCCCAGTTGAAGCAGGCCCAGGCGCAGCTTCAACTGCAACAGGCGGCGCTGCTCTACGCCAAGACCGAGGTGGTCCGTTACACCGCGCTGTTGAAACGGGATGCCGCCACCCAGGTCGACGTCGATCACTGGAATTTCGAGCGGGCAAGCGCCGAAGCCAACATCTCGGCGGCGCAGGCGCAGGTCGCGATCGCCCAGCTCAACCTGAGCTATACCGAGGTCAGGGCCCCGTTCGATGGGCAGATGGGTAAGCACCTGATCGATCCGGGCAACGTGGTTGGCGGCAATGGGCAGGAGGCCGCGCTCGCCGAGATCACTCAGCTCGACCCGATCTACGTCGAGGCCAACATCAGTACGCAGCAGGCGCTGCAAATCCGCGCCAACCTCGATCAGCGGCGGCTGACGCTTGCGGAACTGCATCAAATCCCGGTCGAGGTGCAGCTTTCCGGGGAAAGCGGCTTTACCCATCGCGGAACGATAGAGTACGTCGCGCCGGCGATCGACCCGGCGACCGGCACGCTGCTGGTGCGCGCGGTCCTGGCCAATCCCAACCGCACGTTGCTCCCCGGTATGTTCGCAAACCTGCGCCTGCCGATGGGCAAGGTCGTCAAGAGCGCACTGCTGATCCCCGATCGCGCGCTGCAGGAAGACCAGGGCGGCCGCTATCTGCTGGTGGTCAACCAGAACGACGTCATCGAGCAGCGCTACGTCCAGCTCGGCGAGCTTGTCGGCGGTCTGCGGGTCATCAGCAGCGGCATCAGCAAGGATGATCGCGTGGTGGTTGGCGAGCTGTGGCGTGCCACGCCCGGGACCAAGGTAGTACCGCAGATCACCTCCATCGGAGGATAGGTTCGGCGCCATGATGTCGAAATTCTTCATCGAGCATCCGGTCCTCGCCAATGTGCTGGCGATCGTCCTGGTCCTTGTCGGCGCCGTCAGCCTGTTTCGTCTGCCGGTCTCGGAATATCCCAACGTCGTGCCGCCGACGGTGTCGGTGACGGCGAGCTATCCGGGCGCCAGTCCGCAGACGGTGATCGACACGGTTGCGCTGCCGATAGAGCTGCAGGTCAACGGCGTCGACAAGATGCTGTACATGGAATCGACCAGCGCCGCCGACGGCACCTACAGCCTGACGGTGACGTTCCAGATCGGCACCGATCCGAATATCGACCAGGTGCTGGTGCAGAACCGCGTCCAGTTGGCGCTGGCGTCGCTGCCGGAGCCGGTGCAGGCGCAGGGCGTCAGCGTGCAAAAGAAGAACACCGCCATTCTGCAGATCGTCACGCTGGACTCGCCGACAGGCCAGTACGACAGCCTGTTCATGACCAACTACGCCACCATCAACCTGGTCAATGAACTGGCGCGGCTGCCGGGCGTCGGCAGCGTCAAGGTGTTCGGAGCCGGCACCTATGCCATGCGGATCTGGATGGACCCGCAGAAGCTGCAATCCTTCGGCCTCGACCCGAAGGACGTGATCAGCGCCATCCGCCAGCAAAGCCAGAACGTCGCGGCCGGCCAGATCGGCATTCCGCCGGCACCGGCCGACACCGCGTTCCAGTACACCGTCGATATTCAATCGCGCCTGGACGACCCGGCCCAGTTCGGCGACATCGTGGTCAAGGACCAGACAGCCGAGGGCGGACGCCTGATCTACGTCAAGGATGTCGCCCGCATCGAGCTTGGCGCGCAGACCTACTCGCAAGACTTCAAGCTGAAAGGCAAACCGGCCGCCGGCATCGCCATCTACCAGACGCCCGAGTCAAACTCGCTGCAAGTCGGCCAGGAAGTCGGCGCCACGATGGCGAAACTGTCGAAGCGCTTCCCGGAGGGGCTGCAGTTTTCCATCCCGTACGACACCACGCTGTTCGTCCAGGCATCGATCAACGAAGTCTACACCACGCTGTATGAGGCCGGCATCCTGGTGCTGATCGTCATCCTGGTGTTCCTGCAGAACTTCCGCGCCACCTTGGTGCCGGCGACGACCGTGCCGGTGACCATCATAGGCGCCTTCGCCGCGATGGCGGCGATGGGCTTTTCGGTCAATTTGTCCACCCTGTTCGGCATCGTGCTTGCCATCGGCATTGTCGTGGACGATGCCATCGTCATCGTGGAAGGCGTGACGAAGTATATCGAGCGCGGCATGTCCGGCCACGACGCCGCCATTACCGCGATGAACGAACTGTTCGGGCCGATCATCGGCATCACGCTGGTGCTGATGGCGGTGTTCATCCCGGCGTCGTTCGTGCCTGGGTTGACCGGCAATATGTTCGCCCAGTTCGCCTTGGTCATTGCCGCGACCGCGTTGATCAGCGCGGTGAACGCCGCGACCTTGAAGCCGACCCAGTGCGCGATGTGGCTGCGCACGCCGACACCGCCGGAGAAGCGCAACTTCTTCTACCGCGCCTTCAACCACATCTACGATCCGATGGAGCGCGGCTACGCGGCGTTCATCGGCCGCATGGTGAAGGTCAGCGGCGTAATGGTGCTGGTCGCGCTGTTGTTCGCCGGGGCGGCGATCTGGGGTCTCGGTCGCCTGCCGACGGCGTTCATCCCGATCGACGACCAGGGTTATCTGCTGGCTGCCGTGCAGTTGCCGGAAGGTGCGGCACTCGGCCGCACCAAGGTATCGCTCGACCAGGTCAATGACGCCGTCAAGGACATCCCGGGCGTGGAGCAGGTGATCGCGCTGTCCGGCATGTCGGTGCTCGACAACAGCGCCGATGTCGCCAACTCCGGCACCGCCTGGATCATGCTGAAGCCGTTTGATATGCGGACCAAGGCGAAAGGCCAGGATCTGATCTCTATCTATCAGAATGTGACCAAGGCGCTGGCGTCGCTGCCCGATGGCGAGGCGTTCGTGCTGCCGCCGCCGCCGATACAGGGTATCGGCAACGCCGGCGGATTCCAGATGCAGTTGGAGATGCTCGGCGGCAGCTTCGACTACAAGAAGCTCGACAATTTGGTTCAGGAGATGGTCAAGCAGGCCAAGAGCGATCCGCGCGTAGGCAATGTGCTGACCACGTTCCGGGTCAACGCGCCGCATGTTTCCTTGACGGTCGATCGGGCTCGGGCCGAGACCCTGAAGGTGCCAGTCGGCGACGTTCTGGCGGCGCTGACAGATTATGTTGGCTCGACCTACGTCAACCAGTTCAACAAGTTCGGCCTGTCACTGCAGGTCTATGTGCAGGCAGACTCGCAATACCGTCTGCATCCGGACGACCTTCTGAACCTGTATGTGCGCAGCCAGGACGGGCAAATGGTGCCGATTGGCGCATTGGCGCATCTCGGGCCGCTCACCGCGCCGCCGCTGATCACGCTCTATAATCTGTATCCCTCCGCCACCATCGTCGGCGGGCCGGCGCGCGGGTTCAGCTCCGGTCAGTCGATGGCCGCGATGGAGGAGATCGCCGCGCGCGTGCTGCCGAATGACGTTACTTACGAATGGTCCGCCATGTCTTACCAGGAGAAGGTGACGGGCAACCAGCTTTACTACGTGTTCGGGCTGTCGATCCTGCTGGTTTATCTCTGCCTCGCCGGCCAGTACGAGAGCTGGATCCTGCCGCTGGCCGTGCTGGCCGCGGTGCCGCTGGCGCTGATCGGACCGGTGGTCGCGCTGACCTCCCTGGGCGCCGCCAACAACCTGTATACCCAGATCGGCCTGATGCTCCTGATCGCGCTATCGGCCAAGAACGGCATCCTGATCGTCGAGGTGGCGCGCGAACAGCGCATGGTGCACGGCAAGAGCCTGTTAGAATCGGCGGTGGAGGCGTCCCGCACGCGGTTCCGGCCGATTCTGATGACGTCGTTTGCGTTTATCCTGGGGGTGCTGCCGCTGGTGCTGGCGACCGGCGCGGGCGCCAATGCGCGGAAGTCGCTGGGCATCAGCGTGTTCAGTGGCATGATCGCCTCGACCTGTCTGGCGGTGCTGTTCGTGCCTTCGTTCTTTGTGTTGTTGCAGGGCTTCTACGAATGGCGGGCGCGGCGTAAGGCGCCACCCAAGGCGGGAGGGCCGATCGGCATTCCGGCAGGCGGAGTGCCCGGGGAGTAGCGGGTGCGACGGTAGCGGGAGTACTCGTTGACGCGGTGGGGTCAGTGCGGGCATGAAGGTGGCGGTGCGCGCCTGTAGCTCAATTGGTTAGAGCTGGCGGCTCATAACCGCTCGGTTGCAGGTTCGAGTCCTGCCGGGCGCACCAAGGCGCTACCGCTATGGCAGCCGACACGTGTCGTCATCCAGCCGCGGCTGTGCTAGTCTGCCGGCATGGTAGCCCTTCGCCAACACGCGCCCGCCCGCATGACCCTGGCGGAATTTCTTGCCTGGGATGCCGGGGACCCGTCCGGTGCGCCATGCCAGTTGATCGACGGGGAGGCCATGGCCCCCGCCACCGAAACTCACGCCGCTCTCCAAGCCGAAATCGGCCGTCGGATCGCCAACCACCTGATCGACAAGGGCGGCAAGTGCCGGCTGCTCAGCCAGCCCGGGATCGTGCCGCGCATCCGCGCCGATCGCAATTTCCGCATCCCCGATCTCGGCGTCACATGCGCACCGCCGGCCGACGGGCTGATGGTGCCGGACCCGGTGCTGCTGATCGAGATCCTCTCGCCCCGTATTGAATCGCAGACCCGCGCCAATATTTGGGCCTACACGACGATCCCCAGCGTGCGGGAAATCCTTGCCGTGCACAGCACCCGGATCGAGGCGGAACTGCTGCGCCGGGGCGCCGACGGCAACTGGCCGGAGGAACCGCTGATCGTTAAAGCGGCGGAGCCGTTAGCCCTGGACAGCATCGGGTTCTCGACACCGCTGGTTGCGCTCTACCGGACGACAGCCCTGGCGTTGTAGACGCGGCGGCCCATGTAATCCTGCAACGCTCCGCTACCCGGGCGACCGGATGCGCGTTAGAAGCCCCCAACCGACCAGAAAAGCGGATCGATCATGGCGAGTTACCAGTACGTCTACGTGTTGAAGGATCTGACCAAGGCATTCGCCGGCGGGCGGGAGGTCTTCAAGGGCATCACCCTGTCGTTCCTGCCGGGCGTGAAAATCGGCGTGCTGGGCGTGAACGGCGCCGGCAAATCGACGCTGATGAAGATCATGGCCGGGATCGAGACCGAATACGGCGGCGAGGCCTGGGCCGCGCCCGGCGCCACCGTCGGCTACCTGGCGCAGGAACCGCCGCTCGATCCCACCAAGACCGTGGGCGAGAACGTCGAGGAGGCGTTCGCCGAACTGAAGAAGGCGCTCAACCGGTTCAACGAAATCTCCATGCTGTTCGCCGAACCCATGAGCGACGACGAGATGAACAAGCTGCTCGCCGAACAGGGCGATTTGCAGGAGCTGATCGACTCGAAGGATGGCTGGGAGCTGGACCGCAAGGTGGACATCGCGCTGGACGCGCTGCGCTGCCCTCCGGCCGATGCTGCGGTGACGAAACTGTCGGGCGGTGAGAAGCGGCGCGTGGCGCTGTGCAAGCTGCTGCTGGAAAAGCCCGACCTGCTGCTGCTGGACGAACCGACGAACCACCTGGACGCCGAAAGCGTCGCCTGGCTGGAGCACACGCTGCACGACTACGCCGGCACCGTGATGGTGGTCACCCATGACCGCTACTTCCTGGACAACGTCACCGGCTGGATGCTGGAGCTTGAGCGGGGCAGGGGCTATCCGTTCGAGGGCAACTACTCGTCCTGGCTGCAGCAGAAGCGCAAGCGGTTGCAGCAGGAGGAGAAGGAAGAATCCGCCCGGCAGCGTGCCCTGGCCGCGGAATCGGAGTGGATTTCCGCCTCGCCCCGCGCCCGCCAGACCAAAAGCCGGGCGCGTATCGCGAAGTACGAGGAGATGCTGCAAAAGTCGCAGGAGCTGGCGACCGGCGTGGCGGAGATCGTGATTCCGCCCGGTCCGCGCCTGGGCAATATCGTCATCGAGGCGGAGAATCTGTGCAAAGGCTACGGTGATACCGAGCTGATCGAGAACCTGAACTTCAAGCTGCCGCCGGGCGGCATCGTCGGCGTCATCGGCCCGAACGGCGCCGGCAAGACGACTTTGTTCCGGATGATCACCGGGCAGGAAGTGCCCGACTCGGGGTCGCTGCGCATCGGTGAGACGGTGAAGCTGGGGTATGTGGACCAGTCGCGCGACAGTCTCGATCCGGAGAAGACGGTCTGGCAAGAGATCAGCGGCGGCGAGGAGGTGATCTACCTCGGCAAGCGGGCGATCCAGTCGCGGGCCTATACCGCGGCGTTCAACTTCAAAGGCTCGGACCAGCAGAAGAAGGTCGGGATCCTGTCGGGCGGCGAGCGCAACCGGGTGCATCTGGCGAAGATGCTGAAGATCGAACACAACGTGCTGCTGCTGGATGAGCCGACAAACGATCTGGACGTGGATACGCTGCGGGCGCTGGAAGAGGCGCTGGAGGAGTTCGCCGGCTGCGCTGTGATCATCAGCCATGATCGGTGGTTTCTGGATCGCCTGGCGACTCACATCCTGGCGTTTGAGGGCGACAGCCACGTGGAGTGGTTCGAGGGCAACTTCCAGGCGTATGAGGAAGACAAGCGGCGGCGTCTGGGGGCGGATGCGACGGAACCGCACCGGATCAAGTATCGGCCGTTGGCGCGGTAGGGGCGTGGATTCATCAGTAGGAGCGGAGGCAATACCATGAATGTATCGCTGCCACCCGAGATGGAGCGATTGATTGAGGAAAAGGTCTAAAGCGGCCTCTACCTGAGCGCCAGCGATGTGGTCCACGAAGGCTTGCGGCTGCTGTTCCGGCGCGATGACTTTGATGGCGAGGAGATCGCTCGCTTACGGGCGGAAATCCAGATCGGCCTTGATGAACTCGATCGCGGCGAGGTCGTGCCGATCGAGGATGTCTTTGCCGAAGCCCGGGACATCATCGCCGCACACCGGAAGCAGGGATGACGGCACGCGTCCTGACTCGAAGGGCGCGCCTGGACTTGCTCGAGATCGCGGATTGGGTGGGAAAGCGCAATCCGGATGCGGCTGATCGTCTCGTCGAGAGGCTGCAGGCTGCGTGCCAAATGCTTAATCAGCGGCCCGCTCTCGGACACGTGCGGCTCGATCTTGCGCAGGACCGCGGCGACATCAGGTTTGGGCCGGTGGACCGGTATCTGATCGTCTATCGTGAGCGGAAGAAGGGTATTGAGGTAGTCAGGATTGTTAGTGGCGAGCGCGATCTTCGGTCGCTGCTCCGTCAACCTCAGACAACCTACCCCGCCATCCGCGTGAGAATTTCGGTAGATGTATCCCGAATCAAACCGCCCGCACCAGAGGCAGCTTCGTCCCGGCCACCTGCCGCTCCGCCAGCACCTCCCGCCGGAACCGGAACAGTTTTGCGGGGCGCCCGCCTGTCTCGGTCGTTACTTCGCCAGTTTCCTCCACAAGGTCCTGCTGGTCGATCAGCCGGCGGAAATTCTGTTTGTGCAGCAGCCGCCCGCCCAGTGCCTCCACTGTCCGCTGCAACTGCAACAGAGTGAACGCCTCCGGCATCAGTTCGAATACCACCGGCCGGTATTTGATCTTTGCCCGCAGCCGCGCGATCCCGGTCGCCAATATCCGCCGGTGATCATGCCGCATCGCCTCACCCGGAGCCGTCCCGGGGCCGGTCCCCGCCTCGGCGACCAGCCCGGCCTCCCACAGCAGTTCATACCGTTGCAGCACGAACTCCTCATTCCAGCGCTGCCCGTCCAGGCCGAAATTGATGGCGATCCGCCGCAGGCGATCACGTGCCGTGCCCGGATCGCTCTCCGCCCAGGCGAGCAGCGGCCCCGCCAGCATTGCCTCGGTCAGCGCCGCCCCGGCGCCGCGCACATCCTCCCACGGGAAGAAGCGGTACCAGGGTTGCCACTCCGCGCCCCACCCGGCCGCCGCAGGCGCCTCCCGCGTCAACCCCAGATAGCTCACCGACACCACACGCCCAATCGTCCCCTGCTTCCGATCGGCGTCGGCAAACGTGTAAAGCTGCTCGACATAGCCCAGCGGATGGCGGGTCTGCGTCTCCACCCAGCTCCGCAGTCCGGCCTGTAAAGACCGGTGCGACGCCTCGAACGGGCCGGAGGGCAGCGCCTGGCCCTTTTCAATCGTCAGCACGCGCGGCTGACCGTTCGTCACCGCGACGATGACCGCGGTCAATTCCGCGGCAACCGCCACGCTGACGTCTTCGCTACGGGTTTGCACCAGGGACATGGCGGGCTTCTGCCACGGCAGCGGTCGAGTCCGCTATAGCCAGCTCAATCGCCGGTGCGCCGGCCGAACGTAGCGTTCTGGATCGCCGCGCTGGCGCCCAGCAGCACCGCGCTGGTGGCGATCGTCATGATAGCGCTGCCGATCAGGACGCCGGCCAACCATGATCCGGGGGGCGGCGGGGCAGGGAAGCCGGGGGAGGTTTTCAGCCTTGGCACGCCGGAACTCCTTTTTGTTTGTTTATCACTACGCTCGAACCGGCGCGGTGGTTCAGTCGTGCAACATGGACAGGGCCGCTCTCGCGCGTAAATACTACCAATGGGTAGGACCGGGGAGGAAGGAAAAACGCCATGGACTCGCTGTTGCCGCTGGCCGAGACGCTCGGCGCCCGCCTCAAGGAACGCGGCGAGACCATCGCCATCGCCGAATCCTCGACGGCCGGGCTGATTTCCGCCGCGCTGCTGTCGGTAGGGGGCGCATCGGCCTATTTCCGCGGCGGCGGGGTGATTTACACCGCACAGGCCCGTGCGGCGTTCCTGGATATACCGACCCCGCTGCCTGCGCCGATAGAGCGCGCCTCGACCGAGCCCTATGCCGTGCTGCTGGCGGACACGGTGCGGGCGCGGCTGGACGCGAGTTGGGGCATCGGCGAGACCGGCGCGGCGGGGCCGGCGGGCAACCGCTACGGCGACCGGGCCGGGCATAGTTGCATAGCGGTGACGGGGGCCGGGTTCTCCAAGGTGATCACGCTGGAGACCGGCAGCGAGGACCGCATCGCCAACATGCGGGCGTTCGGCGTGCGGGCGCTGGAGCTGCTGGCCGAGGCGCTGGGATAACGACCAAAGGAGGAGACCAATAATGGCCAAGCCAATCCATAGTATGATCAGGGTACTGGACGAGGCAAGGAGCGTCGATTTCTACCATCGTGCGTTCGGGCTGCTGATCGCGGACCGTTACGCATTTGACGGTTTCACCCTGGTCTACCTCACCTCTCCGGAAGATGATTATGAACTGGAACTGACGATCAACCACGATCGGAGCGAGCCGTATACACATGGCAACGGCTACGGCCACATCGCCTTCGTGGTGCCCGACGTGCGGGCTGAGCAGGCCCGTTTCGAGACCGAGGGACTGAAGCCTGAGCCGGTCAAGGAATTTCATCGCGACGGCGCGTTGATGGCTCGGTTCTTCTTCGTGACGGACCCGGACGGATACCGGATCGAAGTGCTGGAGCAGCATGGCCGGTATCGCTAACCGCTGACGCTGAACGGAACGTCGCGGCGAATATGTCGTCCGGCGCCGTGACCGCGACTCTCCGTCTGCGCTACATCCTCGCGCCGACGAAGATCGTACCCACGCCTTTGCTTCGGCCGGCATTGCAAGGCATGGATGGCGCGCATTCGCGCACCAAGAGGACAGCCGCGATTAGCTCTGCTGTCCGACTTACCGCGGACTGTACAAGATCTCACACCCCCCGTTCTAAGGCCGCAATATACCCCCGGTTCCACGTCGGCGACAGATGCACCTCGTTCACCACCACATGCGGCGGCAGGCCCGCAATATACCGGATCAGATTGCCGCAATCCGCCGGCTGCACCATCCGCGCCCGCTCCTCCGCGCTCACCGGCGTCGGCCGCTTGTCCAGTATCGGCGTGGAAACCTCGCCCGGCAGGAACACCGTGGAACGAATGCCGTGAATGCATTCCTGCATGTTCAGCCCATGGCTCATCGCCACAATCCCATGCTTGGCGATCGTATAGATCGGCCCGCTGAGGTTGCCGATGAAGCGTCCGGCTATCGAGGCGGTATGGATCAGCAGGCCATCCTTCTGCGCCCGCATGAAAGGCAGAGCGACGGTCACGCAATACAATGCGCCGTTCAGGTTGCCCTTAAGAACCGTGTCGATTCCCTCCGGCGTCAACTGGCTCCAGTGCCGTTCGACGATATTCAGCCCGGCATTGTTCACCAGAATGTCCAGCCGCCCCAGGATCGACTGGATATACTGTCCCACACGCTGCACCTGAGCCGCATCCGTCAAATCCGCCGGCTGTACGTGCCTGCTGCCGATGCGGTGCGCCACGGCCTCCAGAGGCTCGCGGCGCCGCCCGGTTAACACGACCGTGGCGCCAGCCTGCGCCAAAGACACCGCCGCGGCCTCGCCGATGCCCGAACCGGCACCGGTTACCCAGGCGACTTTTCCCGCCAGATTTGTCATGTTCCGCTCCCCTTAATTTTTCGGCTGCCGGCGTTAAGCGGTGGACTCGGTTGCCACGATTCGGCTTCGTCAGTTTAACCTCCTTGCTCCCGGCAGCACAGGACAACCGTATGCCCGTCAATCCCGCCGACAGCCCGATCCTCGGCACGCTCTATGGCAGCGAGGCAATGCGCGCGGTGTTCGATGAAACGGCCTATTTCCAGCGCATGCTCGACGTCGAGGCGGCGCTTGCGCGCGTCCAGGGCCGCATGGGCATCATCCCCGCCGATGCCGCCGCGGCCATCGCCGCCGCGGCGAAAATCGAGAACCTCCGCGCCGCGGAACTTGCCGCCAGCGCGCGCACCGTCGGCTACCCGGTGGTCGGTCTCGTCGCCGAACTGTCCAAAGCCGCGAAAGAGGCCGGTGCCTGGACCCATTGGGGCGCGACGACCCAGGACATCATGGACACCGCCACCGTCCTGCAGGTGCGCGATGGCCTCGATCTGATCGACTCGGAGCTGCGCGCCATCCTGACCGCGATGGCCGCGCAGGCGGATAAGCATCGTCACACCGTCATGGCGGGCCGCACCCATTTGCAGCAGGCGCTACCGACGACGTTCGGCCTGAAATGCGCCGTCTGGGCGATGCCCTTTATCGCGCACCTGGAGCGGCTGAAGCAGCTCCGCCCGCGCGTCCTGGTGGCCGAGTTCGGCGGGGCCGCCGGCACGCTGGCCTCGCTCGGTGACCAGGGCATCGCCGTCTTGGAAGCGCTGGCGGCGGAACTCGGCCTCGGCGCGCCGCTAGCGCCCTGGCATGTCTGCCGCGACGGTCTGGCCGAAACCGTCAGCCTGCTGGGCCTGATCTGCGGCAGCCTGGCGAAGATCGCCACCGACGTCATTCTGCTGGCGCAGACGGAAGTCGGCGAGGCCGCCGAACCCTACACGGCCGGCCGGGGCGCGTCCTCGACCATGCCGCAGAAGCGCAACCCGATCGCCTCGGAATACATTATCGCGGCGGCGCGCATGGTGCAGGGTCTGGTGCCGGTGATGCTGGGCGCGATGGCGCAGGACCATGAGCGCGCCACCGGCCCTTGGCAGTCCGAGGCGCTGGCGCTGCCGCAGGCTTTCCTGCTGACCCACGGCGCGCTGCTGCACGTCCGGACCATTGCCGAGGGCATCGTTATCGATGCAGAGCGGATGCGGAACAACCTCGGCATCACGCACGGCCTGATTGTTTCTGAAGCAGTCATGATGGGTCTTGCCCCGGTGCTCGGCCGCGGCGAAGCGCATCACGCCGTCAAGCATGCCTGCGACCTGGCGCTGGCGGAAAGCATTTCGTTGGCCGATGCGCTGGGCAGGGACGATGCCGTTGCGTCGAGGCTCGACCCCGCGTCGATCGAAAGACTGATCGAGCCGGCGAATTACCTTGGCAGCACGCAAGGCTTTATCGACCGGGTGCTCGCGGCTGCCAGCCGGGCGATCACCTGAACCGGCTGCCGGCAGGCGCTCAGATGAAGTTGGACGAGTGCAGGGCCGACACGTTCTGAAAGGTGACCTTGGTTCCGTCCATCAGCGAGATGGTGACCGAGCCGGCAGTGACCTGCTGCGATGCAAGCGCATCCGCCGCCGCCACGGAGCCATAGCCTTGCAGGCTGATCCGGATGGCGGTCGGGTCGATGATGCCCTGCACCAGTTCGGTGCTTCCGGCGTGACCCTTGATGAAGGCAAAGACATCGCTGCCAGGGCCCGCGCTGACGGTGGCGGCTCCGGCCCCGGCGACAAAGGTATCCGCCCCGGTGCCGGCAATGAGCTGATCGGACCCCGAACCTGCGGTCAGTGAATCATTGCCGCCGGAGAAGGCGGCCGACAGCGTCTCGTTGCCGGAGGCCGCGGTCAGCACCTGATCGTAGCGGCCATAAGCGAAAAGCTGGTCGCCGTTGCCGCCGCCGATGAGCGTGGCGGCGCCGTCGCCGGCCCAAAGCTGGTTGTTGCCGCCCGAACCGCCGACAAGCATTTGATTGCCGACGTGACCGCTGGTGCTGCCGAAATAGGTGTCGCTGCCGGAGCCGCCGAGGATCGTTGCGCCCGCTGTACCGCCGAGGAAAAGCAGATCGCTGGCACCGCCCTGGATGAAGTCCTTGCCGCCGCCGGTCGCATCGACCGTTTCGGCACCGGAGCCACCCTGGATACTGTCGTTGCCAACCGAAATAATCAGCGCATTGCCGCTGCCCAACAGTATCGAATTGTTCCCGCCGCCGGCCTCGATGGTGTTGGTGCCGCTGCCGGTCGCGGCGATGATGTCGTTGCCGATTCCGGTATTCAGCGACCAGCTGCCCGGACCGCCGACCCTGATCTGGTTGTTGCCACCCCCGGCCACCACGGTGCCGGAACCGGTCGGTGCGGTGAACGTCAGGTTGGTGTTTTGATCCGACAGAATGGTCTGGCCCGAGGCGCCGCTGAAGCTGAAAACATTTGCGGGTCCGAAGCCGGCGACATTGATGTTGTCGGACAAATAGCCCGCTGGCAGCGAAACGGTACCGGGTCGGGTTTGCAGATATGCCCCGGTGACGCCACCCGGCAACGTCGGCGCGCTGTCGGTTGAAGTTAGTATCGTACCGGCGTTAACGCCCTTGTTAATCTGTTCGGCTATTTGTTGCGCTAACGTAAAACTAGAAGTCGCACCGAAAGTCATGCCGAGATTTTGTGAGTTGCTTCCATTGATCGTGACCGATGCCATTCTTTCAAGCCCTCAGAAACCGCCACGCTGATGCGCGCTGAGGCATGGTTGGCACGCGCGGAGACGTGCTTCCAGTCGTGCAATATTTCGGCCTTCCCGGCGTAGCGTTTCTTTTTCGTGCAGCGCAGTCGCGCCGAAACCGCATATTCCCGCGTGTCAAGATAATACCGCAGCAAGCGCGATTTTATGTTATCTATACGGATTAAATACTCCAACGCCGATCGTTTCCAATGCCAGGCGGGCACATGGCGTTACGGAAATGGTTGGATTTCCTACGGGCTATTGCAATATGCGACCCGCGTAACAGCCAGTATCATTCAGTAATAATAAAAAAGAGACTCAACCGTAACACTATCACGCAATGGTGATGTTTGTTGCAAGCGCCACGGTCCGCGGAGGCGGCCGCAGCGGCATGCGGTTGCGGCGCTTTCTTGTCACCGCACGGGCCAATGGTTCCCCTCGGCGTTCAGGTCCAATCCGCGTGTCCGGCGATCAGCGCAAGGCCGCGTGCCGCCGCCTCGCCGTCATGCCGTTCGGCATAGCCGCCGCAAACGGCAATGGCGCGGGCATACAGCGCCGTCAGGTCGGGCGCGCCGATAAGCTGGACGACCGCACCCGGCGAGCGGGCCAAAGCCGCACGAACCTCATGCCCGATCAGGATACCCGACAGATAGGCCGGCGACTCCGTCTCCGGCAGCCGATCGGCCAGGGTGAGGGCGCGGACGCCGAACAGGTGGTGAAGCAGACCACCCGGCTCCGCCGAACGGGCAATGCCCGAGTCGAACGGCGCGCCGCCTGCCGGGCCATCGCGCATCATCCGGCCCAGTATAGTGTGGCCGCGCAGCGCGGCGAAGATCTCACCGGTCATGTGGGTGGTGAAACCGGTGATGCGGCCGCCCTCCATCCGCACCCATTTCGAGTGGGTGCCCGGCAGGCAGGCGATACCGCCGTCGCGCAGCAGCGCCGGCACGCCAATCACCTGCGCCTCCTCGCCGCGCATGACTTCGGCGACGCCCGATTCGTCGGTGCCGCACAGGCCGGGCACCAGCTTCACCTTCGCCCAATCGAAGCCGATATCCACGAGCGCGGCCGCCAGTTCCGCGGGACCGGCGGGGCAGGGCAAATACGGCGCCTCCTTCCAGCCCTGGCGGCTGCCGATCATGCCGGAGAGAAGAACTTTGTCTTCGCCGAGGGCGAGCCAGGGGCCGATTTCATCGCGCAGGGTGTCGCCGAAGCGTCCGTCCGGGACGTTCATGATGCCGCGCGGGCTGGCCCGGCGGTCCCGGATGTTACCGTCGCGCCCGACCCGGAACGCGCGGAAGCTGGTCGTGCCCCAATCCACTCCGATCATGCCGTTATCCTCCCGCCCCGCCATCCAGCATGGCGAAGATTTATCCGTTTTACGGAATGGCAAGAGTGTAACACCAGTTGACCGGCGCGAGCCTAGTCAGCACATCGCGCTGGCAAATTTTCCGGGGTGCCGACTCGACATGGCTGAAGCGTTGACCGCGGACGGGCTGCCTGCTCCGCATGGCTTTTTCACCCGCCGTGGCGGGGTTTCGGCGGGTCCGTTCGCCAGCCTCAACTGCAGCCTGTCCAGCGCGGACGACCCGGCCGCCGTATTGGAAAACCGCGCCCGCGCCGCCCGGTCGCTCGGCGTTGACCCCGCCGGATTGCTGGGACTGACCCAGGTGCATGGCGACCGGGTGGTGACGGTGACGCAACCCTGGGCGCCGGGGCAGGGCGGCCAGGCCGACGCCATGGTGACGGACCGACCTGGAATCGCCTTGGGCATCGTGACCGCGGACTGCGCGCCGGTGCTGTTCGCCGATGCCGGAGGCGCCATCGTCGGTGCGGCGCATGCGGGCTGGCGCGGCGCCGTGCTGGGCGTGCTGGACGCCACGGTGGCGGCGATGACGGCTCTGGGCGCTTCACCGGAGCGTATCACCGCCGCTGTTGGACCCTGCATCGCACAGGCATCGTACGAAGTCGGCGCCGACCTGCGCGACGCGGTGCTGGCGCGGTCCGCCGCGGACCGGGTTTTCTTCGTCCCGGGACAGCGCGACGATCGCTGGCAGTTCGACCTCGCGGGGTATTGCGCGGCCCGGCTGCGCGCTGCCGGTGTGGGATACGTCATCGTGACCGGTGTGGACACACTGGCTGACGAGGACCGCTTCTTCAGCCACCGCCGCCGAACCCTCGCCAAAGCCGGGCCCATCGGCCACCAGATCTCGGTGATACGGGCGGCGTGAAGGACGCCGCCGAACGTGGCCCCTTCCGGCGCCCGCCGGCTTCTGCTTCAAGCCGCCGGATGATCGCTTTCCGCCTCTTCAGCCTCGTCCTGCTGGCTTGCCTGTCCCTGTCCGCCTGCGGCGACCTGCCGGAGCCGTTCATCGGCAATCCCGGCGCAACCGCCCGCCGGCTGGCCCAACCGCTGACGCCGCTGCTGGCGGTGCCCCCCGGCTCGGACACCATGCTGCCCGATGCCGCCAACGCGGATCTGGCGGTGCAGATCGCCACCGCGTTGCAGGCAACCGAGGTGCCGGCGATGGTCCGCGCGCCGCAGCCGACGGACTGGCGGCTGATCACCCGGGCCCGGCGCGACGGCGGCGTGGTCAGGCCGATATTCAGCGTGCAGGACCCCAAGGGCAAGGAGCAGGGCACCGCCGAAGGAGAGCCGATACCCCTGGATCTATGGGCGAGGGCGTCGCCCGAGTTGATGCAGCAGGTCGCCGGGGAGGCGGCGCCGCGCATCGGCGCGGTGCTGACCAGCATCCGGATCGCGCATGACAAAGCCGATCCGGGCAGCCTGTATAATCGTGCCGCGCGGGTGTTGGTGGTGGACGTGACCGGGGCACCCGGCGACGGCAACCAGGCGCTGACCCAGCAGATGCGCGCCCGGCTGGCGGTGCTGGGACCGGTCGTGCTGACCACGCCGACGGGCGCGGACTTCAGGGTGGAGGGTCAGGTCAAGATGGTGCCTATACCCGGCCGCAAGGAGCGGGTGGAGATTCAATGGAGCGTCAAAACCGCCTCGGGCGATGAGCGCGGCCGGGTGGTGCAGTTGAACGAAATCCCCGCCGGGACGCTGGACCATTACTGGGGCGACGTCGCCGTCGTGGTCGCCACCGAGGCCTCGAACGGGGTCAATGACGTGATCATCCGGCAGTCGGGAAAGGACCCGAACGAAGTGCGGCAGTCCGCGAAGCAGCCGGGTCCTCACGCAGACTGAGAGCCGCGGCGCGTCTGGATCAGATCGGCCCGCCCGCCCAGACGACGCGGCCGATGACGGTCACGGTGGCGGCCTCGGACTTGCCGACGGGATCAGGCAGATAGGCCGGGTTGTCGCTGATCAGCACCAGGCTGCCGTCGTGCTTGCGCTGCACCCGTTTGACCAGCCTTTGCCCGTCGATCTCCAGCACATAGACCCCGAAGGTCCGCACGCTGCGTTCAGTCGTATCGACCAGCAGGGTGTCGCCGTCCCTGATCCGGGGCAGCATCGAGTCGCCCGCGGCGATCTCCAGCAACAGGTCGTCGGGCGCGGTGCGGCAGACCGAGCGCACCCAGTCGTGGCGCAGCGCGAAGAAGCCGGCAATCGCCGGGGCGGGAGGCGGTTCGGCACCGGCGGCGGCGGCCTCCGGGTGCTTCGGCAGCAGGACGAACTGATCCGGATCAAGCGGCACCGGCGCCTCCGGACGCGGGCGGCGCCGCGATCCGGCGACGGCTTCGAAAACCGGTGCCGGTCCCTCGCCCTCGGCCAGCCAGGCGACGCCGACACCGGCGGCACGGGCCAAGGCCACCAGTCTCTCGCGGCTGGGCTCCGCTTCGCCCTTGAGCCATTTCCGAAACGCCGACGGCGACACCCCCATGGACCGCGCCAGCCGATCGGCGCTCGGCCAATGGGTAAGAATAGTCTGCAAACGCCCCATAAAGGCCAGCCGATCGGCTCCGGCCGGGGGGGTGTCGGATCGGACGTCGTCGCGCAGCCGTGCGATGTGCTGGCTCATCCGGACTTGCGGCGCTTTTCGGTTCGGAAGCCTGGTACTTCGGTCATATTCGGTATAGTGCCGTGATTTTGTATGCGTCTGCGGCGGAGACCTCTCCTTGAGAGCAGGATGCACGGCTCCGCACCCGCCGGGCAAGGGGCGGCGGTTTTTGCAGATTGGCGTGGCACCGATGGCAGTACGTTGACGGGTGCCGGCACGGCTTGCCGCGCCAAACGTCCCATCGCCGGCCGCTTCGCGTTAAAATGATGATTGGCCGAGCCTGCCCCAGCTCTGCGGTTCAGCTCTGCGGTTCGCGCGCGGGCATTGTCCCAAGCACCTGTTCTACGGTGGCGAGCAAACCGCCCAACGTGAACGGTTTCAGAACGAAAGGCCGTGGCTGGCCGGACAAAGCGTCCATCCGGCCGGGGTCGCCTGACATCATGATCACCGCCGTGCCTCGCCCATCGGCCTCCGGAAGAAGGTTGTCGTCCACGCCGCCCGGAAGGGTGCAATCCAGCAGCATCAGCGTGATGCCTCCCTGGCGCAGCAAATCCAGGGCGGCCGTCGCGCTGTCAACGACGGTGACGCGGTAGACATCGTCAAGCGCAGCCTGGATCACCTCCGAAACCAGGGAGTCGTCTTCCACGACCAGGATGTGGCTTGGTTCGATCATAAGCTCGTGTCCGATGCGGTCCTCACCGCGCTTGGCCAAAGGTCCGAGTTGGCAACCGTTTTGACGCACCTGTTGCGGCGATCAGCCGGCCTTAGGAAACGCGGCCCGTGCACGATTCAGTGCGCTGCGCTAAACCGTTGCGTCCTCTGCTGCCAAGGTAGGACAGTTTAGTGCGGCGTCAACTGCCATGGGCGGTTTCATTCCGCCCGGGATGGCTAAATACCGCGCGGCTTCGCACGCCAGTGGGATCGCGACTGGTCCCGGCCGCGCGCCCCGGTTGATGCCGCTACCGGAACGCGTAGGCATCCATCCGCAGGATCGCATGCATTGCCGAACTGTGCAGACGCTCTCCCGCGCCGCCGGCCCCCATTGCCACGAACAGCGGCAGCAGATGTTCGTCGGTCGGATGCTGCGCAACCGCATAGGGCGCCAGCGCCCGGTAGTGCAGCAGATCCGCCGTCCGCCCCGCGACGATTGCCTCGTCGAACCAATCGGCGAAGGCGATCACATCCGGCGGGGCAGGGGCGTTGACCGCCGCGCCGCGGAACCGCCCGAGGTTGTGGGTGAACGACCCCGAACCGATGATCAACACGTCCTGCTGGCGCAACTCGGCCAGCGCCTTGCCGACGGCGAGATGGTGCCGCGGTCCTAGCATTGGCTGGATGCTGATTTGCAGCACCGGCACATCCGCCTCGGGATACATCAGCAGCAGCGGCACCCAGGCGCCGTGGTCGAGGCCGCGCGACGGATCCGTCCCGGCCGGCAGTCCCGCACGGTTCAGCAGTTCCACCGCCGCCGCGGCGACATCCGGCGCGCCGGGCGGCTCATACCGGAGCTGATACAGCTCCTTTGGGAAGCCGTAGAAATCGTGGATGGTGGTGTTGCGCGCGATCGTGCTGAGCATGGGCGCAGGTGTGTCCCAGTGCGCCGAAGCGACCAGGATGGCGCGCGGCCGGCCAAGTTCTTTGCCCAGCCCGAGCAGGAAATCGCGCGCCGGGGCATCCACCAGCGGCAGTGTCGGCGCGCCGTGGCTGAGGAAGATGGCTGGGAACATCGGGATGGCCTTGCCTGTAAGCGATCAACATAAGGTCACAGCAGTCGATCTTTGCAACCGGGAGCGGCTGCGCCGCGCGCACAGCGCCCGGAGCGGGATGGGGTTGAGACCGCCTTGCGCATCAGAATATTTCGCCGGCATTCCGACTGCCGGCGTCGCTCCGTTTGACCGTGGTCCGGGCGTCGTTGGCGGGTGGGAATACAATTCGAGGCTAGGTAGTTTCCGATCCTGGCGGCCCAATCGGCGGCGGGCCATTGTTTAGTAGGAACAGGCGACCCGTTCGCCCGATGTTTGCAAGGAATTTGACATGTCATTTCTTAACCGCACGACCGTGCTGCCGGCGCTGCTGGGCGCCGCATTGCTGGCATGCCCGTTGGCCGGCGTGGCCGCGGTGAATGCGCCCCAAACGGCGACCAAGACGATGGTGACACCGCGGGAGACCGTCGAACAGCGGATCGCCGGGCTTCATACCGCGCTCAATATAACCGCGAGCGAAGAGGCCGACTGGAATGGCGTCTCCAAGGCGATGCGTGAGAATGCCGCCGTCCTGGACAAACTGCTGGCGGAACGGTCTGCCGGCGGCACGGCGGGCATGACCGCGTTAGACGATCTCAATTTCTATGGGAAACTTGCGCGCGCTCATGTCGAGGGCCTAAAGGCACTCACCGATTCATTTGCGATCTTGTATGCCGCAATGCCGGATGCGCAGAGAAAAATCGCCGATCATGTCTTCACCCATTTTGGCCATGAAAAAACCGCTGCGCACGGTTGATGCCGGCGTATTCTTCACCGATCGAGGATCGAACCATGACTACCAAACCAAAGCGGGCAGCTCTGAAGATCGCCGGCATTCTACTTCTCGGCTCGGTTCTGGCGGCGTCCGGCGCGCAAGCCGGCGGTGACGACCATCGGGGCGGCGATCATCGCGGTGGCGAACACAGGGGTGGCTGGGGTGGCGGTGGCCATCCGCCGCCGCCGATGGCCTATGGCCATCCGGGGTACTACCCGCCGCCGATCGTTTATGGCCAGCCGGAGTATTATCCGCCGCCGGTGGTCTACGGTCCCACTATCGGCATCGTTCTTCCCGGCATTGCCATCGGTATTCGGTAGGAATGGTTTGAGGGTGGAAGGGCAGCCCGGCAGCCATCCGGACGGTCTATCCCGGTGGGGCGGCCCGGCCAACCATATTGTCAGGCCAAGGTCCCTGCCTGCTGCTGTCTACCATCGCGCCCTCACCCGGCCGCGAACCCCGGCAGCGCTCCGCACCCCGGCGACGTCACAGCCAGGACCTTGAACAAATCCCCCATCGCCGCGGCCGCGGTCAGCCGCCGCGTGCCCTCCCGCAGCGCCGCCGCCTGAGTTTCGCTCCGTCCCCGCGCCAGCGCCTCGGTCCGCTGGAACACGCCCAGCGCCGAGAGGAACGCCCCCTGCGTCACCGGCCCCTGCGCAGCGGCGCCCGCCGAATGCGCCGCCGCCGCCAATTCGGCGAAATCCACATGCGCTGTCAGATCGGCTGAACCGGGAGGCGACAGCGGATCGACCGGCTTGCGGCGGGCGAGCGCCTGCAAACTGTCACCCGGGGCACTGCGCGCCGGACCGTAATCCACCAGCAGGGCGACGCCCGGATGCCGCCGCACCCGCTGCGCCAGACCTGTCACGAACGCCCGCGCCGGTTCGTTCAGTTCGACGATCTGACCCTCGGCCGCATTGCGACCGGGTGGCACGTCGGCTCCGTCGGCTGGTTGTTCGAGCCATGTCCCGTCCGCCACGAACCGCTCCGTCCATCCGTCCCCGCGCCGCACGAACTGGCGTATCGGCAGGGCGTCCAGGAATTCGTTTGCCAGCAAGATCATCGGCGCATCCGGGACCGAGTCCAGGGTGTCGTGCCAGACAGCGCCGGGCACCCGGGCGGCCTGGGCGGTGCGCAGGCGGGGCGAGGTCTCGATCAGATGAACGTCCAGCGCGGTGGCGAAATCCGGTGCCGCGCGGCCGATAGCCCGCAGCGCGTCCGCCATCAGGGTGCCGCGGCCGGGTCCGGCCTCGGCCAGCAGAACCGGCTTGGGGCTGCCGAGCATCTGCCAGGCGACGGCCGCCCAGATGCCGAGGACCTCGCCGAACACCTGGCTGATTTCCGGCGAGGTGGTGAAGTCGGCAAACGGGTCGTGCGTCGCGTAGTAGATCGCGTTGGCGCGCGCCATGAAGCGGTCGAGGCGTTCGGGGGGATGCATCAATCGTCATGGCCCGGCTTGTCCGGGCCACCTCTACCCGCATGTACCGCGATAGGTGGCCCGGACAAGCCGGGCCATGACGGATAGGGAGAAGACGAGTGGCGGCTCACCCTAATCCCGGCCGCGCCGGCCGCGACCGCAGGATAAGCCAGACCCCTGCCAGCACCATCGGGATCGACAAGATCTGGCCCATTGTCGCACCAAACGCCAGGAATCCCAGGAACGCGTCCGGCTCCCGGAAGAATTCGCCGATAATCCTGGCGATGCCGTAGCCGCACAGGAACATCCCCGTCAGCAGTCCGAATCGTGCCCGCACGCTTTCGCGGCGCGAAAGTACGAACATCACCACGAACAGGATCAACCCTTCCATCAATGCCTGGTAGAGCTGGCTCGGGTGACGGGGCACGCACTGGCTGGGATCGAGTCCCGCGCAGACCGTCTGGCGCAGCAGGTCGTAAGTGCTGAGGGACGGCTGCATCGTCGGCGTTGCGCGCGGAAAGATCATCGCCCAGGGCAGCCAGTCCGGAGCGGGCCGCCCCCACAACTCGCCGTTGATGAAATTGGCGATTCGCCCGAGCCCGAGGCCGATCGGCGCCACCACGGCGATCCTGTCGGCGAAACCGAGCAATGGAATGGCGTTGCGCCGGCAGAACACGGTGATTGCGATCGCCACCCCCAGCATGCCGCCGTGGAAGCTCATGCCGCCTTCCCAGACGGCGAAGATCATGGCGGGATGGCTGAAATAGAAGCCCGGCTGATAGAACAGCACATAGCCCAGCCGCCCGCCCAAGACGACCCCAAGGGTCGCCCAGGTCAGGAAGTCATCGACCTGAAGCTGCGTCGCGACAACCGGCGGCCGCTGCACGAGGCCACGCACCATCCGCCAGCCGATGATCAGGCTGGCAATGTAGGCCAGCGCGTACCAGCGTATGGCCAGCGGCCCGATCTGGACGATGACCGGGTCGAACTGCGGAAACAGCAGGACGGGGATCATACGAAGCTGTCGGCCGTCGCCAGGTGGTCCTGCACGTAGCGGCGGATGCCTTCCTCCATCGGCGTGAATTGGCCCGAATATCCGGCGGCGCGCAGCCGCTCCATCGGCGCCTGGGTGAAGGACTGGTATTGCCCGCGCAGGCTGGCCGGCATGTCGATAAACTCGACTGCGCGCGGCCGTCCGGCGGCATCCGACACCGTATGCGCGAGATCCAGATAGGTGCGCGCCCGGCCGGTGCCGAGGTTGAACAGGCCGCTGACCGCCGGGTTTTCCATCAGCCACAGCATCACGTCCACGACGTCGCCGACCCAGATGAAGTCGCGCGCCTGAGCGCCGTCGGCGAGGCCGGGCTGGTCGGATTTGAACAGGCGGACCGGGCCGCCGGCGGCGACCTCATCGTGCTTGACCTTCACGACCGAGATCATCTTGCCTTTATGGTATTCGTTCGGCCCGTAAACGTTGAAGAATTTCAGCCCGGCCCATTGCGGCGGCTGGTCCTTCCGCTGCGTCAGCACCTTCGCCACCAGCAGGTCGAAGGCGTGCTTGGTCCAGCCATACAGGTTGAGCGGGCGCAGCCGCTCCAGCGCGGCCGGGGTGAAATCGTCATCGAAGCCCCGGGTGCCGTCGCCGTATGTCGCCGCGGAGGAGGCGTATACCAGCGGCACCCCGCGCGCCGAGCACCATTCCCAGAGGTAACGGCTGAGTTCGACATTGGTCGCCCAGGTGTGATCCCCGTCCACTGCCGTGGTCTCGCTGACGGCGCCGAGATGGAACACCATTTCGAGCGGCGGACGGGTTTCCAGGAAGGTATGCAGATCGTCCGGGTGGACGACCCGGGCAGGTGGATGTTTGGCGAGGTTGCGCCATTTGCCATCGGACCCGAGGGTATCGACGACGACGGTTTCGTGCCCGCGGCGCACCAGCGCCGCCTGCAGGTTGGAGCCGATGAATCCGGCGCCGCCAGTTATCAGGATCATGGTTGCGCTATATACGGGTGGCGGCGCGGCCGGGAAAGCCGTTTCACAAACAGGAGCACACGACCATGGCCGATCGGCCGAGATTTTTCGATGACATCGCCGGCGTGGCCGGTGGTGCGATCTCCGCTTTGGCGGGGCTGCGCGACGAAGCCGAGTCGGTGCTGCGCGCCCGGGTGGATGACATCCTTCAGCGTATGGACCTGGTTCGGCGGGAGGAGTTCGAGGCGGTGCAGGAACTCGCCGCCAATGCCAGGAACGCCCAGGAAACCGCCGAAGCGCATGCGGCCGCGCTGGAAGCCCGGCTGTCGGCGCTGGAAGCGCGGGTCGCGGTACTGGAGATCACCGATACCGATGCCGTCGGCTCGCAGGAGATATGATACCGCAATGAGGTAATCCGCGGGGCTGGCCGATCATGGAAAAAAAGACACCCGAAGTTTCATGAAAAAAGAAGTCATCGCTCTTGCGGCGCGGGGTGACACGTGAATAGGCTCTTGCAGTGGCCAACTCCGGGAGACTCGACGCGCCGGCCATGTGTTCCGGTTGCAACACTATCCTGGGGGTGAAGGCCACGCTCGGCCTTCCTTTTGACGGGAGACCCCGCATGTCAGTCTCGCTTTCCTCGGCCGTGGAGAACGCTGCCAACCCCCTCGACATCATGGAGCAAATTGTCGCCGCGAACGACTGGGTGTTCGACCGCCGGAGCGAATCCGAAATGGCCGCCGAGGCCCCGGGCCATTGGTGCGACTATGGGTTGTATTTCAACTGGTCGCACGATATCAGCGTGATGCATTTCACCTGCGCCTTCGACCTGAAGGTGCCTGAGAAGCAGCGCGGCGCGCTGTATGAATTGCTGGCGCTGGCCAACGAAAAGCTCTGGCTGGGGCATTTCGGCCTTGAAACGGAGGACGGGATGCCGGTGTTCCGCCATGCGGTGCTGCTGCGCGGCGCGCCGGGGGCATCGGCCGAAAGTCTTGAGGACATGGTCGATATTGCGCTGACCGAGTGCGAGCGGTTTTTCCCGGCCTTCCAGTTCGTGCTCTGGGGCGGCAAAGCGCCGGCCGAGGCACTGGCCGCCGCAATGCTGGACTGCGTCGGAGAGGCGTGACGATCGGGGGCAACCGCCATCGCTGACGGAATCGCGCAATGGCTCCTACCGTCGCCGCTTGGCGTGCCGTCACCGTCATGGCCGGGCGTGTCCCGGCCATCCCCGCACCGCCGTTGAAGCGCAGATGGCCGGGACACGCCCGGCCATGACAGTGAGGGCGGAGATGGTTCAGCCAATTCCTGCTCCGCTCGACCGCTTATCCTGATAGCTACGGGGATCGGCCCGCCCTGACGATGAGACAGACATGACCAGCACAGCCGGCTCCATCCCACCTATCCTGCTCGTCGGCTGCGGCCGTATGGGCAGCGCCATGCTCGCTGGCTGGCGGGAGGAGAGGCTCGCACCCTCCATCGCTATCGACCCGTCGCCATCCGCCGCGGGTTTTGCTGCCCCGGACCTGACCGTTCTGGCCGATGCCGCGATCATCCCCGCCGATTTCACGCCGGCTGCCGTCGTGCTCGCGGTCAAGCCGCAGAACGCCGCGGCGACCCTGCCCGCATACCAGCGCTTCGCCGGTAATGCCGTCTTCCTCTCGATCATGGCAGGACGCACTGTGTCAGGCATTTCCGCCTTGCTCGGGCCTGAGGCTGCCGTCGTCCGTGCCATGCCCAACACGCCGGCCGCCGTGCGCCAGGGCGTCACCGTCTATTGCCCCGGACCCGGCGTCTCCAACGCTCAGGCCGCCCTGTGCGACCGTCTGCTCCGCGCCATCGGCGCGGTCGCCAGGATCGACGACGAAGCACTGCTTGACCCGGTCACCGCGGTTTCCGGCAGCGGTCCCGCCTACGTCTTCCTGCTCGCCGAACTGATGGAGCAGGCGGCGATCGAGCAGGGCATCCCGCCCGACCTCGCCCGGCTGCTTGCCCGCCAGACCGTCGCCGGCTCCGGCGCGCTGCTGGCGGCCAGCCCGGACGACGCAGCCGCGCTTCGTAAGGCTGTCACCAGCCCGGGCGGCACCACGGCCGAGGCGCTGTCCGTTCTGATGGACCCCGACGCCTGGCCGATCGCCGTGTCGCAGGCCATTGCGGCGGCGACCCGTCGTTCTCGCGAACTCGCTGGTTGAGCCGGATGACTGCGCAGCCTATTTTGACTGCATGACCGACACAGAATTCGACTCCGCCCTGATCGCCGCCGCTTTCCGCATCGCCGGGGAGGATGGCTGGCACAAGGCCAATGCCGCCGCCGCCGCCCGCGCTGCCGGGCTTTCCTTGCAGGAGGCGCGGGCACGGTTTCCCTCCCGCGCGTCGATCCTGCTTCGCTTCGGGCGGCTGGCCGATCAGACGGCGCTGCAGGATGCGCCGACGGAAGGGTCCGTTCGCGACAAGCTGTTCGACCTGCTAATGCGGCGTTTCGACCTGTTCCAGGCGCATCGCGATGGCGTGAGAGCGATACTGCGCTCGCTGCCGGTTGACCCGCCGATGGCACTGCTGCTGGGTTGCGCCACCCGGGCCAGCATGCGGTGGATGTTGCAGGCGGCAGGTGTCGAAGCCACCGGCCTGAAGGGTGCGATCCAGGTCCGCGGCCTGTTCGGAGTCTGGCTGCTGGCGGTTCGCGCCTGGGAGAAGGACGACTCGGAAGACCTGTCCGGCACCATGGCCGCGGTGGATTCCGGCTTGCAGCGCGCTGAAAACCTCGCGGCCTGGCTGAACGTCCGCAGCGCGGCACCGCCGCCGCCGCCGGTCAACTACGGGGCCGGGGAGGTCGATCCGTCCGACCTGCCTCCGGACGACGAGCCGTTTGACACGCCGCCGGAGCCGGAGCCGCCGCCTTCCACCGGGCCGGTCATATCCGATCCGTCCGTGTGACGGAATCGCTGCAACACCGGCTGGATACCGCGCTGCGCCTGGCGCATGAGGCCGCGTCGATGGCCATGGCGATGCGCCCGGCTCCGGGGTCCGGACGCGGTGTGCTGAAGGGGTGGCAGGACTGGGTCACCGAGGCGGATCGCGCGATCGAACGCTTCCTGTCCGACGCGCTTGCCGCCGCGTTTCCCGCGGATGGGTTCCAGGGCGAGGAAGGCGGCGTCTCGCGCGGCGGCAGCCTGCGTTGGGTGATCGATCCGATCGACGGGACCTCCAACTACGCCCGCGGCGCCACGAGGTTCTGCATCTCGATCGCCTGTCTCGAGAGCGACACGCCGCTGATTGGCGTGATCGCCGCGCCGACGGTGGGGGAGACGATCAGCGCGCGCCGCGGGCAGGGCGCGTTCCTGAACGGCCAGCCGATCCGGGCGGCGGAGACCAGCGATCCGAAAGAGGCGATCATGGAGGTGGGCTGGTCCCGGCGCCGTCCTGCCTCCGAGTATCTGAATGTCTGCGAACGGGTTCTCGCCGGCGGGTCCAGTTTGCGGCACGGCGGGTCCGGCGCGCTCGGTCTGGTCGATGTGGCGATCGGGCGGCTGGACGGCTACGCAGAATTGCACATCAATCTGTGGGATGTCGCCGCCGCGCTGGCGATACTGCCTGAAGCCGGCGCCAAGGTCAGCGATTTCATGGCCGCGAACGGCGGCGCGGACGGAAACGCGATTCTGGCGTGTGCCCCGGGAATGGCGCAGACATGGTCGGATTTGCCGGGGCTGCCCGCGGCGCTGTAATTCGCACCTGCCGCTACCGGCGGCCTGACTTGCCGAACAAGACCATAAGACGACGACGTGCCGGATGATGTTTCCGCGTTGTCTACCTCTGCTACCGCGACGTCCCGACTGATGATATAATTGCACGTTGGAGGCCGCCCATGCCCGCCTATGATTTCGTCACGGTTAACGTCTTTACCGCCGAACGTTTCGGAGGGAACCCGTTGGCTGTCTTCCCCGACGCCAGCGGACTGACCGACGCGCAGATGCAGGACATCGCCGCCGAGTTCAACCTCTCGGAGACGACCTTCGTCCTGCCGCCAGCCGATGCGCGTCACCACGCCCGGGTGCGCATCTTTACGCCGAAGACGGAGATGCCGTTTGCCGGGCATCCGAATGTCGGCACCGGCTTCGTCCTTGCCCGCCTCGCCGGCGACCCGCCGGAGCACTACGTGTTCGAGGAACTCGCCGGCCTGGTGCGCGTCCACATCCTGCGCGATCGGGCCGGGGCGATCTCGGGGGCGCGGATTTCGGCGCCGCGGTCTTTGTCGCTCGACATTGCCGTGCCGGCGGAGATCGTCGCCGCCTGCACGGGGCTGGCGGAGGCCGACATCACCAGCGAAACCCATGCGCCGATTGTCGCGTCGGTGGGCACTCCGTTCGTGATCGCGGAGGTGGCGTCGGTGGAGGCCCTGTCCCGGGCGCGCCCGGTCACCGCGGCGTTCGAGGATGCCGCGCCGCGGTTCCCGTCGCTGTCCGGCCGGTTCAACGTGCTATTGTATGCGCGGCGCGGCGAGAGCCTGATCCAGTTGCGGACCCGGATGTTCGCGCCGCTGGCGGGTGTGCCGGAAGATCCCGCCACCGGCAGCGCCGCGGCGGCCCTGGCGGCGCTGCTGACCTCGCTGGCGCCCGGCGACAATGTCGATTTGCACTACGAGATCGAGCAGGGCGCCGAAATCGGCCGCCCCAGCCAGATCATCGCCTCGGCCAGCAAGACCGGCGAGGGACCGGTGATGGCGACGGTATCGGGAAGCTGCGTGCCGGTCGGGCGCGGCACGCTGGAGGTCTGAGGTCAGTCCTCGGCCAGCACTGCCATCGCCTCGGGGTTCAGCACTCTGCCGGCGAACGGGTTCAGGATTCGTACGCCGTGCAGGACGCTGCCATCGGCCAGATCCTCCGTGAGGACGGTTGTGCAGCCCGCCTCGGCCGCGGCGGCGACCAGCAGGGCGTCCCAGTAGGATGCCCGGCCCGTGCTTGCGGAATCGAAGGCGCTTCGAACCGCGTCGGCGGAGGCCGGGATGGTGCCAAAATGTCGAGCCAGTCGCGCGCCTGCGCAACCGCCTCATCTCGGGAGACCAGGCGCTTGCGGGTCACAACGGCAAAGAACTCCGACACCGATTGCAGTGTCAGCCGGCAATCGCAGCGGACAGCCATTTCCACGATGCGGGCCGACAGGACGTGGCGGTCACCGGCACCGGCATCTAACGCATAAACCAGGATGTTCGTGTCGAGACTGAACCGCTCAACGCTCATGCAGTGCGTCGCGGTCAAGCGGGCCGGCACCGATGTCCCAGCCCTTCTCCATTCGCGCCCGGGTGCGCTCCCAGGCTGCCTGTTGCACTGGCGTCAGCAAGCGCCGCGTGTTCACCGGCGACAGGCGCGCCACCGGCGTGCCGTTGCGGGTGATGACGAAGTCCTCGCCGGCCTCCACCTCCCGGATGCAGCGGGCAAACGACTGGTTGGCGTCGCGCAGGGTCAGGGTCTTGGTCATGTCCGCAATGTAGCACGTGGCGCTCTACGTTTCAACGCCGAGCACCGAAACCTCGTAGCGCATCATCGCGCGATCTGTCGAAACCAGGGTCAGGCCCTCAGACTGCGCCTGGGCGATCAGCATCCGGTCGAACGGGTCGTCGTGATGCCGCGGCAGCCGGCCGGCCGCGACGGCATGGCCAAGGCCGATGGGCAGGGCGTCGAAGCCCATCCGCTGCAGGATTTCCTCGAACCGGTCCACCGGAAACGTCAGCCGCCCGAGCGCGTGCTTGATCGCGATCTCCCACGCGCTCGCGGCACTGACGAACACCTGGTTCGCCGGCGAGGCCACCGCCGCTTGTGTGCGCTGATCCAGTCTGGACGGCTGAGAGATCGCCCAGATCAGGATATGCGTATCCAGCAGCAGCTTCAGGGCGCGCGTCCTTCGAACGCCAGGCGCATGCCATCGGGCAGCGGATCGTCGAAATCCGCACCGAGTTCGGCCTGACCGGCAAACAGGCCCAACGGGCGTTCCGCGGTGCGCTGCGCCAAGGCGACGAGCCGGGCGAGTGGGCGGCCTGCCTTGGCGATGACGATTTCCTCGCCCGCGGCTGCGCGTTCGACCAGTTGCGACAGGTTGGTCTTCGCTTCGTAAAGATTGATCGTATCCATTGCCGATCCTTGACCAACGTTGGTCAAGTTATGCGCTGGAGCATTGTCCGCGTCAAGAACCTGAATAGATCCGTCCATCTTTGCACCTCCGGGGGGAGACGCGGTCCAATGGTGACGAGATTTCGTTAAGAAGTGGTTAAAATTTCACGGAAAATGCGCCGCATTTTGCAGATTTCCGACCATACGGATGCGACAGGCGCGGAGGTTGCCGAAGGCCTCAAATCATCGGCATCGCTTACCGCCCTCGCCCCGGCGCGATCGAAACCGCCGGGTCACTCCCGCCGGGCTTCCCGGATATCCACCACATTCGCCGCCGCGTCGGCCTTCGTCACCCCCAGCACCTCCGCCACCTTGCGCGCCAACTGCTCGCGCTTGAACGGCTTGCCCAGAAGCTGCACGCCATCATCCAGCCGCCCGTGGTGCACGATCGAATTTTCCGTATACCCCGACATGTACAGGACCTTCACCTGCGGCCGGACGGCGGTGATGCGCTCCCCCAGTTCCCGACCGCGCACTTTCCCGGGCAGCACCACGTCGGTCAGCAGCAGCTCTACCTCCGCCGCATGGGCGCCGAACACGCGCAATGCCTCGTCGCCGTCCTGCGCCTCCAGCACGCGGTAGCCGAGGTTGCGCAGGATCGCGACCGCGATCTCCCGCACCGCGGCCTCGTCCTCGACCAGCAGGATGGTCGCCGAACCGCGCGGCAGCTCCGCCGGCGTGCCGCTGCGCTGCATGTTCGGAACCTGGCCGCCGATGGCGCGCGGCAGATAGATTTTCACCGATGTGCCCTGACCCGGCTCCGAGTAGACCTTCACATGGCCGCCCGACTGCTTGACGAACCCGAACACCATCGCCAGCCCCAGCCCGGTGCCGCGACCTTCGGTCTTCGTTGTGAAGAACGGCTCGAACACCCGGGCAGCGACTTCCGGCGTCATGCCGTGGCCGGTATCGGACACCGCCACCATCACGTAGTCGCCCGCGGCGACATCTGCGTGGTAGCGGGCGTAGTCCTCATCCAGCACCTTGTTGGCCAGCTCGATCGTCAGCCGCCCGCCACCCGGCATCGCATCGCGCGCATTCAGCGCCAAATTCAGCACCGCGCTCTCCAATTGCGCCGGATCGGCCATCGCCGGCCACAGCCCGGCCGAATCGACGAAGCGCACCTCGATCGTCTCGCCCAGCGTGCGCCGCAGCAGCGGCACCAGTTCCGGTAGCGAGGAGGACAGGTCTATCGGCGCCGGCGCGAGCGGCTGCTTGCGCGCGAAGGCCAGCAACTGGCTGGTCAGCGTGCCGCCGCGCTGTGCCGCCCACAGCGAGCGGTCAATCTGCGCCACGATCGGGTCCTGCGGCTGCAACCTGGCCCGGGCGAGTTCCAGGTTGCCCATGATGACCGTCAGCAGATTGTTGAAGTCGTGCGCGATGCCGCCGGTGAGCTGCCCGATGGCCTGCATCTTCTGCGATTCCCGCAGCACCGCCTCGGACTGCGCCCGCTTGGTCATGTCGCTGATGGTCAGCACGAAGCCGTCATCCGGCGTCGGCGTGCGGCGGATTTCCAGCAGCCTGCCATCCGCATGGACCCGTTCATAGACGATCGGCTCGTTGGTCTTCTGCTGGCCGTGACGGAGCTGGTCCTCGGTTTCGAGGAAGTCCCCACGATCGCCGCCGCCGGTGAATTCCACGAAGGCGGCGTACGGCGTCTCCACCCGCACCAGCGCCGGCGGCAGGCCGAGCAGGATCTGGAAGCACTCGTTCCAATGTCGCAGCCTGAATGCCGGACCGAACACCGCCACGCCCTGGCTGAGGCTGTCGAGCGAGGTGCGCAGCCGCCCGGCCAGTGCGCGCTGGTTCGCCTCCGCGTCGTTGGACCGCGCCCATGCCTGATTGAGCAGGCGCGCCGCCCAGATCAGGGCCAGGATGGCGCACGCGGCACCGCCGAACGCCAGTTGGCGGACCCGGTCGCTGCGGTTCTCGGCCGCATCCTGCCGCCGCGCCAGCAGCGACTGCTCCTCCGCCGTCATGGTGGCAAGGGTGCTCTCAATCTGCTGCATCGTCGCACGGCCGGCATTGGATCCCAGCAGCCCGGTGGCGGCCTCCAGCCCTGAATCCCGGCGGAGCTGGATGGTTTGAGCGAGTTGCTGCAGCCGGCGCTGTACGACAGGTGCCAACCCCAGCAGCCGATCCTGCTGCGCCGGATTGTCGGCGGTGAGGCGCTGCAGCTCGCCCTGAAGGACGGAGATGCCACCGAGAGCCGCCTCGTATGGCGCCAGGTAGGCGTCGTCCCCGGTCAGCAGGAAGCCACGCTCGCCGGTTTCGGCGTCGCGCACGGTCATGCCGAGTTCACGCAGGTTCGAGAGCACCTGATAGGTGTGCTCGGTCCATTGCCGGGCGTCGCGGGCGGCGCTGAAACCGTCCCAGGTCAAAGCGCCCATGAGCACCAGGAACCCGATCAGGACCCCGAAGACCAGAAGATTGGCGCGGGCGACAAGCTGCTTGGACATGGTGACGGATCCGGACTGAACTGCGCGATCTGCGGCCGCACCACGGAGCGGTTCCGGATGGACGGCCTGTATCTTTGGGCTGAACCGGGATGTGTCCATTCAACACCTTCGGCGCGCCGAACCGGTATCGTTGCTTTACGAACGCCCGGGCCATGCGTTGAGTTGCCCGGCGATCCGCGCTAGAAGGCGCCGCATGGCCCGTCTTAGTGTCAATCTCAACAAAATCGCCCTACTGCGGAATACCCGCCACACCGGCGTGCCCGATATGCGGCGCTTCGCGACCCTCGCGCTGAAGGCCGGCGCGCTCGGGCTGACCGTGCATCCCCGGCCGGATGAGCGTCACATTCGCGGCAGCGACGTCCCTATGCTGGCCGAGCTGATGCGGCCGGTGCGTCCGGGGATCGAATTCAATATCGAGGGCTATCCCGACGCGCGCCTGATGGCGATCGTGCGCACAGTTCGGCCGGAGCAGGTGACGCTGGTGCCGGACGCGCCGGGAGCGTTCACCTCCGACGAGGGCTGGAAGCTCGACCCGGCGCAGGCGGCGATCGCGGGTCAGGCGATTGCCCAGATCAAGGCGCTGGGCGGCCGGGCGATCCTGTTTATCGACGCCGAACCGGAGGTGATCGATCGCGTGCGCGATGCCGGCGCCGACGGGGTTGAGATCTACACCGGGCCGTATGCCCACGCGTTCCGCGACGGCTCGCACCAGCGGATACTGGACTTGATCGCCGCGACCGCCGAGCGAGCGCGTGAGGCCGGGCTGGTGGTGAATGCCGGGCACGACCTGAACCTGCACAACATCCCGCCCTTGGTCGCCGCCGTGCCGTTCCTGGCGGAGGCATCGATCGGTCACGAACTGACCGCCGACGCGCTGGAGAATGGCTGGAGCGCAACAATTGCCGCTTACGTCGAGGCGCTGCGCCCGCCGCACTGACCTGCCGGCAACCTGTTCCGCAGGCCGTTCACTTACGTCATAGCAACGTGATTTGCTTTGCGGCGTCCCCGTTCGCCATTGTGCGCGCAACGCGGAAACCGAGATTTTCGCCTTATCGATCCGGGGAAGACCGGGCTTTATCATCTCCGTTTGCGAGGTTGGTCATCCGTGTACCGGCAGATCATCGGATATATACCATCCGTTATCATTCCGGCTTTGATCTCCATGGTGATGATCTATGTCTATACGCGCCTGCTGACGCCGGCTGCGTTCGGCAGCTATACTTATGTATTCTCCGCGGTCCTGGTGTTGGAAAGCTCGTTGTTCTATGCCGTTCCGACCGCGGTGTTGCGGTTCTATCCGCGCGCCGAGATCAAGCGGCGGCGGGCGGGCCTGCTAAAGGAGGCGTATGGCCTGTTCTACGCCTTGTCCGCCGCAGTCGTCCTGGTTAGCGTCTGCACCGGCCTAGTGGTGGACCTGCCGGAGGAGTACCGTCTTGCGGCATGGCTGGCGTTGCCGCTGCTGCTGCTCAGGGCGGCGGTGCAACTGAATCAGTCGGTGAACCGCTCGGCCAACCGTATGCAGCGTCACAACGCCATCAACTGCGTCCACGCGGTGCTGGGCTTTGGCCTGGGGCTGGCGGGATTGTATCTGCTGGGCCGCGGGCCCCAGTCCATCATCCTGGGTCTGCTGCTGGCGGCGACGGTCTGCGCCTGCATCGATCTGCCGCTGCTGGCATCGCCGTTCCGTCCGGCCGCGGGATCCTTTGACCGCCGCGAACTTGTGAAGCTTGTCGATTATGCGTGGCCCCTGGTCGCGGCGGCCGCGACCGAGGTGATCATGCAGAACAGCGACCGGTTTATGCTGGGTTCGCTCGGCGGTACCGAGATGCTGGGTATTTTCGCTGTTGCCTACAGCCTGGTGGAGCGGCCGACATCACTGATCTGCCTGTCGATCACCACAGCGACATTCTCCCTGGTCCTCCAGGTGATGGAGCAGCAGGGCAGGGAGGCTGCGCGGATCCAGTTCGGTCGCAACGGTATCGCATTGTTGGCGGTGGCGCTGCCCGCCTGCACCGGTCTGGCGCTGACCGCCGACTATGTCGCCGCCTCCCTGGTCGGACCGGCGTTCCGGCCGGGTGTGGCGGCGCTGATCCCGATCATGAGCCTCGCCGCGCTGTTGCGCGGAGTGCGCGCGCATTTCGTCGATCACGCTTTCCATCTGTCCGGCCGGCCGCTGACGATGCTCTGGAGCTACGGGCCGGCGACGGTGCTGAACATCGGGCTGAACCTTTGGGCGATTCCGCGTTACGGCATGTTCGGCGCGGCCTGGACCGCGGTGGCGTCCCAGTCGGCGACGGTGATTGGCGGCTGGATACTGGGATCGCGACAGTTCCCGGTATGGCTTCCGCCGGGGCAGGTCACGCGGTGTGTCCTGGCGATCGTGCCGATGGCGGCTGCGTTGCTGCTTATCCGGTTTCCGCTGGATTGGTTCGGGCTGTTCGCCGCGGTCGTCATGGGAGCGGCGGTCTATATCGCCAGCGCCATAGCCCTGGATGCGGGCGAAATCCGGTCGCTTGGCCTTGTGGTGGTACGCAAACGCATGCGGGGCAGGATCTCGGTGCTGGCGAGTTAGGCCGATCGGCCCGCGTTGCGCTGACCCCGGGGGCGGAGCCGTCGAGGCAGACCGGTCCTGATTTGCCCCCCTGCATTCGCAGGCGGCGGGTGAAACCGCCAGCCTGCAACTGCTCAGTCTATTGGCGCTGTGGTCCTACAGGCCGGGCTTCGGTCCCTCGGGAGGCTCAACCTTCGATTGGCTCTTTCCGTACTGTGGCAGTTTCGGGTAGCTGCCGTCGAACGGCCAATAGCCAAAGCGCCAAAGCAACGCGACGACAACGACGATGATGATGAGAGTGGTCATTTTGGGCTTCCTTTATAGTTCAGCCTGCAACGGTTGCGTGCAGCGCCGAAACGTCCTGATCGAGTTGCAGCGGAGCTGTAGCTTCGATCGAAAAGAGTGACGGACAGCCTCGGTGCCGCTCTACTGCTATCCATTCACGCGCAGCCGCTCTCGTGGCCCGGGTTGACTTAAACACTTTCGAGAACGCGGTTGGCGGTTGGTGCTCTCTCCATGTGGGCCGCCGCATTATATCGCGTCTGTGGGGGAAGGATAGCGGGGGACGCTGATTCAGCCGGCCGGGCCAAAAGATTCGCTTACGGTCGCATTAAGCGCGAGAAAACCCGGATGGATCGCTCAAATGATCCGTATAGTTTTTTTCTCGTCACGGATAGCCGCGCAAAGCCATTCTTTCGACGGCCCGCTCAGTATCCCGGCGCCTCGTTGACGCAGACCACCCGCCAAGCCTGCGGCGTCTTCTCCAGCCGGCTGAGCGACAAATTTTGCACGGCCATGTGCAGCGCGTTGTCGGGGCCGATCTGTAGAGCGTGGGCGATCGCGCCGCGGATCGCGCCGCCGTGACTGATGATCACAACGTCCCGGCCGGCATGTGTCTGCGCCAATCGCTCCATTGTGACGCCGACACGGACAATCACCTCGGCCATGCTTTCCCCGCCCGGCGGTTTTTCGTGCCCGCCCAGCGGCCAGAACGCGTGCGCCGGCAGCACCAGCCGCGCCGGCAGGTCGGCGTGGGGCAGACCCTGCCATTCACCCAGCGATTGCTCCGTCAGCCCCGGCTCCTCGGTTAATTCCGCCGCCGGATAGCCGTGCGCGAAGATCGTCTCGGCGGTGCGGCGGGTACGCGACAACGGAGTCACCAGCCAATCGGCCGGACGCGGCAGCCGTGCCGCCAGCGAGCGATACATCGGCGCCTGTTCCAGTAGCGTCGTCTCGCACAGCGGCACGTCCATCACGCCGTACAAAACCGCGCGCGCATTCTCCGACACCAGGGCGTGGCGAATCAGCCAAAACCGGGTTGGCATCATTCGCCGATGCTCAGCAATGCGCCGCGCACCCTGGCCTGGTGGAACTGCCGGGCGAACAGCAGCAGGGCGGCGGATAGCCAGACGCAGTTCAGCGCGAACGCGGCGGCGAGGTGATCCCAGCGGATGTCGTTCTGCAAGACGATCGCGCGCATGCCCTCGAACACATGCGTCGTGGGCAGCATCAGGGAGATGGGCTGGAGCCAGGCCGGCAGCACGGTGACCGGGTAGAACACGGCGGAGAGCGGTGCGATGCCGAACATGACGCCCCAGGCCAGCGCCTCCGCCCCCATGCCGTGCCGCAGGATCAGGGAGATCACCGCCAGCGCCACCATCCAGCCGAAGATCATCAGGTTGATGAAGAACAGCACAAGCACCGGGCCGAAGGTGAACAGGTTGAAGGCGTAGAACGCCCAGGCCAGCAGGATGGCTGGTATCACGCCCACCAGCATGCGGATGATCGACATGGCGACCAGCGCGGCGAGCATCTCGGACGGCCGCAGCGGGGAGACGAAGACGTGGCCGAGGTTGCGCGACCACATCTCCTCCATGAAGGAGATCGACATGCCCATCTGGCTGCGCAGGGTGACTTCCCAGAGCAGCACGCCGCCGAGCAGGGTGGCGCCGGCCATGATGGCGGGGTTGTAGCCGGTGCGCATGGCGAGGAAGCGCGCGGTGAAGCCCCAGATGCACATTTGCAGGATCGGCCAGTAGGCGAGTTCGAGCAGGCGCGGCCAGGAGCGGCGGTACAGCGCGAGGTGCCGGTACATCAGGCCCCAGATGCGGCGGAGTGCGGCGGAATTCATGCGGGGAGGGATGGCATGCGGTGGCAGGGGATGTCCAGGGAGGCGTTGGCCAAACCGTCCACGCTTTAGATGGACACTAACGGCGGAGCGGGGCAGGCTTTGGAAAGTCTCGCCTGGTCAACGGCGATCTGCTGTCGCCACCCGGCCGGTCAGCCGGAGCGGATGGACCGCGGACCATCACGACAGCAAATAGGTCCGAATTGGCACCTATGTATAATCTGCCATGTTTGAGTTAGGTTTCTTTGGAAGCGCGCGTTTGCGGTCTCGACCAAAGTCCCGGTGGGGTACCTTGCCAGCGCAGCGATGGTAGCCTCCTGACCGGGAAGAAGACGGATTTCCATGGTGAAAGCCTAGCGCAACGATGAAAAAAACCAACTATACAATGATTCCAGCCGGAGACTGACGGCAATCGGCAGACGTCGCGACCGGTCTCGGCCACCGCTGACGGCAACGCTGCCGATATGCCACGGTCGCCGTTGACCTGAATCATTGACCCGCCGGCCAACAACCGCTGTACCACGCTGCATCTTGCCACCGGAGAGCCGAACGGCCCCGGCGGCATCGGTGGTCCGGATTATCATTCCGACACCGCCATAACTGCGGGAGTTCGAGCCGTGATCAAGCTGAAACCGTTCATCGGTTTGGCCGTGTTGTGTCTTGTCGCAAGACCAGTCCTCGCCAATGACCAGGCCAGACTTGCCGGTGCCTGGACCTTGCTTTCCTACGAAGTGGAGCAGCAATCGACCGGCGCGCGTGAGCCGGTCCTCGGACAGCATCCAACCGGCAGCATCATCTTCACGCCGGAAGGGCGCATGATGGTGGTCCTGACGGCCGAGGGGCGGAAGCCGCCGACCAGCGACGAGGACCGCGCCGAGTTGCTGAAAACGATGGTCGCGTACACCGGCCTGTATCGTCTCGAAGGCCAGAAATGGGTCACGACTGTCGATGTTTCCGCAAATCCGGCCTGGGTCGGCGGCGAACAGACGCGCTTTTTCAAATTCACTGGCGATCGGTTGCAGGAATCGACCGGCTGGATGGCGTGGGCCGGCCATCCGGACAAGGGCGCGGTGCGATTTATTTTGAACTGGGAATGCGCTCAGTAGGTCCGCTGCCGGGCTTGGCCTGCCGCATTCTGCCGGAAACCGGTCGAGGCAAGGTCTTGGATGGCCGGACCAAGTCCGGCCATGACACAGAGACCGGCGGCCCGCCCCGGACCTGTTAAGTCAGCGCATGAGCGGTCACACCGATCCATGACGGAAAACCGCTACACCGGCACCGACTGCCGCCGATCGCGCGCGATGTCGAGGAACACGGCCTCCAGGTCGTGCCGCCCGTAGCGTGCCAACAAATCCGCCGGGCTGCCGCGATCGACGATGCGGCCCTGCTTCAGCATCGCCACGTCGGTGCATAACCGCTCCACCTCCGCCATGTTGTGGCTCGCCAGCAGGATGGTGCAGCCGCTATCCGCCCGGTACTGCTCCAGCCAGGTGCGCACCATATCGCCGGTATCCGGGTCCAAACTCGCCGTCGGCTCGTCCAGCAACAGCACCTCCGGCTTGTTGATCAGCGCCTTGGCCAGCGCTACCCGGGTCTTTTGCCCTGCCGACAGCTCGCCCGCCGGACGGTGCAGGATCGCCCCGAGATCAAGCTCCCGCGCCAGCGTCGCGATCCGCGCGTCGACTTTCCGGACGTTGTACAGATGCCCGTAGACCCGCAGGTTCTGCATCACCGACAGCCGGTGGGGCAGGGCGACATACGGTGACGAGAAGTTCATCCGCGCCAGCGCGGCATACCGGTCCGTTGCCATGTCGTGCCCCAGCACGGTGATGCGCCCGGATGTCGGAACGATCAGCGCCAGCAGCATCGCTATCGTCGTGGTCTTGCCCGCGCCGTTGCCGCCGAGCAGGCCGAACGTCGCGCCCGGCCGGACAGTGAAATCGATGTTGTCAACTGCCAACACAGCGTCATAGCGTTTGCTGAGACTTTCGACCTGGATTGCGTTCATGAGGTTTCGGATAGGATGCCCCCGGCAATCCGCCAAGGGGGCAGTTCACGAACACGCCGTGATTGGCCAAAACCGCGGGCGGGATTACACTGGCCGGTCATGATCGAATTTGCCGCCGCCCCCGCCACTCTGCCCCCCGGCCAGCGTGTCTACGCCGTCGGCGATATCCATGGCTGCATGGACCGCCTGATGGCCCTGCATGAGCTGATCGCCGAGGATATCGCCAACCGCCCGGCCGAGCACACCGTCCTCGTGCATCTCGGCGACTACGTCGATCGCGGCAGCGACAGCGCCCAGGTGGTCGATTGGCTGACCAATGGCCCGCCGGTGGCCGCCGACGATATCGTCAACCTGATGGGCAACCATGAGCACATGATGCTCTCGGCCCTGGCGGCCGCCGACAATGAGGCGTCGTCGCTCTGGATGACCAATGGCGGCGCCGACTCCTTGCTGAGCTGGGGCATCTCCCGGCTGGTGCCGCGGGCGGAATGGGCGGCCAAGATCCCGTGGCAGCACCTGATCTTCCTGCGCGACCTGACGATCAGCCATCGCGTCGGGCCGTATCTGTTCGTGCATGCCGGAGTCATGCCAGGCGTCCCGCTGGAGCGGCAGACGCGGCACGATATGATCTGGATCCGCGAGCCGTTCCTGTCGTCCCGTCTAGATCACGGTGCGGTGATCGTGCACGGGCATACGCCGAAGCGGCAACCGGTGATCCAGCCCAACCGCATCGCTATCGATACCGGCGCGGTGCTCGGGGGCGCCCTGACCTGCGTGGTGCTGGAAGAGGACAAGCTGGCGTTTTTGCAGACGTAGAAGCGCGTGCGGCCGGCCGGAGGCGTCGCCGTCCCGCGGCGCGGCGCCTTTATCGGTTGAGATATTTCTTCGAACATGCAATTGCTTCGGCAAGGAACTCAGTCTGTTGTCGCGGTCTATTCGTCGTTCCACGCCGTCATCAGCATCTCAGCATACCATTTCGATGACAGGAGCCGGCTAACCGAACGTTACCCTATATTTCCGAGGACACCACGCCTTGTCCAAACTGTTGCTGCTGACGCAGCGCATTCCCTACCCCCCTACCAAGGGGGAAAAAATCCGGCAGTTGCAGGTCCTGAGGCATTTAGGCGAATCTCACGACGTTCATCTCGGATGTCTGGTCGATGACCCGCGCGACCTGGAGCATATACCCGTCGTTCAGGCGATGTGCGCGGACTCGTACTTCGCGGTGATCGACCGGCGGATGGCCGGGATTGCCTGCCTGCGCGGCCTGCTGTCCGGCGAACCGCTGAGCGTCACCTTCTATCGTCACCGCGGGTTGTTCGCTTGGGTCCGCCGCACGCTGCGCGATGTCAGGCCCGAGGTCATCGTCGTCTGCTCCTCCAACATGGCGCCGTATGTGCTGGACCTGCGCGGACGCGAGTGCGTCTGCCTGGTCGATCTGGCTGACGTCGACTCGGAAAAATGGCGCGCCTATGCGCAATCCGGAACCTTTCCGATGAACCGGGTCCACGCCCGGGAATGGCGCCGCGTCGCGGCGCTGGAAGCCCGCATCGCCCGGGAATGCGATTGGAGCACCTTCGTTTCAACAGACGAAGCCGATCTCTTCGCAAGCCAGCATCCGGCTGAGGCAGGCAGGATTCGCGCCGTCAGCAACGGTGTCGATCATGCCTATTTTGATCCGGCGCTGCATTTCATCCAACCGTTCGCAGCCGATCGGCTTAACTTCGTGTTCACCGGCACCATGGACTATCCGCCGAACATCGACGCGGTCGTCTGGTTTGCCGAGGCGATCCTGCCCATTATCCGGCAAACCCGGCCCGATGCGGCGTTCTACATCGCCGGTTCCAATCCCGCCCCGCTCGTGCAGGCGCTGACCGCAACCCAAGGCGTCTTCGTCACCGGCCGGGTGCCAGACATGCGTCCCTACATCGCCAATGCCAGCGCCGCCGTGGCGCCCGTGCGCATTGGCCGCGGGATCCAGAACAAGGTGCTTGAAGCGATGGCCATGGCCCGGCCAACCGTGGTCACGAGCGACGCATTGAGCGGCATTCGCGCCATCCCGGGCCGGGAGGTGCTGCTCGCCGATACGGCCGAAGCCTTCGCCGCAGCCTGCCTGGCGGCGGCCGGACCGGAGGGCAAGGCCATCGGCGAGGCCGCGCGCCGGCGTGTATTGCAGGATTACACCTGGTCCGAGTGCCTGCGCGGCTTCGACGCGTTGCTGGATCGCGCGCCGCTCACCGAACCGGCGCAGGCGGCCCTGTCATGATCGTACGCTCTGCGCACCGTTGCGTATCGGGCTGGCGGTGAGGTCTCGCCGAGTTCCGTTTATCAGGCTGCTGTCGCGGCGGCGCCGGTCCGGCGCGGACCCTTGGCAAGGCTGATCGCGGCGGCGGCGATTTCCACGACCCGCTCGGCGTTGCGATCCCAGGTCAGCGATTTGGCGGCAATGGTCCGGTGGGCGGCCTGCCCCAGCCGGGCGCGCAACGCGGCATCGCAGCATAGCCGCACAAGCGCAGCCTCCAACGCGCCGTTCCGCTCGGGATCGAACAGCAGCGCGTCTTCTCCGTCGCTCAGTATCTCGCGGATGTTTTCGCTGTCCGGCGCGGCGATGGGGCGGCCGAGTTGCATGTATTCGAACAGCTTCAACGGCGACGAATACGGCGTCAGCGCCGGCACCACGGCGACATCGAAGGCGCCGATGAAGTCCGCCATCGCATCGCGCGCAACAATCCCGGTGATCGTCAGCCGATCGGCGACGCCGCGCTCGCGGGCATAGTCCTGGAGCGACTCGCGGGCGGGTCCGTCGCCGACGACAAGGATTTGCGGATCGAACCGCTCCCGATGCAGCGCCACGAAGTCGATCAGCCGGTGGACGGCATTCCAGCCGCGGATGAAGCCGGCGAAGCCAAGCACCAGGCGCGGCGGGAGGCCGAGCGCCGCTTTGGCGGCCTCGGTATCGGCGATGCCTCCGAAGCGTTCGGCATTGATGCCGTTCGGGACGACGGTGATGTGCGACCGCTTCACGCCGTATTCTTCGACGGTGCGCGCCAAAACGCCGGTGACCGGCAGCACATGATCCGCCCGGTTCCACAGCCAGCGTTGGGCCATCCGGCCGAGCCGGTGCAGGCGAAGCCCGTCGTTCTTCGCCCGCTCCTCATACAGCGGCGCGTTGACCTCCAGCAGCAGAGGCATTCCGGACAGGCGGCGCACCCAGATCCCGGCGAACAGGAACAGGCTGAAGCGCTCATAAATCACGTCGGGGCGGTGCAGGCGGACAGCCTTGCGAAGGCGCAGGAAGGCCTTGACGTTGTAGGCGATCTCCAGGATCTCATAGAGCGATCCCGGGATCGCCCGTTTGATCCGGTCCACGACCGCACTCGAACCGCCGAACCCGGTCGCCGTGAAACCGGCGGGTCCAACCAGGATGGTTTCGTGCCCTTGCCGCTGTAGCGCGGCGATCAGTTCTTCGATGTGGACGGATTGGCCGTCGCGCGACGCGATCCGGTGGTGGAACAGGATACGCATCGGCCGAGGCGCCCTCCGCATTGTCGATGCCCTGCCGTCAAGGCGTTACGTTCCGGCCGTGTGGTCCGAAGCGGCGCCCCGGCCGGATGCGGGAAATAAACCCCGGACCGTCGCCAGGCCAGACTTGTTTCGTGACTCGACGAACAAACCGTTTCGCGACACGGCCGTGCTGTCCGCCTGCCGGCCGCCCGCCTCAGGCCTGCCCATCGGCCCGGCCGGGCACGAGCAGCCGAACCGGCGGAATAAGACGTTCGCTCAAGGCCTGGATCACGCGGCGCCACGATTGCTTGCGGCGCTCGGTCAACGCGGCAAACAGGAACACGGCTGCAAGGCTTAGAATTGGCAGCAGAAGGCGCGATACCGCGCTGTCACGCGGCCAGGGAAGCGTCGCAATGAGGCACTGCATGATCGGGTAGTGCATCAGGTAAAGCGTGAAAGTGGCGCCCGCCAGCCAGCGTATCGCCCGGGCAAATCGGCTGAGCAGCCACCCGAACGGATCGGACAGGTGGCAGATCCCGATCAGATGGAGTGCGAACAGCGCTCCGACGACATAGTCCTGCGCCAGTTCCCGGCGTCCGAACCAATCGGGGCCGAGACCGAGCAGGCGACCGTGGTGCAATGCCCAGACCTCGTAGCCAATCCAGCCCGCGACCGAAGCGGCGGCGCAGGCGGCGCCTGCCCGCGTCGATGGGCGCAGGTCCCTGGCCAGGCGGGCACAGGCGAGACCCGCCAGCCATAACGGAAACAGGGCGATCACCTTGGGGCCGGCAATACCGGCGGCAACCAGCGCCGCGGCAATCCGGACCTTGCCGGGGGCGAACATCGCGACGCCAAAGATGACGTAGTACCAGGGTTCGTATCCAAGCGACCAATACGGCCAGTCGGTTCCCGGTGTGATGTCCAGATACCAGGTCTGGTTAAGGAACACCGCCGAAAGCAGGTAGCGCCAAAGCGAGCCGTCCGGATGGTAGTGCGGCACCTCCGCAGCCGTGTAAAGCTCCGGCCGAGCCGAACTGCCGGCGGCATCCAGCATCAAGGTCAGCAGCAGCGCGGGAAGCGCAACCGACCAGAGCCGAGCCGCCCGGTTCACTGCGTAGCTGCGCGGGCCTGCTTCGCGGCCATCGGTCGCGCAGCCGATGACGAAGCCGGACAGGACGAAAAAGATGTCCACCGCCTCGGCACCATAGGGTTGCAACTGCCAGAACAGGCCGCCGGTAAAATGCTGCGTTGCGTAATGCGACACGAACACCGCGAACGCCGCCATGAAGCGAACGCAGTCGAGATAGAGCGACGTCCCTTGTCTCATCGCGCGTTCACCCAGTCCCCGGCGTCCTGTAGACTCGTTGCGGTTTGCTGCTTCGGTGAGGATCGCCCGTCCCGGTCCGGCATCCGCGCTGACAGGTGCGGGTGTTATAGACAATCCTTATGCGTAGTGAATGAATTTCGGCAGCAACACGTCCATCGCCGCGCCGACCGGTCTCGTGCGATGCCAGTCCGCGCCGGCATGACGAGGCGGCGCGGCCGGAGAGTCGCTCTCATCGCGGACCGGTATAATATTGCAAGCGAGGCTGTCCGGCATCTATACGCGCCCGGCATCTGGTCCACGGGTCATGAGGATAGAGCCGCCGAAATGATCGCGATCAACCATGGCTGAAGGCGGGGCATGAGCCTCGGGCGGACGGTCGTCTCGGCGGTCAGTTGGTCGGCCGCCATCAAGATCGGCTTCCAGCTCGTCACCTGGGCGATGACCCTGGCGGTCATCCGGATACTTACGCCCGGCGACTATGGCCTGGTCGCCATCACCCAGGTCTTCGTCAATATCATGTCCGGATTCGCCGACTTTGGCCTCGGCGACGCATTGGTGCAGCGGGAGGACACCCCCAAGCCGGTCGCCGCCGCCGTGTTCGGAACGATCCTGCTGCTCTCCGCGACGCTGACGGTTCTGCTTGCCATGGCAGCGTATCCAATCGCGGAATGGTATCATGATCCCCGCCTGGTGCTGCTCACGCAGGTCGCAAGCCTGGGATTCCTGCTCAACGGCCTGATGAGCCTGCCGCGCATCCACCTGACCAAAAGTCTGCGCATCCGGCCGATGTTCGTCATGGAACTGTCGGCTGGACTGCTCGGATCAGTCGCGGTCATCATCCTGGCCTACGCGGGTTACGGCGCCTGGTCGCTGATGCTCGGCAACCTGGCCGGCAATGCCGTCCGCCTGGTTGGCTTCGCGGTCCTGACCCGGGAGTATTATGTCTGGCCGAGCCTGGACCTGAAGCTCGTCCGGCCATTCTTCTCCTTCGGCGCCTACCGCACGCTCTCCTTCCTTGCCTGGGTCTGCTACTCGTCCGCCGACACGCTGATCCTCGGCCGCTGGCTCGGCGCCGCGGAGCTGGGACTGTATACCGTCGCGATGAACTTTGCCTGCATCCCGCTGGCCAAGATCGCACCGGTCATCAACGCGGTGGCGTTTCCGGCTTTCGCCATGGTGCAGAGCCGGCCGGCGGAGGGGCGCTATTACGCCATGAAGGCGATGCGGCTGGCGGCGGTCGTCTCGGTGCCCGTGTTCTTCGGCATCTCCGCCGTCGCGCCCGAAGTCGTCGATCTGGTGTTCGGGCCAAGTTGGCAAGCGGCCAAGCCCATTCTCGCCGTGCTGTCGCTGGCGATGACATTTCGCGCGCTGCTGCTGATCGTGCCGAACTACCTGGAAGGCATCGGCAATGCCCGGGCCAGCTTCCGGTGCACCGCTTTCGGTGCCGTGCTGTTCCCGCCGGCTTTCCTGATTGGCTGCCATTGGGGGGTCGAAGGGGTCTGCTACGCCTGGCTGTTCGGCTATCCCGTCATGTTCGCCGTCAATGCACTGATCGCCGCACGCAGCGGCAGGCTGGACCTCACGTCGCTGCTGGCGACACCACTGCGACCCATCGGCGCGGGACTTGTGATGCTGGCAGCCGTTGCGGCCTTGCGGACCTGCCTCCCGTCCGGCCAGCCGGAGGTCCTGCGCGCCGCAATCCTGGTGGCGGCCGGGGCGGCGAGCTACGGCGCCGTGATGATCGTCGTGTTCCGGAGGTTGGCGCTGGAGGTCGCGGCGCTGTTCTACCGGGTCCGCTCCGAGGCCGCCTGAAGCGAGTCGAACGCCGCCGCAAGCTGTGCCGCCTCGGCCCGGGGCGAACAGGACGCAACCACGAAGCGCCGGGAAGCGGCGCCGAGACGCCGGCGCACGGCGGCGTCGGTCAGCAGCAGGTCGATCGCCTCTCTCAGCCTGGCCGGGTCGCCAGGGGGCACTACAAGGCACGTTGTGCCATCCTGCAGATAGTCACGCAATCCCGGCGAGTCGCTGACGATCACCGCCTTTCCCGACGCCATCGCTTCCAGCAAAGTCGAGATGCCTCCAGCGTGGATGGAAGGGTGCAGCGGGATGACCACCAGGGCTGCGCCGGCGACGAGGTCCCGATACAAGCGCGTTGTCAGCGGCTCGGTCAGCACCGTCACGCCGGGAAGGGCCAGACGATCCTCCATCAGGTTGCGGCTGCGGATGACCACCTTGCGCGTCAGGCCCGCGACCGCGCGGAGCAGCGTCGGATAGTCGCGCGAGACATCATCGCCGACGGCCAGGACATAACCGTCCGGGACATCGTCCGTGTCCGGATAAAAATCCGGCGCGGTGGGCTGGCGGATGGGCCGGACGGTTGCGCTGCGCGCGCCCAGCGCGAGCAGACCGGCGACCTGGGCGTGTCCGAGGGGCATGATCATGTCGGCCCGCGGCAGCACAAGCCGCAGGATTGCGTCGCGCAGCCGCCAGGTGCCCGCCACGCCGACGTCGTAGAGCACGACCTTGCCGCGGAACAGAAACAGCCGGCGCAGCAGCAGGATGATCAACGCGCTGGATTCGAAATTGCACAGCACCACCTGCGTATGCCGGTGGAACAGCAGCACGCGCAGCGCGCGGAGCGGATCGATCGCGCCCAGCGCCGCATGGGCGCGGGCAAACGGGTTCCACGGCCAGCGGCAGGGGTCCAGACGGCTGTAGCTGTAGCCCCGAGCCGCCAGCAACCGAAACACCTCCGCCCGGTCGGGTTCGTCGGGATCGGGCGGGTCGGTCCAGGGCGCCCATAAGCGGTGCGGCGGAAGAATCAGGATGTGGCGCCGTGCCGTGTCACGGCTATGCCGTCGATCTTTCATGCTTCTCCGGTCCCGGCGGCCGCTCGCACAAGCGGTCTCGCTAGAGCCGCAGCGGAGCCATCGACAGGACCACGTCCTTGGACCGGTGCCGCCCCGGCACACTGGCGTTGAAGGATTTCGACGGAACGGTGACGATCTCGTCCGAGCCGTATTCCGGAATGACCGAAATCGTGTAGCCGGTATCCCGAGCGAGCGTTGCGAGGAATGTTCCCAGCCGCTCCGCTTCCGGCAGAACCTCGACCACCAGGGTCGGGCGGTCCGCGACGATCAGGTGCCGCACCGACTGCAGCAGTTCCATCTCGATGCCTTCGGCGTCGATTTTGATCAGGTCGCAGCCCTGCATCAGCGCGCGAAACGGCACCCCGACGACGGTCTGCAGGCGAAGGCTGCTGCGTTCGGCGATTTCCACGCCCTCGACGAGATGGGCGCCGACGGGCGAGTCCCGCCCCTCGTCGGGAATGTTGAGAATGACTTCGCCGACGGTGTCGCCGGGAATGGCGGCGGCCTCCAGCACGTCGACGTTGGCGACGCGGTTATGCAGCAGGTTGTTGCGCAGCGCGGCCGCGACCTCGGGAACCGGCTCAACCACCGTATAGCGGCCCTGCGTGGCGCGCCCGCCGACAACGGTGAACAGCCCGACATTGCCGCCGACTTCGAGCACGCGGGATGCTTTGGCGCAGAGCGATTGCCAGACAGCGGCAACCTGGCCCTCATAGCCTTGCACCCCGAACCAATACACGGCGTCCAGGACCATGGATCCGGTGGCGATGAACGCCAGATCAGGACGATCGAGCGGCTTGATTTCGCGCAGTATTTCCGACGGGCGGCGCCCGCGCGCGGCCCATTTCAGCACGGCGATGCAGGCGGAGCGCGGCAGGCTGCCGCGCCGCCAGGTGACGGCGCCAAGGCGGAACGGGTACAGCAGGCTGAGAGGAATGGCCGGGAATCGCACGGCGAATCTGCTACTTTCAAAAACGGGGAGGGGAGGCGAAGGCAGCGGGACGGCGCCCGCTGCCGGGGGTTCGCACAGCTTGTGCCGCACATCAACCGCGCAGCCGTCTTGTTAACGAGTTTGGATGAGGAAACACCTACGCCGCGTCCCGGCGTTGAAGCAACAGGAATTGTCTCGATAGATATATGAAATGGCGCGCCCCGCCTCGACTCGGAAAGCCATGCCGAAAGTTGTGCCGAACCTGTGATCGTGGCTTGCTTGTTTTCCTTGCGCTGCGCGAAGATGGGTTGCACGGATGCGACAGTCCCGTTACGGCAGGGTCAATGAACCAGATAATGCCAGGATCCGCATCACGCGGGGACGAACCACAGCCGGACCTCGCGGCAGCCGTTCGCCGGCTGGTCCACACCAACGTATTGGTGGTGGGCGATGTGATGCTCGACCGCTACACCTATGGCGAGGTGTCGCGGATCAGCCAGGAAGCGCCGGTGCCGATCCTGTCGATCGACCGGGAGGTTGCGCTGCCGGGCGGCGCCGGCAACGTGGTGCGCAATCTGACCGCTCTCGGTTCCGCCACCGCGTTCATCTCCGTCGTCGGCGACGACCAGGCGGGATCGGACCTGACCGGGCTTATCGGCGGCCAGCCGAATGTCGAGCCATGGCTGCTGGTGCAGGGCGGCCGCACCACGACTCTGAAGACCCGGTTGCTCGCTTCCGGGCAGCAATTGCTGCGCGCCGACCGCGAGCAGACGGACCCGATCCAGCCGCGCCTGGCCGAGCGCATGCTGCGCATCGCCATGGATGCGATGGCCGCGACCAGCGTCACGGTGCTGTCGGATTACGGCAAGGGCGTGCTGGCCGGGGACATTCCGGCGCGGCTGATCGCGGCGGCGCGCAAGGCTGGCCGCAAGCTGATCGTCGATCCGCGCGGCAGCGATTTCGCCCGTTATGCCGGTGCCGACGTGGTGATGCCGAATCGCGGCGAACTCGGTGCCGCGGCGCGCATGCCGGTGAACACCGAGGCCGCGATCGTGGCCGCCGCGCAGACCATCCGCACGCAATATGGCTTTGGCGCCGTCGTGGTGACCCGCGGCAATGACGGCATGACCCTGGTCGAGGCTGGCGGGGTGTATCATTTCCCCGCTGAAGCCGCCGAGGTCTACGACACGTCCGGGGCAGGGGACAACGCGCTGGCGATGCTTGGCGCGGCGCTGGCGGCGAAACTGGACCTGCCGGTCGCGGTGCGGCTCGCCAATCTCGCCGCCGGCATCTCGGTCGGGAAAGTCGGCGCCTCGGTCGTGCGGGAGGCGGACCTGATGGCCGCATTGACCCCGCAGCGCAGTGCCCTGCGCAAGATCGTCAGCCGCGAGGAAGCGGTCGAGCAGGCCGAGCGCTGGCGCCATCGCGGCTGGCGGGTCGGCTTCACCAACGGCTATTTCGACCTGCTGCACCAGGGGCATATCCATTTACTGGAACAGGCCCGGGCAGCCTGTGATCGCCTGATCGTCGGGGTGAACAACGACATCAGCGTTCGCCGCGGCAAGGGGGCTCCGCATCCGGTGCAGCCGGAAGCGGCCCGCGCGGCGGTGCTGGCCAGCTTCGCCTGCGTCGATGAGGTCTGTCTGTTCGAGGAGGACTCGCCTGAAGCGCTGATCGAGGCGCTGCGGCCGGATGTGCTGATCAAGGGCGCCAATCATCCGCGTGAGGATATCGCCGGTGCCGATTTGCTGCGCACCTGGGGCGGGCGGCTGATGCAGATCGATCTGCTGGCGGAAGACCCGCCGCACCCCGGGCTGGCGTCGCTGAATCATTGAGGTGGCACGGCCGGGCCCGGCTGGTCCGGCCCGGAACCGTCCATAACGGCAAAACAACGGTGACCGGTGCCCCCCGCTCTGGCCCTTCGCTTCCGCCTGCGGCAAAGTCCGTGGGCGTTGCAAGGGAGGCAAACGGCCATGGCCAAGGTCATTATCAGTTGCGCGGTCACCGGGGCGATCCATACGCCCAGCATGTCGGATTACCTGCCGATAACCCCGGAGGAGATCGCGCGCTCCTCGATCGAGGCGGCCGAGGCGGGGGCGGCCATCATCCACCTGCATGCGCGCAATCCGGTAGACGGCTCGCCGACGCCCGATCCGGCGGTGTTCATGCAGTTTCTGCCGGTGATCAAGCAAAGCACCGACGCGGTGATCAACATCACCACCGGGGGCGGCCTCACCATGACCCTGGACGAGCGCCTCGCCGCGCCGCTGGTGGCGAAACCGGAGATGTGCAGCCTGAACATGGGCAGCATGAACTTCAACATCGCCCGCGCCGGCGACAAGATCACGCAATGGAAGTTCCCGTGGGAGAAGAAATACCTCGACGCCACCGATAATTTCATCTTTCGCAATACATTTAAGGACATCGAAGGGATCGTCGAGAAGCTGGGCAAGGGTCACGGCACGCGGTTCGAGTTCGAGTGCTACGACATCGGCCATCTCTACAATCTGGCCTACTGCCTGGACCGCAAGATCGTGGAACCCCCGCTGTTCGTGCAGTCGATCTTCGGCATCACCGGCGGCATCGGCGCCGAGCCGCGAAATCTGCTGTTCGCCAAGGAAACGGCGGATCGTTTGTTCGGTGACCAGTATGTCTGGTCGGTTCTGGCGGCCGGGCGGCACCAGATGGCGTTCACCACCATGGCCGGGATCAACGGCGGCAACGTGCGGGTCGGGTTGGAGGACAGCCTGTATATCGGCAAGGGCCAGCTTGCGAAGTCCAACGCCGAGCAGGTGGCGAAGATCCGGCGGATACTGGAGGATCTGAGCCTGGAGATCGCGACGCCGAAGGAGGCGCGGGAGATCCTGGCGTTGAAGGGTGGGGACCGGGTCGGGTTCTGAAACGCGGTGTTACCGGGAGGCAGGCATGTCAGAGACGGCTGCATCACTGACGACAGACTTCCTCGCGTGGCTCGCCGCTGAGCCGCGCGCCTATACCGACGTCATGGAAGCGTGGCGCACCTCCTGTCCGCGCCTGACGGTTTGGGAGGACGCCATCGACGCCGGTTTCATCATCCGCACGCATGCGCCCGGTCAGCCGACGCGCGTCGAACTGACCGCCGACGGGCGCAGCTTCCTGCGGCGGCATTCGAAGTGAACAGGCGCGGGCCGATCGGCGGGGCAACGGTCAGTGCGGCAGCACCGGCAGCACGATGTGGATGGCGATCAGGATCAGCACCAGAATCACGATCGCACGGATCAGGCCGCCGAACAGCCGCAGCGCGGCCAGGATCAGCAGCGCCGCCAGCGACACCATGACGACGGTTTGCAGCGATGGCGCCATGCCGGCCGCCGCAAGCTGACCACGCACCCACAGTTCGACGGCGACAAGGCCGGCGACGATCAGGTTGCCGATTTGCACCAGCAACTGGAGCACGGTGTTGATGGCATTGGTGAAGGCGTCCATTCGGGTCTCCCGCGGAACAACCGCCGACGGTAAGGTCGGGCGGAACCGCTGTGATTGAAATTGTCATCACCGCAAGGTGACGCTCAGGGCGCGATCGGTGCCGCAACGGACATCCGCGTCGCCATTGTGTGCAAACGCCTGTCGCGGGTGAAAAGCAAGGCCCCGGGAGTCAGCCGGACCGACGCCAGCAGATGGATGTCGATGTAACCGAGGCCGCTGCCGAACAGCGTCTCGCGCTCGATAAAGTCCAGGACCTCCGCGTCCTGCGCGACGATCGCCCGGGGCAGGCCGCCAAGGGCGTGCAGTATAACCTCCCGCTGGCGGAGGTTCCCGGTCGCCAGTTCGCCGATGACGAATGGATGGGTGATGACCCGCGCATGCTCCAGCATGTCGGCCAGGATCGCATCGCCTTGCCGGAGGTGATCAATCCAGACCGATGTATCGACCAGGATCAAGCCGGGTCGGACTGCCGCCGGGGCACCGCGGCCAGGCCGGGTTCGCTGCCGCCAAGGCGGGCGAGGCGGCGGGCGCTTTCCCGTTCGATCAATGCCTTAAGCGCTTCCCGCACCAAGGCGGACTTCTCCTGCAAGCCGGTCAACCGTTGGGCGTCCTTCACGAGATCCTCGTCCAAAGCCAATGTGGTGCGCATTTTGCTCCCCCTGGTTGGCACGAGATATAGCATCATATGATGCGAAAATCCATGCCTTTTGGCGCATCATCGCGACGCATGCCGGCGGCCGCGCCGAGTTTGAGGCGCTGAAACCGGGATCTGGCGGTGCCGGCACCGGGTGCGTTCGGGATCGACGAGGCGACCTGTAACCGGAAGCCGGCTCCGATGGCAAAGCAGGCTGCGGCGTCGGGAAGGCCGGGACTATTCCGCTTGTGCCGACGGCGCAGGAGATTGAGGGGCCATACCGGTAGGTCTGGAGCGGGCGGCTGCCGGTAGCAAGGGACAGGCGGCGCGCGATATGCTAATTGTCAGTTCGATACAGCCAGGGAGCATCGGCATGGACATCACCCTGACCGAAGACCAGGAAGCTTTCATCCGCCAGGCCATGGAAGCCGGGCGTCGCGAGCGCGCCGAGGATGCCGTCAAGGAAGCCATGCTGCTGTGGGAAGAGCGTGAACGTCGCCGCGCCGAATTGTTACTGGCGCTCGATGAGGCGGAAGCGTCGATATCCCGTGGCGAGGCCGGCCGATCACGCGGGAGTCGATGACCGCCCTGGCCGCTGAGGTGAAGCAGCGCGGCCGCGCCCGTCTGCTGGCGGAGCAGACGCTGCCGCGCTGACGGTTCATCGCCTTGCACCCGAAGCCGAGGCGGATCCGGACGACATCTGGCTATATCTCGCCCGCGAGAGCGGCAGAATCGATCTGGCAGACCGGGTGGTCGACACTATTACGGACAGGTTTTACCTGCTGGCCGACCACCCGCATCTTGGCCGCGCGCGAGAAGACTTGCGCGCCGGGTTGCGCGGCTTTCTGACAGGACAATACGTGATCCTGTACGGGTCGAGCCGCCCGATGTCGTTATTCTCCGCGTTCTGCACGGCAGCCGGGACCTCGGCTCGGCGCTGCGTATTTGAGCCGTCAGGATGCCGTGACCGGCGTTGTTTATACGAAGTAACGCATCGCGTTCATCGGCTTCCAGCAGTAGCTTTACGCCTGCCCGCACCGCTCTACTGCGCGATCGGCATCACCACATAAACCGGCAGCAGCACCGCCGTCAGGATGAACCCCAGGCGGAACATCGGGCCGACCAGCCGTACAACCGAGGGCATGAACACAAGCGCGATCAGCAGCAGAAAAAGCGTCTGCGTCGTCGGCGGAGCATCGAGCCGGGCCAGCTCGCTCCATCCCATATCGTCAATGAACAACATGCGACCTCCGGTCATGCGGCATTCCGCCGCGCAGGGTGGAGCACAGGGCCGATGGCGTTCGGTTCGGCGGCGCTTCGCCTGGCTGGCAAGGACCGCCGGGGGGGGCTATCGTTCCGGTGCGACAGAAGTTCCGATAAAGCCCTTATTGCGTATCATCTAATAGTATACTTACAAAATAACATTGCGGCGACGATCCCGCCACAGGTCAGTCCCGGAATACCACGGTACGCGTCCCGTTGATCAGCACACGCCCGGCCAAATGCCACCGCAGCGCACGCGCCAGCACACGCCGTTCGATGTCGCGCCCCTGCCGCACCAGGTCCTCCGGCGAGTTCGCATGGCTGATCCGCTCCACGTCCTGCTCGATGATCGGACCCTCGTCCAGCGCCGCCGTCACAAAATGCGCCGTTGCGCCGATCAGCTTCACCCCGCGCTGATGCGCCTGGTGATACGGCTTCGCACCCTTGAACCCGGGCAGGAACGAATGATGGATATTGATGCAGCGCCCCGCCAGCTTCGCCGCCAGGTCGTCCGACAGCACCTGCATATAGCGCGCGAGGATCACGAAATCCGTGCCGGTTTCCTGCACCAGCTTCCAGATCGCCGCCTCCTGCGCGGCCTTGGTCTCCCGGGTCACCGGAAGGTGGTGGAACGGGATGCCGTCGAAATCGACATGCTGGTAGATCTCGCGCGGGTGGTTCGACACCACGGCGGAGATCTCCATCGGCAGTTCCTTGATGCGCCAGCGATACAGGATATCCGTCAGGCAGTGATCGGATTTGGAAACCAGCAGCATCACCCGGTGCAGCCTGGCGATGTCCCGCAGCGACCAGGTCATGCCGAACCGCTCGGCGATCACCCCCAGCGCCGTGCGCAGGCGATTCACATCGAGCCGGTTCTTCGGGTGATCGAGCACGATGCGGGCGAAGAACCGGCCGCTTTCGATGTCATCGAACTGCTGCGATTCCCGCACGTTGCCGCCATGCTCAAAGATGCAGGTGGCAACAGCGGCGACAATGCCGGGGCGGTTGTCGCATGCAAGTGTGTAGACGTACTGGATCACGGGTCGGCGGGCTCCTGATGGGCCGATCGCAGCCGGCCGGATGGTTGGAAACCTATGCACCAATCACCGGCGTGCTGCCAGCCGGGCGTGACGGCCGAACGACTGCCATGCGGGCATCAACGATACCCTTGCGCCCGGGAATGGCTGGCTGTAGGAAGCGCGCTCCGTGCCGACGGATGGGCGCGTAGCTCAGCGGTAGAGCATTCGCTTCACACGCGAGGGGTCACAGGTTCAATCCCTGTCGCGCCCACCATCCGGTCCATCACACCAAATGATCGGCATCCTCGGCAGCCAGGGCCATCCGCGCCAGGGCAGGCAATGATTTCGTATCCGTCTTCGCCATGATCGACGCCCGGTGATTCTCCACCGTGCGCTGACTGATGCCCAGGTCCGCGGCAATGTTCTTGCTGGGGTGACCGGCGAGAACCATGTCCATGATCTGGCGCTGCCGCGGTGTCAGCCGGGCGACGTGGCTCGCCGCATCGTTGCGCCACGCCGATAGTTTCCCCGAATCCCGTGATCGCTCCAGCGCAAGGTCCACGCTGGCAAGCAGTTCGGTGCGGCCGATCGGCTTTTCGATGAAATCGGAGGCGCCCGCCTTCATCGCCTCCACTGCGATGGTAACGTCGCCGTTGCCCGTGATCATGACCGCCGGCAGCGCGTGGCCTGCCTCACGCATGCGCCGGAGCAACGCGATCCCGTTCATGCCGGGAAGGTAGGCGTCCAGCACCAGACAGCCCGGCCGTCCGGGATGAAACGCAGCCAGGAACGCTTCGCAGGTGGCGAAATCCTCCACCTCCCGGTCGTCATCTTCCAGCACGGCGCGGATCGCCCCGCGAATGCTGTCATCATCGTCAACGACGAAGATCACCGGCGGTCCGCCGCCATTGCGGACACCGTCCCGGCGCGGCGGGTGCGCTGCCTCCGGCGAGAGCGGCAACAGGTGTTGGATCGCCTGCGTCAGCTCCTTCAGCTTCACCGGCTTGTTGAGTTGCATGCAGTGCTGCAGGGCGACCGTGTTGGTGATCGAGATCGATATGTCGCCCGTGAGGATGATGGCCGGAACCGGGCAGCCGAGCATGTCCCGTATCATGCCCGCGACCTCCGCGCCGTTCATGCCGTTCGGCAGATTGTAATCCGCAAGGATAAGGTCCGGTTTCACCATCCCTCCGGCGACGAGCTCCCGGGCCCCGACGCCGTCATACGCGGTTACGACCTCGTGCCCTTCCTCGGTGAGAAAGACCTCCACCAGTTCGCGGACGTCGGGATCGTCCTCGATCACGAGGATCGATCCCGGATGGCGGTCGTCTGCTTCGCTTTGGCCAACGGAAAGTGCCTGCGGCGCCGCTGCCGTTGCGGTGAACGGCACCTTGATCTCGATGGAGAACACCGATCCCCTGCCGGGAACAGACCGCACATGAACCTCATGCCCGAGCAATGTCGCAAGCCGGTGCACGATGGACAGGCCGAGGCCGAGGCCGCGGCTTCGCTCCCGCGCCGGATTGTCGAGCTGGAGGTACTCATCGAAGATCGACTGAAGCTGGTGATCGGGAATGCCGATGCCGGTGTCCCAGACCTCGACGGCCAGGGTATGCGCGTGCCGGCGGCAGCCCAGCAGGATCTTGCCGCGGCGGGTATATTTCAGCGCGTTCGACATCAGATTGCGGATCATCTGCTCCAGCAGGCGGGGATCGCTGCTGATCGTCACGCTGCATGGAACGACCCGCAGGGCCAGTCCCCGCGCCTGTGCGTGATAGGCGAATTCGTCGCGCAACTGCTCCAGCATCGTCTCGATCGGGAAATCGACGATCTCGGCATGCACGGTGCCGGCGTCGATTTCGTTGATATCGAGCATCGTGTTCAGCATTCCGGTCATTGCGCCCAGCGTCTCATCCAGGCGCATGACCAGCTTCCGCGCCTTTTCGGAATCGACGTGTTTCGCCAGCAGGCCCTGAACCAGGGCGAGAGTTTGCAATGGCTGCCGCAGATCATGACTTGCCGCCGCAAGGAACCGCGACTTTGCCGCATTCGCCTGATCGGCCTGTTTCTTCGCAATACCAAGTTCGTCGGCGACGCGCTGCCGATCGGTGATGTCCGCGAAAGTGATGACGACGCCTTCGATGCCGTCGTTTTGGGTCCGATACGGAAGAATGCGCCGGATGAAGCAGGACCCGTTCCGGGTCTGAATCTCCCGCTCCATCGGCGTCAAGGTTCGCAACACCGTCGTGGCGTCGGTCACGAGATTGCCGTCCACGGCCAACGAATTGAGATCCGAGAGCGGGCGGCCAAGATCGCCCGGGATGATCGCGAACAGCGCCCGGGTCGCCGGGGTGAAAAAGCGGATATTGAGCTTCCTGTCCAGGAACAGGGTCGCCACGTCGGTGCTGTACAGGACGTTCTGCAAATCATCGGATGTTGTCCGCTGCCGCTCCAGCGTTTCCTGCAACTGGCTGTTCAGCGCGGTCAGTTCCTCGTTCAAAGACTGCAACTCCTCTTTCGAGGTCAGCAGCTCCTCATTTGTGGACTGATATTCCTCCTGAACTGAGAGGGCTTCCTCGTTGATCGCCTTCTGCTCTTCGGCGGAGACTTCCAGGTTATGGATGGCGCCTTGCAGCTCCGTCCGGGTTGTTTCCAGCTCCCGCTCCAGTTCGGCGACGCGAGGCGCATCGTTGGAAGCGCCCGCCGGGAGACGGGCCGGTTCCGGCTTCGGGTCATCAACGAAACAGACCAGCAGCAGATCTTCGCCTTCGCTGCGCGCCGGCTGCACCGCGATGCTGAAGGTGCCGGGACGGCCGCCGGCGATCGAGATCGGCGCGTTGGTCTCGCTTGCCTGCTGGATCGCCGAGCGAAGCTTGGTTCGCATGCCCTGCCTGGCCATGGCGAGCAGATCGTTTGACGGCTCGCCCGGCACGACGCGCAGGTAGCGGTCCGTCGGGCCGAGGGAGTAGAGGCATTCATTCTTACGGTTGATGAGCACCGCCGCCGGGGCGTAGGTTTCCATCACCATGCGGCGGCATAGCTCCGCCAGGGCCGCCTGGCGCGACGGTGCCGCGGCCTGCCCGGTCCGGCTGGGTGTTCGGATGCCCTCGCCGCCACGAATGAAGCCGAACTCCCCGGGGCGGATGCGGCCGACATGCCGGTATAGACGCTCCGCCTTGGAGATCACCTCGAACCGGTCGTCGTCGGCTCCGGCGGTCTCCGACGTTCCCAGCAGCAGGACGCCGCCTTCGCGCAGGGCGAAATGGAACAGCGCCAGAACCTTCGCCTGTGCTTCGGGCCGCAAATAAATCAGCAAATTCCTGCATGAAACAAAATCAAGCCGCGAAAACGGCGGATCGGCCAGCACATCCTGAACCGTAAAGACCACTGCTGCCCGCAGTTCCGGGGTGACACGATAGTGCTGTTCTTCCTTGTTAAAGAAGCGGGCGAGACGCGGCGGCGAAACCTCGGCCTCGATGTTGCCCGGATAGAGCCCGTCGCGAGCGGTGGCGATCACGTCCGGATCGACGTCGGACGCGAAAACCTGCAACTTGATGCTGAGCTTCGCCGCGGAAATCGCTTCCTGGAACAGTATGGCAAGCGAGTAGGTTTCCTCGCCCGTGCTGCACCCGGCGATCCAGATCCTGATCGGCTTGTCCGGGGCGTGGCTTGCCACGATATCCGGAATGGTCGAGGCGGCCAGCAGATCAAAGACGTGCTGGTCGCGGAAGAAGCTTGTTACGTTGATGAGAAGATCCTTGGCCAGAAGCGCAAGTTCGGCTTGGTCGCTGCGCAGGATCTCGACATAGCGGTCCATGTCGGCGACGTCGATGGCCGCCATGACCATGCGCCGCTCGATGCGCCGCTGCAGCGTTCCCGGCTTGTAGAACGTGAAATCATGGGCGGTCCTGCTGCGCAGAAGATCGATGATTTCCGGCAGGCGGCCTCGGGTCGCGTCCTCCGCTTGCGGTTCATTTCCTGAACCCGGGACCTGAAGACCATGGTGCATGAGCATGCCGGCAATTCCGGCGGCCGGCAGCACGGCATCAACACAGCCCGTCAGGATGGCGCTGCGCGGCATGCCGCCATAGCCGGCCTCCTCGGGGTCCTGCGCGATCACGAAACCGCCCTTGTCCTTCACCGCCTTCAGGCCAAGGCAGCCATCGGCGCCGGTCCCCGACAGGATGACGCAAATGGCGCGTGGGCCGTAGCCGACGGCCAGCGACTGCAACAGGAAGTCGAAGGGCAGGCGGGCGCCATGGCGGGCGCGCGGTTGCGACAGATGCAGCCGATCGCCGGCCACCGAAAGATAGGCGCCTGGCGGAATGATGTAGAGATGGTCCTGCTCGATCCGCGTGCCCTCGGTCGCCTGCAGGACGGTCATCGATGTGTGGCTGGCGAGCAGATCCACCATCATGCTCTCATGGTCGGGATCGAGATGCTGGATCAGAATAAACGCCATGCCGTTAGCGGCTGGCAACGCGGTCAGAAGCTTTCTGCATGAATCAAGGCCGCCGGCAGAAGCCCCGATTCCGACAACAGGAAAGTCAGCGCTGCACGACGGAGGCGCGCGGGCGGCAACTTTGACCCGGTCCGGGCGGCTGTCTGACATGGCTGCTGCTTTCCCAAAATGGCCGCCGGCCGACGGCCAGGAAATTCAACGTTATCACAGCTTCAATAAAATCGCGATCCACCGCCTGCATTGATTTGCCGCAATGGCTCTCTGAGTAGTTTCCGAGGATGCACGAGCCGGCCACTTGATGCTTAAAGGCACCGGCGCCGGTATTCGCGGTGAACGAGTTGAAATCATTGAATCAAAAAAATGTCTTTAGACAAGCAATTGCAGCAGAGCGCGCCGGCGGAACCAGGATCGGAGCCGAGCGTCATCCCAGCCCGCTTAGGGGGAGCAACCGATGCCGGTGTTGTGACGCTGACCGGACATGTCGTGACATTTGCCGAGAAGCATGCAGCCGAACTCCCCGCGCACCTCGTCAGCACAAGAGCGGTCCGGACACCGTATGATCGCGAAATAGCCGGGCGATGGCCCGGGCTGGTCCCGGGGCGACCAGCTTCAGGAATGACCTCGCCATCCTGTGAGAGGGCGGAAAACCAATGGCACATCTGAAGGTCCTGGTCGTCGAAGACGACGCCATGATTGGCATGCTCCTGGCCGAGATGCTGGAAGCCATGGGCTTTAGCGTGTGTGCGATCGCCGCCACCGAGGACGATGCGGTAGCGGACGCGCGCCGCTGCAAACCCGGCCTGATGATCGTTGATGAGCAATTACGGGAGGGGAGCGGCTCATCCGCCGTGCGGCGCATCCTGTCGGCAGGATCGGTCCCCTGCGTTTTCATCAGCGGGGCGCTCTTGCATTCCGGCCGATCGGCGAGGAAGGTGCTGCGGAAACCCTTCGCCGAACGCGATCTGATGAGTGCTATCCAGGAGGTTGTTGCCGCCGCGGATGATGGGGCCGGGCTGGCGCCCGGGAAAGCGAGTGCCAGGCCGTTGCTACTTCAGACCATACATAGCCCGGACTAGGTATTTTCCGACCCTGGCGCCGTTCCGCTTTCTTCTTCTTACTGTGACATCGCCAAGGGGAGGCAGCGATGACTGACAGCAAATGGGAACTGGCGATCGTGTTGGTCATGTCATCGATGGTTTTCTTTTCGGCCTGGCACTTCGCACTGCGGCTTGTCAGTTAAGCGGCGTGTCCTGGTTCGGCCAAAATGCGGAGGAGAATCATGCATAGCATTGAACCGGAGGAAATCCCAAACGAGGTGACCGCTCTGTTTGCCGGAAGTGCGATCTCATTCGACCTGTCACCCGGCGCCACCTTCGCCGAGCTCGCCGATCGGCTGGACAACCTTGGCGACCGGCACCCGGGGACACCCAAGGCGGTTTACCTGAAGCTGGCGTGGCCCGGTACGGCGACGTGCCTCGAAACGTTGTTGTTATCTGAAAATGAAAGGAATTTCTAATGCGCAAGACTTTCGCTATTCTGCTTATGAATCTCGTTCTGCTCTCAGGCGCGAGCGTTCTGTTGGGGGCCTGCAACACGACAGCGGGCGCCGGCCAGGACGTGAGCGCTGCCGGCCACGCCGTCACAAATTCTGCTGAGAAGGTGAAGTCGGGGCTGTAGGCCCGTTCGCGTCCGGCGCAAGCCGGAACCGATCGTCACAGAAGGAATGGAGTGATGAGTACGATTCTTATTGTCGTCCTGCTGGTTTTGCTGTTCGGCGGGGGCGGCGGCTACTATGGTTACAATCGCTATGGTACGGCCGGGCTCGGCGGTATACTTGGCCTTGTATTGGTTGTTCTCGTGGTCGTCTGGCTTCTGGGTGGTCTTGGCGTCGGCTATGCCTACCACCCTTAAAGCCGGCGTGAAGAGGTTCGCCATGCGGACGGCCGCCGCGAGCCTGACCGCGGTCGCGATGCTGTTTTGCCTGTCTCCCGCAGCGCTCGCACAGCCTGCTCCGCCCGACACGCACATCGCGGTGTTGGCCGCCGGCCAAAGGGAGAGCTATATAGTGAAGTCGGAGGCTGAACTGGAAGAGTGGCAGGTCAGGCTTCTGCGTTTCTGTGACGAAGCGAAAGCGCAGGCGCGGGCGGACACCGCGGCCACCAGGAATGAACTGCTCACGGCGTTGGAGAAAGCCGAGGCCGGGGCTTCCAGGTTGCAAAGCGCCGGAGCGGAAAGCTGGGACGATGCCAGAACTTCTTACGAAAAGGCAACCAGCGAACTGGAAGTCGCGTGGGGCAAGGTCCAGGCGGACCGCCGTTAGCTCCACCTGCGCCTCGATAGAATCAACGTATCAATGGAGAGAATCATGGAAACCAATCGACTCGAAGGAATTGGCTATCAGGTCAAAGGCGGCCTGAAGGAAGGCCTTGGTAAAATCATCGGCGATGCGAAGCTGACCGCCGATGGAGCCGCCGAGCGCGCGGCCGGCGAGGCGCAAAATGCGGCCGGGCCGGAAGGCGAGAACGTGACCGGCATCGACACGGACCGCATCGCGGGCGTTGGCCATCAGCTTAAGGGCGCCGTCAAGGAAGGTCTGGGTCACATCGCGGGCAAGCCGCACCTCGAGGCTGAGGGTGTGGCGGAGCGAGAGGCCGGCAAGATCCAGAACGCTGTCGGCAGCGCCAGGGACGAAGCGCGCGAGGCCATAAAGGCCCCTGATTCGTCAGACGCGAAGCACTAACTCAAGACAACTCCGGCCGGGGCAGCCGAAGATGGCCGCCCCGGCCGACCCTTGTGCGGTTCGCAGCGGCGCGGACCGACGGCCCCGTTACTCCGCCGTCAGCAGCGTCAGCTTCGCCCGCGCCTCATCCGGGATCGGCACCGGCGTTTGCGCGCCGCGCTGCACGAACACATGGATGAAGTGCCCTTCGGCCGCCGCCAGGTCGTCATCGTTGCGGAATACGCCGATCTCGTAACGGACTGAGGAACGGCCGATATGGGTGACGCGGATGCCGACATGGACGCGGTCCGGAAACGCCAGCGAGGCGTGGTAACGGCAGGTCACCTCGGCCACCACGCAATGCACGGGCCCATCCAACAGGCCGACGACCTTCTCCGTCATCTCGTAATAAGTCACCGCGGTGTCGAAGTACGAGAAATAGTTGACGTTGTTCACATGCGCGAAGGCGTCGTTATCCATCCATCGCGTTGTGATGGTGTGGAACCAGCGGTAGTCGGCGCGTTTGCCCGGCGGGTGGCGAGTCATCGGTTCGGCGATCCTGCGGCAGTGGCGTATCCATCCGCTTTACCCGACGGTCGCTGCATTGGACAGCAACCGCAGTGCACGCTACACGCCCGCCGCTCCGCGATGAAGGAAGTGTCGTGCCGAACCGTCTGCTTATCCGGGTCCTGACCCTGCTAACCGCCCTGCTGCTGCCCGGACTGGCCGGCGCCCATGCGATCCTGGAGGAGAGTGCGCCGCCCTCGGGCGCCTCGGTCAAGGCCGGAGCGCTGGAGCTGCGGTTCCGCTACAACAGCCGGATCGACCGGGCGCGGTCACGCCTGACGCTGATCCGCGCGGACCATAGCCGGGACACGGTCGCCATCGCGCCGGACGGGCCGCCCGACATCCTGGCGGCCCATCTGGAGCTGACTCCCGGGGCCTATGTCGTGCGCTGGCAGGTGCTGGCGGTGGACGGGCATATTACCCGCGGCGACGTCCCGTTCACCGTGACGGCGCCCTGAGCCATGGAACTGCTGGTCGATCTGTTCGGCTACCTGTCGATCGTCATCCACGGGCTGACGATCCTGTCGCAATCGGCTGCACTGGGCGGCGTGCTGTTTCTGGTGCTGCTGGCGAGGCCGCTGAATTCGCCCGAGATCGCTGCCGGCACTGCCCGCATCGCCGGCTACGCCGCGATCGGTCTGCTGGTTTCTCAGGCGGCGGGGGTTGCGCTACAGACCGCTGTGCTGACCGATACGGTCGATCTTGACGTCTGGAACGTGCTGACCGCGGAATTCGCCGTCGCCGGAGCGGTGAAGGTCGTGGCGGCCCTGCTGCTGGCGGCGCTGCTGCTGGTCCGCCGCGGCGCGGCTCCGGCCATGCCGCTGCTGGCGCTGACGGCGATCGAACTCGCCGCCGCGACTTTGACCACGCACGCCGCCGCGCGGCTGGATGATCGCGGCTGGCTGCTGCTTGTCGAGGGCCTCCACCAGCTCGGCGCCGCCATCTGGATCGGCGGCATCCCCTGCTTCCTGCTGGCGCTGAGCCGGATACGCGACGGCAAGCAATGGCGGGCGGTCAGCGCCCGGTTCTCCCGCATGTCGATGCTGGGCGTCGCCTGCATCCTGGTCAGCGGCCTGGCCATGAGCCTGTCGTATATCGGCGACTGGCAGGGCGTGTACGGCACCGCCTTCGGCGTCATGGTGAGCGCCAAGGTCGTCATGTTCCTGATGCTGCTCGGGCTGGGCGGGATGAACTTCGTGATGGTCGAGCGGCAGCGGGCCAAACCGGACGCCTCCGCCGAACGGCTGCGGCGATTCGCGGAGGTGGAGTTCGGGATCGGCATTGCGATTTTCTTCGCTGCGGCGTCGCTGACGTCGGTGCCTCCGGCGGTGGATTTGACCCAAGGTCGCGTCAGTTGGGCGGAGATCGTCGAGCGCAACACGCCGGAATGGCCGCGGCTGAGCAGTCCGGACCACGACGCGCTGGCGCTGCCGGCGTTGCAGGCGAAGCTGGATGAGCAGGCGGCGAAGCAGAAAGCCGCGCCTCAGGTGGCGTTCACGCCGGGGGCAGGGGAGCTGCCGCCGCGCAATGCCGACGACATTGCGTGGTCGGAATACAACCACCATTGGGCGGGGGTCGTTGTCTGTATCGTGGGTCTGCTGGCGCTGCTGAACCGGGCCGGGCTGCGCTGGGCGCGGCACTGGCCGTTGGCGTTCCTGGGTCTGGCGGTGTTCCTGTTCTTCCGGGCGGATCCCGAGGTCTGGCCGATGGGCAAGGTCGGGTTTTTCGATAGTTTGCGGGATGTGGAGGTGCTGCAGCACAAGTCCTTCGTCGTGCTGATCGTGGCGTTCGCGTTCTTCGAGTGGCGGGTGCGGGCGACGGGCTGGGCGAACAAGACGGCTCGGCTGGTGTTTCCGTTATTGTGCGCTGTGGGCGGGACGCTTCTGCTGACGCATAGCCACGCCATTGCGAACATCAAGGATCAGTTGCTGATCGAGCTGACTCATACGCCGCTGGCTTTGGCGGGGATTGTGGCCGGGTGGGCGCGGTGGCTGGAGATCAGGCTGAATCCGCGGGCTAATCCGGTGGTGTGGCAGATTGCGGGATGGGTCTGGCCGGCTTGTATTCTGTTCGCGGGGCTGCTGTTACTGAGTTACCGGGAGGCTTGAGCGGGGCGCTGGCGGCCGAGGTAAAGGCGTGGATGGGCAGTATCGGCACCGATCACGAGTTGCCGCCGCCCTTTAGCAACCGCTGGAGAAATTGATCCCGCGAGCACGGGCTTCCCAACGTCATGGCGGGCGCAGGCCCGCCATCCACGCCTTTGGTTTGCGCGAGTAAAGGCGTGGATGCGCCCTCGCCGGCATGACCGGGCGTGGGACCCGGCGAGACCGCCAGGGAGCGGCATTGATTGATTCAATGTTGGCCCCCGGATACCGCTAAAGCGCATCCTCCAGCATGTCCTCGATCGCCCGTTCGAGGTGCCGCAGCGTGTTGCACACCGTCACCAGGCCGCAGAAGGGTGCGTAACGATACATGTCGGAGTCGCCGGTTCCCCAGGCGGAGCGGTATTCCGGGTTCAGCCAGATGATCCGTTTCGCTCGCAAGGAAATCCGGCCGACGACATCCGTTCTTGGGTCGGATCGGTTGCCGCGGGCGTCGCCGAGGATGATGACGGTGGTTTTGTTGGTAACGTGCTGCATCCAGCCGTCCTCGAAATCGGCAAATGCGTTCCCGTAGTTGGAAGATCCAAAGCCGATCGTTGACATGATTTGGGCGATGGCGGGTTCGATGGGGTGTTTTTCGAGGATTTCGGAAATTTCCATTAATGATCCGGCGAAGGCGAACGACCGGATGTCGGCCAGTGCCTCGTTCAGCGCGTACATAAACATCAGCAGGAACTGCGACATTGCGGCGACGGAGCCGGAGACGTCGCACAACACCATCACCCTCGGCTTTTCGATGCGCCGCTGCTTCCAGACAGTAATGAACGGGATGCCGCCCCAGCCCATGTTCCGCCGCAGCGTCCGCCGCGCATCGAGTTGCCCGCGCAACCGCCGCCGCCGGGTTTTTGCGTAGCGCGCGGCGAGTTTCTTCGCCATCTGGCGGACCAGCACGCGCATCCGGTCCAGATCCCGGCGCTCGATGTTCGACAGGCGGGTGGTTTTCAGCAGGTCCTCACGGAACTTTTCAGTCTCGCCGCGGGCGAACAGCAGCAGGCTGCGTTCGACGAAATCGCGCACTGCATCCCGTAGGGATTCGATTTTGCCGCTGAGGAACTTTGCCCGGCCCAGATTTTCGGGCGCGCCGGACTGGCGCATCGCTTCGATGTCGCGTTCCAGGGCGCGCAGGCCCATGCGCTCCATGATGCGGCGGGCGTAGAGGTTTTTCTGAGTGAAGAAGCGGATGTTTTCGATGCCGGCTTCCTGCGCCGCCTGCTCCATCGCGGTGGCCAGCGCGGCGCGGTCGCCGCCCGCAAGCAACGATCCGAGCGATTGGCCGCCCATCCCGTCGCTGACAGTCGGTCCGGGTGCACCCGCTGGCTCCACCGCCGGATCGTCCGCCTTGCCGTCGAATTCGCCGCGCTTGAAGTAAAGCTCGAACACCTCATCGTATCGCGTCTTTTCGTCAAGCGTCTTCGCTAGCACCAGGCCAAGCGTGTCCTTCAGCGCCGTCCGGTCATCAAACCCGACCAGATCGACCGCACGCGCCGCGTCGATCCCTTCCGCCGCCGAGACAAGCAGCCCGGCGCCGCGCGCAACCTGCAGGAACCGGCGCAGCGGCTCACTGGCGGGGACGTCCGCCACTAAACGACCTGCCGCGCTTTCTGCGTGATCCCGGCAAGCTGCTTTCCGGCAGCCTCGATATCCGCTTCGAACTTCAGCAGCACATTCAGCGTCTCCCGCACCAGATCGACATCCAGCACCGAGGTGTGCAGCAGCAGCATCACCTTCGCCCAGTCGATCGTTTCACTCACCGATGGCACTTTCTTCAGATCCAGCCCCCGCAATTGCTGCACGAAACTGACCAGTTGCCGCAACAGCCGCGCATCGATCCCCGGCACGCGAGACGCAATGATCTTCGCCTCCAGCTTTTCGTCCGGAAAGCCGATATGCAGATGCAAACAGCGCCGTTTCAGCGCATCCCCCAAATCCCGCGTGCTGTTCGACGTCAGCAGCACAATCGGCGGCACCATCGCCGCCACCGTGCCGATCTCCGGTATCGTCACCTGGTAGTCCGACAGAATCTCCAGCAGGAAAGCCTCGAATTCCTGGTCCGACTTGTCGATCTCATCGATCAGCAGCACCGCCCCGCCCGGCTCCTGCAACGATCGCAGCAGCGGCCGGGGCTCGAGAAACTGATGCGAAAAGAAAACATCCCCGAACGCATGCAGCTTGTCCAGCGCCGCCGCCAAAGTATCCGCCTCGCCAATAACAGAATTGATCTTGTCCTTCAAAATCTGAGTATACAAAAGCTGCTTGCCGTATTTCCACTCATACAGCGCCTTGGACTCGTCCAGCCCCTCATAGCACTGCATCCGGATAAGCGGCAGCTTCAGCCACGCCGCCACCGACTTCGCCAGTTCCGTCTTGCCGACCCCCGCCGGACCCTCCACCAAAATCGGCTTTTGCAAATGATGCGACAGGTAAACCGCGGTCGAGATCTGCCGGTTGGCGATATACCCGGCGCCACCCAAACCCCGCTCCACCGCATCAATCGATGCCAGAGGCGAAGCCCCGGCCCGCGCCGCATCATCCACATCGAACTCCAGCTACCGTTCGGTAACCCGATCGCATTGCCTCGGGGGGTTGTCAAATTTGAAGGAAGGCGGGAGCTCCGCCCCTCGACCCCGCAAAGGGGCACAGCCCCTTTGATCCCATTGAATGGGTTTGTGCCCGGGAGGGGGCGACTGTGCCGGTTGCAACGACCGTGTCGCCCCCTCCCGGGCACAAACCCAATGATCGGGTTCCAAGGGCCGCCGGCCCTTGGCGGGTCCAGGGCGGAGCCCTGGCCTTCCTACAATTCGATCACACCCCCCCGCAGGCCTTTCGTCAGGGCTTCCGCGCGGCTGGTGGCGTCGAGTTTGGTGAACAGGGCTTCCATGTGGAACTTGATCGTGTGCACCGAGATTCCCAGCCGGCGGGCCATGGCTTTGTTGCTCAGGCCCTCGCCGATGAGGCCGAGGATTTCGCGTTCCCGCGGGGTCAGCAGGGGGGCGTCGTCGGCGGGGGCAAAGCTGCGCGGTTCGGGCAGGCCGGGCGGGCGCACCAGCAGTCCGGCGGCGACGGCGCGCAGGGCGGCGTCCAACTGCTCGGCCGATGCGTCGGGGTGCAAAACACCGGCGGGGCCGGTCCAGGACGACGCCCCGGCGGTCAGTGCGACCACCGGGGCTTCGGACTCGCGCGGCAGGGATGCGCCGCCGGTGTCGCACAGCTCAACGTCGGGGGTGTCGCCGGTGATCGCGTGGCCGGCGGCTTCCAGCATGGCAACCAGCCCGCGCCGCCGCACCGGGTCCGTGGCGTGGACCCGTATACGCAGGGGCGCGGACAGGCTCATGCTGCCGGCCGGGCGGCGACGGTGACGGCGATGGTCTGTACCGCCCCGGCGCGCAGCACCCGCAGCACCACCGGCTGGCCGATACGATCAGGCCCGAGCGACGCCGTCAGCGCCCGCGGCCGGCTGACCGGCGCGCCGTCGATCTCCAGCACGATGTCGCCCGGCAGGATGCCGGCGGTTGCCGCCGGTGCGCCATCCGCCAGGCTGACCACCATCAGCCCGCTGTCCCGGCCGGTGGACTGACGGAAACTGTCAGGGATCATCACCGGCTGCAGACCAATCCCGAGCCAGCCGCGGGCAATCCGGCCGTCCGCCAGCAGCGGATCGACCACCCGCTCCAGCGTCGCGGCGGGGATGACAATGGTCCGGCGCCGCGGCCCCGATGTGGACATGCCAATCAGACCGCCTGCCAGGGAGATCACGGGGCCGCCCTCGTCGGCGGCGAGGCGGGAGTCCAGCCGGATCAGCGCGTCGATCCGTCCGCCGGCCATGCTGTGCCATGCCGAACCGACTTCATGCACCATCGCCAGCCGCGCTGTCGGCGCACCGGACGCATCGGCGCCCACCAACAGTGCGAGGCTGCCAACGCGGGGCGGCTCGGTTTCGGCGGCGGGCAGGGCGCCGTCGAGGGGGGATTCCAGCTTCAGCACCGCCACGTTGGTGCCCGGATCTCGGCCCGCCAGGGTCGCGGCGACGCGGGTGCCGCCGCGGATGACGGACAGTTCAGTCGCGTCCTCCGGCAGCACCTGCTCCGATGCGACGACCACGTCCGGGCGCCAGAGGATGCCGCTTCTCGGCCGCTGCCCGGTGTGAATACCGACCGTGAACGGTGCCGCCTGCGCGGTCCGATCGGCCAGTTCGGTGGAGAGAGAGTCTACGATGCCCATGCGATGAGGTCTCCTTGCATGGGTTGTATCCTGCTTGGTTCGTGGTGGGGACGGTATCGGGCGGATGGCCGGTTGGGGGCCTGCCCGAATGGCCGGGTGGGGTTCCAGCACCGCGTTCAACACAGAGAAAACAGACGAGGGCCACAGAGCACACAGAGCAAAGCCGCCCGTTTAGACGGCGTAGCGGCTGACGCCATCCACCATTCGGCGTTCGTGGAAGTTCATCAACAGGCCAACGGGCAGCCGGCTCATACGCAGGTAGGTCAGGATCTGTGCGATATGAGCCGGGGCGATAGCAGCGACCGCCTTGATTTCCAAAAGCACGGCGTTCGAAACGACAATGTCGGCCCGAAACCCCAACGGAATCGTCTCGCCCCGATACACGACCGGGATCGGCACCTCGCGCCGGAACTCCAACCCCGCGCGTTCCAGGTCGCGGCAAAGACACGCAGTATACACAGACTCAAGCAACCCGGGCCCCAGCGTCCGATGGACTCCAATACCCAACCCAATGATACGCTCGGTCAGCACCTTATGCTTGTACATGGTCATGGTAAAACTCTGTGTCCTCTGTGGCCCTCTGCTTACTTTCTCTGTGTTAAACCTTAAGAAATCGTAAACGCGCGCAATCCCGCGAACAAACCCAAGAACCTCCCCACCCGAATGGCCGGGTGCCTAAAAACCCAAACCCTCCCCATCTCGCCCCGGGAAAGGATACCTCCCATGCCGCTCGACTCCCTCAACCAGGAACTCGATCCCTATTCCGCACAGGTGGTTCACGCCTTCGACCGAGTCGGCCCCGCCGTCGTGCATGTCACCGCATTCACCAAGGACGGCCGCGCCGCCGGCCAAGGCTCGGGCGTCATCTTCACCCCGGACGGCTACGTCCTGACCAATAGCCACGTCGTCGCCAGAGCCGCCCGGCTGCAGGCCAGCCTCACCGACGGCCAGACCTTCGACGCCGCGCTGGTGGGCGACGACCCCGCCACCGACATCGCCGTCCTGCGCCTGTCGGGCGCCGGCCACCCGCACGCCGAACTCGGAGCCTCCGCCGCGCTGCGCGTCGGCCAGCTCGTCGTCGCCATCGGCAATCCGCTCGGCTTCACCTGCACCGTCACCGCCGGGATCGTCAGCGCCCTCGGCCGCACCCTGCGCACCCGGGGCGGCGGGCTGCTGGACAGCGTGATCCAGACCGACGCGCCGCTGAACCCGGGCAATTCCGGAGGCCCCCTGGTATCTGGCGCCGGCCGTGTCGTCGGCATCAACACCGCGATGATCGCCCCGGCGCAGGGCATCTGCTTCGCTATCGGCATCGACACCGCAATATGGGTGGCGACGCGGCTGATGCGCGACGGACGGGTGCGGCGCTCGCGCCTCGGCCTATCCGCCCAGACGGTACCCATCGCCACGCGCACCCGGCGGTTCCACGGCTTGCAGCAGGCGTCCGGCGTTATGGTGTCCGAACTCCTGCCCGACGGCCCCGGCAAACTGGCCGGCCTGCAGGCGGGCGACGTCCTGCTGGCGTTCGACGGCATCCCGCTGACCGGCGTGGACGACCTGCACCGCGCCCTGACCGCCGAACGGGCGGGCGCGTCCGTGCCGCTCGACCTGCTGCGCCGGACCGAAAAACTGACGCTTCAGGTCACGCCGACGGAAACCTGAGCCACCGCCGCGCCGCAGCCACCATCGCCAGCGCCGCCGCCATCAGGCCCAGCGAACCCGGCTCCGGCGCGGCCTGGCTGAACACGTAGACCCCGTCCGCCTGGCTCATGGCGAAGGCGTTGCCGCTGTCGAAGCCCCAGAGGTCGCCGCCTTGCAGCACGAAGCTGTCCGAGGTCAGCCCGTACGAATCCGTCCGCCATACGCCGGAATGGATGTCCCTGTCGGCCGCCTGCAGATCGACCGCCTCCGAGCCGACCCCGTCCGACAGCGTGCCGTCCAGGTAGATCTCGACGCCTGGCCGGTAATCATACGCCGCACCGTTGAACCCGCCGACGGAGGCGGAGTTATCCGGCATGGCGATCGACACCGCCGCGCCCGGCGCCAGCACCAGGGGCCCGGACGCAAACGACAGGTCGCCGGCAAAAGCCGACACCGCGACCGTGCCGACAACCCCGGAGAACACGGTTGCACCGGTATTGGCGATCTCGATAAAGCCGGTGTCAGGCTCCGAGAAGACGTCATCGATCTGGTTCGGGAACGGGTCGCCGTTGGCATAGGCCGTGGTGACGGTAATGGAGTAGCCTACCGGAGCGCCGTAGCCGAACCCCGGCCAAACCACCCCGACGACAAATACCATTGCGAGCAACATTATCATGAATGCAACTATAGGTATACATATCGCGAATGTCTACTCCAAATTGAGCGGAGACGCGGCGTGACCGCGGCCGACCCGATCATCCTGTTTCACGCCCCGCAATCGCGCTCCACCGGCACCTTGGTCCTGCTGGAGGAACTCGGCGCACCCTATGAACTGCGGCTACTGAACATGAAGGCCGGCGAGAACCGCCAGCCGGCGTACCTCGCGGTCAACCCGATGGGGAAGGTGCCGGCCATCCTGCATAACGGCGCCCTGGTCACCGAGCAGATCGCGATCTCGATCTATCTGGCCGACCTGTTTCCCGCCGCCGCCCTGGCGCCGGGCCTGGATGACCCGCGCCGCGGCCCGTATCTGCGCTGGATGGCGTTCTACGCCGGCAGTTTCGAGCCGGCCGCCGTAGACCGGGCGATGAAACGCGAGCCGGGGCCGCAGGCGATGTCGCCATACGGCAGTTTCGACGCGGTACTGGCCACGCTGGCCGCGGAATTGCAGGCCGGGCCGTACATAATTGGCGAGCAATTCTCCGCCGCCGACGTGCTGTGGGGCGGCGCCTTGCAGTGGATGACGATGTTCGGGATCGTCCCCGCAACCCCGGAGATCCAAGCCTATATCGAGCGCACAACGACCCGGCCCGCGGCAGTGCGCGCGCGGCAGCGGGATGCGGAACTGGCAGCAGCACAGAGCGCCTGATCGCCGCCACGCATTGACACATGCCATACCTGCCGCTCATCTGGCGCCGTACCTGAACACAGCCCGGTCTTCACGAAGCGATGCCCATGAACCAGCCCGAAGCCGTCTAGCCATGCTGCTCGTCGTGGACGCCGGCAACACCAATATCGTGTTTGCCGTGCACGATCCCTCCGGCTGGCGCGGCGTCTGGCGCATCCGCACCGATGCTCAGCGCACCTCCGACGAATACGCCGTCTGGCTCAACAGCCTGCTGACTCTATCGGACCTCAAGCGGGAGCAGATCGACACCGCTGTCATCGGCACCGTCGTCCCCGCCGCGCTGTACCACCTGCGGCGCCTATGCCGCGACTGGTTCGATGTCGAGCCGCTGATCGCCCGCGCCGCCCTCGACTGGGGCTTCGACATCAAGGTCGACCAGCCCGCCGAAGTCGGCGCCGATCGGCTGTTGAATGCGATGGCGGGGCATCGGACGTTCGGCGGGCCGCTGATCGTCGTCGATTTCGGTACCGCTACCACATTTGATGTGGTAGATGCGACGGGTGCTTATCTCGGCGGCGTCATCTGCCCCGGCATAAACCTCTCCATCGAGGCCCTTCACCAGGCCGCAGCCCGCCTGCCGCGCATCGGCATCGGCCGGCCGCAGTCGGTTATCGGCCGTGCCACCGTCCCGGCGATGCAGTCGGGAATCTACTGGGGCTATGTCGGCCTGATCGAAGGCCTGCTGGCTCGCATCAAGACCGAATTCGGCGGCCCTATGAAGGTCATCGCCACCGGCGGCTTAGCCCCTTTGTTCGCCGAAGGCACCCTGATGATCGACCATATCGAGCCCGACCTGACATTGGATGGCCTGCGGATGTTGGCGGAGCGCAACCCAGCGCCCACATTGCCCCGGGAGAGAACGCGACTGATTGAAAACGATTAACGGAACGAACCCTTAAATATGGACTCAGAAACAGGCGACCTTGCCTTCCTGCCGCTCGGCGGGACGGGCGAAATCGGTATGAATCTCAACCTCTACCGCTGGCGGGAAAACGGACGCGAAAAATGGCTCGCCGTCGATTGCGGCATCGGCTTCGGCGGCAGCGAACTCCCGGAAGTCGAGGTGATGATGGCCGATCCCGGGTTTATCGCCGATCGGCGGAAGGATTTGGTTGGGTTGGTGATCACCCATGCGCATGAGGACCACATCGGCGCGGTGGCTTGGCTGTGGCCGCAACTGCAATGCCCGGTCTACGCAACGCCCTTCGCCGCTGCGGTGCTGCGGCGCAAGCTGAATGAGGCCGGGTTGGTCAACCAGGTCAAGGTGAATGTCGTCCCGCCGGGCGGCAAGATCGACCTGAAGCCCTTCGCGCTGCGCTTCATCCGCCTGTCGCATTCGATCCCCGAGGCGCAGGCGCTGGCGATCGAAACGCCAGCCGGCATTGTGCTGCACACTGGCGACTGGAAGCTCGACCCCAATCCGCTGATCGGCCCGCCAACGGATGAGGCGGCACTGGCCGCCCTGGGCGACAAGGGCGTGCTGGCGATTATTGGCGATTCGACCAACGCCATGGTGGAGGGCCACTCCGGCAGCGAACTCGACGTGCGCAACACGCTGACTGCGCTGATCCGCGACCTGACCGGACGCGTGGCGGTGACCTGCTTCGCCAGCAATGTCGCGCGCATGGAATCGATCGCACTGGCGGCGCAGGATGCCGGCCGCAGCGTGGCGCTGGTTGGCCGATCGCTGCGAAACATGGACGCCGCGGCGCGGGAATGCGGGTATTTCAAGTCACTGCCGCCGTTCCTCACGGAAGACGACATTGATGACGTGTCCGACGACAACATTCTGATGATCGTCACCGGCAGCCAGGGCGAGCCGCGCAGCGCGCTGTCGCGCATCGCGCGCGACGACCATCCGCGTGTGTCGCTGGGCGAAGGCGACACGGTGATCTTCTCTTCCCGCATGATTCCCGGCAACGAACGCGCCATCGGCACGGTGCAGGACCAGTTGGTGCGGGCCGGCGTGCGGCTGATGACCGACGACGACCATCTGGTGCATGTCTCCGGCCATCCGGCGCGCGATGAACTGCGGCGGATGTATCGCCTGGTTAAGCCGCGCTACGCGGTTCCGGTGCATGGTGAGTGGCGACATCTGTCCGCCCACGCTGAACTGGCGCGCGAGGCCGGATCGGAAGCCTTCATGATGGAGGACGGCGACATCCTGACGTTGTTCCCCGGCCGCCCGGCGATCACCGACAGCGCGCCCATCGGCAGGCTGGTGGTGGACGGCACCCGGCTGGTGCCGCTGAAGGGTGAGGTGATGTCGGCCCGTCGCCGCATGCTGTTCAACGGCATCGTCGTCGCCAGCCTGGCGGTGGACCAGTCCGGCCGCGTGCTCGGGCGGCCAAAGGTGAGCGCGCCCGGGCTGCTGGATCCGGAGGACGGCGAGGCCGATCGGGTGGCGGACGATTTCGCGGTGACTTTGCGGGATCTGCCGCATGACTTGCGCCGCGACGATTCCGCTCTGGCCGATGCGGCGCGGGCGGCGTTGCGCCGGACGCTGGGGCGGCGGCTGGGCAAGCGTCCGATGGTCGATGTTCACCTGATCCGGGTGTGAAGCCGATAGCCGGCGGAGGGACGGAGTCACTAATGTGTCATAGCAACCAGCCTGGACATTGACCGATGCTGAACCCCGCCCGCATCGTCATCGTGGCCCCGGGGACACATTCCACGCCTTTGTTTTTCCAAGCAAAAGGCATGGATGTTCGCCTCCGTCGGCATATCGAGGAGGGACGGCGGGACGCTGATCAGCCATGAACTGGTTCACCGGCATCGTGCTGTTCGTGATCATTTGGTGGACCGCGTTGTTCGCGGTGCTACCCATCGGCACGCGGCCGGTGGAGAAGGCGGATCAGTCAAGCGGCTGGCGGGGCGCGCCGGAGCGTCCCCGCATACTGATGAAGGTTATCGTTACCACGATAGTGACGTGTTTTTTGTGGACTGGATCGTATTTTTTGATCCGCAGTGATTTCATCAGTTTCCGGCACGGCGTTTTCGCCGCGCCGGATGATGATTGATTTTGTTGATTATATAGGACGTTTGACCGGTTTACAGACGCACGGTCAGGCTGCGGACGGATATCCTTCACCTGCCGTGAGATTGGCGTTTCCTCCCCAAACCTGGCCCGCATACTCGCCGGTAAGCGGCCCGCAGCTTGATTAGCCAAGTTCTTCGGCGCTGTCACGCCTTATTGTTGCCATTTAAGGGAATCGCGGGAAGTTTATTGCGCGAAAGGGTTGTGCAACGCACAAAACTTACCCGAGCAAGCGATTGAGTGTAAAAAAACTGCTCGCAATGTTTTTATATCGCGTCGTCGTATTTTTTTTGGCGTGGCGGCGGTTGCTCGGCTCATGGGCCGACAGACCAACACTGTAGCGGCCCGGACGTAAACACGATAGGACGGCGCCCTGTTCTCAAGACCGGAAGTCCATCCTGATGCGCCTGTCCCACGCCTTCATACCCACGCTCAAGGAAACGCCCGCCGAGGCGCAGATCGCCTCCCATAGGCTGATGCTGCGGGCCGGGCTGGTGCGGCAGACCTCGGCCGGCATTTACGCCTGGCTGCCGCTCGGCCTGCGGGTGCTGCGCAACATCGAGCGCATCGTGCGGGAGGAGCAGGACGCGGCCGGCGCGCAGGAGATCCTGATGCCGACGATCCAGCCGGCCGAGCTGTGGAAGGAAAGCGGCCGGTATGAGGATTACGGCAAGGAGATGCTGCGCATCCGCGACCGCCACGACCGCGACATGCTGTACGGCCCCACGAATGAGGAGATGGTGACCGACCTGTTCCGCCAGTCGGTCAGAAGCTACAAGGAACTGCCGCAGATCCTTTATCATATACAGTGGAAATTCCGCGACGAGGTGCGCCCGCGGTTCGGCGTGATGCGCGGGCGGGAATTCCTGATGAAGGACGCCTATTCCTTCGACATCGACCACGCCGGCGCGGTGGCCAGCTATCGCAAGATGATGCTGGCTTATATGCGGACCTTCCAGCGCCTGGGCCTGAAGGCGATCCCGATGGAGGCCGATACCGGCCCTATCGGTGGCGATCTTTCCCATGAATTCATCATCCTGGCGCCGACCGGTGAGAGCCAGGTGTATTACGATGCCGCGTTCGAGGAGATCGACTACGGCGCGGGCGGCGGCTTCAGCCACGAAAAGCCCGAGGATCTGGCGCGGTTCTTCGAGGTGATGACCGGCCACTACGCCGCCACCGACGAAAAGCACGACACCGCCCGCTGGGACCAGGTCGCCGCCAACCGCAAGCGCGAAGGACGCGGCATCGAAGTCGGCCACATCTTCTACTTCGGCACGAAGTATACCAAATCGATGGGTGCGACCGTCGCCGGGCCGGACGGCAAGCAGGTGCATCCGGAGATGGGCAGCTACGGTGTCGGCGTCTCCCGCCTTGTCGGCGCGGTAATCGAGGCCAGCCACGACGACAACGGCATCATCTGGCCCGACAGCATCGCTCCGTTCAAAGCCGTGATCCTTAATCTGAAGGTTGGCGATGCGGGGTGCGACGCGCTGTGTGCGCGGCTTTACGCGGCGCTGGGCGGCAACGCGTTGTACGACGACCGTACGGACCGCGCGGGGGCGAAGTTCGCGGACGCTGATTTGATGGGGCACCCCTGGCAGATCATCGTCGGCCCGCGCGGCGCGGCGGCCGGGACGGTGGAGCTGAAGCGGCGCGCTACCGGCGAGCGGGTGGAGGTTACGCCCGAGGCGGCGCTGGCGCGGATCGGGGGTTAGAGGCGGCCGGGCCGGTGGGGTCGCGGGGGGTTGGCGCGGGCTCGGCGCGACAGGTCGGGGTCAGTGCTGTGCATCAACGCCGCTATTTTAACACAGAGATAGCAAGAGCTGCACTGAGAACCACAGCGCAGAATTCCGGGATTGAAGGCCCGTCCGCCGATCGGCTCTCGGGCTCGGGAAGGCACACCGGCCGCGACCGCGCCGCGCGAAGCGTCATTCCGGCCTTCTCTGTATCCTCTTTGGCCCTGATTTCTGCCTCTCAACCTTCCGGACGGCAGGCATTTGGCATCACCACCCGCCCATCTCCGGCCCAACCCGCACCCCTATCCTCCTGGAACCCATCCTGAATGTTCGGCCCCTTCGAACGCATGGTCGCCGGCCGCTATCTGCGCGCCCGCAAAGGCGAGCGCTTTGTCTCGATCATCGCCATCTTCTCCCTGGTTGGCATCGCCCTCGGCGTCGCCACCCTGATCGTCGTCACCTCCGTCATGAGCGGCTTCCAGGTCGAACTGGTCTCTCGCATCCTCGGCGTGAACGGCCACATCACCGTCGAGGCCTATGCCGGCCAGAAGCTGGACGGCTACCAGGAACTGGTGTCGCAAGTGCGCGGTCTGCCGGACGTCGCCTCCGCCACGCCCGTGCTCGACGGTCAGGCGCTGCTGAGCACCGAGGGCGGCGGCGCCCGCGGCGGGTTGGTTCGCGGCATCAGCCTGGATGATCTGCGCGCGCTGCACCCGATCAGCGACCACATCATCGCCGGAAGCCTGGCCAACTTCACCGGCGATGACGCGATCGTCGTCGGCGTCGGGTTGGCGAACGCCTACCGGCTGCGTGTCGGCGGCTCATTGACGGTGATCTCGCCGGAGGGCGCGGCGACCGCCTTCGGCACCATCCCGCGGGTGCGGGCATATCGCGTCGTGGCGATCTTCGATGCCGGCCTGAACGACTACAACAGCAGCGTCGTGTTCCTGCCGCTACCGGCGGCGCAGATATTCTTTCAGAAGCCCAACGCCGTCACCGGTGTGGAAATCAGGCTGAAAGACGCCGATGAGGTCAGCGCTGTCGGTCGGGAACTGGCGCCGCTTCTGCAGGGGCGGCAAGTTTATGCCCGCGACTGGCGGCATGCCAACGACACCATCATCGGCGTGCTGCAGGTGCAGAAGGACACCATGTTCATTGTCCTCGGCATGATTGTCCTGGTGGCGGCGTTCAACGTGGTGTCGTCGCTGATCATGCTGGTGAAGGACAAGCGCTCGGACATCGCCGTATTGCGCACCATCGGCGCCTCCGGTGCGTCGATCATGCGAATCTTCCTGATGTGCGGCGCCTTCGTCGGCGTCAGCGGCACCCTTATCGGCACCCTTATCGGCGTGGTGTTCTGCCGCAACATCGTCGCCGTGCAGCATTTCGTCGAGACCGTCACCGGCGGGCGGGTGTTCGACGCTTCGGTGTTCATGCTGACGGAGCTGCCCGACAAGGTGGATTGGTCCGACGTGGTCCGCGTGGTGGCGCTGGGCCTGCTCCTGTCGCTGCTGGCGACGCTGTATCCGAGTTGGCGGGCGGCGAAAACCGATCCGGTGGAGGCGCTGCGGCATGAGTGAGACGCTGGTTCTGCGCGGGGTCAGGCGGACCTATCGCGGCGAGGCGGGCGACCTGCCGGTGCTGCGCGGCGCGGATTTGACGGTGCGGGCAGGGGAGATCGTAGCACTGGTGGCGCCCTCGGGGGCCGGCAAATCGACCTTGCTGCACGCTGCCGGGCTGCTCGACCGTCCGGACGGCGGATCGGTTGTGATCGAGGGCCGCGATGCGGGCGGCCTGGCGGATGCCGCGCGCACCGCGATCCGGCGGGACACGATCGGCTTTGTCTATCAGTTTCATCATCTGCTGCCGGAATTTTCCGCGCTGGAGAATGTCGTGCTGCCGCAGATGATCGCCGGACGGTCGCGGCGGGCGGCGCACGACCGGGGGCGGGCGTTGCTTTCGGCATTCGGTCTGGCGGCGAGGCTGGAACATTTGCCCGGGAAGCTGTCGGGCGGCGAGCAGCAGCGCGTGGCCATCGCCCGGGCTTTGGCCAACGGGCCGAAACTGCTGCTGGCGGACGAGCCGACGGGCAATCTGGACGTGACGACGGCGGAGGCGGTGTTTGCCGAGCTGCTGGCAATCGTCCGGGATCATGGCGTGGCCGCGCTGATCGCAACTCACAACCCGGAGCTGGCGGGGCGGATGGATCGGGTGGTGACGCTACGGGACGGGCGGCTGGTGTAGGGTGAGCGGTAGTATGTATCACAAAGTCCCATATCAATCGGCGAGGGTGTTCCCCCGCCCTGAGCGAAGCGGGAACGCCGTCCAAGGGCCTAAGCAAACGCGGGGGAGGGACACTGGTCGATCGCCTGACGCCGGAGCACCGCTCGTGGCTAATGTCGCGGGTGAAAAGCAAGAACACATTGCCCGAGATGCGCGTCCGCCAAGTCGCCCATGCCATCGGCCTTCGGTTCCGGATACACCGCAATATGTTGCCGGGGCGGCCGGATCTCGTATTTCGGAGGCACAGGACAGCCATATTTGTGCATGGCTGCTTCTGGCATAGGCACCCGGGTTGTCCAAAAGTCTCGATGCCAAGTACCAATATCGAATACTGGCGAAAGAAGTTCGATGCTAACGTGGCACGGGATTCTATGGCGGAAAAAGAGCTCCTGCGACTCGGTTGGCAAGTGCTAAAGATCTGGGAGTGTCAGACTCGTGACCTGACAGCCCTTAACGTATTGCTACGCCAACATTTCCGCCTCGATTGATTGTTGTGCCCTGGCGCACATGGTCGCCGGTGGCCCGACGCGCGCATCCGGCCAGAGTATGAAAATTGATGCGCTTCCCTGTTTTCAGTTTGTTCCGATGATTCGGTATGGTAAAAGACGCGCATGAGCCACGAAACCGACCCGGACGCCTCATTACCCAAGCGTCGCCGTGCGGTAAAGTCCGACGAGGTCTCGGCCGTTGCGAGGCCAAAGGGCAAGAGCCTTCAAACCCACGGGCACAATTCAATCGTGTACGTGCCCGTAATCTTAAAGCTGTTTCGGGATCGCTGGCGGCCAGGCGCTGCGACGATCGTCTTTTCGCTCGACGACGTGCGTACTGCCGTGGAAGCGGTGCGCGCCACGTCTGACAACCCGGATCGGATTTCGTCGCGTAACCCCGCCGACGTGGTCTATCGTATGCGCTCGCGGACAAAGCTGCCCGAGGAAATCCTGGACAAGGGATTTCACGTCCTGCGGGCTGTTGGGCGCGGGCGCTATCAGTTCGAAAAGGCGTCGAGCGGCATCATCGAAGTGCCTGTTAAGGAGCTTACGCCGGCGATCGACCAAACGCCGATGCCGGTGCGCCGTTTGCTCCCGGAGACCATGGCGGAGATGGACGAACAGGCCTTGTTGTCCGTCGTCGGCTATTGCCAACTCCTCGATCACTTCACGGGTATGAAGATCTACAGGCTGCGCTCGCACGTTCGAAAAAGCGTGCCAGGAATCGGACAGGCAGAACTGGACGCAATTGACGTCGGCATAGCCTCTGGGGATGATGATCTCCCGGTTGTATTTCCAATCGAAGCCAAGGCCGTGTCAGACGAACTCAATCGCGTGCAAATTTTCAATATGATCCAGTATGCAGCACACTACTTTCCCGGGCTGAGGGTTCGGCCGCTGGCGTTGAAGGTCGATTATCAATCAGCCGTGCATCTTATGGAATTCAATGTCGCCTCGCGGCCGGGCGAGCTTCGGATTGTCCACTCCGCCAGTTATGCCATCAACACATCGGAGGCTCAAATCGCGATGATCCGCGCAACGAATGTGCCGATGCAATGACGACAAGAGTGCCCGTAGGTATCGAGCTGTTCTCCGGATGCGGGGGGCTATCGACTGGCTTTCTTGACGCGGGACTCAATGTGGCAGCCGGCTTCGAGCTGGATGCCCGCGCGGTCGACGCATACAATTACAATCATAAGTATCGCGGATGCCCAGGCTTCATCGAGGACCTTGGCACTGCGACCGGATCCGATTTGCTGGAACGCGCCCAAATCAAGCAGGTTGACTTTGTGATTGGAGGGCCTCCGTGCCAGCCATTTTCGATCGTTGGCAAGCGGCAAGGCAAGCTTGACGTTCGAGCCAACCTTATCGGCCACTTCATCCGTATCGTCAGCGATCTTAAACCATTGGCGGTTATGCTGGAAAACGTGCCGAACCTCGCAGCCATTTCAGGCGGTGAGTTTCTTGCCGGAATAAAGGCTGAACTGCGGTTGCTTGGTTATTCAGTGGATCATTGCGTTGTGTCCGCCGCAGATTACGGCGTGCCACAGAACCGCAAACGATTGGTCGTCCTTGGCGTAAAAGGAAAAAAGTCCATTCGCTTCCCTCTCCCAACGCACGGCACGGCTGACCAGCCCTCGATATCGGCGTCGAGCGCGATCGACGATTTGCCCGACGCTGGCGAATTTGGGGAAACCGGCATCTACAACCACGAGCCCACGGTTCATTCCGCCGATATGGTTTCGCGCCTGAGCGATTTGGAGCCCGGCAAGCGCGAACGCGGATCGTTCCACGATCGGCTGCACCCCGAACGTCCAGCCTATACGCTGCGCGCGGGATCAGGTAACTTCAGTCCCCTGCGTCCGATTCACTATAAGTATCATCGCGTCATCACTGTGCGTGAAAGCGCGCGCCTACAGGGGTTTTCGGACGATTTTCGCTGGCCGGATCGCATTCCCCGTTTACAGCAATATCGCCAGGTAGGAAATGCTGTGCCCCCGCCGATGGCACGCGCGTTTGCCGAATGTCTCGCCCATCAAATGGACTGGCGGCTTGATCCGGCTGCCTACGTTGGCGACCCCTCGACGCGGGAGCCTGCCAATGTGCTCACGGACGCCGAACGGAAGGCGCTGCGGATGGTCAGGATGCGCGGGGCGTCGCTCGGCAAGGCAGCGTCAGTATCTTGATATCCTGTATGTGAATGGCGGTCCGGTACAGGCGGTCGAAACCGCGGGGCGGTGTTTGCCGAGCTTTCGGCGATCACCCGGGATCACGGCGTCGACGCACTGATCGCGACTCACCCGGAGCTGACGTTGCAGGCCAGGCGACTGGTCTGAGGGCATCGCCGCGCAGCCGTCGACATCTGTCAACTTCCCGACACCGGACCGTTGACACCGCAGCGCAGAACGAACAGAATCCGATTCAAGGGACCTATCATCAAAAGGTGAGTGGCTGTTCCGTCGGCACGTTGATTACAAAGTGCCAAAGTTGCCGAGGGAAGCTGATATCATGCTCAAACGGGCCGAGGTGAAGCTCACCGACCGGGTGCACGATCAATGCGCGTTTGAAACGGCCATCGCGCACAAGTTGCGGGTGGCGGCGCAAAACGACCGGATGCAGCTCTACGGCGAGGTGTACAACGAGTACGGGGAAAAATTTCCGGAAAGCCTGCCGAAAGACAGCACCGACGCCGAACGGAACGCCCGGTATGAAGCCGCGTTTCTGCGCCGGTTCGTCACACCTGAAACCGTCGTCGCCGAGATCGGCCCCGGGCGGTGCCATCTCTCCGTCGCCATTGCACCACTCGTTGCCAAGATTTACGGCGTCGACGTCTCCGATGTCGGGGCCGGAGCCGACAAAGCCGTGCCGAATTTTGAGCTGCGGCAGACCGATGGCATCCACATGCCGTTCGACAGCGACAGCGTCGATCTGGTGATCAGCAATCAGCTCATGGAGCATCTGCATCCCGACGATGCCTATGACCAGCTGCGGGAGATTTATCGGGTCCTGCGGGAGGGCGGCAACTATATTTGCGTCACGCCGAGCCGCCTGAACGGTCCGCACGACTGCTCGGCGTATTTCGAGGATCTGCCGTGTCCGGTTCAGGCCGGAGACTATATGGCGAACGGACTGCATTTGAAGGAATACAGCACCCGAGAACTGCTGGTTCTGTTCAATGCGGCTGGTTTTAAGCGTATGCAAACCTTCATCGGCGCCCGCGCGCGTTACGTCAGCGTGCCCCCTTCGGCAATGAACTGGATCGAAACAGCCGTACGCCTGATCCCGGCCCGTCGGCGTAAGCGATCGAGCCTCTTGGGAGCTATCCTTGGCAACCGGGTGTGCGCGACGAAGTAAAGCGCTCCACCGCGAAGGTCTGTTGTAACTGCTCCGCAGGGAGCGCGCCTGAACGCGTGCCGCACTGATTCCCGCGGGGATTCGTTTCGGTGATCTTGCGCGTCTGCACGGGTTCCGACAGCGGATACGTCCTCATCGGATAGAGCGAAAGGACGCGGAAGACGCGTGTCGCCTGTTGGTCCATTTAGTACACGTGACGACCGCAACCTGTTCCCGGGTTGTGGGATGCCCTGTTCCAAGCTTCGGGTTCTCCCGCATGGCGCCGGCAACAATGTCCCAAAGGTGGGGCTGACCCCGCACTGGATTGGCAAACTTTCTGTCTCCGGCGCCTTCAAGTCCGCAGGGATCGGAACGCGGTCACAGCCAGCCCTCGTCACGGTCCTCGGCTCGATAAAGCCGAGGACCGTGACGGGAAAGCCCGTCGGCGCTCGATCATGGTTTTTTCCATCGTGCGTTGCATAGCGACAAACGCTGCGATCGGCAGCGGGAATCGAACAGCCGCGAATCTCTGTCCATTTCCGGGCGGCTCTGCCAAACTGACCGCCAGTTAACCCCGGCGGAACCCCCTCTTCATGAACCTAAAGCCCGCGTTCGGCACCGTCCTCCTGCTGCTCTCGGCCGGGGCGCTCGCCCAGCCCGCCCCGCCGAAAGCCATCCCCGTCGGGGTCGTCCAGGCCGCCAAACAGCCGATAACCCGCGGCAGCTCCTTCGTCGGCCGCATCGAGGCGACCGAGAAAGTGGACATCCGCGCCCGCGTCACCGGCTACCTCGACGCCGTGCTGTTCAAGGAAGGCGACACGGTTGCCGCCGGCGCGCCGCTGTATCGCATCGAGAAAGCCCCGTTCGAGGCCGCCTTGCAGGAGGCCCGCGGCGCCCTGGTGCAGGCGCAGGGCAACTACGCCAACGCCAGCGTCCAGCGCCAGCGTGCCGATGAACTGGTCAAGACCAGCGCCACCTCCGTCGCCGTCCGCGACGAACGCCGCGCCGCCGAGACCAACGCCCAGGGCGCCGTGATCCGCGCCGACGCCAACGTCAGCACCGCCCAGATCAACCTGTCCTACACCGACATCACCGCCCCGATCGCCGGCCGCATCGGCCGATCGGCTGTGACCAAGGGGAATGTTGTGTCGCCGGATTCCGGCGTGCTGACGGTGATCCTCAGCGAGGACCCGATCTACGCCGTCTTCCCGGTCAGCCAGCGCGAGTTCCTGCGCGTCAAGAAAGCCGAGGACAAGCTGAACACCGACTCGCTGCTGGTGAAACTGCGCTTCGCCGACGGAACGCAGTATCCGGAGGACGGCAAAATCAATTTCGTCGACGTCAGGGTCGATCGCGGCACCGACACCGTCACCGTTCGCGCCGTCGTGCCCAACCCGCACGGCGCACTGGTCGATGGCGAGTTCGTCACCGTCGCCGTCCAGGGCGACACCCCGGATGAGAAAGTCGTCGTGCCGCAGGCTGCTTTGATCGCCGATCAGGGGGGCACGTACGTGTTCGTCGCCGAGAACGGCAAGGCGGCCGTCAAACGCGTCAAGCTCGGTCCGGAGGTCGGATCGAACATCGCCGTCGAATCGGGGCTGCAAGGCGGCGAACAGGTGATCGTCGAGGGTCTGCAAGGTTTGCGCCCGGACGCCCCGGTCGCACCGGCGCCCGTCGCTGTCGCGATTCCGGGCGGCTGAGATGATTTCATCCGTTTTCGTCGATCGCCCCCGCCTGGCGATCGTTATTTCGCTGCTCATCACCATCGCGGGCCTGATCTCGCTGATGGTCATTCCGGTGGCGCAGTATCCGGACGTGGTGCCCCCGCAGGTCTCCGTCACCACGGTCTATCCGGGCGCCTCCGCCGCGGTCGTGGAAGCCACGGTGGCGCAGCCGATCGAGGCGCAGATCGTCGGCGTCGACAAGCTGCTGTATATGAAGAGCGTCAGCGGCGACGACGGCAGCTACTCGCTGAAACTGTCGTTCGAGCTGGGCACCAACCCCGATATCAACACCGTCAACGTCAACAACCGGGTGCAGGTGGCGCTGTCGAAACTGCCGGCGGAGGTGCGGCAGCAGGGCATCAACGTCAAGAAACAGTCGGCCGCCATGCTCGGCGTGATCGCGGTGTATTCGCCGAAGCAGACGCATGACGGGCTGTTCGTGTCGAACTATGTGGCGATCAACCTGCTGGACCAGATCAAGGCCAGTCCGGGTGTCGGCGACGCCTTCCCGTTCGGGGCGCAGGACTATGCCATGCGGGTCTGGCTGCAAACCGATCGCATGACCGGCCTCGGGCTGACCGCGGCCGACGTGATCGACGCGATCAAGGCACAAAACGCCCAGGCCGCCGCCGGCCGCATCGGTGCGCGGCCGATCAGTAACGATCAGCAATTGCAGTTGAATATCCAGTTGAAGGGGCGGCTGACGACGGTTGCGGAGTTCGAGAACATCGTTATTCGCGCCAACCAGGACGGCTCGGTCTTGCGGCTGCGCGACATCGCCCGGGTCCAGCTCGGCGCCGTCTCGATGGATCAGGAGACCAAGCTGAACGGCGGCAGTTCGGCGCTGGTCGCGCTGTACCAGACTCCCGGCGCCAACGCGGTGGCGACCCTGGCCGGCGTGAAGAAACAGTTGGAGGCGTTGTCGAAGGATTTTCCTCAAGACCTGGAATGGAAGATCACTTACGACACCACGACCTTCGTCACCGACACGATCCATGAGGTCGTCAAGACCCTGGTCGAAGCCTTCGTGCTGGTCGTCCTGGTCGTCTACCTGTTCCTCGGCAGCTTCCGCGCGACCCTGATCCCGACCCTGGCCGTCCCGGTCAGCCTGGTTGGCGCCTTCATCGTGCTGAACGCCATCGGCTATTCGGCGAACTCCGTCAGTCTGTTGGCCGTCGTGCTGGCCATCGGCATTGTCGTCGACGACGCCATCGTCGTGGTCGAGGCGGTCGAGCATGAGATGGAGGTGCATCCCGAACGATCGGTCGCGGACTCGACGAAAAACGCGATGAAGCTGATCACCGCGCCGGTGATCGCCATCACCCTCGTGCTGCTGTCGGTGTTCGTGCCCATCGGCTTCATCTCCGGCATCTCGGGCGAGTTGTTCCGCCAGTTCGCGGTCACCGTTGCGGTGTCGATGCTGCTGTCGGCGATCAACGCGCTGACCCTGTCGCCGGCTTTGTGCGCGCTGCTGCTGAAGCCGCATCACGGCCCTCGCCGCGGCCCCATCGGCTATGTGATGCGGGCGATCGACCGGGTGCGTGACGCTTACGGAGCAGTTGTGGCGCGGCTGGTGCGCATTGCGATCATCAGCATCCCGATCGTCCTGGTGGCTGCATTCGGCGTGTTCGGCCTGAGCAAGATCACCCCCACCGGCTTCCTGCCGCAGGACGACCAGGGTGCGTTCTTCGTGCTGGTGCAGCTTCCCGACGGCGCCTCCGTCGGCCGCACCGAGGCGGTGATCGACAAGGTCAACGCCGTGCTGAAGGATGAACACGCAATCGCCGACGTGTCGTCGATCGTCGGCTTCAACTTCCTCGACGGCATCTCGCAGTCCAACGCCGCGTTCCTGATCGTCACGTTGAAGCCGTTCGAGGATCGCAAGGACCCGGCGCAGTCCGCCGATGCGATCATCGGCCGCCTGAGCGGCACCCTGCGCGGCGTGCGCGGCGCCACGGTGGTGCCGCTGGCGCCCCCGCCGATCATCGGGCTGGGGAGCGGGGGCGGGTTTTCGTATGTGATGCAGGATACCCGCGGCGGCGATGCCAAGGCGATGGCGCAGGCGCTGCGCGGGCTGCTGGTGGCGGCGAACCAGGACCCTGAGTTGACGCGCGTGTTCAGCACCTTCTCGGCCACCAACCCTTCGGTGTACCTCGATATCGATCGCGACAAGGCGCAGATCCTCGGGGTGCCGCTGACCAGCGTGTTCCAGACCCTGCAGGCGAATCTCGGCGGGGCGTATGTCAACGACTTCAACCTGTTCGGGCGCACCTGGCAGGTGCAGGTGCAGGCGGAGGCGCCGGATCGCGGCTCGATCGACGACATCTACCGGCTGAATGTGAAGGGCGGGTCGGGTGAAATGGTGCCGCTGCGCAGCCTGGTGGAGGTGCGGGTGGTGCAGGGGCCGCAGTCGCTGATCCGCTACAACAACCGCCGCGCCGTGGTGATCCAGGGTTCGGGCGCGCCGGGGGTGTCGTCGGGGGCGGCGCTGGCAGCGATGGATGCGGTGGCGGCGCGGACGCTGCCGTCAGGCTATCGCGGCGACTGGACCGATACGTCGTTCCAGGAGAAGCGGGCGGAGGGGCAGACCGGGATCATCCTGGGGTTCGCACTGCTGTTCGCCTACCTGTTCCTGGTGGCGCTGTATGAGAGCATCACCATCCCGGTGCCGGTGCTGCTGTCGGTGATCGTCGGGGTGCTGGGGTCCTTCGCCGCCATCTATTTCGGCGGCCTGACCTTGGACCTTTACGGCCAGATCGGCATGGTCGTCCTGATCGGACTGGCGGCTAAAAACGGCATCCTGATCGTGGAGTTCTCCAAGGAGGAACGCGAGAAGGGCGTCCCGCTGCTGCGCGCCGCGGCCGAGGGGGCACGGTTGCGGTTCCGCCCGGTGATGATGACAAGCTTCGCGTTCATCCTGGGGCTGTATCCGCTGGTGGTGGCGGTGGGGCCGAGCCAGTTGGCGCGGCGCAACGTTGGCACGCCGGTGTTCGGCGGGATGATCGCGGCGAGCTTCCTGGGGATATTCGTGATCCCGATCCTGTACGTGGTGTTCCAATCGGTGCGGGAGCGGTTGAAGGGGCAGGGGCGGAAGGAGGAGGCGGCGGCGGAGTGATGCCAATCGGCGTAGACACTGATCTGTAGAAGTCTCGACTAAACCTGACAGTTGGGGTTCAATCGGTGGGGCAAAGGTTGCCCGGTGTGTCGGCTCGCAGGGAGGCGGAGCCGACCGAAGAGCCGACACACCGGGCGGGCAAAATCGGAGCGCCCGCTATGACA
>NZ_CAIWTY010000008.1 GCF_903915725.1 uncultured Rhodopila sp.
CCGACGCAGGTCGGCATCCACGCCGTTGCCTAAACCCGCACCGCAAGGCGTGGATGGTGCGCCTCCGCGCACCATGACGGGGGACAAACGCAGCTGCTGCGGACTATTTTAACGCCTATGGGGCCTGCGCCCGCCATGACGATTGAGCCGATGTCCATCGGTTCATTCTCTACGGCGGTTGGCTACCCCCCGAACGCGGACAGCCCCGTCTGCGCGCGGCCGAGGATCAGGGCATGCACATCATGTGTGCCCTCATAGGTGTTCACCGTCTCCAGGTTCATCACATGCCGGATGACGTGGTACTCATCGACGATCCCGTTGCCGCCGTGCATGTCCCGGGCGACCCGGGCGATATCCAGCGCCTTGCCGCAGTTGTTGCGCTTCAGCAGGCTGATCATCTCGGGCGCCGCTTCATGCTCGTCCATCAGGCGCCCGAGCCGCAGCACCGCGTGCAGGCCCAGCGTGATCTCGGTCTGCATGTCCGCCAGCTTCTTCTGGATCAACTGCGTCGCCGCCAGCGGGCGGCCGAACATCATCCGTTGCAGCGTATAGTCCCGCGCCGCATGCCAGCAGAACTCCGCCGCGCCCAGCGCGCCCCAGGCGATGCCGTAGCGCGCGTTGTTGAGGCAGGAGAACGGGCCGCGCAGCCCCTTCACCGCCGGTAACTGGTTCTCCGCCGGGACGAACACATCCTGCATCATGATCATGCCGGTGACCGACGCCCGGAGGGAGAATTTCCCTTCAATCTTCGGTTGCGTCAGCCCGGCCATGCCGCGTTCCAGGATGAAGCCGCGGATGTCGCCGGCATCGTCCTTCGCCCACACCACCAACACGTCCGCTATCGGCGCATTGGTGATCCAGGTCTTCGAGCCGTTCAGCAGGAACCCGCCATCCACCGCCTTCGCCCGGGTGCGCATCGACGCCGGATCCGACCCCGCATCCGGCTCGGTTAGCCCGAAGCAGCCAACCCACTCCCCGGCACGCAGCTTCGGCAGGTATTTCTGCCGCTGTTCCTCCGACCCGAACGCGTAGATCGGGTACATCACAAGCGAGGACTGCACGGAGAACGCCGATCGGTAGCCGGAGTCGACGCGTTCGACCTCGCGCGAGATCAGGCCGTAGCTGACATAGTTCACCCCGGCGCAGCCGTAGCCTTCCAGGGTGGCGCCGAGGAAGCCCATCTCCCCGAACTCGTTCATGATCTCGCGGTCGAATTTTTCCAGCCGGTTCGCCATCAGGATGCGCGGAAGCAGCTTCTCCTGGCAGAAATCATGCGCCGAGTCGCGGATCGCCCGTTCGTCTTCCGACAGCGCGCTGTCCAACCGCAGCGCATCGTCCCAAACGAACGGGGTGAACGGGCTGGCGGGGCGGACAGGCGAATCGTTCATGCGTCGGTCTCTCTGTTCTCCGCGGCTACCGGCGGACGGGTGCGTAGGAACATGAAGGCTGGCACATCGTCGCCGAAGCCGACAACAGAGGGCCCCAGGTCGTCGTCCCGGCGATAACGGCGGGGTTCTTCCCGCCGGTATTCGCCGCGATACTCGCCCCGCGGCGCTTCTTCGCGGCGCGGTTCCCGCTCGCGACGCGGTTCGGCATAGGCTGCCGCGCGCTCGACCGCCACGGGCAATTCAACGCGCGGTTCCTTGACGGCGGCGGGCTTTTCGGCACGCGCCCGCTCGGGCCGCGCCCGGACGACCTTTTCCTTGGTTTCGCGCGGCTTGGCGGCAGCGGCTTTCTTCGGCTCCGCCGCGCCAGGCTTGCGTCCGCGCCGCCCGCGGCCGGACTTCTCGGCCCAGTCGACCGGATCCAGCGCCTCGACAATCACCGGCGGAATAGCGTGGCCGATCAACTTCTCGATCTGCTCGACGGCGTAACGGTCCTCGGGGGAGGCGATGGTGAACGCGCGACCCTCCAGCCCCGCCCGGCCGGTGCGGCCGATGCGGTGCACATAGTCTTCGGCATGGATCGGCACGTCAAAGTTGAACACATGCGACAGGCCGCCGATATCGAGGCCGCGCGCCGCCACGTCGCTGCAGACCAGCAGCCGCAGATCATTTGCCTTGAATTTCTCCAGGGTTGCAAAGCGCAGGGTCTGCGCCATGTCGCCATGCAGCGCGCCGGCGTCGAAATGATGCTTCACCAGCGATTTATGCAGGATATCGACATCTTTTTTGCGGTTGCAGAAAATAAGGGCGTTCTGCACGTTTTGCGAGCGGATCAGCCGCCGCAGTGCCTCGCGCTTGTCGTGCTCGGCAACCAGCGCCAGGCCCTCGGTGATCGTCGTCGCCACCGAGGCGGCGCGGGACACGGCAATTTCCTTCGGATTCGTCAGGAACGCATCGACAAGGCGGCGAATCTCGGGACCCATCGTGGCGGAAAAGAACAGCGTCTGCCGCGTTTTCGGCAGGAATGACACAATCTTCTCGACGTCCGGGATGAACCCCATGTCGAGCATACGATCGGCTTCGTCGATCACCAGGATGCGGGTGTCCGACAGCAAAATCGAGCCGCGGTCGAACATGTCCAGCAGACGGCCCGGAGTGGCGATCAGGACATCGACACCCTTCATCAGGATGTCCTTCTGATCGTTCATGCTCTCGCCGCCGATAATCAGGGCGTGCGTAAGTTTCAGGTATTTTCCGTACTGGACAAAATTCTCCGCCACCTGCAAGGCAAGTTCGCGGGTCGGCTCCAGAATCAGGCTGCGCGGCATGCGGGCGCGGGCACGGGAGCCTGACAGGATGTCCAGCATGGGCAGGGTGAACCCCGCGGTCTTGCCGGTGCCGGTCTGCGCCGTGCCCATCACATCGCGGCCCATCAGCACGAACGGTATCGCCTGCTCCTGGATCGGGGTCGGGTGGCGATAACCCATCTCCGCGATGGCGCGCAAAACCTCCTCTGATAGATGGAGATCGGCGAAAACAGTGCGCGACGGCTCTGGCGGCGGGCCCTCGGCGATCGGAATTGACACTGGCGTTTCTTCGACCGGATCGGGCGCCTCGTGCTCTGCTGCAACGCCGGGTTCGGTAGCGGCTTCTTCCGCTGACGCCTCGACGGCTTCTTGCGGCGGTTCAGCGCCAACGTCCTCCGCCGCGGCCGAGGCCCGCGGAGCGGTATCGATCGTGGCTTCAGACGTCGTCGCGACGAACGCTTCCGCGTCGGCTGAATCGCGTGAGGCGGTGGTTGTGTCGGTCAAATCGGGTCCAGTCGATGGCATGGGTACTTTATTCATGGCGCGAAAGCCGCGCCCATTGGTCCAACGCAAAGCGCCCACACAAGGTGTGGGCATCCGCTCGCGCGACCGGCGGGGTATCGGGACTGCGAAGCCAAAAGTCAAGGATGGAGCGCAAATGACCGCGATATTCCTTTGCGTTTATCGCCTCGCCGTGCAAGCGGCCGATTCCGTCCGGCCGTGCCAAGCGGCACGGTGATCGCCGGCACGCCCGAAACCGCCCCGTTCCTGCCGCACAACGGTCGTTGAAGCGGCTCGGGAAAAACGTTAGGCTTACGTCTTCGGGATAATGCAGTCTGCCAAACATTGAGCGCTGTCTGCGATCCCGGCGGCCGGCGCACCCGAGTCGGGCGGTTTCAGCAAACGGATTTAGCACACTCATGAGCGCCAGTTCGAAACGCCGCAGCCGCCGCAGGTCAGGGTCCAGCTCGACACGTTTTACACCTTCCCTCGTGGTCCCAACCGAAACCGTGCGTCCGGCGCCCATTGGTGCCGCCGGAGTCGCAGCCAGCGCTGCTGTCGGTATCGTCGTCCTCGCCTTTATAGCATTGATCTGGATCATTACCGGCCGGGCGGTACAGGATCAGGGCGCGGAAATCCGCGAGCGAGCGGAACAGGCTCTGGCCGGCCAGGCGGCCACGATTGCCGAGACCATTTCGAACGAGCTGAAGATGATCGATCAGAGCCTGATGATCATCCAGTCCGCCTGGAAGCAGGACAGCGATAGCGTCGATCTGAAGCGGTGGCCGCAGAAAATGCCTGCGCTGACAGCAGTTTCCGACGACCTCTTCATTTCTGACGAAAACCATATCGTCCGCCAGGACATTCTGCCGCAGGCGGTCGGACAGCGTGTCGGCGCCGCCTATGTAACGTTCCCGCATGGCATTCTCGAATCCTTCGAAAGCGATGGCGCCAAGCTCAAGGACTCTTCGTTGATACAGGTCTCGGGCGGCTCGCCAATCGATGCGCGACAGTTCCTGATGTATATCGTCAGGCCGCTGGACCACCCGAGGGACTGGCAAGTGGGAGCATCTTATCGCTCGAGCGAGCTGACAAAGCTGTTCGCCGAGGCCGCGCTCGGTTTCAATCCGGTCGTTGCCCTCGTCGATACACTAAACGGCAACGTTCAGGCCCTTGTCGGCCCATCCGCACGCCGGCCGAAAACCGATCTTTCCCAGACTCCCCTGTTCGTCACGATGCAGCGGCTGGGCTCGGGAATCTGGCTCGGTCCGAGCGGGATAGACGATGTCGAGAGGCTGCATGCGTTCGGACGCGTCGCTGATCGCGATCTGATGGTCGTCGTGGCGGCGAACTGGGCCGAAGTGATGACACCTGTGGCCAATCTCGCTGCTGGCACCCGCATCCTGGCTGGCGTCGCCTCCGCGCTTGTGCTGGCAATCGGCGGCCTGGTGCTGTGGGAACTGTATGCCCTTCGCAGCCGCCGGCGTCACCAGCGGATCTATGAGCGAACCAAGGGGGAAATCGAGCGGCTGCAGTCGGACGAGGCGGTCTATCTTATAAAGAACCGGGTGAGTGACAGCCGCCTGCAGACGATCGTGGCCAATGCTTCGGATGGAGTCGCTCTGTTCGATGCAGGCCAGCGGCTGCTGCAATGGAACCACAGCTTCGCCCGCGGCATCGGGGTTCAACTGCGTCAGGACATGCCGCTGGATACAGTTCTGCGCGAACACATGGATTGGGCCGCTCGGGGAAGTGGCACCGAGGATACCGAGGCGGAGATCGCCCGCCGAGCCATCATGCTGCTGACCGGCGATGCCGCGGGGATACCGGTTCGTGGTCCGGACGCCGAGAGTCTCGTCTTGCGCGGCTTGCCGATAGAACCTGGCGGGCTGATCCTGCTGCTGAACGGCTTCACGACATGGCAACAGGCGCCGGCACCGGGGCTGCGTTTGATTGATGACGAGCCTTCGCCGCCAACCCCGCCGCCGCCACTCCCTGCGCCGATCGAATGGTAACCGCCCATCGGCTGGGGTTGCTACAGCAGAAGCGGAACGATAACCGCCGTTAGCAGGGCGTTAAGGCCCATCGCGATCCCGGCGAAGGTGCCGGAGAGCGGATCGACCTGAAATGCCCGCGCGGTGCCGATGCCGTGTGCGGCCAGCCCGGCGGCAAAGCCCCGCGCGCGCTTGTCGGTGATCCGCAGCCAGTCCAGCAACGGCGTGACGATGATGGCGCCGAGAATTCCTGTCAGGATCACCAGCACCGCGGTCAGCGCCGGGTCGCCTCCCAGGCGTCCGGATATGCCCATCGCTACCGCGGCGGTCACCGACTTCGGCGCAATCGAGGTGACGACCGCGGCAGGTGCGCCCAGCAGCCGGGCGATCAGCACCGCCGATATCAGCGCGGTCACTGAGCCGGCGATCAGCGCACAGGCCATCGGCAGGATGGACCGCATCACCATGTGGCGGTGCTGATACAGCGGGATCGCCAGCGCCACCGTCGCCGGGCCGAGCAGGAAGTGGATGAACTGAGCGCCATCGAAGTAGGTCGCGTAGGGCGTGCCGGTGCCACGCACCAAAAGACCGACAAGGCACATCGTCATCAACACCGGATTGGCCAGCGGCGCCCGGCGCAGCGCCGCAGCAATCCGGTCGCACAGGCAGTAGGCCAGGATCGTCACCGTCAGCCACAGCAGCGGCGACCGCGCCAGGTACACCCAGAGCGCGAAAACATCCTCATGCATGCAGGCGGCGCGCCACGAAGTGAAACACCCAGGCCGTCACGGCCAGGCCAAGGATGGTTGAAACCAGCAGCGACACGGCGATGGCCAGCGCATTGCCGGCCAGCACGTCGAGCCGCTGCACCACCCCGACTCCGGCCGGGATGAACAGCAGCGACAGGTGCGACAGGATGCCCCGGCCGGTATTTTCGAACGTCCCGTCGCGCAGCTCCGCCGGCATCCAGCGCAGTGCCTGGTCGCGCGCCAGCAGTAGTAAAAGGCATAAAACCACGCCGATAACCGGGCCGGGCACCGGCACGTCCGTCGCGTGAGTGATCGCCTCGCCGACAAGCTGGCAGAGCAGGATCAGGCCGAGGCTGAGCAGCATCCCGGTTCAGACCCGTTCGATCAGCGCGGCGATGCCCTGGCCGACGCCGATGCACATGGTGACGACGGCGCGTTTGAGATTCAGTGTCTCCATCGCGTTGACCGCCGTCAGCGCCAGCCTCGCGCCCGACATCCCCAACGGGTGCCCGAGCGCGATGGCACCGCCGTGCGGGTTGACGTGTTCGGCGTTGTCGGTCAGGCCAAGCTGGCGCAGCACGGCGATGCCCTGGCTGGCGAAGGCCTCATTCAGCTCGATCAGGTCGATCTCGCCGATGGACAGGCCGGTGTGGGCCAACAGCTTCTTGACGGCCGGAGCCGGGCCGATGCCCATGATGCGCGGCGGCACCCCGGCTGTCGCCATGGCGACGACCCGGGCGCGCGGCGTCAGGCCGTGCCTTTTAGCCCCTTCCTCGGATGCCAGCAGCAGCGCCGCCGCGCCGTCATTGACGCCGGAGGCGTTGCCGGCGGTGACGGTGCCGGGATCGCGGAACGGAGTTTTCAGCTTCGCCAGCATCTCCAGCGTCGTGTCCGGGCGCGGATGCTCGTCGTGTTCCACCACAGTGTCGCCCTTGCGGCCCTTGATGGTGACGGGCGTAATTTCCTTCGCGAAGAACCCGCTGTCCTGCGCCTGCTTCGCCTTCCGCTGACTATTGAATGCGAACCGGTCCTGATCGGCGCGGGAGATCTGGAATTCTTCCGCGACATTCTCCCCGGTTTCCGGCATCGACTCGGTGCCGTACGCCTTTTGCATCAGCTTGTTGACGAAGCGCCAGCCGATGGTGGTGTCGTAGACCTCGGCCGAGCGGGAGAATGCTTCGGTCGCCTTGCCCATGACGAAGGGCGCGCGGGTCATGCTTTCGACCCCGCCGGCCAGCATCAGATGCGCATCGCCGGCCTTGATCGCGCGGGCGGCGCTGCCGACGGCATCGAGGCCGGAGCCGCACAGGCGGTTGATCGTCGATCCGGGGACGGAGGCGGGAAGGCCGGCCAGCAGCACGGCCATGCGGGCGACGTTGCGATTGTCCTCGCCGGCCTGGTTGGCGCAGCCGAGGATGCTGTCGTCCAGGGCGTCCCAGTCGATGGCGGTGTTGCGGGCGGCAAGCGCGCGGATCGGATGCGCCGCGAGGTCGTCCGTGCGGACATCCTTCAGCGCCCCGGCATAGCGGCCGATAGGGGTGCGGGTGAAGTCGCAGATGTAGGCTTCGGACATGGATGTTTCTCCCGTTTCTTGATCCGCGGATGGCGGGTGATGGTTACCCGTTTGCAGGCCCGGGCGCCAGACGCGGCCCGCACTCGCCGCGGCGAGGTGGCGCGCCGATTGGCGGAATGGCCGTACGTGTGGTCATTTATTGCGGAACAATACGATCAAAGTCATGTCCGTGAAATTCGGGCAGATTGCTGCGCTTTAGTGTTGACAACAGGCATCCTCCGCCGGTTAGGGTGCGTAGTGGCAACGTTCCGGAACAAGTAGAACTTGGCCGGACAACGAGGAGATGCGCATGAGTATCAAGGGCCAGGTCAACCTGATCAACAATCCGCAGGTTTTTTTCGGCGAGCTGCTTCTCGGCAACGGCACGACGCCGACAGGCGGATTCGTTCCTTCCAAGAGCTCGGGCCTGGTCGCCGAACTTGTGGGACTTTTGCCGGGTCCGGCGCCGGTGGGCGCCCCGGCGCTTCCGCCAGTCCCGATCCCCGTCACTGCGAACGTGAGCGCGGCGGACGGAAGCTTCACGCTGCCGGACTTCCCGGCGGAATTCGCCAAGATCCAAACCGTGACCCTGCGCCTGCTGCTGAATGGCCGCCCGTTCTACCGGACGGGGTGGTTCCCGCGGGCGCACTTGAACAAGACCCTGGCGACCTTTGTCTATCAGCCGTCGTTGCCGAAAACTGACGGAATCAAGGCCGGCGATGTCAGCAAGGGTCTGGCGGGCGCGGGTCTTCCGGCGGACACCACCCTCGTGGCAGGGCCGTCGGGCCTGTTCGTCGGTGCGTCGCAATCGGGTGTGGATCTCGGTTTCGGCGTCGCGCTTATTCCCGATACATCGTCGGATCTCTCCTTATTCTTTGACCTCGCGTTGAACGGCTATAACATCCATGTCGGGATGCCGGCGGCCTGTGGCACCAATGCCGATGCCATCTTGGCCCAGATCAAGTCGGAGCTTCAGACGTCCGGCTCCAAGGTCAACGGAGTGGTGGCCGACGCACTCAACAGAGCCTGCGAGTCGCCGCCCCTGAGCCTCAGCCCGGACGCCACCAAAAAACTGCTGGGTCTGGTTTCGATCCAGTTTGTCTCGGTGACCTATCCCATCCCTGTCCCGGGGTATTTGTGGCCACTGTCGGCTCAGTCGGACCAGACTATTGTTGCGGCACCACAACTGACGCTCGGCTTTCCCCGCGTCTTCTGACGCTTCGCCATCGGCCCCGCCCGCGGGCGGGGCCGATGGCGGGTCTTGCACTGATCCGGCGGGACGTTACCCTCCTTGAGAGGAGGGACGGCGATGCTCAGCATGGCGGGAAAAGTCGCGATTGTGGCCGGGGCCGGGTCGGTTGGCCCGCTCGGCAGCGCGATATGGGGCAACGGCAAGGCGACGGCCATTCTGCTCGCGCGCCAGGGCGCCTCGGTCTTGCTGCTTGACATCAGCGCCGACGCGATGGCCGAAACCCGCGCTATCATCGAGGGTGAAGGGGGTGTCTGCGCGGCGCATCGTTGCGATATGACGATTGCGGCCGAAGTCGAGGAAATGGTGCAGTCATGTATCGACCGTTTCAGGCGAATCGACATTCTGGTCAACAATGTCGGCGGGTCCGCCCCCGGCGACCCCGTTGCTATGTCAGAAGAAACCTGGGATCGTCAAATCGACCTGAACTTAAAAACTGCCTATCTGGGCTGCAAGTTTGTGCTGCCCGTCATGGTGGGGCAGGGCAGCGGGGTGATCGTGAATATCGCTTCCGTCGCTGGATTGCGCAACGACTTCCTGAGCGGCAGATCGCATGTGGCGTACAGCGCCGCCAAGGCGGGGGTAATACAGTTTTCCCGCTCCGTGGCCGGTACGTATGCGAAAAAGGGTATTCGGGTGAACACTGTTGTTCCGGGGCTGATGCACACGCCGCTGGTGGAGTATCGGCTGGCCCGCACCGTCGGGGGCAATGATACTCAGAAGCTGATCGATGCCCGTAACGCGGCGGTGCCGATGGGGCATATGGGCGACGCCATGGACGTTGCGCACGCGGTGTTGTTTTTGGCGTCCGATGAAGCGCGGTTCATTACGGCGACCGAAATCATCGTCGATGGCGGCAGCAGCGCGGCAATGCCCTAACCGCTGTCCGATGAAGCGATCGACACGTTCAGGTCGGTGACCAGCCCGTTCTCCAGCGAGTACACCCAGCCATGCACGGTGATATCCTGCCCGCGCGCCCAGGCCTCCTGCAGGAAAACGTCCGAGGCGACATTCTTCACCTGCCGCATGACGTTCAATTCGCACAGCCGGTTCAGCATCGCCGGCCGATCGGCGATGGCCTCCAGCGTTTCGCGGTTTTCGGCGTAGACTTCGCGGATCGGATGCAGCCAGTGATCAACCAGGCCGCGCCGCTGGCCGTCCACCGCGGCGGCGACGCCCCCGCAGCCGTAATGACCGACGACCAGGATGTGCTTCACCTTCAGCACATCGACGGCGAATTGCAGCACGGACAGATAGTTGGCATCCTGGGGCGGCGCCAGGTTGGCGACGTTGCGGTGAACGAACAGTTCTCCCGGGTCGAGATCGACGATCTCGTTCGCCGGCACCCGGCTGTCGGAACAGCCGATCCATAGGTATTCGGGGGTTTGCTGGGCGACAAGGCGCTTGAAGAAGTCGGGGTCAGCCGCGACTTTGCGGGTGGCCCAGGCCCGGTTGTTCGCCTTCAGGTTGTCCAGCATCTTTCCCATTCATGTTCTCACGGCACGCGGGCCGGCGACGGCATCAAGCTCCGCATTTGTAATCGGTTCGGCGCGGATGACAACCAGATATGCGAGTGCCGATACAAGCCCGATAGCCGCGGCCGCCAGCAGGGCAGGGACGAAGCTGCCGGTGGCCTGAACGATGAAGCCGGTGATTGTCGGGGCCAGCGCGCCCCCGAGATAGCCGCCGAAATTCTGAATCGCGCCGAGCGAGGCCGTGCAATGCGCCGGGGCGGCAACGGACGACAGCGCCCAGGACATGCCGCTGGCCGAGGCGCCGAACATCAGCGCGCCGGAGATTGCCGCTACGGCGATGAAATCACTGGCTGATTCAGCCGCGACGACGGTAAAGCCGACCATGCCGAGCAGACCGATGATGACGGGGATCTTGCGGCTGTTGACGGGGGAAAAGCCGCGCCGCATCAGGAAGTCGGCGATCCAGCCGCCGCCGATACTGCCGGCGACTCCGAACGCGAACGGAATGGCCGCGATGAGGCCGGTTTTCGGAATGGACATGTGTCGTTGCAACTCCAGATAGCCGGGCAGCCAGGCGAGATACAGCCAGTTGATGTAGACGACGCCGAAGAATCCCAATACCAGGCCCCAGGTGGTGCGGAAGCGGAACAGTCCGAGCCATTCCGACAGGCTTACCTGGCTGTAAGTGCGGGTTTCTTCGCCCTCGGTCAGGTAGTGGCGTTCCTCTTCGGTGAAATGCTCCTCGGCCGGATCGCGATACAGCAGCAACCAGACCGCGGCGACGGCCAGGCCGGCGATGCCCATGACCACGAACATCCAGCGCCAGCCGAAGCCGATCATCAGCGCGGTTAGTATCGGTGGCGCAATGGCCGGGCCGAGGGACGATGTGCAGTTCCAGGTTCCGGTGGGCAGGCCGCGGTCGCGGACGTTGTACCAGTCTCGCACGACGCGGACGGCGGAGGAGAACATCGGCGCCTCGCCCAGCCCGAGGAACACGCGGGCGATGGAGAATTGCCAGAACGAGGTGACGAAGCCGGCGGTCGCCTGTGCGATCGACCACAGTGCAAGGCCGGCACCGAGCAACCGGTGCGGGCCGATGCGATCCACCAGAGCGCCGCCGGGGAGTTGGGCGAAGGCGTAGGCCCAAAGAAAGGCCGACAGCAAAAGCCCCATGTCGGCGATGGACAATCCGAGTTCCTGGCGGATCAGCGGATTGGCGATCGAAAGCGTGGAGCGGTCGAGGTAGTTCAAGGTTCCTGCAACGACCAGCATGATCAGCGCGGTGCGTTGTTTCCGCCGGATGTTGGCGGGCGCTATTGGTTTGGGCATGGAACGTCCTCCCGCGGACTTTGCTTCGGCGGCAGATGTTAGGGGCGAATGGGTTGTGCCGAAAGGCTTCACGGATCGTTGATATGACTGCGGCGAGGCGGCGCCCCCGTGTCATGGCCGGATTCATTTCGGCCATCTACGACTTGCGCTGGTTGTCGACGCAACGTCGCGGATAGCCGGGCCAAGCCCGGCCATGACACAAATGGACGGTCCCCGCCGGCTCGGTTAAGTTTCCGCCTATGCTGGTAAGCCGGGCCACAACAAAGGGGGAAACGAGAATGACGCCAACGCAGTTTACTCTCTCCGTTCCGGAACAGCATCTGGCGGATTTGCGGGCACGGCTGGCACTGACGCGCTTTCCCGACCAGGCGCCGGACGCGCGATGGGCCTATGGCACCGATCTGGATTACATGAAATCGCTTGTCTCCTACTGGCAAAACCGGTTCGACTGGCGGGCACAGGAAGCCCGCCTGAACGCCTTCCCGCAGTTCAGAGTCTCGTTGCCGCACGTCGATCTGCACTACCTCCACGTGCCAGGGCAGGGGCCGTCGCCGATGCCGCTGCTGTTGATGCATGGCTGGCCGGGGTCGGTGTTCGAGTTCCTCGACATCATCCCGCGCCTGACCGATCCTGCCCGTTTCGGCGGCGATCCGGCCGATGCGTTCACCGTGGTGGCGCCTTCGCTGCCCGGCTACGGCCTGTCCTTCAAGCCGGGGCAGAAACGGTTCAACATCGAGGAGATCGCCGAGCGCTTTTCCACGCTGATGACGGATGTGCTCGGGTATCATCGCTACGGCGCGCAGGGCGGCGATTACGGCGCCTTCATCGCCTCTCGCCTCGGCCACGCCCGGGCCGAACAGGTCATCGGCATTCACATCAACCTGCTGACGGTCCGCCGCGACGGCTCGCCACCGGCCGAAGCGACCGAGGCGGAACAGCGCTATTTCGCTGACCTCGCCGAGTGGCTGAAAGAGGAAACCGGCTACCAGTGGATCCAGGGCACCAAGCCGCAAACCCTGGCCTATGGACTGACGGATTCGCCCGCGGGCCTCGCCGCCTGGATCGCGGAGAAGTTCCGGACCTGGACCGACTGCGGCGGCGACCCTGAAACCGCCGTCAGCCGAGACCGCCTGCTGGCGAACATTTCATTATACTGGTTCACCGGCGCCATCGGTTCGTCGTTCTGGCCTTACTATGCCCGGATGCACGGCGGATGGCCGATCCCGCGCGGCGCAACGGTAGATGTGCCGACGGGGTATTGCGAATTTCCGAAAGAGATCATCCGTCCGCCCCGGTCCATTGCGGAACGGATGTATACCGATATCCGGCGGTGGACGGTCATGCAGCGCGGCGGTCATTTCGCCGCGATGGAACAGCCCGAGGCGCTGGCAGCGGAGGTGGCGGCGTTCTTCCGCACATTGCGATAGTCCTCCCGCTTGCCAGCGCAGGCCAGGGCGTGCAGGGTCGCACCAGGCCCGGCACAGGGCGCCGCTTGGGAGGACACCATGTTGCAAACGAAAACGGCGCCCGCCGGCGGCGCGGTTATGGCGCCGGCCGGGCATTATCGCTGGACGATCATCGGCCTGCTGTTCGTCATTACGACGATCAACTACATGGATCGCAATCTGCTCGGGGTGCTGAAGCCGACGATCCAGGGCGATCTGCATTTCAACGAAACCGAGTACGGGCAGATCGTGTTCGCCTTCAGCATGGCCTATGCCGCCGGGTACGCCAGCATGGGCGCGTTCACCGACAAGGTCGGCGTCCGGGTCGGCCTCGCTGTTGCGGCGATGATCTGGTGCGCGGCCTCGGCCGCTCACGGCCTGGTCACCGGGGTCACTGGATTCATCTTCGCGCGGATCGCGCTGGGGCTGGGGGAGGGCGGAAATTTCCCGACCTGCATCAAATCCGTTGCCACATGGTTCCCGGTGCGGGACCGGGCCCTTGCCACGGGAATTTTCAACTCCGGCAGCAATGTCGGTGGTTTGATGGCGCCGCTGATCGCGGCGCTCGTTACTTCACTGTGGGGATGGCAGGCGGCATTCTACGTCACCGGCATTGTCGGATTCATTTGGGTCGCGTTCTGGTGGACGATGTATCGCGCGCCGGAAGAACATCCTCGGGTTTCGGCGGGCGAACTGGCGTATATCCACAGCGATCAGGACGTGCCGGCCAAGCCGATACCGTGGTCCCGGTTGCTGCGATACCCGGGGACCTGGACATATATCATCGGTGCCGTGCTGACCAATCCGGTTTGGTGGTTCTACAACAACTGGGTGCCGAGCTTCCTGTTCTCGAAATTCCACGTCAACCTGATGGCGCTGGGGCTGCCGCTGGTGGTCATCTACCTGATGACGGATGTTGGCTCGATCTTCGGCGGCTGGGTGTCGGGGCGGTTGATCAAGTCCGGGGTAGGGGTTTTCACCTCCCGCAAGCTGGCGCTGCTGGGCTGTGCGTTATGCACGGTGCCGGTATTCATGGCGCCGGACGCCGATTCCATCTGGGTTTCGGTCCTGCTCATCGGCTTGGCGATGGCGGCGCATCAGGGATTTTCGGCGAACCTGTTTACGATGGTTTCGGACACGATGCCAAAAGCCGCGGTCGCCGGGGCGGTTGGCCTGGGCGGGTCGATCAGTTCGGTATTGAGCGGATTTTCGGCGATTTTCGTCGGGCGGCTGCTCGATGCGACGCATAACAATTACACGCTGCTGTTTTTTATCGGCGCTGCGGCCTATGTGGTCGCGACGCTGGCGATCCATTTCCTGCTGCCCCGGCACCGGGCCGATCTGATCGGCGCGATGTCGGCGGCGGAGTAGGGCGGGGGGAGCAAATGCCGGCGCTTCCCGGGGAAAATACAGCCGCCGGTGTCGCGGCGGCAAAAAGAAGATGTAACACGGATTTCCACCGATTATGGGCACGGATTTCACCGAAATCTCGACAACAAGCCTGGGCAATCCCGCCCGGGGCATTCGACTGTTCGGTGTAATCGGTGCCCTTAATCGTTGAAAATCTGTGTTTCAAATTGTTTTTATTTCGGCCACCCGGCCGGTCGATTTCCAAAGGTGATGACTGGCAGGCGACTGGACGAACGCCGCCGCATCCGGCAGCAAGCCCGCATGAAAACCGTCACCTTCTCCGCCGACGATTTCGGCCTTACCGAATCCGTCAACGAAGGCATCGAGCGTGCCCACCGCGACGGCTTCCTGCAGGCCACCAGCCTGATGGTCGCCGCCCCCGAGGCTGCCGACGCCGTCCGCCGCGCACGCGCTACCCCCTCGCTGCGTGTCGGCCTGCATTTGGTGGTCATCGAAGGGCCGGCCATCCTGGCGCCCGAGGCGATCCCCGGGCTGGTGGACGCAAGCGGCACGTTCCCGTCCGATCAACTCCGGCTCGGCATCGATTATTTCTTCCGCCCGGGCATCCGCCGCCAGCTGGAAGCCGAGATCCGCGCGCAGTTCGCGGCCTTCGCCGCCACCGGCCTGAGGCTCGACCATGCCAACGCCCACAAGCACATGCATCTCCACCCGACCGTGGGAGCCATGCTGCTGCGCATCGGCCGCGACTACGGGCTGGACCGCATCCGCATCCCCGCCGAACCGCCCGCCGTCCTCGCCCGCTGCGGGACAAGCGCCGGCATCGGCGATGCGGTGCTGTATCATTGGACCAGAATCCTCCGCCGCCAGGCGCGCGCCGCCGGGGTCGCAACCAACGATCACTGCTTCGGCCTGGCCTGGAGCGGCCATATGACCACCGAACGAATTCGCCGCCTGCTCGCCAACCTGCCAGATGGCGACAGCGAAATCTATTTCCACCCGGCGGCTGCGCGCGATGCGGTGCTGGAGCGGCTGATGCCGGGGTACGAACATGAAGCCGAGCTCGCCGCCCTGCTGGAGGCCGGAACAATCGGCTGACACCCCCTCTTGCTGCCGCCGCAACAAACCCGCACATTGGGGCCGGACTGGGACAAGCCGCAGGAGACCGGATTGGCCAAGGCTGCCGCGAAGAAGCAGGGTGCGGCGCGGGATGTGCTCTGCCTGAAAATAACGTTGCGCCACATCAAGCCGCCGGTATGGCGCCGCGTCCTGATGCCCGGCCGCATGACCCTGTCCGACCTGCACCTGGCAATTCAGGCGGCGATGGGATGGCATGACAGCCACCTGCACGCCTTCGAAATCAACGGCGAGCAATACGGCGACCCGTCGATGATGGACGATGTCGCCAGCGAGCGCCGGTTGACGCTGAACACCCTGGTCAGGAACGGGGTCACGCGATTCACCTACACATACGACTTCGGCGATGATTGGGAGCACGACATCCTGATCGAAAAGGCGCCCCCCGCCCATACAGCGAAAGCCTTTCCAGCCTGTATCGGCGGCAAGCGCAACTGTCCGCCGGAGGATTGCGGCGGCCCGTGGGGTTATGCGGAACTGCTGCCCATCCTGGCCGATACGGCGAATCCGCGCCACGAGGAGATGCAGGAGTGGCTCGGCGATGCGTTCGACCCCGAAGCGTTTTCGCTCGGGGATGCCGATGCCGGCCTGGCAGGGTTTTTCGACCGGAAGGAACCTGCGGCGGAAGCGGAACTGCAGCTTTCGGTCCCGAAACCCGTCCGAAAGCGCAAGGCTGTTCCACCGGCATAGTCAAAACGCGCCGGCCGATTGCGACCGCCCCCGCGGCGGATTATGAACGCGGCTTCATCAGGCGCGCCGGAGCGCGTGCCAGGGGGGAGACGCCGCAATGACCAGCCCGTACGACCAACTGCCGAAGAACCAGGCGAACTATGCGCCTCTGACGCCGCTGACCTTCATCGAGCGGGCGGCGTATGTCTACCCTGATAAGCTGTCCATCATCCACGGCGACGAGCGTTACACCTGGAAGCAGACCTACGCGCGCTGCCGCCGCCTGGCCTCGGCCTTGTCGCAACGCGGTATCGGCAAGAACGACACCGTTGCGGTGATGGCGCCGAATACCCCGCCGATGGTCGAAGCGGCGTTCGGCATCCCGATGTGCGGCGCGGTATTGAACACGCTCAACACCCGCCTCGACGCCCCGACCATCGCGTTCATGCTGAAGCACGGCGAGGCGAAGGCGCTGATAACCGACCGTGAGTTCTCCCCGGTTGTCGAGGAGGCGCTGGCGCTGCTGGAGACGAAGCCGCTGGTGATCGACATCGACGATCCCGCCTATGCCGGCGGCAAGCTGCTGGGCGAGACGACCTACGAAGCGTTCCTGGCGGGTGGCAATCCGGACTACCCCTGGCAGAATCCGGCGGACGAGTGGGACGCCATCGCGCTTAACTATACGTCCGGCACCACCGGCGACCCCAAGGGTGTGGTGTTCCACCATCGCGGCGCCTGCCTGAACGCGCTCAACAACATCCTGAACTGGGGGATGCAGCTCCACCCGGTGTATCTGTGGACGCTGCCGTTATTTCACTGCAACGGCTGGTGTTTCGCCTGGACCGTGGCGGAGCGGGCCGGGATCAATGTCTGCCTGCGGCGGATCGATGCGAAATCGGTGCTGGACGCCATCCGTGACCATGAAGTGACGCATATGTGCGGGGCGCCGATCATCTACGCCATGCTGATCAATGCGCCGAAGGAGCAACGCGAGGAGATCACCCACCGCATCGCCGGTCAGGTGGCCGGCGCGGCGCCCCCCGCGGCGATCATCGAAGGCGCCGATCAGATGGGGATTGAACTGACCCATGTGTACGGGTTGACCGAGGTGTACGGGCCGGCCAGCGTCTGCGCCAAGCACGAATCCTGGGCCTTCATGCCGATTGATCGCCGCGCCGAACGCAACGGGCGGCAGGGCGTCCGCACGCCGTTGCAGGAGGCGATGGCGGTACTCGATCCGGACACCATGAAGTCCGTGCCGTGGGATGGCGAGACCATGGGCGAGATCATGTTCCGCGGCAACACCACCATGAAGGGCTACCTGAAGAACCCGTCCGCCACTGACCAGGCGTTCGCGGGCGGTTGGTTCCACTCCGGCGACCTCGCGGTTATGCAGCCGGACGGGTATGCCAAGATCCGCGACCGGTCGAAGGACATCATCATCTCCGGCGGTGAGAATATCTCGTCGATCGAGGTCGAGGACACGCTGTATCGCCATCCGGCGGTGCTGAGCGCGGCGGTGGTGGCTCAGCCCGACGACAAATGGGGCGAGACCCCCTGCGCCTTCATCGAGCTGAAGGTCGGCGCGACCGCCACGGCGGATGAACTGCGCGACTTCTGCCGCGAGCACATGGCGCGGTTCAAGGTGCCGAAGACGTTCGTGTTCCGGGAGATTCCGAAGACATCCACGGGTAAGATTCAGAAGTTCGTGCTGCGGGAGTTGGCGAAGTCTTCCTCCGCGATTGAATAGGGGCCGCCAGCCCATCGTCATGGCCCGCGGCCGATGAACCAGGAGTGTGATGCCAGGTAGGCTGTGGTATTAGGGTTCGCTGGCGCCGGGGTTGGACTTACTTTTTTGCCGCGGCCCCCCACACCGTGGATCCGGGGATCCTGGCCGGGTCGCGCTTCGCCGCGGCCTTGACCCAGACCTCGTCGATCTGGGGCGCGGCCCGGACCAGGGCCGCCATTTTCGCATCCGCCGACATCGGCTTGTCCGATACCGGCTGGCCGAGCGACAGCCCGACCGTCTTTTCGGCCATCTCATCGATCGCCTTGACGGCCATCGCCGAGCCGCGCGTCATCTCCAGCGATATCGCCGTCGCCTCTTCAGCGAACTGGCGCAAGTCGCGGGATAGCGCCACCGCCTCCTGGCTGGCGGCAAGGCCTCCTCCACCCAGGACGTCGCTGCGCTCAGCCAGTCCGGAGGCGACCGTCGAGAGTGCGTTGACCGACCGGACCGTCGCCGCGTTCGCCTTGAGGCGTTCGGGCAGCACGGCCAGGGTCTCGGACAGCGGCCGCAGACGGGCCCTGACCGCGGCGGCGTCGGGCAGGATATCGATGTCCTCAGCCAGTTCCGCGATATCCTGCGAATGGGCGGCGATGGCGTTGGCGACCTCCCTGCCGAGCAGCGCTTCGTCTCCGGCACGCTTTGCGGCATTGGCAACATCGGCCGCGAACGCCTTGATGTCACGGATCAGAGGCTCGCTTTGGCGGCGGAAGTGCTCGCCGGTCGCGTGACTGAGTTCCCATGACCGTTCGGCGATCGACTCCGCGCGAACGGCCAGCAGTGTGATCTTGACCGCTGCATCCTGCTGCGAACGCATCCGTTCGGACAGCGCGGCCAACGCACCTGAAAGGCCCACCAGGATTTGCCGCTTGGCCGCCACATGCGGATCCGGGTGGGCATTCATCGGCGGGGTGGCTCCGGTCTGACAGGCGGGTTCTGACGTGAACCCGCGGCCGGAGACTATGGACCACGGACTTTAACAACCGGTTAATCGAGGCTGTTTTCCTCCGGATGCATCCGAGGGCAGGTTCCCGGCCGCGCTGCTCTCAGCTCCCCTGGTGGGCCTCCAGCAGATCCAGCATGTCGGTTGCGTGTTCTTCCTCGACCGACAGTATCCCCTGCAGCATCACCCGCGTCGCCGGGTCGTCATCACCGAAGTAGCGTATCAACTCACGATAATGGTCCACCGCGATGCGTTCGGCGATCAGGTTTTCCTTGATCATATCGACCAGGTTCTCACCCTCGGCGTATTGCGAGGCGGAGCGGGTCGCCAGGCCCTCCGGGTTGAAATTCGGTGTGCCGCCGAGCTGGTCGATGCGCTCGGCGACCGCCATCATATGCTCCTGTTCCTCCTTGGCATGCTCGGCGAATTCGGCCTTGATCGCCTCGCTGGAAATGCCCGTCGCCGTGATGGCATGCATGGTGTACCGCAGCACGCAGACGATTTCGGTGGCCAGCACTGATTGCAGGATTTCGATCGTCTTGTTGACGTCGCCGAGGTAGCTTTTTGTCACGACCCCTTCGGACAGATTTTGCCGCGCGCGGTCGCGCAACGTCTGCACGTCGCTCAGGAATGGCTTGCTGCCTGTTTGCGTTGCACTCACCGCGATCTCCTTCCCGCCGTTGCGTTGAAGCCGACAGGTAGTGCGGTCGCAGGTGGATGCCAGACACGCATACCGCTGCACGCGCTGACGTGTTCGGCCGGGTCAGAACTGGAAGCCGAAATTGACGTGCCACACATCCAGCCCGCCGCCGAACACATAGCCGACGCCGATGCGCGGATTGGACCATCCCAGCAGTTCAAATGGCTTCGCCGAGCCGATGTTGAAGCCGATCTCGAACTGGTCGGAAACGTCCAGCGCCGGCTTGAGGAACCGCTGGAACTGCAACGGCGACGGATAGTAGTACTCCACGACGTAAAGCCCGATGTCCGGCGTGATGCGGCCGACGGCGAAGCCGAGCGGATGGCGAATTTCGCCACCGATTTGCAGCGAAACGTAATGTTCGTTGAAGCCGGGTCCGATCGTGTTGTCCCCGGCAAACACCACGGCGTTGCCGAGCGAGAAGGTGGTCTCGCCATCGTGCCATTGGGTCAGGGTGCGCACACCGGTCAGGTAGATCCAGGAATACGGATTGCCGATGCCCTGGCCGAAGCCTTGCGAGATGCCGAACTGGGCGAAGGGCTTGAGCACGGAGCGCGGGCCGAGGGGGATCTGAAGTTCGGCGCCCGGCACCAGTGACAGCGACTGCTGGGAGAGCGAGATGCGGCGGCCGTCCACATCGGTGGCGTTGAAGTTGTAGAAGCCGCCCTGAACCGGCAGCATCAGCCGCAGTTTCCAGGCATCAGCGAAAGTATCAGGCAGCGTGTAGCCGAGCGGCAGGGTGTAAACGCTCGCCGTCAGCCCCGACAGCGAGTATCCGCCGAAGCCGAGATCAGCGGCATAAACATAGTTCAGGTTGACCGTCCGATACGGACTGGTGACGACAGGCCCCTGCGCCGGCTGCGCGAGGGCATGAAAAGCCGCCAGACAGATCGCAGCCGCAGCCAATGCTGCCGGTTTCACCTGGCGGTTCGTGGCCTTGATTGCAGACATTGCTTGTCCCTCGCAGCCGGACTAGCAACCGGAACGGGATTTGCCCAATAACAATCCCCGCGAGGACGGGACCGGGATACCCGCCCGGAGCCGGTTCTGATACCGTCTCCTTATCGCGCGGGCTGCCGGCGCGGTGCCAGGGGGACCGCATGTCAGACCTGAAGATCGTCTTCGATCCGCTGCCAAGCGAGGAATTGGCCCGGCTGGTCAGGGAGAATGTGATCAGCTTCGGCGTTGCCCGCACCGGCGCCAGCGACTGGCATCCGGTCGGTTTCTTCCTGAAGAGCCCTCGCGGCGAATGGCTCGGCGGGTTGCTCGGCTATATCTGGGGCGGCTGGCTGCACATCAATTTTCTCTGGGTGAGCGAAACGGTGCGCGGCCGACGGCATGGCTCGCGGCTGATGGACGCGGCGGAGGCGCTGGCACTGGAGCGGGGCGCCAGTGCCGCCACGGTCGAAACGTTCACCTATCAGGCGCCGGGGTTCTACGCGAAACGCGGCTATGCGATGTTCGGACGACTGGACGACTATCCGCCGGGGCACGCGAAGCTGTTCCTGCGCAAAGATCTGACGGGTATTTAGAGTCCGTTCGCGGCGACACGCCGGTTCGCAGCCACGCCGCGCCTGCCGAGTGTGCCCAGTCCTGCAAGCGCCACGGCGAACAACGCGAGACCACCGGGTTCGGGCGCCTCGACGTTCGTAATATTCTCGCTGAATATCAGACTATAGTCCTGCGGATCCGGCACGCTGCCGGTCACGATACTGAAGACAGGATCGGCGAAGGCTGCCGCGACGCCCGCGGCGCCCGTGGTGCCGTCGGATATGGCGTAGGCGGTTGCGCCAACACTCGCGAGGTAGACGGTATTGGCGAGAACCTGGACGTTCACATTGTAGGCGACCGAAGAAGGACGCGCGTCGCAAGGTCCGTTCGCCGTGGCGCACACGCTGCCAAGTATCAACCCATCGTTAAAGAGCGAGGTAATCGCGGCTCCTATGCCATAGTTGCCGGTTGCGGACGCGGTATCAATGCCATTGACGTTAACAGTAACGACCGTGCCGGCCGGACCGAGGATCTCCCATTGATAAAGCACGTAGGCTTCGGATTGGGAGATAACCCCGTAGTTGAAGGATGCCTGACCGACACCGGCGGCAAAGACTGATGCCGATGGGGTCGGGCTGGCCGTTGCCGAGGCTGCCGAGCCGCTGGCATTGGTGCAGGACCCTCCGCCCGGAGTCGAGCCGCTTACGGCATCGCCGGATTGCGGGGCAGTGAGCGAAGCGCCGCAGGAATAGGACCAATAAACGTCGGCCAGCGCACCAGGGATAGGACTTGGGCCGGCCATTGCCGAGGCGGAAGCAAGCATCGAAATAACGGCGATGATCGCTGCGGCAACCATCGTCTTCAGGGTCGTCATGGCGTGGCGTCTCCACCCTTTATGCTTCGTACTGTAACGAGATCCTAAACCGATTGCAAACCGATTTTTACCTTAAAACAAAATTTCGGTTGCCAGGCGAGACATTAGCCAGAGTACGATGATCGCGCCTGCGGATGTCAGCACAGACCCCGACATGGTCGCGCGCTTCCGATGGAGGTGTGCGCTGGTGGCCAGCCAGCAGCGGGCTGAAAGTGGCTCACCTGGCCGGTGCTGCGGCCCCGCCGGGGCCGCCTGGAAAAGCCTCTGCGCGAAGGTGCGTGCCTCGCAACGCTGTTGAAGGGGCCGCGTCAACCCCCGGCAAACGACCCGGCGGTCAGGTTGACATTCTGTCCCATCAGCGCGGCAAGCACCGAGGGAGACAGCGCTCCGACCGTGCCCACTCCCGTGGCCGAGTCGGTGGCCGCACCCGGCGGTGATGCCGCCGCAGCCGCACATGGCGGCGATGTGGCCGCGGACGGGTCCGCCGGTGCTTGTCCGGAGGCATAAGTCCGGGTCTGCGCTGCATAGTTGGCCACGCTCAGCCCCGAAATGCCGTTGATCGACATCTTCATCTCCCTGGTTGAGGGTCCATGCCACAGCAAAGCAACGCCGATGCCAAGCTCATATATTTGTTTTTCCACACAATTCGCCACCGTCATCCCGGCAGATAATGCCGCCGGGGCAAAATCTGCCGGCTCATCCGTGCCGGATGGCGCTACGACTATCGGGCCGCGATCGGCGACAGCGTTTCGATAAGCTCGTGAACCCCCGCGGCCGGTATAGGCTTGCTGAACAGGAACCCCTGAAGCTGATCGCACTCCTCCAGGGCCAATTGCACAGCCTGCTCGTCGGTTTCCACACCCTCGGCGGTGACGGACATCCCGAACGTCGTGCTCAGCCCGACAATGGCGCGCACGATGGCCATCGCGTTCCTGTCGTTCGGCAGATCCTTGATGAAGCTGCGGTCGATCTTGACCTTGTCGAACGGGAAGCTGCGCAGGTAGCTCAACGACGAATACCCGGTCCCGAAGTCATCCATGGAGATATGCACGCCCAGGGCTTTGATTTCGTGCAGAATCGCCAGGGTCACGTTGCTGTCCGTCAGCAGGACGGACTCCGTGATCTCCAGTTCCAGCCGCTGCGGCGCCAGTCCGCTGACGGCGAGCGCGGCGCGGACGTTGCGCACCAAATGCCGATCCTTGAATTGCGAGGGCGAGAGATTGACAGCGAGCTTGATATCGCCAGGCCAGGAAGCCGCATCCAGACATGACCGCCGCAGCACCCATTCGCCGATTGGCATGATAAGCCCTGTAGACTCGGCAATCGGAATGAACGCGTCGGGGGGAATGACGCCTTTCTCGGGGTGGTGCCAGCGGATCAGCGCCTCGAAGCCGCATACATGGTGGGAACGGGCATCTACCAAAGGCTGATAGTTCATCTGGAACTCATCCTGTGCCAATGCCTGGCGCAGGCCGATCTCCAATTCGCGGCGGGATTGCAGCGCTGCGTTCATCGCGTCTTCATAGAAGCAGGCGGTACCGCGGCCGTTTGCCTTGGCGCCGTACAGCGCCGTATCGGCCTTCTTCAGCAGTTCATACGGGGCGGTGCCGTCGGCGGGAGACAGCGCCATGCCGATGCTGGTGCCGATACTGATCTGGTGGCCTTCGACCTCGTAGCCGGTGCTCACCACCTCGATGATTCGGGTCGCCAGGGCATCGACGGCGGCCGGGTCGTCCAGGTTCAGCAGGATGACGGCGAATTCGTCACCGCCAAGGCGTGCGACCGAATCGCCTTCCCGCACGCAGGCTTGCAGGCGCTCGGCGACCTGCCGCAGCAGCACGTCACCGATGGGATGGCCGAGCGTGTCGTTCACCATCTTGAAGCGGTCGAGATCGAGGCATAGCACCGCAAACCCGTGGCCGCGGTCCACCCGCGCCAGGGCCTGCTGGATGCGGTCGTGGAACAGGATGCGGTTGGGCAGCCGGGTCAGCGGGTCGTGGTGTGCGAGGAAGGCGATCTGCGACACGTTGGCCTGAAACACCGCCAGCGATCGTACGATGGTGCCCAGTTCATCGCCGCGCGCCAGCGCCTCGATATCGACCTGCGCGCCGCCGCGGGCGACATTTTCGGTTGCCGCGGCGATCCGCCTGACCGAGCGGACGGTGGCGCGCGTCAGCAACGAGGCAACACCGAACAGCACAAGTATCGCGCCGGCGGATGCCGCCACCAGCGCGTGGCGGATGCGTTCGGCGATCAGGGCCGAAGTCCGGGCGCGGCTGTTGGCTTCGTGGATCGACCGATCGGTGATCGCGTTGATCAGGCCGAGAACCTCAGAGGCATTCCTGTCGAACGGCCGGAAGAACTCGACTGCGCTGTCGAAGTCGATTTCCAGCATGGAGCCGAACACATCGATGGCGTCGCGATACATACGCACCTTGGCAGCAACATCCAAAAGCTCCGCGCGATCGGCTCCAGCGGCAGCGGCGCCCCGCGTGCCCAGCGCTTCCGCCAGCGCCGCGGTGCGGGCGACGAGGCCATCGATGCCGTTCTTGACGTCCAGATTGGAGGAACGGCTGGCCTGCAAGGTGGTCAGCCGGTAGAGGCTGCTATTGATTTCCTGGAGTTCGGTGGCGCTGGCCGACAGCTCCATGGCGGTGGCAAGGTCGTCGCGGATCACCGTTCGGATCAGTGCTGCCTGGTCGTCCGCAGCCATGATTCCATGCAGCCCCATGCCGATCAGCGCGACCGCGGCCAGCAACGGGCAGAACGCCATCTTGAGCGCGAACGGCCAGTTTGACAGTTTGACCACGCCGATCGGCCGGAGGAGGGCCACGCGCCATCGTTTGCGCCGGCTGCGCGCATCTCCCTTGCCGCGAACGGCAACGTTACTGTCCTGCGGCATCGCTGCGCCGGCTCCTTGGCTTGACCGGGGCCAGTTATGCGGTGGCAAGGTTAATAAAGTGTTGACCGCGGGCACACCGCGGCGTCTTCGGACAAGAATATTGCGGATACTATTCGGGACGTTTTCTTCAGCGCGTTAACCTCTCGTTAGGACTTTGCGGGCTACACGCAACGGCACGGTCAACCTTCTAAGGACAGCCCGTGCCCGGCTCCCGGCTAATCCGCGTCTCCCGGCGCGCCCGAACTCGCACCACCACTCCGCCGGCCGGCCGCATGGTCGCGCACGGGTTCGGGCGACGGTTCTTGGCCTTCATGCTCGCCTCGGCGACCGCGGCGATCCTCGTTATTCCGCCCCCCGGGGCGGTCGCGGCGGAGTTCAGCGCCAAGGACGGGCAAATCCTTGGCCGCACCCTGGGTTTTGTCGGTGATGGAATGAGCGGGCCGGCAATCGTGGGCGTGGTGTTCTCCCCCACCAATCCGGCCTCCCGCCGGGAAGCCGAACTGATCCAGGCGGTTATCGGCGATGACATGCCCACCGGCCGCGTCCGGCTCCGGTCGCGGCTTGTGCCGATCGGCCAGGTTGCCGAGGTGATTGGCATCCAGGCGCTGTATGTGACCGGTGGGCTGTCGGCGAATATCGATCTCGTTGCCGCCGCCGCGCAGCGCCTGCACGTGCCGACGATCTCCGCCGATATCAGCTGCGTCCAGGTCGGCGCCTGTGTGGTGGGTTTCTCCAGCGAGCCGACGGTGCAGATCATCATCGACCGCGGCGCGGCCGAACGCAGCGGCGTTCGCTTCCTGCAAGCCTTCCGTATGCTGGTGAGGGAAAAGTAGCATGCGCAGGGTCATGCGCTGTTGTCTGCCACTGGCGGGCCTCGTCTGCCTGGCGCCCGGGGCGGGGCGTGCGCAATCCGTCGATTACAGCGGCTTCGAGCAATTGTTCGGGGAGCCGGTGACCACGTCGGCCACCGGCAAGCCGCAGCGCATGTCCGACGTGCCGGCGAACATGGAGATCATCACCGCCGACGACATCCGCCGGTCTGGTTCGGACAACATTCCGGATATCCTGCAGTTCGTCGCCGGCGTGGACGTGCGCCGCTACGGCTACGCCGCGGCCGATGTCGGCATCCGAGGCTACAACGAGACCAGCAACCCGCGGCTGCTGGTGCTGCTGAACGGGCAGCAGGTGTATCTCGACGACCTCGGCCGCACGCAGTGGTACACGATCCCGGTCCAGCTCGACGAAATCCGCCAGATCGAGATCATCAAAGGTCCCAATACCGCGTTGTACGGCTTCAACGCCGTCTCGGGCGTGATCAACATCATCACCTACGATCCCTCGCGCGACAGCCTGAACACGGCCACCCTGCGCGGCGGCACGCAGCACTATATCTCGTTGTCGGCTGCGGCCACGGGGCAGATAGCCGATGTCGGCGGCATCCGCCTGGCCGCGGACGGTTTCCAGGCGCAGGAATTCAAGGGCGCCGGGGTGGCGCCGGACGACGTGCCCTACCGATCGGCGCCCGGCCGCGAGGCGATCAGTTTCGATGCCAGGGGCCAGGCATCATCCAATGTGCAGGTCTACGCCTTCGGCGCGGCGGTGGACACGCGCATCTGGGAGGCGACGTCTTCGCCCTATTACGGCACCGATTACGAGCGCACCAACTGGGCGCGCGTGGGCGCCTCGGCCGACACCTCCATCGGCTTGCTCGGGCTGAGCGTCTACAGAAACGAACTGTTGTACGTCTACAACGGCGCCAGCGAGTGGGAGAATATCAACGACACCGTCTACGTCGTGCAGGCGAACGATCTGGTCAAGCTGAACGCCGCCAACACGGTTCGTTTCGGCCTGGACTACCGCAACAATGCCGCTTCCTCGGCCGCGGCGCTGGCCGGGAAGGTTGGCTATCAGGTGTCTTCCGCCAGCACGATGTGGGACTGGCAGATCACCCCGTCGGTGTCGCTGACCAACGCCGTCCGGTTCGATCACTTCGCGCTCAACCAGACCGGCTACCTTGTTCCGGTCGTTGGCTATTCGTCCTCGGCCTATAACGACCGAACGATCAACCAGCCCAGTTTCAATACCGGACTGGTCTGGAAAGTGAGCGACCAGGACACGCTGCGTTTCCTGGCGGCGCGCGGCCTGCAGCTTCCCAGCATCTACGACCTGGGGTTGCAGGATCGGCAGCCTCCCGGGCCGGACGGCCAGGGCTACCTGTTCCTCGGCAATCCGGGCGTTAGCGCCGCGATCATCAATAACCTGGAGGTGGACTGGGACCGCTCCATCCCGGTGCTGCATTCGACCTTGCGCACCGCGGTCTGGGCGCAGCGGACGAACAACATCCTGATCAATCCCTACGAAACCACCGCCGTCGGCGATGGCGCCGTGCTGGACGGTGTCGAGGAGCAGCGCGCGGTCGCGCAGAACGCCGGGTACAGCTCCGCCATCGGGACCGAGATCGGCTTGCGCGGTCACAACGCGGCCGGTTGGCGATGGAATGCGAGCTACTCCTTCATCACGATCCGGGACCATCTCGCGATCAATCAGACCGGCATCTACAGCCCGCAGAACTTCCATCAGGGCACGCCGACGCATGCGATCGTCATCGGCGGCGGCTATGCGGCCGGCAAGTGGGAGTTCGACCTGCAAAGCCGCTGGCAGTCATGGTTCATGGACTATCGCGCCAATCCGGACGACGTTACGTTGCAGCCCATTGTCGTCGGCAACTACCTGCTGGCCGACGCGCGTGCCGGCTACCGCCTGACGGATAACATCACCGTCGCGCTGTCGCTGCTGCAATTCAATACATCGCACATGCTGGTGTCGGCCGGTCCGCCGATAGAGCGGCGCGCCTTTCTGAGTATTACCATTCATCTTTAGGCTAACGGCGCGTGATACCCGGGGTCCGTGATCATTTCAATTGCATGACGCTGAGGGGCGGACTGCCGGCCAGACGCGGCCGACGAATTTATCAGGCCGGGGTCGGGTCCGGGGACGGGTAGTTCGGTGAGACGTCCGATTCGGGATTGGCAGCCGAGGCGGCAGGCGTTGCCGGAACGATCGCCCGCATGGCTCGCAATCCCGCTTCGCGCGCCAACCGATTAGGGCAGGATTCCCATTTTTCGTTCGAGCACTGCACGAATCCACAATCGAGGCAGGCCGAAAGCGCATCGGGCACGTCTGCAACGAAGTGCTTCGTGATGAAGTCATGGATCTTCCCGGTCATAGCGGATGCTCCCTGGACCGCGCTTTCCGCGTGCAGCCAGGCTGACGATATCATGTGCGAGGCTGGCATGATGCAAACATACCAGTGATGGTACGTCGTTGACGGGAATCAAGCGTTACGGGCGGGGATGGTTGCGCATTCACGGCTGGTCGGTGCGGCGGGGTTCGAACCCACGACCCCCAGTCCACCTGTCACGGGAGCGGCCATTCCGGGAGCGGACACAAAACGAAATAGCGCGCGATTTCATGGGACTATCGTATCTCGTCGTTGCTCGACCGCAAGTGACGTGCCGGCAAAATCCTCGGACACCGGCGGGCATCGACCACCGAGCGCTACGGCCATCCGGCGCCCAATCAAGCAAAATTTGTACCGGATCTCGCTGCGGAGCGGCCGTCGGAAATGCCCGGCGGCGGCCGTACGATCTCTACGAACCTGCTCTCTGACTCCGCCGCGATACGAGGCGGGTCGGCGGGCTGACGGGCTCGTCATGGGCCGGTAGGTTCGTGCTGAAGCTTCTCGCGATCCCCGGCCAGGACGGCTGTCAACCCTTGCTGAATGGTCTCGACCTTATGTTCCACCAGCCCGGCGGTCCGCGTGCCGGCGGAGCAGGCGGCAAAGCGCTCCGTCAGCCGAAGCGCCCGGTCGGTCTGGCCCGGCAGCCGCGTTCCGTTTACCGCCGACCAAGCAGCCGGTGATGTTTTGCAGCGAGATTGAGAGGGTTGTTTCGCTGCGCACACAGTTCGACGCATTGAGCGCCTTTGACGGCGGGTTCCGAGGATGCCGTTATTGCCGATATTGCCCGACGGGATAGCCGTACAGACGGGCAGGCTGCAGACCGGCGTGGTGTTCCATAGGCGCTTGAAACTCGCCGAATACGCTAGCATCGATACACCTTTTGCTACCGTCAGCCACAATAAGAAATAATCCGACATTATTTTTCTTGATCAGAATTCGCTTAAACGTTGATTATTACTGTCATGTGAGGCAGGTTCCTCCCGGCGACTGGTTAGCGAACAATCCGCTCTCGGCGTGATCGCATCCTGACCCGTAATGGACTCGTATAGTTATCCTAGTGAGTAAGTAAATGGCAACTAATTCTAATGGATATGTATCCATAACATCGTATGGCGCGATCGGAGACGGCGTCACCAACAACACGACCGCGATTCAGAACGCCCTTAATTACGCCGCAGCCAATGGCCTGGCGGTCTATGTCCCGGCCGGTACTTTCGCTTACTCTGGGACGCTGACCGACAACGGTGTCGCCTTCTACGGTGCCGGAACGAGTTCGATCCTGAAGGCTCTCAACGGTGCGCAGGAGGCGCTCACGCTGACAGGCAACGACGCTTCCGTTTCCAACCTGCAGATCGACGGCACCGGCTCAACCCGCCTCAGCAACCCTCAATCATGCGCCGTCCTGGCCTATCAGGCCACAAATTACACCATCCAAAACGTTCTGATTAATGGCTCTTCAAGCGGCGGCATCATGTCGCAGGACAGCAGCTACGGCAGCGTGCTGAACAATACCGTCGAAAATACGCTGGCCGATTCGATAACGTCGATCGACGGCTCCAATAACATCACTATTACGGGCAACCGAATCCTGAATTCCGGGGACGACGGAATTTCGATCGTCAGCTATGTCGGTTCCCCCATCGTCCACGACATCACCGAGGCAGGCAATACCGTCATCGGCAACAACTGGGGCCGCGGCATGTCCGTGGTGGGCGGCGACAACATCCAGATCAGCGGCAACAACATCCAGGGCGGCACATCCGGCGACGCGGGCATCTACATTGCCGCGGAAAGCGAGTGGAATACCCAGGGCGTCGCCAACGTTACGGTCAACGCAAACACGCTGATCAACGCGGGCGGCGCGCCGAGCGGCACCGGGCAGGGGGCCGTGACCGTCTACAACTCGCAAGGTTCAGCCTACGCGATCAGCGGCGTCACGATTAACGGCAACCAGATCGACAATCCGCTATCACAGGCCTTCCAGTTCGTCGGCAATGGAGTCGAAACGGTCCAGGTCACGAACAACACCGACTACACGTCGGGCTCGAGCCTCGTCTCCAACGGCAACCCCTCCGCCGGGATCACCTACTCCGGCAACACCATGCTGCCCACATCGAGCTACACAACGCCTTTGGTCGCGAGTGGCGGCGGCGTTTCGAGCGTGCCAAGCACCACGGGCAGCAGCACGGGCAGCAGCACGGGCAGCACCACGGTCAGCAGCCCGACCGGTTCGCCTGACACAATCGTATTCAAAGTCTCCGGCGATGGCAGCCCGACATTCACCGCCTTCGTCGACGGCAAGCAGGTGGGCGGCCTGAACACGGTGACCGCTCCGCACAACACGGGTCAGACGCAGAGCGTTTCGCTCACCGGCAACTTCGGGCTCAACACAGCCGGGACGCACACGGTCAGCCTGCAGTTTGACAATCCCGGCACCAACACGGCGCTCTACGTCGCGTCGGCCACCGCCGACGGCAATGTCATGGCGGGCACCACGGCTGTGAACACGGCCTCGGCAGGACACAGCGACCCGAACGACGCGCCCATGCTCAGCGCGGGCAGTCTCACATTTTCCGAGACCGTCGATGCGTTCACGATCAAGGCCGCGGCTGACGGAAACGCAACATTCAAGTTCATTTTGGACGGACGGCAGGTCGGGGGCGAACAAACAGTGACGGCTGCGCACAACCTTGGGCAGTGGGAAAACATCTCCATTGCTGGAGCATTCGGGCTGGGTAGTGCGGGGACGAATACACTCGCGATACAATTCGACGACCCCGGCGCGAATACGGCGCTCTATGTCGGATCGGTGACAGAAAACGGACACTTGATGGCCGGCATCAGTGGCGTCAACACCGCCTCCCTCGGCCACACCGACCCAAGCGACGCGCCGATGCTTGGCGCCGGGACGCTGACATTCAAGTTTTGAGCGTAGCCCACCTCGAAGCCTCGGCACGAAACAGCGTGCCGAGGCTGCCCGCGCGTTATACGGGGGCATCGAATTTCTTCCCCTGGAACACCATCATTCTGATCGCGATCAAATCCTCGCCCACCCGTCGCCGGTCAACGATCACCAGCATCACGCCTGCCACGGCCATCGAGACCGTGATTGACGCCAGGACCCCCCAGATATCCGGATGTCCGGACGACAGCAGTGTCCTGCACAACAGGGCGGCTACGGTCGAACAGAGCAACGGCCCCGCCAGGTGGCGGACTACCGCCATCGGCCGCACCCCAATCAGCCGAGCGGGCAGAAAGACGCCAGCCACGCCCCAAATGACGTTAATCACACCAATACAGATCACCGCCCCGGGCAACCCGAGCACAGGTGCCGCGGCGATAGCGAGCACACGGGCCACCGAAACGATGATGCTCATCCAAAAGCTGATGGCGCTGCGGCCATAGGCATAGAGCAGCGCCATGCTCTGCGTTCCGATGACCGCCACCGCGTAGCTGGGCAGTAGAATCGAAACGGTTGGGGCGGCGGCGCTCCAGGCTGAACCGAGCATGATCGGAACAAGCCGGTCCGCCGAGACCGCGATCAACAGGGTGGTAGGGAACAGCAACAAAGCGAGCACCCGCGTCACGCGGTAATAGCTCTGCACCGCCTCGTCACTGTCTTGCCGCAGGGCGATGATATACAAGCTCGTCCAGGCCGGATTGCTGACCGCCTCGCAAATGAAGCGGGCAATCTGATTGCCGAAGCTGTAGGCGCCGAGAAGCGGTGCGCCAAGGGTCCGGCTGATCAGCGCATTCTCCAACTGCCGCCCTCCGAAGTCGGCGAGCCGGATGCCCATCATGACGCTTCCAATCCCAAGGTACGGGGCCACGGATTGAAGCCGGAAACGCAACCGCGGGCGGCGTGGCGAGGCGATATTCAGAACGAGCGCGCGGACGCCGTAGACGCTCAGGTATTGCGCAACCAGGCTCCAGACCCCCGCCCCCCCGAACGCGAGGGCGAGTCCGACAGCGACACCCGTAACGTTGGAGATAAGGTCCGCGGCGGCAACGGCACCCAGGCGCGCTTCGCGCATAAGCCGGGCGTTCGGCAGAATAGCTGCGCCTATGAAGAAAAGACTGCCCGACAGGACAACCATGACCATCGGCAACCGCGGCTCGTTCGACAATCCGGCCAGGACGAACGACCAGACCGAAACCAAAGCCGCCAATACGGTGCAGAGGCCGCACACGGCCCAAAAGGCTGTAGACCACACGTCTTCCGAGGAGTCGGCTTCGCGCGCCAGTGATACGGCCAAACCGCTGTCCGCCAGCATTTGGAGGAAGGCGATCGTCGGCAAGGCGAGGGCGTAAAGTCCGAACTCCTCCGGCCCGAGGAGGCGCGCCACCACCGGCAGGACTACAAGCTGAAGCGCTCCCTTGAGCAGGCCGGAAAACCCGACGGCAAGCGCGCCATAGGCGACGCGGCGCGTCGTGAACGTCGCTTGCGACTGCTCGCAAGTCGGAACAGAGGGGTCATTAGACAACTGGACAGGTCCCGGGTTTGAAGGTACGCTCGTCCGAGTGGCTATCGGATCTCGGCCAGCAGCACGCGCTGCGGATCAATGTTGCCGGCGGCGATATCTTTGAGGCCCATCCAGTTTCCACGCAGGCGGCCCCGGCGATCAATCCACGGTTCCGGAACAAAGGCGCGCAAATGATTTGCCAGAAGGTTGCCGATCATGATGCGGGCGGCGTGACCCGGTTGCATCGTTCCTTTGCGGACCAGGTAGACCGGATTGACGATCTGCGAGAAGCCAAGCCTCACCCCTGAACTGCGCGCTGCCGTGACGCCGCGATGCACGCCCGCCAGGGCGTTGGTCTTGACGATCCGACCTTTCGCCCGAAGACGGGCCGAGAAATCGACGTCCTCCTGCCAGCCATACAGTGGCAGATTCTCATCGAACCTCGTGTCACCGATCGCGGCCGAACGGAAGGCCATTGTGCATCCATATGTAGTGCGCAGATCACTTTCGATGTTAAGTAGGAATGGCGTTCGCCTGTCGAAAGCGGTGACAATTTCCAAGGCGCGCTGATATCGCAGCCCGCCCGTCTGAACGCCATCCGCGAGAACGAGGCCGGTCGCACCCACGACATCACTGTAGTCTCGGAACAGACTGGCGGTGGCGCTTACAGCATGTACGGTGGGAATGTAGTCGTCATCGAAGAAGACGATGACGTCGCTTTGGTCGATGATGAGTTCAAGTCCGCGATTGCGTTGCATGGCAAGCCCTCTCGGGCCCATCACGACGCGTGTTCCGGCCGGCAGATTCGACGGCAGGTCTGCCTGGCTTTCCACGGACAGAACGATGGCGGACGGCGGACGAGATTGCCGAACGAGGCAGTCCAGTAGATGCGAGCTCTCCTCAGGCCGACCGACCGTTGCAACGACGATGGCGACGCGCATGTCTGGCAAGCGATCATACTCCCTTTCAGGGCGGCGGCCTCATACAGCTGGCGGCCGCGTAATCGTGACGCCCCATGGACACGTCGGACAAAACAACACCCCACCCAGCTATGCAAGTTAACGAAAGCCCGGCGACGAGGTGAGTTAGCCTGATTAGTATCGACTCTGCATCCGGAGTTGTAAGTTCCAACTAAAACGTGATGACAAAAGCCGCATCTGGTAGCTGTGGGCTGCTTTGATACAATCCAGCGTCGATGGCGAGATCGATCTATTGCGCTCCGGTTGTTTGCGTCGACGTGTGCAACCACGCGATATCCGGCGAGACGCCACGCCGCACTGGCTGCTTCCCGCCGAAAACGTGACCGCGGTGCACGCGACTTCTTGCATGGATACGGCGCTCTCCAGTCCGCCCGGTGCAACAAGCACCTGTAGCGTCATCTTACTCCCGGACCGACGTTTAGCCAACCGGTTCACGCCCCCGGTTCCAGCGGAGCGCCGGGCCAATCGACATAGAGCGTTGAGTCGCCACCCCTGCCATCAAGTTCATGCGACCTAATCACTTTCGGCTTCGGAACGCTTTCGGGCAGGCAGGCGCTGCACGTAGGCGGCGGCTTTCTCCGGGCCGGTCCGGACCCGGGATCGGAACTGCGCGAGATTTCGCAAGCCGGCTGCATGTCACAGTTCGCCGATAACTGAAAGTTGTGATGGCAGATCAAGGCACTCAATCTACAAAGATGAGCCAACGGGGCAGATACGAGGGCTAGTTGGAATCATGCAACCATCGCTTGGGATTAGTACCGTCCCCAGTCGCTTAACCACCGGATTTGCAATGCGAATCGGCTGGATGCGGGAAAATGGTTTCCGAGTCCGCGGTTCCTTGAGAAGCGTGTTTTCATGAACATAAAAGTTGAACGCCGGGCGCTTGGCGGCAACTTGAGGTCGCGGGCTACGTGCAGATATGGGGAAATGACCTGCCGTCGAATGCGACCGCAGCATTCGCGAATGAGCTCCGGTTCGAAGAGTAAGGCTGACTGGCTATGATCGCCGGAGTATACGCGTCCGGCGTAGGCCGGACCTGCCTCTTTTCGATGAGATGCCGGAGCATCGCCTCATCCTGTGCGTAGACATGACACTCGCAGAGCCGGAGCCGATCGTTGCGGAAGAACTGGAAAAAACCTGCACACTGCCGAGCTCGGCCCGCCCGCAGGTATCGTGGAATAAACTGCTAACGTTCTGATCGTCGAAATCGCCGTTGACAAAGGGTTTGTTGGTACTCTAACGGGATGATCAATTAAGTCGATCGGGTTCAGTTTCGTTTCACTCGGTCAAATACAACCTCAACATGCCGCAATCTGATCGGAACGGATATGTCACTGTGAAGATGGCCGCGTCGCCGCAACAACATCTTGCGAAATCCGGCGAGTTTCCGGATCCCTTCGCAATCGATGCCGTTTCGCATTCCACAGTCTCAGCGCCGCGGCAGCCGCGGAGTGCGGACCCTCTGGCCCCGGCCAGACGCTTGTTCCAGGAGCGATGGTGGCTCGATGCGGCGACAAACCATACGATTGAGTCGGTGGAACTGTCCTGGGACGGCTTGCCTGTAGGCTCACTTTCGTTTTATCGAAAGCGGCGTCACGGCATATGCCATCTCAACATGCCGCCGCTTACTCGCAGCCTGGGGCCGATCGTCACGCCGCCTGCGTCGAGTCCCGTCGTGCGGGCGCAGAATGTCAGGCGAATCGTGCGCGAGCTGATTGCCCTGTTACCGCCCCACGACCGGTTCCATCAGGTGCTGGATCCGACCGATGAATCGTTGATTGCGTTTTCTCTCGCCGGATGCCTTGTTTTTTCCGCCTTCACATTCCGCATTCCGCGGCCCGTTGACCCGCAAGTCGTGCTGCGCGGCGTAGAACCGCGGGTTCGCCGGCTTATCAAGTCGGGCAGTCAGGGAACCACGTTCGAGCAGCATCTGGATATAGAGCGGTTCATCCGACTCTCTCTGCTCGATCGGCCGGAGGGGCGGAATAAGCTCGACTTCTCCGCATTGCGGCGACTCTTTGCAGCCTGCGTCGAACGGCAACAGAGCGTGATTCTCACGGCGGTCGATCGCTCAGGCCAGGATATTGCTGCGGTTGTTCTGATTTGGGATGCCGAAACCCTCTATTACTGGGTGCCAGCGCGCAACAGAGAGCTTGCCGGCAGCGGCGCCGGACCGGCGATGATCTTGGAATCGATAAAGGTCGCGTCTTCCCTCAACCGTACTTTCGATTTCGACGGGTATCAGTCTGTTGAAACCGCGCGCCTCTTTTCAGGCTTTGGCATCGCGCCCATCCAGCGGCCAATGGTGATCCGCTTCAGTGCGCCCGGCCGCTTGCTGGAAGCGACCTGGCCGCGCATGCTGATCCCCCCCTACCTCCGGTAGCCTTCCGAATGTCGCTGGCCACGAGCCGCGGAAACAAAGTCTGATTCCTGTGCCGCGCGAAAGTCACGGTGATCTGCCGTGACTTGAATATCTTCGGTATTTGCGCAAACAAACAGGTTGCGGCTTGATTAGCGTTTACACCGCTATCCAGCCCGCTAGAAGCGGATCCCCGACGGCCCGCAACGGTGGTGTGTCCAAACGGCTATCAGTCCGCTGAAAACGTGCGGCTCTACTCCGTTGTGGCAGCGGGGCCAGGCCGGTTGCTGGAAGCGAGGCGGCCATAAAGGCTGATCCCGTCGACCTGCGGTAGCCTCCCCAACGAGGCTGCCCGCAAGAGCCTCAGAAAGAATGCCAATCCCCTGACGTGCGACAATCACGGTGAAATCTCTTCGTCCGGATTGTCGCGCTGTAGTTTTCTCGTTTTTCAGTAGGTATTTTCAGTCAGAAGACGGCGGCCCGCCTTAGGGCCATAGTAGAAGCCGCCACTTTCATACCTTCGATATTTGCGCCACTCAACCAGGGAGAGCACGGTCCCGACGGGAAGCGTGCCATAGGTCCGCAGGAGTTCAACTGCGTCACGGACCGCACGTTGCGGCGTCTTTCCCCAACGGACGGCTATCAATGTTGATTCCGCTATCCTGCTGAGCAAAAGAGCATCCCAGACGGCAAGCAAGGGCGGCGTGTCTAACACGACAAGATCGTATTCCACCCGTGCATTTGCAAGCACGGTCTCCATCCACGGCGAACCCAGTATCTGTTGTGGCGAAGAGCCTACCTTGCCCGCAGGAAGGTAAAACAGGCCGGTAGCCTCTTCCTTTGCTGCCGCAGCCCGGGTGTCGGTCAGGTTCGCTTCAAACATTCCCGACAAGGACGCCTCTGCCTTGCCACTGAAGAGTTGAGACACGGCTGGCCGCCGAAAATCGCAGTCGATCAGCAATGTTCGCATCCCTCGAGCGGCAGCCGCTCGGGCCATTGACGCCGCGATCAAGCTCTTGCCCTCGCCAGCCAGGGCTGATGTCACCACGATCACCTTGTGGGGGCTTTGATGGTCAACGCTTCGAAGGGCAAGCAAGACTTTGCTGATGGCCTCGGAGTAGGTTGACATGGGACGGTCGGTAAGCGCAGCCAGGGCCTGCCGCCCGCCGCCGACCCGGGGTATAACGCCCATGGTCGGAACGCCGGTGATGCGCGCGGCGTCGCCGGGTGTGCGGATCGTCTCATCAAGCCTGTCAATGACAAGGGCCAGCCAGAGACCGAGACCGGCGGATGTAAAAAATCCCAGGCCTGCAAGCAGCGTCTTGTTGGGAAACGACGGCTTGATCGGCACCTCGGCGGCCAGGAAGCGGGCGTCGGACTGCTGCGACTGCGCCTCCGATTCCACCTGCTGCGAACGCTGCAGTAATTTTTCGTACAGGTCGCGTTCAACCGACGCCTTGCGCTGCATCTCCCGCAACTGCACCCGTGCGATGTTCATGCCGTTCAGTTCACCCTGAAGGTCATGGACCTGATTCCGAATCGCCTGCTCGCGCAGCCGGGCAACATCGATTTCGAGCGCAGCGACCTGTGAGCCTTTGAGTCGTGCGAGGGTGACCTCCTTCTGAGCGCGATCGACGATCGCTGATGCAAGTTGCCCATTCAGGTCGGCCATGCGCTGCTCGGAGATACTGCTTCCAGTTACGGTATCAAGATTATGTTGTCGCTCGAAATCGGCGACTTCACGTTCATCGGCGAAAACTTTTTTCCCCAGGATATCACTCTGCTCGTTCAGCCATTTCAGCGCTACGCGCGACTGATCCTGTTTAAATCGTAGCTGCTCTGTAACATAAGTCTGTGCGAGCGCATTGACGACCGTCGCAGCAAATGCCGGATCGGCCGATTCGTATCGCAGCTTGATGACGTATGAGCGGTCGTCATTAAAGACACTCAGATGCTGGCTAAACGAAGCAATCGCGTCTTCCATAAGCTTTTGGCTACTATCCGCCGATGCGGGTGCAGTGACGGCGGTGGAGAGTCCAAGCCATCGCCCGATTTTGGTGGCCACCCGATCGACCGTGGCCTCGACCGTCCCTTTCAGCCGGCTTTGCCAGGCGTCGTCATCGATTTGTGCGCGGAACGCCGGATTATCCAAGAGGCCAGATGTCTCAATAACCGCGCGGGCGTAGGCGGTCGAATTCAGAAGTGCGACCTCGCTGCGTACGACCGCCGGATCGCTCATTGAGCCACTGACCAGGTTGGATTGAGCGAGATTTTGCTGGATTTCGGGATGACGCGTGTCGAGGATAACGATTGACTCGGCCGTATAGCGTTTCTGCAAAAGCGACCCGCCTACCACCGACGCCAGCGTCAGAACAGCGACGCATGCGATGACAATCTTCTTACGCCGACGCAAAGTTTCAAACACCGTGCGCAAGACGTTCCGGTCGTCGTCGAAGCGATAGTCCGAAATTCTATCGGAACGTTGCTGCTTCAAGGAAAGGGGCAGAGACGCGCCCGGGCGCGGCGAGGAATCAAAGTCTGGAGAAGTATGAGCCGAGCACATGATTCTTTGAAACGCCTTCCTGTTCGGAACGGAACCGTTCACGGGTGGTGCAATTGTATGGGCAGCGGTGCATGCGCCATGACCGAAACTGAACTCAACCTAACTACGCCAAAGTCCATCGTGGTGCAGCATGACGTTCCCGTGAGTTGCGTAAGAGTGAGTGGTGTCTTCGCGCCAGGCTTCGGAACCCGGGAGTCGATACGCAATTCACCTCTAATTGATGTGAATGCGGCGGATAAGTATGAGATCAAAAGGCCCAGGCTTGCTTGCCATTAAGCTGACGCTAGCAAACCCTTCGGGACATAGGCGACGCGCGGGCGTTGTTGCGGCCAAACAGTCCAACAGGGGTTCAGGAGTAGCCATGGGACAGTCGGTATTGGCTGCGGCCTTCTGTCTGGCAGTAATAAGCTGCGCCTATGGCAAAGCGTTCAGTTCTCCGGCGCCAGCACCGAGTTCGCTTTCCATTGCCGCCTACGGAGCAGTTCCCGACGGAATGACGGATTCGACCATCGCAATCAAAAGAGCAATCAGCGCAGCGCGAAACAGCGGACGGAGCGTGTTCGTGCCGGCGGGGACCTTTGTCCACACGAGCTTCAGCCTGGATGGGGTCGGCATGGTTGGGGCAGGGTCCGATTCGACGTTGCTGTCGCCTCGTGCGGTTGACAGCAACATCTACCTGCGCGGTTCCGGTGCGTCCTTGCGGGACCTGACCGTCAAGGTGAAATCATCTCATCGGGACGCCAGGAACTTCGCCGTCTTCGTGGATGGTGCGGACCACTTCCTGATTGACTCGGTTCGGATTATTGGCGGGAACGGGGGTGGAATTTTTGATTTCGGCGGCAGCGACGGAAAGATCGTCCATAACCGGATCGAGAACACCCTGGCGGATGCCATCCACAACACCCACGGCGCCCATGACGTGATCGTTGCTGAGAACACCGTACGCCACGCCGGTGATGACATGATCGCCGTCGTCAGTTATTTGGGCCAACCGCTATCCCACGACATTCTAATTAAGGGCAACGATCTCGCCGATCAGGAATATGGCCGCGGTATTTCTGTCGTTGGGGGAATGAATATCACGATCCAGGACAATACAATTGTAAACACGGAATGTTGTGCCGGGATTTACATCGCATCGGAAGCGAACTGGAAGACGGCAGGCGTGGACAACGTCGTGGTTCGCGGGAATACGTTGATAGACAACAGCGGCCCCACCGGTCACGGAGCCATCATGATCTTCGCGGAGAAGAATGTCGTGCGCAACGTGAGCGTCGAAGAAAACATGGTGGTTCGCGCCAGACACAGTGCTGTCACCGTGGTCGGAAACGCGTCGGAAATATTAATTGTCGGCAACGCTTTCAGCCATCCAGCCGAAGCCGCCGTGTCAGGTGACAGCAGACGCATGGACTGCGCACGCAATCTGCTGGACGGCCAGCCGCTGGATACTGCTGTTTGCAGCGCCCAAGGCAGCTTTGCTGCGACGGGAGCCTCGGCGTCTCTTGGCAGGTAGGGTGCCGCGGTAACGCGGCGCTCCGCCTCACCGCGAAGCGCCGACCCGGCGGTTCGACTATTGCTTTTCCATTATTAGCTGAATAAGGATTCCGATGTCGTTCGCTGAGTTGCAGCCTCTCTATCTGAACGGTCGCTTTCTTTCGCAGCAGCTCAGCGGGGTGCAGCGCTTCGCGACTGAGATTGCCGCGGAGTTGCGCCGGGTCAGGGGCGATGAGTTGACCGTGCTCGTGCCTCCCGAAACGCGTTCGAGCATGTTTCCCGTGAAGGCGGTAGGCCGCCATACCGGCCATTTGTGGGAACAACTCGATCTGCCACGCGGCACCCGGGACGGCTTGCTGCTCAACCTCGGAAACACCGCTCCGCTGTTGGGGCGCCGGCAAGTGGTCGTGATCCATGACGCCGGGGTTTACAGCACGCCGGAGGCGTACTCCCGACCACTTAGGATGTGGTACAAACAGCTGCAACGCCGGATTGTTCGCTCCAGCGTCACGGTCGTCACCGTGTCAGAATTCGCCCGTTCCGAAATCGTGCGCCACTTGCACGCGGATCCCGAAAGTACCGTCGTCGTGGGCGAGGGCAGCGACCACATGGAACGGATAGTCGCAGACCGTCGCGTGGTTGAGACGGCGGGCTTGGTGCCAGGGCGGTTCGTGCTCGCGGTCGGCAACCTGGCGGCTCATAAGAATCTCATCGCCCTCCGTGACCTTGCAGTGGTTCTGGCCGGACGGGGGATGACGCTGGTCGTGGCGGGTGGCGTTCCGCCGCGAGTCTTTAACCAGAACGGCGACAGTTTGCTGCCGCAGCCGTGTCGCTACGTTGGACGTGTTACGGATGGGGAATTGAAGGGGCTTTTCGAGACCGCTGCTTGTTTTGTTTTTCCCAGCCGTTACGAAGGCTTTGGGCTGCCCGCGGTCGAGGCGATGGCTTGCGGGTGCCCGGTCGTCGCTGCGGATATTCCCGCGTTACGTGAAACCTGCGCCGATGCCGCGATATATTGCGATCCGGCATCTCCTTCCGACATTGCTCGCCAAGTGTGCCTGGTATTGGATGACCCCGGCCTGAACGCCAGACTACGGCAATCCGTGCGGGCGCGCGCGCGGGCATGGACATGGGAACGGGCAGCGCACAGGCTCAATTCCGTCCTGTCTTTGGCTTGCGACAATGGACGAGCGACGGCTAATCCTTCTTTGTCCACGGCGCACTGACGCGCTTGCCGACAGGCTATCCTCGGCGGCCAATGTGGCGGACCTCAATACACCTGGCAGAGATGCGAGCGGGTCGGGCTTCTGAGGTTGTCCGCGTCACTTCTTATATGCTGCCCGAGCGAAGGTGTTGGTCCGTGCTGATGTTCGGGCAAAGATATAGAGCGAGATCACGATAGCCAAAGACGCGGCCAGCGGCGGCAGGTAGCGCGATCCTCCCCAATAGAACACCCTGGGAACCTCCATGACGCCGATATACCAGGTTGGAAAGAGGATGATCCCGAGCGGGCGCCCGGCCATAAACAGAGAGTAAAGGCGCCCGGACGCAAAACCGAATGCCAGCCACACGAATTCTCCAAGTACGGGACCAAAATCGATGAATGGACAAAACATTCCCGATATGTTGTTGAATTCGACGTTCACCGGGGCAAGCATGTCGTAATAGTCGTTTGTCGCACCCGTCAGGAAACGCAGATGTTCTGCGAGACCTGGAATTGGCAACTGCCAGAACCAGCCGATGGTGAAAATCGGAAAGAACACGGAATGTTCCTGCGAATAGATAACGGCGCCGTTGTTGAAGGCAGTTATATAATATCCAAACATTCTCGCGGCCGCGAAGCTCCAGATGCTGCTCTCGGTGGCGGCGTAATAGTTAACCCAGGAGCGCAAGTACTCCGTCGCGGCAAAGAATACGAGCAGCCCGGCGGTTCCGAAAACGGGAGCCCATACCCAAAAAGCCGATCTTGGGCGCTGTGCGCTGAGAAGGACGGCGAATGGGACGGCGAGCTCGATAACGGCGAGCCGCTCGCCGTGCACGATGGCCTTGAAGAGTGTAAGTGTGAAAATGAATGCCAATCCGATAGCTTCGCCTTTTGTGCGGGGCCGGTTGGTGAGCTGCGGCTTGACCATGATCAGAACGATCACCAGCATGAAAAGATTTTCCTGCGATGTGATACCGATAATCTGATTGACCGCGCGGCGCGCGGTCTCCGACGCACCAGCCTGCGCCGAAAAAATCTCGAGGGCCAGTTTTGGATTGGTAACAAATGGCGCAAGGTAGATAGCCGTCGCCGCAGTCGCCATAGCGCCTAATGTGATGACCAGCGCTCGGTGCACCCGCTCGTCCATCAGCACCGGGATCCCTGGCGGACCGCCGGGCGGCACCATCTCGCCCACCCAGCTACCGAGGCTAAAGCACAGGATACCGAGCCAGACCATGAAAAACTGTGCATCAGTGATGGCGTTATAAGCACGAAACTGTTGGTAGAACGAGTCCGGGGCCAGGTAGGCGAACACACCCAGTGGCAGAGTAACGAAAAGCGCTATCCGGCTGGGTCGGAGCCACCAATATGACGTCATTGCCTACGCTCCCATGACAAACTGACCGAAGGCACCGCCTGGCGTCGGATGCGAGGGCCAGCGTGTCGGCGATTCATAAGCGTCGTGAGCATGTGGCAGCGGGTTCACCTAGTCAACCGGAGTTGGCGTGCGATCGCACCTTTGCGCTTCTGAATCGGAGAGGACAAGTCAACCTCTCGTGCGGCAGCCTTTCGCGGCGGCTAAGTTGTCGCCGAGGTACCATGCTCATCGCCGGTTGTGCCGCATTGGGTTGTGATTGCCGTGTTAGGATGTGCTTTCGCATGATTGAGCATTCCTGACTGGATTATGGAAAAGTGATTTGGCCCGGACGTTGACCCCCGGCAGACTGACTTTCGGAGGAGCCGTGACGTATGCCGATCCATCCAGACAGCTGGAGTTCGGCGGAGGTGGCGACGTTAGGGTGATTACGGAGGCGTTAATAATGCGATTTCCAGCTGTTCGGAACGAACTTAGCCAGAAACCCCGCGCGTGATCTGATGCCTGGCGGTCAGCACGACTTCGCGCGCCCGTCGCTCGAACATGATGGCGTTTATCAAGGGCACATGAACCCGGGCCAATGGGGGACGTTGAATGCAGGTTGAGAACCTGGCCTTGTTCGGTGGCAATGCCGAATTCGACACCGATCTGCTGATTGTGGGTGGCGGTCCAGCCGGAATAACGATCGCACGGGAGTTCTTTAATACGTCGACCCGTATTCTGATTCTCGAGAGCGGATTGATTGAAGAAGATCCCCGCTTCGGCGCTCTGAATGCGGTCGAGAGTATCGGCGAACCGACGAGCCAGGCGCAGATACTCCGGCGGACTCAATTTCACGGTCGCAATGCACCGCTCTGGAGCAACGAGTCACAAGGGTTCGGCGTGCGCTGCCGGGTTCTCGGCGGTTCAACTTCTGCCTGGGTTGGCAAGTCGGCCGCGTTCGACGACATCGACTTCGCGGTGCGGCCCTGGGTGCCTCACTCCGGCTGGCCGTTCGATCTCGATGTTCTCGCCCCCTATTTGAACCGTGCCGCCGAGGCACTGAATCTCGGCCCCAACATCTACGACGATCGGCTCTGGAAAATTCTGGGCACCCAGCCGCCGGAGCCGCGCCTTGATCCGGAGCTTCTCCAATCCTTCTTCTGGCAGTTCGCGCGGTCGCGTATCGACAAGCTCGACATCATGCGCTTCGGGCGTGAGTTCCTGATGTGCGACGCACCCAACGTGCGCGTATTGACCAATGCAACCGTCACCCGGCTCAGGGTGAACCCTGAGGGATCGGCATTCGAGGGCGCCGAGGTTTCCACCATAGACGGACTGCGCTCGCAAGTTCGTGCAAAGGCCGCGGTCATCGCGGCGAGCGGCATCGAAAATCCTCGTTTGCTTCTCGTGTCGAACGACGTTCAACGCAGCGGATTGGGTAATCAGCACGACGTGGTCGGCCGGTTCCTTATGGACCATCCAGGCGCCAGGCTCGGACGCTTCGACAGGAAGGACTCATCTTCGGTCACCCAGCGCTTTGGCTTTTATGGGGCTAAACTCGCCGGCCGCACGCACATGTATATGCACGGGATGGCCCTCAGCAGGAAGATACAGGAGCGCGAGGGACTGCTTCACTGCGCTGCTTACATGATGGAGGAGCGAGCGCCCGATGATCCGTGGGATGCCCTGAAGCGTCTGTTGCAAGGTCGAAGCGAAGGCCTGGTGTCCGACCTTGCCGCCGTGGTTTCCAGCCCGGCGCTGGTGGCCAAGGGCGTCAGCCGGCGGGTGATCGAAAGTGATCGCGTGCCGCAGGCCATCAGGCGCTTTGGAGTCGAAGCCATTGGCCGCCACTTTCCGAACTTTGCTGCACGGGAATTCCAAACGCGTGGCCTGCCGCACAAAATAACGGGGCTTTCGATCGAGGCCATCAGTGAACAGCGTCCGGACCCGGATAGCCGGATCACCCTGTCCCACCGGTGCGATCCGCTGGGAGTGCCGATAGCGCGGGTCGACTGGCGAGTCGGCAGTGACGTCGGGCGATCGTTGGCCCGGCTCGGGCAGGTCATCGCGTCCGAGCTCCCGCGTATCGGTTTGCCAACTCCGTTGCTGGAAGACTGGGTCCAGCAGAATGAGCCTCGGGCGCCCGCTCTTATCGATATGGGGCATATCATTGGGACAACGCGCATGTCGCCGGATCCCAAGCGTGGCGTTGTTGATCCGAATTGCCAGGTGCACGGCGTGGCCGGATTGTACGTGGCGGGATCATCCGTATTTCCGACCGCCGGACACGCCAATCCGACACTGATGATTCTTTCTCTGGCCATTCGTGTTGCCGACCGGATCAAGACCGACCTCCACGCTCGGCGAGCACGCGTTGCGGTGGGAGCCCTTTAGATAATGCCCACCGTCCTGGTTACTGGCGCTACGGGCATGGCGGGACGGTATGTCGTCCCGGCGCTACTGGACCGCGGGTTCACCGTTCGCGGGCGTTTCTGCCGCCAGCCGGGATCTGCGAAAAACGTCGAATGGCGGCAAATGGATTTTCTCAAGAGCGTGGATTGCCGCCGGCTTGTGGAGGGGTGCGACGGGGTCGTGCACCTCGCAGCAGAGTTGCATGACATAAAAAGAATGCAACGAGTCAATGTCGACGCGACGCGTGCGCTCATGAATGCAGCACAATCCATGGGCGTCCGGTATTTCGGATTTGCCAGTTCCATCGTCACCTATGGGTCGCCACGGCGGCGATGGGTTGACGAGGGGACACCGCTTCTTGATCCCAACGCACCGATGGTTCGCCAATACCATGCTGAACCCTACATGCTTGAATATGCACGCACGAAGACTCTTGCCGAGTTAGCGCTTTTCGAAACCGACGCCAAGATGACAATGCATATCTACCGTCCCGGCGTTGTGGCTGACCTTAACAGACTGCTTGAGGCCGCCTACTGGAGCGAGATTCGCAAAGTGATGACGAGTTACCGGCGGACTCAGTACATATTCGCACCGGACGCGGCCGCGGCGATCGGTCATCTCGTCGTTCGGGGCCTGGTATCCGGTCCGCCTGCGGCACAAGCTGAGGCGTTCAATGTTTGCGACCATGATTGCGGGGTCTTCGCGGATCTAATGGCCCGCGCTTACCGTGCGACCGGCAACCGCCGGTTCAGGGTTCGTGCCCATGTACCGATCCTGCCGGATCTGGCAAAGGACCTGTTGAAGTATAGAGATACGGCAATTCGGTATCCTCTTGGCATGTTAACGTTCTCCAATGCGAAGCTGCTCGCTACAGGCTTCGTCTTTCCCGTGGGCATGAAGGCAGCCTTGCAGCAGGCGCTGACCCAGCGCCCGATGCTCGGATCAGAAGCTTGAACGCGGTTGGGTCGGCAGTGCGTTCGGTGGAATTTCTTTCGCTCGTGTCGCGTTGTGCTTGCGGTCCGGCTGTCGGGCTCGCGAAAAAGTCCGTCCATACCTGGACCGGTGAGAATTGGGCAATAAAATAATACTGTACTGATATCGACGACAATACGGCCCCGCGGGGACTCGGGGTAAAACAGCGTAACCATGCGAGGTTCACACCAACGTGTCGTACTCGTGTATAGATCTTGCATTGCCAAGCGTCGCCGCATCGCACAAAATCAGGTCGAACATTGCAGAGCGGTTGAGAAGATTAGACTTATGCGAGGGTCGATGAAGATCAACCAAGCTGCTGCAATGGGCACCGGTGTCATGCTCTTATGTTACCACTCCGTTCACTACAAATTGGCAACGCAATGACAGATCATACACTGCAGGAGGCTTTTGACGAAAGCGGACTGTCAACGTTCTCCGTGCGAATTCGAGATAAGTTTCGCCCCCAGGCGAAGCGGCTTTTTGATATCTGTGTCTCACTGGCGTTAATTTTGCTGATATTTCCGGCAGCTTTCCTGATCTTCATCGCAATCATGGTTAGTGGCGAAATTCCATTTTATTCTCATGTCAGGGTCGGACAGGGTGGACGAGAGTTTGGCTGTCTGAAATTCAGAAGCATGCGCCGCGATGCCGACGTCGTATTGTCGAAACTATTGCGCGATGACCCGGCCGCGAAACTTGAGTGGGAAGCCACCCGCAAGCTGAGGAACGATCCACGCGTCACGCGTATGGGGTCTTTTCTTCGTGCTACGAGTTTAGACGAACTGCCGCAACTGCTCAACGTTGTCGCCGGACAAATGAGTTTGGTGGGACCTCGGCCGGTAACACGCGATGAGCTAACGGCGTTCTACGAACCGTGTCAGGCAGCCGCGTACTGCTCCGTTAAACCTGGCCTGACCGGCTTGTGGCAGATTAGTGGAAGAAGCGAGCTCGGCTATCACAAGCGCAGCGCCTTGGACACGCTTTATGTCGAGCGCATGTCCCTGAGAGCAGACCTTGTCATCTTGTTCCGGACGATCGGCGTCGTTGTTCGTCGGCAAGGAGCATGGTGACTTCAGACAGCAAGTATGGAGAGCTTGCCAGCGGCCCGGCGCGGGGTCGCATTTTGCTTGAAGGAGCTGCGGGTTCTCCATGAATTCTGATCGTCGTGTTGCTATGCCCAATGGCACGGTGCGCTCCAGCTCTCGCGGTCGAATCCTCGATTATCACGTGGGACGACTGCTTCTTTGGGTGCTTGGCTGCATCCGGCGACGAAAGGATAGGCCACCTGTAAAGGTGCAGACTATCGGAATATGCGTCTTTGGAGCGATCGGAGATGCGCTGCTGTCCAGCTCGATCATCGGTGATCTTAAGCGTCGCTATCCCGGTGCCCGCGTCATCATGGTGGTTACCGAAAGCAACGGCGGAATCATTCCGTTGTTGCCGCTTTCCGACGGATCGTTGGTCTTACCGATCTACGCGCCGAGGCAAGCATTTGGTCTGATGCGCCGGCAGCAATTCGATTTACTCATTGACGCGAACCAGTGGCTTCGCATCAGCGCAGTCTATTGCGCGCTGGCCGGGGCAAAGTACACAGTCGGTTTCAGAACGGTTGGGCAATATCGCCACTATGCCTTCGACCTGACCGCTGAACACAGCGCGACCCACCATGAACTGGAAAACTATCGTCGATTGCTAACAGCTATCGGTATTGCCGGGACTTCATCGGCTAGAATCGATCCTCCTCGCGCGGACGCAGTAGTGAGCCGCCTGACACGTTCGCCTTACATAGTGCTGCACCCCTGGGCCGGCGGCGGACGCGCTGAATTGAAGGAGTGGCCGTCCGGATATTGGATCGAAATCGGCAAGGTTATGTCTGCTCGGGGCTTTGCTCTTGTCGTAACCGGCTCATCCGGTGATGTTTCCAAGGCCAGGGATCTGGTGGAGGCGGCAAACGAGTCAGGGGTGCCGATGATCCTGCTGGCCGGACGGCTGAACCTCGGGCAAACGGCAGCTCTCCTGCAGCACGCGTCGTTGGTCGTCTCGGTCAATACCGGCATCATGCATATGGCCGCTGCTCTGGACGTGTCGTTGGTGGTGTTGCACGGACCCACCAACCCCGACCGTTGGGGTCCGCTAAGCGACAAGGCGGTCAGCGTTGTCCCCGGGCCGGTGCCCGCCGGCGTCCCTGTCGGGTATCTTAATCTCGGCTTTGAATTCCCGAAGGACGTGCCGGATTGCATGGGCTTCATTGCGGTTGAGCATGTGTTGGCCGCAATCGATACAGCTTTGGCGAAAAGGGGTGAATCGGTAGACCGTCCACGGCCAGGTGTATTATGGGACGGCCCACGCGCATTGTCCGGGAGTGTTGGATGAATGTGTCGTCGTCTTGGGTTTGGCCGGGCCGAAATCGTTTCGATCTTTTCTGGCATCGCACACCGGTGAATGGTTCCGCTTGTTTGAATACGTGCCGCTGGTGGAAGCGCTACGTTTGATCGAAAGCGAGCCGCATTCCCGCCCTGTTGACCTGACCACAGGCATTACGGCAATCGGACGCCGATTGGCTGCAATTCCGTAAGACGCCGCATGCCGCGCAAAGCCGCCGCGATGGCCCTTCGCCCGGCTGAAGAAACCCCAGCGCCAAAGAACGTTCCCTATCGACTGCATTTCTGGGACGGATGCGCCCATCCCGCCGGCGCTTGGCGGGGGATGGCAGCACTGTATGTTTAAGCCGGCGGCAAACTCTCCGCATGCTTACGCAACGATGTGCAGACCGGCATCGACCTAGATTGTGTCGCCCGTCATGATTGCCAGCCGCCGATCGGCTGTCATCGCGTCGAGGTTCAGCACCTGGAGCAGAACGCCGTCGGCACTTGCAGCCGAAACCGCACGCGCCCGGGGCACCACGTTCAACAAGCCCCAAAACGCCGCCTCGGTCGGGGTGATCGCAGCGCCGGTGCCGGGAGAGACGTCGGGCAGCTTTGCGGCCACCGCGACCGTCGCATACAGCGGGTCCACAACCGCAGCCGTCCTTGCCGCCGTGCGCGCGGTGAGTTCGGCGATCTGCCGATCGGCCGGAGCGACCGCGGCCTGCATGGCCTCGCGATAGGTCGCCACGCCGGTCAGCCCCATGACGGTCAGGAACACCAGCGCGAAGGCCGACAGGATCGTCACGGTCAGGCTGATCCGGAACCTGCGTCCGGCAGCGTCCGCCCGCTTCATGGTCTCAGCCAAGCCAGTCATGGCGACAGATAGAGCGCACGGGCCTCGCGCGGCTCTAACCGATCCAGTGCGGCGGGACTGTGCAGGTGTTCCGGCCATCGCCGTCGCGATGCGATTACGTAACGTCATGTCTTGGCGCAATCTATTGCGGACGTCAGCCGGCTGGCGATGACAATTCCGGGTCGCCGCGGATGACGATGCCATGAAGTTTGCCGCCGCGGATGCTATGTGTCTTTCGCCGGGCGGCCGGAACGTGGCATGCGGTTCCCGGCGGCAGGCGTTACGGAGGGCGATTCGTGGCTGACCCGAAGCATTACGCCGTTGAAGAAACCCTGAAAGACGGCACCATCGTCACCATCCGCGCGGCGCACCCGGGCGATGGAGACAAGATTCGGACGGCGTTCAAGAACCTGGAGGCCGAGACCGTCTATACGCGGTTCTTCGCCTACAAGAACGAGGTCACCGATGCCGAACTCGCCCGCATTACCGGCGTGGATTTCGAGCGGGACGTCGCACTTCTTGTGACAATCGGCTCCGGTGAAACGGAGGTCGTCATCGGCGGCGCCAGCTATTTCGCCACCGATGCCGCCGCACCGGATCGCAGCGCTGAAGTCGCCTTCACCGTTGAAGAGGATTATCAGGGTCTCGGCATCGCCAGCAGCCTGATGCGGCATCTCGTTCGTATCGCGCGGGAAAAGGGACTTTCCAGGTTGGAGGCCGATGTCCTGGCGCGCAACCTGCCGATGCTGGGCGTCTTCAGGCGAAGCGGGCTGCCGATGACGCTGCGGCACGATGACGACGCGGTGCATGTAACAATGTCCTTGCAGCCGGTGGCGCAATAAATCCCCGGCGCAGCACGCTTAACGGAGACTGAAATGTTCCCAAGTCCGACCCGCATGTTCCTGACGAAAGGCGTCGGCGTCCATCGCCACGCTCTCACGGCGTTCGAGTTCGCCTTGCGCGATGCGGATATCGAGCAGCAAAATCTTGTCTATGTCTCCTCCATCCTGCCGCCGCGCTGCGAGGTCATCACCCGCGAGGCCGGGGCGGAGGCGCTCAAGCCCGGCGACATCACGTTCTGCGTCATGGCGCGGGCGGAGACGAACGAGTTCGGGCGGCATATCTTTGCCAGCCTCGGGCTGGCCAAGCCGGCCGATCCGGAGATGTACGGGTATATTTCGGAACAGCATGGATACGGCATGACTGCCGAAGCGGCCGGAGAACAGGCCGAAGACCTCGCCGCGACCATGCTCGCCTCCACCCTCGGGCTGGATTTCGATCCCGACGCCGCATGGAACGAGCGCAAGCAGATCTATGAGCACAGCCACCTGATCATCGACAGCACATCGATCACGGCAACGGCCGAATGCGGCCCGGACGGTCACTGGACCTGCGTCGTCGCCGCCGCGGTGTTCCTGTTTTCCTGACGGGTTTCCCTCCAGTCCCCGGTGCACCCATGAAACTGCCATTTCGCTTTACCGTCTGCGGGCTGGATGAGCTCGCCATCCACAGCAAAGCCCGGGTCAGCCACGTGCTGTCCATTCTTGACCCGGAATGGCCTGTCCCCGGGGTGTTCGGCCATTTCGGCGCGCACCGGAAACTGGAGCTTCGCTTTCACGATGTGATCGACGAAACCCCCGGATCGATTGCACCGCGTGCCGGCGACGTTCAGCAGGTGCTGGCCTTCGGTGCCGCGCTGAACCGCGATCCCGTTACTGACGCGCATCTTCTCGTTCATTGCCATGCCGGCATTTCCAGGTCATCCGCCTCGATGGCCCTGCTGATCGCACAGGCGATGCCGGACCGCTCCGGCGATGCGATCTTCGCCGATATTCTGCGCATCCGGCCGCAGATCTGGCCGAACCTGCGGATTGTCGAGATGGGCGATCACGCGCTCGGCCGAAACGGCGACCTGGTCGCCGCCGCCCACCGCATCTACAACCTTCAGATCGGCAAACGCCCTGACCTCGTCGGCGAGTTCAAGTCGGGTGGCCGCGGACGGGAAGTGGAGGCGGCGCTGGCGCTGCCAGACGCAGCCTGGGTCCTCGTAGCTGACGTTCCATGCGGCGTTTTCGGGAATTTTCTTCGCCCCTTGAAAACCCTAAAAGACCTGCCGCAGGATGACATACAGCGAGCCCGCTATGACCATCGCCGCCGGCAAGGTCATCACCCAGGCGAGCGCCATATTCTTGATCGTGCTCCATTGCAGGCCGGAACCGTTGGCCGCCATGGTCCCCGCAACGCCGCTCGAAAGCACGTGCGTGGTGGACACCGGTAGCCCATAGGCATCCGCCAGACCGATCGTCGCCATCGCCACGATCTCGGCCGAGGCGCCCTGCGCATAGGTCAGGTGCGTCTTGCCGATCTTCTCACCCACAGTGACAACGATGCGCTTCCAGCCCACCATCGTTCCAAGCCCCAAGGCCAGCGCGACGGACACCTTCACCCAGGTCGGGATGAACTTGGTGCCGCTGTCCAGCGACGATCGCAACGACTTCACCGCGGCGATATCGGAACTGTCGAAGCCGGGCGGACTGGCGCCCATCAGCCGCACCGCATCGGATGCCAGATACATGTCGTTGCGCACGTTCTGCGTGGCGGCGGCCGGCACCGCCTTGATCGCGCCATAGTCCTTGACCTGCCGTCCAATATCCGCCGTCAGCGTTGCAAGGGCGGCGTAGACTTCCGGCTGGTTGAGGTTGCGGGCCTGGAGCGCACCACCCACCGTTGCGCGGGCGGCCGCGGCGTCCTTCGGCGAAGCCGCAGCCCCGGCGTGGGCGTGAAAGACGTCCTCCGCGGACTGCACGGCGCGCAGAAACATCGGCGTCGTGTTTTCGGGAATGGCGCGGTTCAGCGCATAGGCCGTCGGCATCGCGCCGATCAGGATCAGCATGATCAGACCCATGCCCTTCTGCCCGTCGTTGCTGCCGTGGAAAAACGAGACGCCGGTGCAGGTCAGCACCAGAAGCGCCCGGATCGGCGCCGGCGGCGGCTTCTTGCCCTCGGGCGCGGTATACAGCGACTTGCTGCGCACCACGAACTTCATTGCCAGAAGCAGCACCGCGGACAGCACGAAGCCGATAACCGGGCTGAACAGCAGCGCCTTGAACACATTGACGGCCTGCGCCCAGTCCACGCCGGACGTCGCCGAACCATTCGGTGAAATAAGCTGGTTGGCGATGCCGACACCCATGATGGAGCCGACCAGCGCGTGGGACGAACTGTTCGGCAGCCCCAAGGCCCAGGTTCCGAGATTCCAGATGATCGCCGCAATCAGCAGCGCGAAGATCATGGCGTAGCCGGCACCGCTGCCAACCTGAAGGATCAGTTCCACCGGCAGCAAGGTCACCACCGTGAAGGCGACCGCGCCGCTCGACGTCAGCACACCGAGGAAGTTCCAGGTTCCGGACCAGATCACCGCCGCCAATGGCGGCAGACTGTGGGTATAGATAACCGTGGCAACCGCGTTGGCGGTGTCATGAAAGCCGTTGACGAACTCGAATCCCAGGGCGATCAGCAGGGCGATGCCAAGCAGCACAAAGGCGCCGATTGCCAGGTCGTCCTGACCTGTGGCGGCGACGTCTCTCCAGATACTGAACGCCGCATAGCCCAGGCCCGCCACGAGCACCAAAATAAATGCGATTGCACCGCGGACGTGCGGCTTTTCGTCAAGGTGCGGGAGTGGCGAGGCGCTCGTTGCGCTTTGGTTGATTGCAAGATCTGACATGCTTTTCCCCGGATCTCGCGTCCCGCTACCGCAGCACGGATCATTGCCGTGCGCGTTACCGGGAGCGTAATTAATCGTGTGAGGATTTCTGTAATGAGCAGGCTTCGGTGAACTATCCCCTTGCGATTTGATTCACCCACTTGATCGGAACGCCGAAAGCTTCGGCCTCCCGCTCGATCCATTGCCGGGCCTCATCCGGCGAAAAGCAACGTCGCATCGCCGGCGCCCGGCCGGGAAAATCCGGGATCGCTCCGGGTGCGGCGCCTTCACCTACAAAGGCACCGACAAACTCGCCGGTGCCATAACGTTCAATCCAAGCGAGGAGACTATCTCCGGGCGGCATGGACAAGGAAGCCTCCTGTGCACATCCTGGAGTACTACCGATATGTGACCACCTTGTCTAGCCAGCCTCGGACCGAATTATTTGATGGAACGTAAAATATTTAATCAACCCGGAGTAGCATACTATCTATGGATGCCTATCCCCGGTGACTTACTTTATCTGCGCGTCACCGGAAAGCTGCGGATTGGCCCGAGGGATCTGTACGGCGCGTAGCATCTCGGCCAAATGCGCCGGCCGCGCGAGCTGTCACTTTTCAGTTGACTCAGTCATGCGCCAGGGGAGAACGCTTGCGACGTCGCAAAGACTTGCGTCAATCGATGTCGAACAGATTTTCCCGCAGCGCGTCCTCGTATTCGGCCTTTGCAGCCGCCGCATTCGGGAAGTTCTTCGAAAGTTTTGTAGTCTTCATGACCGGCGTTGCGCTGGCACGGATCGCTCGCGAATTCGAGATCGGTGCCGCTTAGGACGGTTTCGATAGCGCTGCCAGCTTGTTCGGCATTCTGGTCGGCGCTATCGGGCTGCGCGGCATCGATCGCTTCGGGCGCAAGCGGATGTTCATCACCGCGATGGTCATTTTCTGCGCCTTCCTGCTGCTGCTGATCATGACCAGCGGTTTCATACGAGCAACATAGAAACGACGCTGCAACGGTCTTCCATCAAGTGCTCTCCGTATGGGTTGGCATTATGAAGTTTCAATGACCGTGAAACCACCCCCACAGGCCACAAACGCCGATATTCGGCCGAAATCCGCTTCATGCCCTGACACGGGATCGGCCGAAACGGATCGACTAAGTAGTTTCCGTCCCTATCGCTCTGAGGTCTCGGACTCTAGCTTGCATGCACAGAAGCCCAGCTTGACAACACATGGCTGAATTTGAGCTTGTACATTCGGTTGGGATTGGCCGCCACCGCGAGTTGGAACGCCCTCTCGCCTCGAAACCAGCGGCTTGCCCACCGAAGGGGCCATTCAAGCTTTCTCCCGCCGCAGTCCCACTTCCAAGTCGGATCGGCGCGGCAACCGACCACAAGGAGCGCACATGAAGTCGCAGATCCTCGCCGCGATCGGCGAGCATGGACTACAACCCGCGGCGGCCCTGAACGCCGCGCTGGCCGCCAATGATCGGGTCAAATACGCCTTTTCGCTGTTGCAGATGGCGATGTCTCATGCCGAGGACCCGGAACAGACCGCGCCAACGCTGAAGCAGGAGCGTGTCGGCTGCGGCATCGATGATCCGGACCTCGACACGGCCGTCGCCGCATCCCGCATGGAGGGCACATCCTGCCACATGCCCGGCGCCGCCCGGGTCTTCGCGCGGATCGAGGAAGACGTGCGACTGATGGCCGCGCCGGTGCTCGCCGAAACGCCGGACGGACTCCCTGCCCGGGCCGATGGGCTCTTGGCGGCGCTGCCGGCAAGCAAGGACGATCTGTTCGATCCCGCCGCCACGACAGCGATGATGCAGGCCGGGCACGGCCACATCGACAGCCTGCACCATCTGGTCATGGACCTGCACAAGCGCCTGAACGCCATGCAGGCAGCGCTGGCCGAGGAAACGCTCGATGGCGCCGCGACATACAGCCTGACCGCCGCGGACCGCCCGATGGTCGCTGCCTTCATGGCCGGCGTCAATCGGACCGCGAAACTGAAATTTGCCCATCCCGGCCTGGCCACGACAGCCACCCGCGCTGGCGACCGTCTGGTCATTCAGAACGACATCGGCACGACGGATGCGCATGTCATTGTCATCCACGTGCAGGATCTCAGCGTCAGTGTAACGTATACCGACGTGCATCCCGAAAGGCTGGCCTTCTTCCAGGATATGCTGAAGCCGCGCGGCGTCGCGTGGGAGGCCCAACGCACCGCGCTGCTCGCCGCCGGCGCGCCGTTCTATCTCGCGACCGGCACGGTGAAGGCAACCGATGAGGCTGGCTGCCAGGCCTATCTCGACTTTCTCGGCTCGCGGCTGGTCTTCCTGATCGACTGGAACCGCGCCCGCAAACAACTGCGCCAGTTCCTGCGCGGTCCGGATCGTCTTGTCCTGTTAAGCTGGGCGGCGGAGGCCGGCATCGGACATCGGGGTTTTCTGGAACTTGGCGGCGCGCGGCTGGTCAACCAGGCGATCGAGATGACCGCCGGATCATCAATGCATTTCGGCGACCGGCTGTGCGACGTGCTCGGTGATGTGGAGACCCAGGCGTTCCTGCGTTTCGTGTTTCAGACAGCGACACAGGGTCTGTTGCAAGGCACGTCGCATACCCTGATCCATGATCGTATCCGTGTGACCTTGGCGACTCATTTCAGCAACGAGCAACGGCAACTTCTGCGGATGGCAGCCGATCATGCCGGATTGATTTTCGAGCTGGCGAACCTGGTGCGGGATGGCGTGCAGGCCGAAGCGGACGGCTCCGGCAAGCGGGCCAAACGCGCCCGCCGGTTCGAACATGACGCCGATCAGTTGGTTGTGGAGACGCGGGAAGCGGTGCGCCGCCGTCCCGACTTCGGGGTCTTCCTGAAACTGCTCGAGGCGGCGGACGATGCGGCGGACGAGCTGGAAGATGCCGTCTTTCTGCTCGATCTCGATACGCTCCAGGGCAAACCGCTGGAGGCTATGCAGACACTGGCTGACCTCCTGGCGGAAGCCTCGCAGGAATGGATCAAGGCATTGGGTCATGCCGCTCAGATCGGCCGAGCGGCCGGACGGGCGGAGACCGAGGACTTCCTGGAAGCGGTGGATCGCGTTTCGGCACTGGAACATCAGGCCGACGATGCGGAACGTGCGCTGGCAGCGTCCGCCATTCAGCACGCCAAGGATTTTCGTCAGTTGCATCTGTTCACCGCCATCGGCGGCAAGTTCGAGGCCGCCGCGGATGCGCTGAAGCATGTCAGTCTGCTGCTGCGCGATCACGTGCTGGAGGATGTCATTGATGGCTGATCTCCATTTCATTCTGCCGGGAGTGACGCCCGCCACGGGCGGCGCGCAGGAGGTTGGCAACAAAGCCTGGAGCCTGATGCTGATGGCGCAGGCCGGGCTTCCGGTGCCGCCGGCTTTCGTGCTGCCCACGGCCTGGTGCGGGCGCAGCGAACCGGCGCTTGTGAGGCAAACCCTGGCCGAGGGAATCGGGCGTCTCGAAGCCGCGACAGGTTTGACATTTGGCGGGGCGCGGCGGCCGCTGCTGGTGTCCGTCCGTTCCGGAGGTGCCGTGTCGATGCCGGGCATGATGGAAACCGTGCTCGATGTCGGCCTGAACACCGACACGGTCGAGGCGCTGGTTCGCCTGACCGGAAATCCGCGGCTCGCCTGGGACAGTTTTCGGCGTTTCGTGCAGGGTTATGCGGAAGTCGTTTCGAACTTGCCGACCGGACCGTTCGATGCGCTTGTTGCGGCGGCGCTGGTGCAGGGTGAAGCGGAGACCGAACGGGAACTGGATCATCGCGCGTTGCGGGCACTGACTTTGGCGATGCTGGATTGCTTCCGCACTCTCACCGGCGCCGCGTTTCCGGCCGATCCTCAACAGCAACTTGCGATGGCCGCCGAGGCGGTCTTCCGATCCTGGGATGCGCCCAAGGCGGCAAGTTACCGGCGGATGAACGGCATCAGCGACAATGCCGGCACGGCGGTTACGGTCCAGACCATGGTCTTCGGCAATGCCGGCGGCGAATCGGGTGCGGGCGTCGGCTTTACCCGCGATCCTGCCACCGGCGCGCGAACGTTCTATTTCGATTTCCAGTTCAACGGCCAGGGCGAGGACGTCGTCGCCGGCCGCCACAAGCTGCGCGATAATGATCGCCTGCGCCTTGTACTGCCCGCCGTCTGGAAACGGCTGAACGACATCTGCCACACGCTGGAGGTACTGTTTGGCGATGCGCAGGACTTCGAGTTTACTGTGCAGTCATCCGAGTTGTTCATGCTTCAGTCGCGGCGAGCCAAGCGCACGGACTGGGCGGCTTTGGCAATCGCCGTCGACATGGTTCAGGAGGGCGCATTGACCCCGGCCGAGGGGCTGGCGCGGCTGGATGGCATCGACCTGGACGCCGTGGTCAGGACCAGCTTCGTGCAGCCTGTCCCTGCGACCCTGGCGACGGCTCAGATTGCCAGCATGGGCGTTGCGTCCGGCGCCATCGCGTTGGATCCGGCAGCCGTGAAGCGGATGACGACAGAAGGGACGCCGGCGATCCTGGTGCGCCGGGATACGGTGACCTCGGATATCGAGGGGATGGCTTTGGCCGCCGGGATTCTGACGGCCTCGGGCGGCCGGACATCGCATGCGGCGGTGGTGGCGCGCCAACTGGGGAAAGTGTGCCTCGTGGCTTGTCCGGGACTGGAGATCGATCTCGACAGGCGCCAGTGCGGTATCGGGGGGACGCGCCTGGACGAGGGCGATTTCCTGTCGCTGGACGGCAATTCCGGTGCGGTGCATGCGGGCCGTCTGGCGTTGTTGACCGAGAGACCGGAGCTGGCGCTGGCGGTTGTCGCGGGCTGGCACAAAGCGGACCATGGCAAGGCCAAGCGGAGACCCCGTGTGGCGCGGCCCGGGTAGTCTCCGAAGCTGCGGAAACGACTGTCAGCCGCTCAGGATCGGTTTTACCGGACGTTCGGTGGCACGCACTGCTCGATAGGGCGCGGTGCTTCGAGAAACTGATCGCGCCTCGCCTGCGCGAGCGACATAGGGATCGGATTATCATGGGCGAAACAATAGCCATCGGCGCACCGGGTGCCGTCGTATCACCGATGGGAACGCCTGAGGCGGGAATCCGCAACCCGCCGAAAATGGCGGTCCGGCATTTGGATTTCTATTACGGTGACAATCATGTTTTGAAGGATGTTTCGCTGGACCTGCCGCCCCGGCAGGTTACCGGCCTGATCGGCCCATCCGGCTGCGGAAAATCGACGTTGTTGCGGGTACTCAACCGGATGTACGAGCTATATCCGGCGCAGCACCTGACTGGCGCGGTAACCCTCGACGGTCGCGACATCCTTGGCCCTGCAGTTGACCTCCGCCGGTTGCGCAGCCGCGTCGGCATGGTGGCGCAAGAGCAGACGACCTTCCCGATGTCGATCCACGACAACATCGCATTCGGCATCAAGCTGCACGAGCATCTTTCCCGTGCTGAACGAGATCACCGGGTGGAGGACGCGCTGACCGCCGCCGGCCTTTGGACCGAGGTGAAGGATCGGCTGCGGGAGCCGGCAAGCGCCCTGTCCGGCGGCCAGCAACAGCGCCTGTGCATAGCCCGCACCCTGGCGACCCGGCCGGAGGTCATCCTGCTGGACGAGCCAACGAGTGCGCTGGACCCGATCAGCATGGCGAAGATCGAGGATATGATCGATACCCTGAAGCAGACGATCACGATCGCTCTGGTGACCCATAACTTGCAACAGGCGGCGCGGTGCGCCGATCAGGTCGCGTTTTTCTATTTGGGGGAAGTGGTGGAGGTTGGTCCGTCGGCACAGATGTTCACAGCGCCCAAACAGACGCGGACACAGAATTACATAACCGGTAAGTTTGGCTGAAGGCTGCCGGTGCGATTGCCCTTTCGTCTTGCGCCCGCCGCTCCGCGGCAACGGCTGAAGGAAGCCCGAAGCGAAGCGTAACCTCCATGAATTTTTTCAGACAATCCTGGTCCAGGCATCGTCAGGGCCTGCCCTCGTGCTACTCCGCTCAAGAAATCATTTGCGCGGAAACATGCAGCCCGGGCACCTCCCGACCATCGACTGGCGCTACTGGCTCGCCATCCTCATCGCCAGCGTGTGCGGCACGAATCTCGGTGACCTTGGCTCGCAAACCATGGGTCTCGGCTTCGTCAGCGCATTGCTGCCGTTCGCGGCGGCGTTCGCATTCCTGTTCCGAGTGCAGCGGCGAGCAGGCCGCGCTCGGGAACTCTGTTATTGGCTTATGATCATCGTCTGCCGCGCGGCCGCCACGAACATCGCAGACCTCGCCACGCACGAGCTTAAGGTGGCATACAGCCTAACCGCCTGCGCACTCGTGGTACTGCTGGTTACCATCCTGGCAGTGGGCGCCGCACTCGGGCAAACCACTGTCCGCAGCACGCGTCTCGGCGACGGACCGTGGCAGAATGTGCCGGACGCAAATCCTACCTACTGGGCTGCGATATTGACGGCGAGCGTGTTCGGCACGGCAACGGGCGATTTCATCGCCGACGATTGCTGGCTTGGCGTCGGTCCGGCGGCCCTGGTCCTGACGGTCCTTACGGCGATGCTGGTTCTGGTCAGCCTGCGTGATGGACCCGAAATAAAGCCTTTGTACTGGCTGACGATCGTGGCGGTTCGGATCGCCGGCACCAATATCGGCGATTTCCTCGCCGGTGAGGATGGGCTGAATGTCGGGATCCCGGCGGCCAGCGTCGCTAGCTGCGCAGTTCTGGCTTGCGTCGTATTCCTTCGAAAAGACGGCCGCCGCATGCCCGTGCTCCACGCCGCTCGTGGTCGTTCTCCGGCATCCGAACCTGCTCCGCAAGCTCGTCGCCTTTTCGGGCTGCTATGATCTAAAGCACAAGACACCGGACTTCGCCGGTTGCGGGACTCGTCTTGCTGTGATCTGAGCATGGCGTGGCCGCCCGGCTTTGTCACTGGCCGCCGGCACCGCCCAACTTCCGCTGAAGCCGCTCACGCAAGCGCCGGTTGGGGTCGGGGGAGCCCGAAAGGCGTTCGTCTGCCGCTGTCGTCGGGATGGACGCCGCACCGGCCAGCGCCTCGCGCATATCTTCCGTCAGACGGTGCATTTCGGTCTGGTCCCGGATGAGATGCGGAGTAATCAGCACCAACAACTCGGTGCGGGTATGCTCGTTACTTTGCGTCCCGGCCAAAGCGCCCAGGATCGGGATGTCCTTCAGCCAGGGGATGCCCTGGTTGCCGCGCGACATCGTGTCCTGGATCAATCCGGCCAGCCCGACAGTCTGTCCGTCCTGCACCACGACCCGGGTGGTGAGGTTGCGCTCGTCAAACGTCGGGCTGGCGATCCCGCTTGTGGAGGTTGTCGTGTTGACGTCGCTGACTTCCTGCGACACGTCCAACGTGATCAACCCGCCCGCGTTGACCCTCGGCGTCACCGCCAGGATCACTCCCGTCGGCTGATAGGCAATCGAATTTATGACCGGCGCGTTCGACGTCAGCGTGCTTTGCGAACTCGCGGTCAGATACGGCACCAGAGAGCCAACCTGCAGCCGCGCCTGCTGGTTGTCGACCACGGTGACCTGGGGCGACGACAGCACATTGACCGTGGTGACCGCCTGCAGCGCTGAGATTGCTATCGGCGCGCCGCCCAGGCCGCCGCCGCCCAGCAGGAACCCCGGGAACGAGGTTCCCAGCGCAATCGCCGCCGGTGAGGCGACGGCGGCATTGGCATTGTTCAGCACGCCGTTGATCCCGCCGGCCTTGAAGAAGAACTGCGTGCCGTATTTGAGACTGTCGTTGAGCGTGACTTCGGCGATAGTGGCGTCGATGCGCACCTGCATCGGCAGGATGTCGATCTTCGCCAACATGCCTAGGACGGTGTCTTCCTCGTCCCGGGTGCCATAAATCAGCACCGCGCTGTTCTGCGCATTGGGCAGGATGCGCAGGGCGTCCGCGTTCTCCTCGCCACCGCCCTGGTCAACACCCCCAAGCAGCGGATTCGCCTGCGCCGGTGCAGCGGTGGCGGCCGGGGTGGTTCGCCCGATGGAACCTCCGGCGGACGAGTTTGATCCCGTCGACCCGATGCTTCCGCCGATACCGCCGCTCCCCATGCCAAATCCACCCGTGGCGCCGGCGCCCGCCCCGCCGGCCTGGGCTGAAATGCCCTGGCCAATGCCCGACCCGCCGATGGTTGGGGCGGCGGCGGATGGCTGGGTCTCCGGCTGAGCGGTGACGTTGTTCGGGGTGAACGCCATCTGCAATGTGTAGGCGATGGTGTTGGCGTTGCTGGCCTGCAGGTAGAACACATGCCAGCTCCGGACCGTGTGCCGCCGCTGCCGCTCGATCAGCCCGTATACCCGGCGTGCCGCGTCGATGTAGCGCGCCTGCGGCGAGACGATCAGCACCGCATTGAACCGCACCAGCGGCACCACCTGCACCAGGCCGGTCAAAGCGCCGCCCGGCTGCGAGCCTCCCGCCAGACCGCGAAAGGACTCCCGCATGGCCTCGGCGAAATCGCGCGCGCTGCCGCTGGCGACCGGCAGGACGGCATAGGATTGATGCGTCAGTTCGTCGGCGTCGAATGTCCGGACCAGGTCGCGCACCGCCTGCACCTGGGCCGGATCGCCGCTGACCAGCAGGGCGTTGAGACCGGTCTCGGCCACGACCTTGGCGTTCGCGCCGGTCAGCGGCTGCAGCACCTTGGCCAGTTCATCGGCCGAGACAAATTGCAAAGGGATGATCACGCTGCCGGCCACGCCGGCCGTCGTCGCCGCGATGATCCGGAACATGTCCTGGTCCGGCACCAGCGCCGCACCGGCATTGGCCAGCAGCACCTGCAACGCCGGCAGCAATTGCCGCCCCGACAGCGGTTGCGCGGTATGCAGCGTCGCCGTGCCATGCACGGCCGGATCGATGGTGTAATTGACGTGCAGCAGGCCGCCGAGGATCTGCGCCGCCACCTCGCGGATATCGGTGTCGGAGAAGTCCAGTGAAAAGGGACCCGCGGGCGGTTCGGGGCGATGCGCGATGTCCGTTGGCGAGCCACGCGTGCCGTACCCGATTTCGGCTGGCGGCAGTGCGGGCGCGCCCAACGCTCCATTGCTCCGGGGCGACGCGGCGAGTGCCGCCGCCGAGGTCGCCAAAGGCGGCAGGGCGGGCTTGTCCGGCTTCTGGCAGGCGAACAGCGAACCGAGGGCGGCCAGCGTCAGCAGCAAGCGGCGAAAGGCCGGGATGGTCACTGTGCGCCGCCACGCTCTGGCTCGGGGGCCGTGGCGACGTCCGGCGCCCTGGCGTCGGCATAACTGGGGCGAAGCACGCGTTCTCCTTCGGATGAAGTCACCGTCACCTGTCCGGGAGCGATCCTGCGCACGGTGAAGCGGCCGATGCCGGCGCCTTCCGCGGCGACGTGCGGATGCCCGGCAGTGTCGGCAAAAATGGCGCTCCGCCGCGCCGGTCCGACGATCACGCCGGCCAGCCGCGGCAGCTCCGTTTCGGTGGCGTCCGGCGCGGGCACCGTCCGGGTGGCTGGCCGGCGGTCGGGACTGAACAGCGGGCGGCCCAGCAGCCGGGGCGCGAGGGCTGCCAACACCGCCTGGTCGGGCGCCCCGGCGGTGCCCGGCGGCGGCGCCGGCAGCGCTGCCGCGATATCCGGCGCCTCGTCCGGAGCACCGGACTCCAGCGCCAGCACCACAGCCAGACCGGCTGCCAGGCCGAACAGCAGGAGCCAGCGCATCATGGCTTGCCGCCGGCTTCCGGCATCGCGGCACGGTAGGCCGTCACGGTGAAGGTGGCCGTCACCGGCAACCCGGCATCACGGCCGTTGGCCGCCGGACCGCGCAACGCGATGTCGTCCGCGATCATCGGCATCTCCGCCCGCGCGAGTGCCAGCAACAGCGCGACCAGCGATGTGTAGGGCGCGGTCGCAGTCACCCGGACGGCAATGGCCCGGAACGCGCCCACCGCCCGTGTCGGCAGGATCTCCTGGCTGGCGATCCGCACGCCCGCGGCGGTGGCCTGTTCATCCAGCGCCTGTTGCAGCGCCGCGGCGGCCAGCGAGTCGCTGGCGCCCGGCAACACCGCACTGCTTGGCCGAACTGACGTGGCAACCCGGCCGGCCTGGTCACGCAACCCCGGCAGGGTCGCCACCCGGGCCTCCATCCTCCGGATCAGCGCCTCCTGACGTCGCAGCCGATCGGCCCGGTCCTGGAAATTGTCCAGCAGCGGCAAGCCGATGCCCGACCAGGCGGCGGCCGCGGCAAGCAGCAGCATGCCGAGCGCCAGGGCCTGGCCGCGCCGTCCGGAGGGCAGGGTTACGGCCGAGCTCAAGGTCCCGCCTCGGCCTGGATGGTGAACACCTCGCCGCCGGTTTCGCCGCGCAGCACGGGCGCGGCAAACGACGGATTGTGCAGCAATGCCTCGTTGGCGAGGGCCGCAATCAGGCGGGTCGCGGCGGCCGAGTGGCCCTCCAGGACCAGATGGCGCTCGTGCAGCGACAGACCACTCAGCCAGGTGTCGTCCGGAAGCGTGTCGGTCAGGGCGGCCAGGATCATGAGCGGTTCGGCGGCCTGCTGCCGGGCGGTGGCGATATGGCCGCTACCGGCCGAGCCGGCGGCGATGCGATGACGCAGCATTTCGGCCTGTTCGACCAGCGGACGCAACTCCGCCATCCGGTCTTCCGCCGCCGCCAGCGCCATCGATTGCCGTGCGAGCGGCAGCGCGACGGTGGCCGCCGCCATTGCGGCGCACCCGGCGACCGCGCACCGCCAGGCCAGACGCTCGCGCGCCAGGCGACGCCGATCGGCAGGGACCATCGGGATGCGGCAGGTCGTGCCGTCAGGCCCTGCCGCCTCTAACGCCGATGGCGTCACGCCCGCCAGCGACAGCGCATGCAGCAGTGATCGCACCGCGGCTTTCGGCACGACGATGAGTTCGCATTGCAGTAGTCCGCGTGCCCTGTCGCGGCCAACGATGCGGTGGGAGAAGAACACGTCCTCCGCCGCGAAGGGGGTCAGGCGATCCATCTCATAGCGCAGCACACGGTCCAGGCTGGCCTCGGCCGCCAGCGGGAGTTCCACGCCGCGGATCAGCGGCGGTGCCGGCAGCACCAGGATCGCCTGAGCGCGGCTGGTGGCGAACACCGCGCGCAGCCGTTCGGTGTCGCCGATAGGAATGATCGCCACGGCCTCACGCCGCCCGTTCCGCCGCCGCGCCACGTTCAGGCCGTCGGTTTGCGGGGGGGCGGGCATCAGCAGCAGCGCGTCAGGGGCGCCGGTGCGCAACCGGTCAAGCACCGGGGCAGCCAGGTCCGCCATCTGCCGGATCCACCAGGTCGAAAACTCAGGCAACATGAAAGGTGGGCACCGGGCTAAAACCTGCGTCGCCATACCAGCCCGGCCGCGCGAGACATATTGACGGAATTATGACAATATCCGTACGATCGCGCTGCCGTGCCATTACGATCGGCCTCAGCGCGCCTCGCCCGCGGTCACCCGGCCGGTCAGCCAGTCGACCCGCACAACCCGAACCCGGCCGCCGCCGGCGAGACGGACCGCACCGCCCGAAGCACTGCCGTCGGGCGCGAAGCGGATCGCCGCCGCCCCGTCCATTGCCGCGGTCAGCGTCCGCGGCAACGCCCGGGCGACCGCATCCAGCACATAGCCATGCCCGTCGGCGGTGACCGTGAACGACACCGCCTGCTGCCGCGCGATGGCCCGCACCCGCGCCAGCCGCAGCGTGTTCGCCACCTCGTCCGTGCCGCTCGCCAGCTCCAGGCCGGTGCGGCCGGCGGACGCGAATCCGGCGACGATCGATAGCGCCAGCCCCATGATCAGCAGGACGACCAGGAGCTCGATCAGGGTGAACCCACCGGTGCTATTGCGCGAGATCATTCAGGCTCAGCATGGCGAGCAGCAGCGACGATACGATGCCGGCGATGATCGCGCCCATGGCGATGGTGATCACCGGGGTCAGCAGCGACACCGTGCGCTGGGTAACGACCCGGACCCGTTCCTCATGGATCGCCGCCGCCCGCAGCGCCATCGGGCCGAGCTGCGCGGTCTCCTCGCCGAGCCGCAGCAGATGCACGAGTCGCGGCGGAAACAGGCCGGAGGCGCCGAGGCTGGCCGACAATCCCGCCCCGCCGGTGGCGCTGGCCGTGGCGTCGTCCACCGCCCTGACGCCGGCCTCGTTGCCCAGCACCTCGCGCACGATCCCCAGCGCCGGGATCAGCGACACGCGGTTCAGCAGCAGCGTGCCGAGCGTGCGGGACAGCCGCGCCGCCATGATCTCCCGGTTCAGGCCGCCCAGCACCGGCAGGCGCAGCAACAACCGATGAAACACCAGCCGGACGCCGGCATCCCGCAACGCGGCCCGCGCCAGCACCGCCAGCACCAGCAGCGCCGCCAGCACCGCGACGCCGTAGCGCGACACCGCATCGCCCGCATCGATCAGGAATTGCGTCGAGGCCGGCAGCGCGGCGCCGTTCTGCTCGAACAGCGGCGTGAACTGCGGAAGCACCTCGGTCAGCAGCAGGACCACCGCGCCGATGGCGGCCAGGCTCAGCAGCGCCGGGTAGATCAGCGCCGACTGCACCGTGGCGGCCAGGCTGCGTTCCCGCTCCATTAAATCGGCCAGCCGCTCCAGCGACTCCGCCAGGCTGCCGCCGGCTTCGCCGGCCCGCACCAGCCCGACATACAGACGAGAAAAGCTGCGCGGGCGGCGGCCGAGTGCGGCGGCCAGGGCGCTGCCGTCCCGCACCTCATCGCGCAATGCGCCGAGCAGCCGCTCGACGCGCCGGTTCGGCGCGGTTTCCACCAGGAAGCGCAGGGCACGATCCAGGTCCTGGCCCGCGCCCAGCATAGTGGATAGTTCGCGCGTCAGGTTGGTCACGTCCTGCCGCGTCAGTGCCGCGCCGCCACCCGCCGAAGCCGTCAGCGCGCCGGCGATGGCGGTCCACCTGCCGCCGCGCGACGGGCTGACCGCCAGCGGCAACGCGCCGTCGCGGCGCAGTTGCAGCAGCACCGCGGCCTCATCAGGCGCTTCCAGGCTGCCGTTCAGTTGCTGGCCGGCCCGGTCGAGGGCGCTGTAGCGCCAGAGCGCCATCAGCCGACCGCCTGGATGCCGCGCACGACTTCCTCGATCGTCGTCGTGCCATCCAGCGCCGCGGCGATGCCGGCGCGGAACAGCGGCACCATGCCGGCCGCGATCGCTGCCCGCTCGATGTCGGCATGATCCGCCCGCGAGAAGACCAGCCGCGCGACGGCGTCATCCATGGTGAGGAACTCGGCGAGCGCCAGGCGGCCGCGGAAACCGGTGCCGCGGCACTCCGGACAGCCCACCGGATGCCACAGCATGACACCGTCCTCCAGGCCGAATCGGTCGATCACCGCCTGCGGCGCGTCCGAGGCGCGGCGGCACACCAGGCACAGGCGGCGTACCAGCCGCTGCGCCAGCACACCGCGCAGCACCGCGGTGATCAGGTAGTCCTCCAGCCCCATGTCGCGCAGCCGCGTGATCGTCGCGGCAGCGGAGTTGGTGTGCAAAGTGGACAGCACGAGGTGCCCGGTCAGCGCCGCCTGCACGGCGATCTGCGCGGTCTCCAGGTCGCGGATTTCGCCGACCATGATGACGTCCGGGTCCTGGCGGAGAATGGTGCGCAGCAGGGTGGCGAAGCTCAGGCCGATTTGCGGCTTCACCTGGATCTGGTTGACGCCGCGCAACTGGTATTCGACCGGGTCCTCGATACTGACGACCTTGCGGGTCACCGCATTCAGCGCCAGCAGCCCGGTATACAGCGTCGTCGTCTTGCCGCTGCCAGTCGGCCCGGTCACCAGGACGATGCCGTTCGGCAAGGTCAGCGCTTGCTCCAGCCGCACCACCACGTTCGGCGCCAGCCCGAGGCGTTCCCAGTCGAACGCCACGGCATTGCGGTCGAGCACGCGCAGGACGATCGTCTCGCCGTGCATCGAGGCCACGGTGGAGACGCGGAAATCGACGTCCTGTCCGCGCACCGCCAGGCGGATGCGCCCGTCCTGCGGCAGTCGCCGCTCGGCGATATCCAGGCGGGCCATGATCTTGATGCGGGAGACGATCGCGGCGGCCATGCGCTGCGGCGGGTTCTCGGCTTCCTGCAGCACGCCGTCGTAGCGGTAGCGGACGCGCAGCGCGTCCTCGAACGGCTCGACATGGATGTCGGATGCGCCGGTCTCCACGGCTTTGCTGATGATCTGGTTGACCAGGCGGATCACCGGCGCCTCGCTCGCCATGTCCTTGAGCCGTTCGGCGTCGTCTTCCAGCGGCGCCGGGTCCTCGGCGGTCGCGGCGACGGCATCGGCTTCCGGCAACAGCCGGTTCAGCGCGGCTTCGAGTTCAATCGGCACGGCGACCTCGATCCGCACCGCGCGGCCGGTGGCGGCGGCGATGGCGGCCTGGATGAAACCGTCGAGCGGGTCCGCCAGCGCGACGGTGACTTCGCTGTCAGTCTCGCCGATGGGCAAGGCCCGGGACGCGCGCAGGAAGCGCGGCGTCAGCAGTGCCGCGCAGCCGGGCAAAGCGGCGGGGTAGCCATCGGCTGTCACAACGACTGTGCCGATAAGCGCGGCGGCGGCCTCGGCGAGTTGGCGTTCGCCGACAAGGCCGAGGCGCAGCATGACGGTGTCGAGCCGCTGGCCGCTGTCGCGCGCCACCAGCCGGGCGCGCTCGATCGCCCGGGCATCGGTGCCCTGCGCGACCAGGCTGTCAACAAGGCGGTCCACGGTCAGCGGCATCACGGGGTGGTTTCGCTCAGGCACCATCGGGATGTGGCATGGATTGTACTATCCAGGCAAAGAGCGTTTGCGCCGCGTCGGGTTGCGGGCCGCAAGGGCGGGAAATTTCATCGCAAATACCCGCAAATTTCATTGGCATGGCCATCCCGAACCGGATTCCAGCCTATTCCCAACTCAGGATCTGCCACGCCAGCCGATCGGCTGAGGGTTTCAGCGGTAGCCGGACCACGGCCGATCGGCCGAAGCGCGTGCCGCCGGCGACGGATGCGGTCGCGCTGATCCTGACCACCTTGTAAGTACTATTCCTCCCGGTCAGCACGGCCGCATGCGCGATCAGCGCGGCGTCCTCGACCGCGGAGCGGCCAACGACAGCACCGGCGCCGGCCAAGGGGTCGCCCTGCTGCCACACCGACAGCGCCGGACGCAGCCGGCGCATGATGTCCTCGGTGATGCCAGGCACCAAAGCGATCTCCTCGACACTGGCGAACGGTGCGTCGGCCGGCCCGTAAGGCAGCCCGGCCCGGCGGTAGAGGTCAACTTTCAGGCCGCCGTCCAGCGACACAACCGTGGCCGTGCGCCAATCGAAGATGCGCCGCGCCAGCACCATGGCGTAGGCCGGATCGACACCGAACGAATCGAGGAGTGCCGCCATCAGCGCGGTGGAGCAATAATTTGGATTGATCCGGTCGCTCTGGTCCTCGATCGCGACATTGACCGTCGCGGCACCGATGGTCACCCGGTATTGCGGCGCGTCCGCGGCCCGGGAACCCGCGCGCAGCCGAAAGATCGCCTCGTGCACGGCACCCTCCGCCGCCGCCTCCGCCACCGCGCTGTCGCGGATGCTGCTCGCCGCATGAACCTGCCCGCGAACCGCCCCGGTCAGTCCTGCGATGAGCAGCGCCAACAGGCCGATCGTCCACAAGACGATCACCAGGGCGAACCCGCGCTCACGTGGCCGGACGGTGCGAGTCATGGCTGAACGGCCCGGCGCACGGGCGCCACGATGATATCGGGCCAGTGCCGCCCATCGGCTGTTGGAAACACGATGTGCAGACGAACCAGCCGCGGCGGCTCTAGGCCCTGCCATTGCGACAGCCAGCGTCCGCCTGCCGGCGGCCAATAGGCCAGATCGAGTCGTTCCACGCCGTCCAGCAAGGTCTCGGCGCCGGGCGCCGGCGGCGCGACAAGCCAGCGGCGAAAGTGCGGGCGCCAGTGCAGTTCCAGGCGCCGTGCCGCGCTGACGGCCAGGGACACATCGGCCTCCCGCGGCCCGTCCCGGCCGTCAGGCAGCCAGGTGACAAAGGACACGGCATGTCCGGTGCCAACGAAGACCGCCTCGGGCGAGGCCGGTTCCCCCGGTTCGGCGCGAGCGAACAACAGACGCAAAGCGCGGGACGTCGTTTCCAGCTCGGTCGCGACGGTGCCGATTTGGTCGTCCGCCCGTTTGGCGCGCATACCCAGGCGCATCCCGTCGCTCAGCATGGTCAGGATAAGGCCGAGCAGCACGAGGGCGGCCAGCACCTCTATCAGGGTGAAGCCCCTGACCGCCGTATGCCGCCCTTTCGTCAACGTTTGTTCCGTCGGTGGGCGCGTCACGTGCCGGCGTCTCCAGGCTCGGTGCGCGGATCAGAGGCGCAGCTTCGCATCGGGGAAGGGGGCATCGATCCGACGGGCCGTGTTTACGGCTTTGTCCATAAATAAGGAAGATCATTAAGATTGTCACATAATTGGCATACAACTGCGCTTTTCGGTCCGTTCCGCACGTGATGTAAGTCGCGTTACCAAACTTATCACGCCTAAAGGATGGGTTCATGAAGCGCCTGCTGAAATCAAGCACCGCGGTGGCGACCGCCGCCGCACTGCTCAACCCGCTGATGTTCGTTCCCGCATTTGCCGTGCCGCCGGCCGCATCGAGTGAACCTATCGCCACGCTGGCGACCTCGACCGGCACCGCCGGTGCCGCGCAAGCGAACGCCCATGGCATCAGCGCCTCGACGGCGGCGAAGATCGCGCTGCTCCGCCAGAAGGTGAGGCATGTGTTCGTGATCTTTCAGGAGAACCGGTCCTTCGACCATTATTTCGGCACCTATCCCGGCGCCAACGGCCTGTACGCGACCTATCCGGGCGCCAACGCGTCCGACCCGTACGCGCAGCCGGCGACCAGCTTTGCCAGCTTCAACTCGGTCATCCGCAATGTTGACGGCAGCTACAGCACGATCAACCCGTTCCTGATCCCGCGCACAATCGTCAACCAGGCGGGCGCGACGATCAGTCTGTATCCGGAAGACCTGCTGTCGGTCGATCATAGCCATGGCGGCTACGTCAACGACCTGCACGCCGACGCTGCGACGAAGACGAACGCGAAAAACGACGGCTACCCGCTGGATCAGGAAGGCCTGCACTACGCCGCGGACGCGTCAGGCACGACCGCTACGGTCTACAACGCCAGCAACGTCGTCCCGACCGCCAACCCCACCTTGCAACAGAAGCAGAAGGGCCAGGTCGTCATCGGCCACATCGATTGCGACACGATCCCTTTCATGTGGCAGTGGGCTGACCGCTTCACGTTGTTCGACAACTTCCACCAGACCGCGACCGGCCCCTCCACCCCGAACGCCATTGCGTTGATCGGGGCCCAGGTAGGCGACACCCAGTGGGTGAAGCACCCGGCCCAGGCCAACGGTGCCGGCACACCTTACGCGTCCGCTCTGACGGTGCCGAACCTGACCGACAGCGCGCCGTTTGCGGGCAGCACTGCCGATACCGCCACCGTCAAGCCGCCCTTCGGTCCGGACGAGAGTTCGGGTGTCACCGGGACTTCGATCGGAACGCCGGCGACACCGCAGGTTACGTTGACCTTCGCCTCCCTGCCGCTTTCCTTCATGGGCAGCCAGATCGGCACGGTCATCCGTTCCGACCAGCATGCCGCAACCGACCTGGTGGACGTCCAGCACGATATCCAGTCGATCGCCCTGAAGGACCCGGCGGTCGATTGGGGCTGGTATCAGCAGGGCTATGGGCCGGAGCCATTCGACGGCCAGAACCTGTATGAGAACGCCGGTGGCTACCACTTCACCAACGGGGCCGAGCACGCTTCGTATATTGTGCACCACAACGGGCCGCAGTATTTCGGCTATGTCGGCGACAACTCCGCCCTCGTCGGCACGCCGAACACCGGGACGACCACGCCCAGCACCGCGGCGAACGGCAAGATGCACGGGCTACAGCAGTTCTTCACCGACATCGCCGCCAACAACCTGAATGCCAACGGCGGCGTCTATTACATCCGTGGCGGCTACTACAATAACGATGGCCTGACGCCGATCGACCCGAACGTCAACATCCAGCATGGGTCGCCGGGGAATGACGACCACGCCAACTACTCCGACTCGCAGATTTCGGAGGCGATGGCCGCCGACGCGGTGAACGCGATCGCCAACAGCGCCTACTGGGCCGACTGCGCGATCATCATCACCTATGACGAGAGCGACGGCTTCTACGACCACCAGCCGGAACAGTTCCGCAGCTGGGGGCCGGACGGCCAGCCGGAGACAGGCGGCCCGCGCATCCCGGCGATCGTGATCTCGCCCTTTGCAGCGGCGCACACGGTCAGCCACGTCTACAGCGAGCATTCCTCGGTGATCAAACTCATCGATGAATTGTTTGGCCTGATCCCGCTCGGCAGTCTGCCGGACGAGGCGGCCGCCCGCAGCGCCGGCGCCGCCAACTCCGCGTTGAACGCGCCGAACGGCTCCGCTCAAACGGATCTTGGCCCGGGCGACGCGCTGGCGACCATGGGCGACATGATTGAAGCCTTCGACAGCGACCGCCTGAGCGGTGCTCTCGCGCCGCTGCCGGCCAGCTATGCGAAGATCCCGACGTCCAACGGGGTTGCTTTGAACAACCAGGCCAGCCTGCCGCACTATGGTGGTGCCGGTTGCAACGCGCTGAGCATCGTGCCGACGGACTACGCGGGCCAGACGCCGGGCGCGATCGTTGCGGGATCTGAAGCCTATCCGCCGCCGCTCGACTTCAACCCGCGGCCGACCAACAGCCCCGGCTCGCCGTACTACAACACCAGCGGCAACACCACGGCTGGTTCGGCGCACGGCACCGGCACCGGCTGGCCGAACTGATCAGCCTGATCTGACGGCAGGGCGGGGGCTTCGGTCCCCGCCCGTATTATTTACACACGGAATGATAAGATGTTGACCCGAGCGCTGCTTATGGCGTCCGCAGCCGCCCTGTGGGCTGCCCCGGCCATGGCTGATTCCCCCACGTTGAACAAGGTCCGCGCGGCCGGTACGTTGAAATGCGGTGTCGTTTCGACACCGGAAGACTGGAACAAGGACGACCTGCACGGCACGCTCGCGCCGTTGTCGATCGAGATGTGCAAGGCCGTGTCGGTCGCGGCGCTCGGCGCCAAGGCCGCCGCCACCATCGTCTCCTATCCGTCCGAGCTTGCAGCCGAGGAGGGCCTGAGCAAAGGCGACGTCGATGTCGGCATGGGCCTGTCCGTCGGGGTGACGGCGATGTGGCACTGGTCAATCGCCTTCGGGCCGCCGATTTTCTATGACGCCCAGGGTGTTGTCGTGCGCCGCGACGCAAACGCCCATAAGCTCGCCGACCTTTCCGGAATGAATGTCTGCGTTGTCAACGGCACCGACAACGAGGCCATTCTGCAGGCGCGCACGATCCCCAAGGGAATTCCCATCAACCCGCTCTCTTTCCAGGAGGAAGGGGAGATGGACGACGGCCTCGCGGTCCGTCACTGCGATGCGATCAGTGCGATGCTGTCCCGTATCGCCCAGATCAAGGCCGCCTATGGCCAACAGATCGGCAACGACACCGTCCTGCCGGACATGCTGACCTTGTCGCCGGTCGCGCCTGCCTACCGTCAGGGCGACGCGCAATGGGGAATGATCGTGGACTGGACGATCCACTCCCTGGTCCAGGCGGAGGCCAGCGGCATCACCCGGGCGAATGTTGGTTCGATGGAAACCAGCGACGACCCGATCGTGCTGCGCCTTCTCGGCTTAGACTGGGCGACCAGCCGGGCGCTGGGACTGGAAGCGCACGACTGGGCCGCGCAGGTGATCGCGGTCGTCGGCAACTACGGCGAAATTTACGAACGGACACTCGGCGAGCAGAGCGATCTGCGCATGCCGCGGGGCCTTAACCGTCTGTGGCTGGACGGCGGACTGATGCACCCGCTGCCGGTGCAATGACGCGGCATCCGGGCACGCCTGTCCTCGGCTTCCGGCTCTGCGCGTGGCTTGCCGATCGCTCAGCGCGATGATGTCGGCGGTTCGGCATTCCTTTGTACGACGAGGCGGCGCGATACGCTTTGCCGCCGGCAAGCGGCGCAGCTTGATGCACGCCAGACGGCAGGACAGGTTTCATTCTACGTCAGCACAATAATGAAACTGACATAATAAATTGACACAAACAAGGCGGGTTCAACGCTACGCCTCTTTCCATTGTGTGTTTCGATTGAGGAGTGGACCGACATGCCCGTGTCAATTTTCCAGCCGGGAACGGCCGCGGTCAGCGCGCCGCTAACGGTTGTGCATGTCGGCTCTGCTGGCACGCTCTCGCTGTCGGTGGCCAACACCGCCGCCGCGGGGGCTGACTCCGAGGCGCTGGTAGCCTCTCTTTCCACTGTTACCGGCGGCTTCCAGGCCCAGCCGGAGCAGACGGCCCCGATCGCCGCCGGCACGACCGATACGACGTCGCTGGCGTTGGGCTTTTCCACCGCGTCGGCCGGCACGATCACCGGCACCGCCGTGCTGTCGCTGGTCAGCGACGGGAACGTCGTGTCCGGCGATACCGCCGGGTTGACCTCGCTAGGCACCCTCAGCGTGCCGATCACCGCCGTGGTCGATAATTACGCCACCGCGGCGATCACGCAGGTGTCCGGCGCGGGCACGCTGACGGCGCTGAACGGCTTTACCTATGCGTCCTCGCCGGATGCCGGGGCGTTCGCGTACGGCCCGAACGGCGGGTTGTACAGCGACCTCGGCGCGACCGTGCTGGGCAGCGGCGGGGTGGCGGAGACGCTGGTGCTGAACTTCGCCTCGGCGCAGAGCGCGGTCAGCCTGGCGTTCGCGGTGGGCGACTTCCTGGCGGCGAACGGCGGCGACGGCGTCACGCTGACCGACAGCAACGGCGCGACGGCGACCGCGGCGGCGGCGATCCCGTCCGGCTCGGGCGACCTGTTCCCGCAGGGCACGGTGACGCTGAGCGACGCGGCCGGGTTCACCTCGGTGACCATCGCGGCGACGGATTCGTCGGGCGCCGAGGCGCTGGCGGTGTCCGGCATCGCGACCGTGCCGGAAGCCTATGTGCTGGATCTCGGCACCGTGCTTCAGGGTGCGAGCGTGGCGCCGGCGGCGACGCTGGCCGTCGCCAACGCCGCCACCGGCGCGGCGGACCTGCTGGCGGGCAGCTTCAGCGAGAGCGGCGACACCGGGGCGTTCATCAACAGCGGCCTCGCGGCGTTCAGCGGTCTGGCCGCCGGCGGCGCGGCGAACCCGGCCGTGTCGCTGTCGACGGCGCAGGCCGGCACCTTCACCGAGACGGTGACCCTGGCCGCCACCGGCAGCAACACCGGCTATGCCGCCGCGCTGACGCCGCAGGTGATCACCGTCGTCGGCACGGTTGCCGCCGTCCCCACGGTTTCCTGGCTCAACGATGCGCCCGGGAACTGGTCGAGTGCTGGGCAGTGGAGCGGTGGCGCCGTTCCGAACGCAGGCGACATCGCGGTCATCGATTTCGCCGATGACCCGAGGCTTTCCCACGCCTCGGGCAACGACATTGCCGGCGGGTTGCTCAACCAGGGCGGTGACCTGGCCGTCACGGGCGGGACCCTGGCCTTCGGGCAGATCGACAACCGCTCGCGCATTGATCTGGACGGCGGCGTCCTGGCGCTCGATAGCGACCTCGGTTTCAGCGCGATCTTCACCAACGAGGCAGGTGCGGTGCTGTTCACGGCCGGAGGCGGCGCTGACCTCGCCGTTATCGGTTCAGGCGCCGGAACACTCGACAATGCCGGCGTGCTAGCGGCCTACGATGGCTCGGGCGTAACCAACATCGACGCCGCCGTGGCCAACAGCGGCTACATCCAGGTGCAGAGCGGCACGCTGAGTCTGAACGGCGGCGGCAATTCCAACGGATCGCATTTGTATGTTGCCGGCGGCGCGGTGCTGCAGTTCGGCACCACCGCATCCGGGAGCAGCAATACCTTCACCGTCACCGGCGGCACCTATACCGGCGACACGGCAATCAATGGCGGCACGCTGGATCTCTCAGCCGCGGCCACTGCGATCTTCCCGACCTCGCTGAACGTCTCCGCGGGTGCGCTGCTGCTCGGTGCGAACAACGCCGCGGCCCAGATCGTCCTGCGGCAGACCGGCGGCACGATCGACGGCAGCGGCACGCTGCAATCGTTCGGCAGCGCCACCCTGACCGGCGGAAAG
>NZ_CAIWTY010000009.1 GCF_903915725.1 uncultured Rhodopila sp.
AGAGGCCATCTCCGGACACACAAAGTGCTTTGACCCGCCTCAGCAAGCGGGACGAAGCACGAACATCCGCTTCAGGTTCCAGGCCATGGTCACAAGGCTCCACTCGCCGCGCACCTGGTCAATCCCCCGCAGCAAAAACTGTCGCTAGCTCGTCAACCTGTCCGCTTTTGGTAGCTCATGATCTGTCCGCTTCGTTCTTGTTCTGATCCGGGGCATGCCCCGGATCAGAACCGCCGCCTTGGAAGCGTGTCAGGCAGCGATCTGCTCCGGCTGCACGAGGCTGCCGCGCGCATCATAGTCACCCAGCCGATGGGGTCCCCAGAACACCGCCAACCGGCCGTCCGGATAGCCATGCACCCGCACCGTCGTCTTGACGAAGTGCGGCCGTAAGCGACTCGGTGGCAGTTGCAGACTCAAGTTGTCCCAAATCACCGTGTTGTCGTGCCCAACCGTTCGATCCTCCTGGATGCAGAGGATCTCACGCCAGGCCCCCGCCGTATCGGCAACAAATGCCGAGCCTTCCTGCTCCGCACCAACCGCGAACCGCTCATTGTGTGCGGCAATACACGTGTCCCGAAGCCAAACGTTGGCCGCCTCAACGGTGGCGATCCCGGCCAGCGCAAACTCCTTCGTCAGGCGGTCCTGCAAGGTCAGGAACACCCGCTCCGACCGTCCCCGCGCCTGCGGCGAATAGGCCGCGATATGCTCGATCCCGAGCTGCTTCAGCGCCCGCCCGACCTGCGTCAGAACCGTCTTCGACACCTTCCCGCCCACGTCCGGCGTGAAGAAATAGTGGCTGCCCCGGTCGGTGTAGAGCGAACAGAACAGGCCATGCCCGAACACCACCTCGCGCAGCCCGCGAAAGCTCGAGGCAGTGCCTTCCTGGTCCATCAGGAAGGCCGAGTAGAGGCCGCTGGTCGCATCCTCCATCGTCACCACCAGATCATACATGCGGGCATCTCCGGGCAGCCAGGCATGCGTCGAGGCGCCCTGATGGAGCATCATGCCACCCATCGGCCGGCCCGGGCGCTTCTTGCGGTGTGCCGAGCGCGTCTTCGCCCGCTGCACCAGCCCGTCGCGTTGCAGATGCAGCTTCGTGACCGTGTAGCCCAGCGTCTAGTTGTGACGCTTGAGCAACTGCTCGTGGAAGTGCTGCACCGAGAAGCCGCGGTAGAGGTCGCGATACAGGCCGAGCATGCGTTCGATCTCCGCAACCGGCGCCCGCCGCAACGACGGCGCCAGACGCCGGTCGTCCAGGCCCGCCGACCCGGACTCGCGGTGCCGGTCGCGCCATCGGCGGAACGTCCGCTCGCTGATCCCAAGCAACTCGGCTACTTCCATCTGGCTCAGCTCCGACCGCTCCGAACGGCCCAAAACATCTTCAAAACGCATCCGTCGTACGCCTTCGTGAATGCGTGCCCGATCCATCCGAAACCCCCGTTACAGAGGACGAAGATGACCGGACACTTCACGAGCTACAAAACCCGGCCAAACCACGGGCTAGCCACACCCCCGCAGCAAAAACTGGCGGAACCCCATCGCCGACTTGATAATGCCAAACACCGGTCCGGGCATTTGCTTGCGCAAGCCGTAGAGCTTTTTGCTTTCCTGCGTCTTCAACCGATGCGCCATCGCTTCGACCGGCGTGGG
>NZ_CAIWTY010000010.1 GCF_903915725.1 uncultured Rhodopila sp.
ACCTACCTTGTCTTTCAATCGTGGGATGAGCTTCTCGCTACTTTGGCGTTCACACGGCCACCGCCGTTGGGACCGTGATGGCTCGAAAAAGCTCATCAAGGCCCGAGGGAGCACTGTGGCAGCCCAAAATGAGAACTGCTGGTTCATTAGCGAATCTGCCCACGATCCGCCATGACAGTCGAATGGTTGCGTGCATTTTCGGTTCAAGTCAACGCTGGGGTCATCCGCTCGATCATCGGCGCGGTCTCCGGCCGCACGCCGCGCCACCAGGTAAACGCCTCGGCGGCTTGCTCGACAAGCATGCGCGAACTGTTCCGCGAAAGCATAAGCCTTCGCGCCGATGAGGTTGGCGAGACGAACTCCGCCGGCTCCTGCGCGAGGAACCGCCCCGCGCACCCCTCCGCCCGCTCCCGGAAGAAGAATTCGGCGCCCCTTCGTGGGGCAATCAAGATTTCGGGTGATATCGTTCACCAGTCTTTCCCCGTCCGGTGCGGATTCCGGCCTTCACGGTGAAGCAGCATTGGCACTCACGCTACCATCATGACCCGGGCAACCGTTGGCTGCGCACCACATGCGCCAGCCTGTTCCAGCAACGCGCCGATCGGCTGATCTCGGAAGCCTGACCGCAACCTTTTGATGCCCGGATAGCTTCATTCCCATCATCCGGTCGGGCATCCTGCGCTATGTCAATTTTTTCGGTCCATGAACTGGAAAGTCTGTTCCGCGACTACGGCTACTGGGCGATCTTCCTCGGCGTGATGCTGGAAAGCATCGGCCTGCCGCTGCCCGGGGAAAGCCTGATGATCGCCGCGGCGATTTACGCCGCGACCACGCACCAGCTCGATATCTTCACCCTGGTCCCGATCGCCGCGGCCGGAGCGATCTGCGGCGACCAGATCGGCTATTTCGTCGGCCGCTGGATCGGTTACCGCTACCTGGCGGAATGGGGACGCAAGATCGGCCTGACGCAGGACCGGCTCGACCTCGGCCGCTTCCTGTTCCGCAGATATGGCGCGGAGGTCGTGTTCTTCGGCCGCTTCGTCGCCCTGTTGCGGACCTTCGCGGCGTTGCTGGCCGGGGCGAACCGGATGCCGTGGCACAGTTTCCTGCTCTGGAACGGCCTCGGCGGCATCGCCTGGACGTCCCTGTATGGCTTCGGGGCCTACCTGCTCGGCGATGCGGCCAAGCGGATCAGCGGCCCGTTGGGCATCGCACTGGCGATCGTCGGCGGGATTGCACTTCTGGCTGCCGTGATTTTTGTGAAAAAGAATGAAAAGCGGCTGATCGCGCAAGCGCAACAGGAGATGCAGCACGACAACCGCGGCGCGTCGCGATGAGCACAAGCGATAATGCTCTTATACGAACCGCCGTGGAGGATGACCCATGGGCACGGGCGGCTTATTCGTCATGGCGGGCGCAGGCCCGCCACCCACGCCTTTGCCTGAACGAGCGAAAGGCGTGGATGCCGACCTCCGTCGGCATGACGGGGCGGCACTCGCCGGAGAGTCGCTCTCAAAGCCGGTTGGTATTATACCAGTCCGACGTGACAGCGTTTCTCCGGCCGCGCTGCCTCGTCATGCCGACGCAGGTCGGCATCCACGCCTGTTCCTTGTGTAAACAAAGGCGTGGATGCCGGGCCTCCGCCCGTCATGACGGGTGGGCCCCGCCATGACGCGATGAGAGGCCCGTACTCGCCTATCGAAGGCCAACAAGCGCGCCAAAAGCAGCAACAAAAACGCCGCCGTCCGTCCCCCTGCGGGAACCGGCGGCGGCGCCAGGCCGGCGGCAAAACCCGCGGTTAACGCGAGTAGAATTCGACCACCAGGTTCGGTTCCATCTGCACCGGATACGGCACATCGGACAGCTTCGGCGCGCGGGCGAAGCGGCCCTTCATCGCGCGGTGATCGACTTCCAGATATTCCGGGACGTCCCGCTCGCTGCTCTGGGTCGCGTCCAGCACCACGGCGAGCTGCTTGGATTTCTCCTTCACCTCGATCGTGTCGTTGTCGCGCACCAGGTAGGACGGGATATTGACCCGCTTGCCGTTGACCAGCAGATGCCCGTGGGAGACGAACTGCCGCGCCGCGAACGGGGTCACGGCGAACTTCAGGCGGTAGGTCACCGCGTCCAGCCGGCGCTCCAGCAGCTCGATCAGGTTCTCCGAGGTGTCGCCCTTCCGGCGGACGGCTTCCTCATAGTACTTGCGGAACTGCTTCTCGCTGATGTTGCCGTAATAGCCCTTGAGCTTCTGCTTCGCCATCAGCTGGGTGCCGAAGTCGGTGGGCTTCTTGCGGCGCTGGCCATGCTGGCCGGGGCCGTATTCCCGCTTGTTGACGGGGGATTTGGGGCGGCCCCAGAGGTTGATGCCGAGGCGGCGGTTAATCTTGTACTTGGATTCGGCGCGTTTGGTCACGGGCGTGTAGGCCCCTTCGTCCTGTTGTTGCACCGGTAGGCCCATCGGTCGCATACCAATGGGCGGGCGCAGGTCCCGAAGACCTGTCCACGTTCCCGGCCGTGAAGAGCGGCGCCTATAGGCCCCCACCCGCCGGGTTGTCAAACATTCCACCGCCCGCTAGCAAGCCGGCATGATCACTCGCGGCGACATTCTGTGGCTCGGCATAGCGGCCGGCGTCACCGGCAGCCTGATTGGCGGCATGATGCTGGGCATCGGCATGGACCTGATCGTCAATGGCCAGCCCTGGGGTTGGGTGCTGCTGCTGCCCGCCGCGCCGGCCGCCGCCCTGCCCGGCTGGCTGTTGGCTCGAAAGCTCGCCAGCCAGCTTTAAACCGCGGTCCAGCCGCCATCGACCTGATAGGCGGCGCCGGTGACGAAGCTGGCGCGGTCCGAGCACAGCCAGACCACCATTTCGGCAATCTCCCGCGGCTCCCCGAAGCGGCCGAGCGGGGTGCCGGCGACGATTGCCTCGCCACGGTTCTCGCGCGTCCAGGTGGTCATCCGCGTGGTGATGAACCCCGGACAGACGGCGTTCACCCTTATGCCATCGGCGGCATATTCCATCGCGGCGGTCTTGGTCAGGCCGATGACCGCATGCTTTGCGGCGACATAGGCGGTCGATCCCCGCAGCCCAATCAGTCCGGCGATCGAGGCGGTGTTGACGATGGCGCCGCCGCCGTTGGCGCGGAGCAACGGCAGTTCGTGCTTCAGGCACAGCCAGACGCTTTTCAGGTTGACATCGATCATCCGGTCGAAGGCGCTTTCGCTCCACTCATGGGTCAGCTTGCCGGCGGCATCCACCTGATAGGGCGCGATCCCGGCATTGTTGAAGGCGCAATCGAGCCGCCCGTAGGCCGCGATGGTGGCGTCGAGCATCGCCTGCACGTCGGCTGCCACCGTCACATCGCCGGACAGGCTGATCGCCTGCCCGCCGCCCGCGTTGATCAGGCCCACCGTGTCCGCAGCGGCATTCGCCTCATAATCCGCAACCGCGACCCTGGCCCCTTCCCGCGCGAAGGCCAGCGCCGCTTCACGGCCGATCCCGTTGCCGCCGCCCGTTACCACGGCGATTTTTCCTTGCAGTATCCCGGTCATTGGAGTCCCCCAATTGTGCGGAAAGCTTCCCCTGACGGGGTCCGCTTGGCAATCGGTCCGCCTTATTTGGCAGCCGCGATGCCGTCGCGGACCAGCACCGGCTCGAACCCGCCGGACTGCCGCCGCCACAGCCGCGCATACACCCTGTCGTGCCGCAGCAGATCGTCGTGCGAGCCGGACTCGACGATGCGGCCCTGGTCCAGCACGATCAGACGGTCCATCCGCGAAATGGTGGACAACCGGTGGGCGATGGCGATGACGGTACGGCCTTCCATCAGCGTGTCGAGCTGTTCCTGGATAACCGCCTCGACTTCGGAATCCAATGCCGAGGTCGCCTCGTCCAGCACCAATATTGGCGCATTCTTCAGGATCACCCGCGCCAGCGCCACCCGTTGCCGCTGCCCGCCCGACAGTTTCACACCGCGCTCGCCCACATGCGCGTCGTAGCCGCGGCGGCCGTGCCAATCCTCCAGCCCCATGATGAAGTCATTCGCCGCCGCCCGCTTTGCCGCGGCGACGATCTCGGCATCCGATGCCGCCGGCTGGCCGTAGCGGATGTTCTCGCGGATCGAGCGGTGCAGCAGCGAGGTATCCTGCGTCACCATCGCGATATGCCGGCGCAGGCTTTCCTGGGTGACACCGGCGATGTCCTGGCCGTCGATCAGGATGCGGCCGGATGCCGGAGCGTAGAAATGCAGCAGCAGATTCACCAAGGTGGACTTGCCTGCGCCGGACGGGCCGACGAGGCCGACACGTTCGCCGGGGGCGATCGTCAGGTCGATGCCGTGCAGCACGGCGGGTGGCGAACCGACAACGACATCGCGGACGCGACCGTAGTCGAAATGCAAATCCTCGACCCGGATCTCGCCGCCCGTCACGTGCAACTCCCGCGCCCGCGGCGCATCGGGCATCTGCCGCGGCACGTCGATCGAGCGCATGCCGTCCTGCACGGTGCCGATATTCTCGAAGATCGCGGTGACGCTGCGGGCGACCCAGCCGGCGATGTTGTTGAGCTGCCAGGCCAGCGGAATCGCCGTCGCCACCGCGCCGATGGCGATGTGCCCGGCAGACCATTGCCACAGCGCGACGGTTGCCATGGATACGATCAGGCAGGCGTTCATCAGCACCAAAGTTGCCGAATAGGCGGTGGTCATGCGGGTCTGGTCGCGGAATTTTGCGGTATTGTCGTCGATGGCGTCGCGGACGAAGGCGTCCTCATCGGCGGCGCGGGCAAACAGTTTCACGGTCAGGATGTTGGTGTAGCTGTCCACCACGCGGCCGGTCAGGGTGGAGCGTGCCTCCGACACGCGGCGCGAGCGGTCGCGCAGGCGCGGCACGAACCAGCGCAGCATGCCGGCATAGAGCGCGAACCAGACGATCAGCGGCAAAGTAAGACGCCAGTCCAGCCGCCCGAGCAGCACCGCGGCGCTGGCGCCATAGACGAGAATGTACCAGGCGGCGTCGAACGCCATGACCAGGCTTTCGCGCAAGGCCGGGCCGGTCTGCAATACCCGGTTGGCGATCCGCCCGGCGAAGTCGTTCTGGAAAAACGTCCAGCTTTGCCGCACCACGTGCCAGTGGTTTTGCCAGCGGATCATGTTGGAGAAGCCGGGGTTGACGATCTGGTTCACCAGCACCGAGTGCGCAATGAAGCTGGCCGGCCGCAGGATCAGCAGCACCGCGGCCATCCCGAGCAAGGTCCAGACGTTCTCCCGAAAGAACGTATCCGGCGTGCGCGTCGAAACCAAGCTGACCAGGCGGCCGATAAAGGCCGGGATCATCGTGTCGAGGACGCCGACAATGCCGCCGGCGATGAACAGCGCGATGGTCAGGCCGCGGACCTGGCGGATGTAATGCCAGTAGAATCCCACAAGGCCCGCGTTCGGCGGCGGGGCGGGAACTCCGGCGGTCGGATCCAGCAGGGCTTCGAAGCGGCGCAACATGGGTATCAGCGGTGGACCCTGTTGCCGGCTCCGTCAATCGCGACTGTCGGGAACGTGAGGGGCGGCTGCCCACCGGGCCGGTATTTCAGGCCCAGTGGCCCCGTACCCAGTAGCGGCCTTCCCAATGCGGCGGCACCCAGACCCGGCGCGGTCCCGGCATATAGACGGGCGGTGGCGGCGCGTAGACGACCGGGGGCGCCGCATACACCGGCGGCGGTGGATAAACCACCGGCGGAGCCACCACGATCGGCGGCACATAGACTCCGACTCCGTAACCGCCGGCCCACCAGGCCCTGGCATCGTGCGGCACCGCCGCGACACCGGCGGCAGCCAAAACAAGCACCGCGGCCACAGAGCATAACTTCATCTTCAGCATCGCAAACTCCCGGGAACCGCCCGTCAAGATAGGTCCGGCGTGTAACACCGCTGTGTCCGTTTTGTATCAGATCCCGCCGCCATGCGGACTCAAATCTCTTACATCAGCGTTTCGAGCGCACGCCGGATCCGCCGAACTTGCGCGCGCCTGGCCGGCATGGTCCTGTTTGCCGCCGTGCCGACAAGGACCGAACCGATGCCCAAACCGCTGCAAGGCTTGCTTGTCGTCTCGCTGGAGCAAGCCGTCGCCGCCCCGTATTGCTCCGCCCGGCTGGCGGATGCTGGCGCCCGGGTGATCAAGATCGAGCGCGCGGAAGGCGATTTCGCCCGCGGCTACGACAGCGCCGTGCAGGGCGAATCGAGCTATTTCGTCTGGCTCAACCGCGGCAAGCAAAGCCTGGTCGCCGACATCAAAACCCCCCGCGACGCGGCACTGCTGCACCGGCTGCTGGCGAAAGCCGACGTGTTCATCCAGAACCTCGCACCGGGCGCCGCGGCGCGGGCCGGCTTCGGTGCGGCGGCGTTGCGTTCAAATAACAACAAGCTGATTACCGTCGATATCTCCGGCTACGGTGAAACCGGCGAGTATGCCTCGATGAAAGCCTACGATCTGCTGGTGCAGGCGGAGTCCGGGCTGGCCATGGTCACCGGCCATCCCGCCGGACCGGGACGCGTCGGCGTCTCCATCGCCGATATCGGCTGCGGCATGAATGCCTATACAGGCGTATTGGAGGCGCTGATCGAGCGCGGCATCACCGGAAACGGCAAGGCGCTGCAGGTCAGCCTGTTCGATGCCGTCGCCGACTGGATGAATGTCCCGCTGCTGTATTACGAGGGCACCGGCAACGCGCCGCAACGCCTCGGCCTGGCGCATCCCTCGATCTGCCCGTACGGCGCCTTCGCCACCAGCGACGGCGCGCTGGTGCTGATCTCGATCCAGAACGAACGCGAATGGGCGACGTTCTGCGCTGCGTTCCTGGACGCGCCGGGCCTGCCGCAGCAGCCTGGCTTCGAGACCAACACGATCCGCGTCGCCAACCGCGCGGTGGTGGACGCGCGCGTCGGCGCCATGTTCGCGGCGCTGACCCGGGATCAGGCGGCGGCTAAATTGCGCCGGGCCAACACCGCGTACGGCTTCGTCAACGATCTCGCGGCGCTGAGCCGCCATCCGGCGCTGCGGCGGACCCCGGTCGCGCTGCCGGGCGGCGGCGTGGCGGCAATCGTGGCTCCCGCCGTGATCAAGGTTGGGGAAACGCTGGCCCCGGGTCCGGTCCCCGCGATCGGGGAACATAGCGCGGCCATCAGAACGGAGTTCGCTGAATGAGGTGCCTCCGCACCGGCGACACGATGCCTCCGCCTAAACTGCCATCGCGTAGCCGCGCCGCCGGGCCGGAGGCAGCGGATGCCGCCCGGCGATGCGCTCCAGCAGCAGCCGCACATCCGCGTCCAGTCCGGCCTTCAGCGCCGAGTCGAGGAACACCTGCTCCAGCACATCCTGCTGCGCGTGGCTGCCGCCGATGCGGTACATCTCCCCCAGCACCGGCCGCATCAGGGCCACCGCGTCGGCATGCCGCCCCTGCCCGTTCGCCCGAACCGCGCGCGCCACCGGCAGACCGATGTCGCGCACCAGACTCGCGTTCGGCTGTTCGCCGCGGGCGAAATCCTCCATCGCCGCCAGCATGGCTTCGGCCGCCGCATTCCGGCCGGTGGCGGCCAGAGCCATCATCCAGTGGACGGCGGTGAAGGTCGACTGGCAATCGCCGATACGTGCCTCGGCCTTGTCCGCCAGTTCGATCCACCGATCGCCGGCGTCCACACCCAGGCGCCCGAGGCGGAACAGCATGGAGGCGGCGTTCTGCATGTCGATGTAGAGGTCGGGCGCCGCGCGGGTCAGCGGCGAGTCCAGGTCCCGGAACGCCGTGTCATACAGCGCCAGAACCGTGGCGAAATCCCCGATCTCCAGATGATACAGCGCCTGGTGCCACCACAGATGGTGCCTGAGGTTGTTGCCGCCATCCCAGCGCGGCTGCAGCGCCTCGATCCAGGCAATCCCCTCGTGACGGCGGCCGGTCATCTCCAGCACATGCGCCACGCCGTGCGCCGCCCACAGGTCGCCCGGGTCCAGCCGGATCGCCCACCGGCCGGCATGTTCCGCCTCCCGGTAGTAGCCGCACTCCTCATGCGCGAAGCTGCGGCAGCCGAGAATCGCGGTGAAGCCGGGCAGTGCCGCGCTCCAGTGCTGCTCAACCGACAGCACTGAGGCGAGCATCGCCTCCGGCCGTCCGGCCCAGAAGTTGACGAAATGTGCCAGGCGGAACGCCAGGATGTCATGCGGATGCTCGGTCAGAATCTGGTCCCAAACCGCCGCGGCGCGGTCCGGATCGCCGTCGATCCAGTGGGCCAGCGCCGCGGCGTGAGCTTTCTCCCGTGCCGTGCCGGGACAACGGTTTGCCTCCGCCAGCGCCGCCCGGGCAGCCGGCAGCGCGTCGGCCCGGTACGACAGCAGGAACAGATAGCCGCGCAGGATGTGCGCCAGGCCGAAATCCGCGTCGGCCTGCATCAGGGCGTCGATCCGGGCGGCCATATCGGCGCGGTAGCTCAGATAGCCCTCGACGGCGTGGTCGAACCGGGCAACCGCCTGCCCGGACGTTGTGGTCAGGGCCAAGCCGCGGCAATCCTCGGGCATCCTCTGTCCTCCCTGCCGCCGCGCATAGCACGCAGGCAAGGGGACATGAAGCCGAGCGAAGGGTCAGGCCGGGGTAAGGCTGACCCGGGCGAGGCCGGAGCGCATGATGCCGAGCTCGCGCGCCGCGGCGGCGGACAGGTCGACGATGCGTCTGGCCGAATAGATCCGGTCCGTCACGGTGACGATGACCGACTGGCCGGTGCCGGCGACAGTGACTTTCAGCTTGGTGCCGAAGGGCAGCCAGGCGTGCGCGGCGGTCAGCAGCCTTTGGTCGAAGCGGCTGCCATCGGCGGCGCGGCGGCCGTGATAGGCGTTGCTATAGTAGGAAGCCGTCCCGGTTTCGCCGACCCATGCGGTATCCGGCGCATCGGCTGACGGGGTTGCGGGAGCGGCCGAACGGTGGTGGTGCTTGGATGCGGTACGCGCCAAGGCGCCGTGATGGGACGTGGCCAGCAGCGACGACGCCGCAATGACCGCGATTGCGTAATATTTTCTCATCATACCTCACTTAACCAAAGGCAAACGGTTAACAAAAGCCGCTTAACCGTTTCGGTGACGTGTCAGGGCGCAATAACCACCCTTCAATGCAGTCGAAATGACCAGCATTGTGTCCATAGAACTCCGCCAATGAGGCGGAATTGCGGCATTTTGTCGGGCCGCGACAGGTTCATCCCCGTTCCATGCTGAGCCATATGCAGTAAATCAACTGCTATGACAAGTCCGTGAATGATATTTTTGACGGAAGGCCGGCGAAGTGCACAATACCAAAATTTTAGACGGTTGGCATCTTTCATCTAAGCATTTGATAAACATTCTGAAATCGGCGCACCGGGCAACGTTGCAGCAGTCAGTTACATCCCGCTCTTCGCGATTCGCGATAGCCCGCACAATCGATCCAAGCGCGTTACATGCATGGTGGCGCAATCTTCCGGCCGACCGCCGACTGCATCGGAGATCCGCCGAAAGCCGCGGTCCTACTTCACCGCCGTCCGGCTGGCATCGGGCATGTCGGTCTCCCACCCGCCACCCAGCGCCTTGTAAAGCGCCACCAAATTGGACGAGACGTTGGTGGTGCTCTGGGCGAGCGCCTGCTGCGTTTGCAGCAGGCTGCGCTCGGCATCCAGCACCGACAGGAAGTCTGCCACACCCTGCGCATACCTGCTCTGCGCCAAGGTCACGGCTCGCCGGTTCTCCGCCACCGCGCGGGCCAGTTCGTCCCGCCGCGCCTGCTCCGTCTGGTAGGCGGTCAGCGCGTTGTCGATGTCGTGCCAGGCCTGCAGGACCGTCTTCTGGAAGGTGATCGCCGCCTCCTGCTGCTGCGCCTGCCGCAACTGCAAGGTCGAGCGCAACTGGCCGCCTTCGAAGATCGGGATGGTCAGTCCCGGACCCATCGCATACTGCCGCGCGTTCAGACTGAACAGATTGCTGAACTGCAGCGACTGCAGCCCGAAGCTGCCGGTCAGGTTAAGCGACGGGTAGAAATTCGCCTGCGCCACGCCGATTTCCGCCGTCGCGGCGTGAAGCTGCGCCTCCGCCTGGCGGATGTCCGGGCGGCGCCGCGCCAGTTCCGACGGCAGCCCCACCGGCACGCGGGGCGGCACCGGCGGCACCGCTTTCGCGGTCGCCAGCTGCTCGCGCAGCGCGTTCGGCGGCTGGCCGAGCAGCAGGCTCAGCGCGTTGATCAGTTGCGCCTCCTGCTGCTCCAGCCGCGGGATCTCCGCCAGGTTGGTGCGCAACTGGGCCGACGCGTTGGCCACGTCCAGATCGGTTGTCACCCCGCCCGCGGCGCGCTGCTGCGTCAGGTTCAGGCTCTGCCGCGCGGTGTTGACGTTGTCGCGGGCGATCTGCAGCTCCGCCTGGGCGCCGCGCAGCTGGACGTAGTCGCGCGCGACCTCCGCCAGGCTGGACAGCAGGGTGGCACGCTGCGCTTCCTTCGCCGCCTCGGACGAAGCCGACGAGGATTCCACGGAGCGCCGGACGCCGCCCCACAGATCGACCTCCCACGACGCGTCGAAGCCGCCCTGGTAGAGGTCGAACGGCGCCAGTCCGCTCCCTGTCACGCCACCCGCCGAGTTCCCGGATGCGCCGTTGGCGGCGGCGGCCCCCGCGGAACTGGGGATCAGGCCGAAGACACCCTCATCGCTCGCCTTTTCCCGGGTATACGACCCGTTGGCGTTCAGGGTCGGGAATTGCGCCGCCTTGGCAATGCCCAACTGGGCGCGCGACTCGGCGAACCGGGTGGCCGCCACCTTGACGTCGAGGTTCTCGGACGCCACCCGCCGCTCCAGCTCCGTCAGCACCGGGTCCTTGAACAGCGTCCACCAGTCAACATCGATCGGCTCGGCCACCGGGATGCTGGGCGGCGGCTTCACCGCTTCCTTCGGTCCGGCGAACCAGGACGCCGGGGTGGCCCAGTCCGGACGCTTGAAATCGGGGCCGACGGTGCAGCCGCCGAGCGCGGTCGCGCCCAGCAGGCCCGCCAATAGTGCCAGTATCGCTTTATCGGTCATCAGGTCTTCCAGCAGTCAATCGCATCTAGCCCGCTCAATGGCCCGCCGCGGGCCGCCTGGGCACCTTCGGCAGCAGCAAAGCCGCGGGCGCGACGATCAGGGCGAGCATGCCAAGCAGCCAGAACACATCCAGGTAGCTCATGATGGAAGCCTGCGCTTGCACCATCGCATCGACAGGGGCAAGCGGGGTGGTCCAGCCATAGCCGTTGTACGCGGTGATGTGCTCCGCCAGCCGCTCGTGGTGAAACTGGCCGCGCTCCTGCAGCATATTGGTGACGTAGGACACGCCGAAGCTGCCGCCAAGGTTGCGCATCAGGTTGATCAGCGCCGAGGCCTCGTTGTTCTCCGCCGGCGGCAGCCCGACATAGGCGACGGTGCTGATCGGGATGAACAGGAACGGCATCCACATCACCTGAGTCATGCGCGTCGTGGAGATCGTCCAGAAGCCGATATCGATGTCGAGAGACGCCGCCCGCAGCATCGACCACGACACGCCCAGGATCGCCATCAGGATCAGCCATTTCGGCTGGATCTTCCGGCCCGTGACGAAGCCGACGACCGGCATCAGCAGCAGCGAGGCGATGCCGCCGACGCCCAGGGTCAGCCCGGCTGTGGTGGCGTCATAGCCCATCAGCGTCTGCGACATCTGCGGCAGAAGCTGCGTCGTGCTGATCAGCATGAACCCCACCAGGAACATCAGCCCGCAGCAGATGGCGAAGCCGCGGTGGCGCAGCAGCCGCACATCCACCACGGGCTGCGGATGCACCCACTCCCAGACCGCCAGCGTCATCAGCGACACGGCGCTGATCGCCGCCAGGGAGGAGATGAAAACGGACGCAAATCCGTCATCCAGCTCGAATCGGTCCAGGCAGATCTGCAAGGCCCCGAAACCGAGCACCACCAGCACGAAGCCGAACACATCGACGTTTAGTCCCTTGTCGAGCAGCTCCCGCCGCTCCCGACGCAGGAGTTCCGGCTCGGTCACCAGCCAGCCCACCAGGGTCAGCGACAGCAGGCCGACGGGCAGGTTGATCAGGAACACCCAGTGCCAGGACAAATTGTCGGTGATCCAGCCGCCCATGACCGGTCCGATGGCCGGCGCGCTGACCACGGTCAGGCCGTAGATCGCGAAAGCCTGCGCCCGCTTCTCCGGCGGGAAGGTGTCGGCGAAGATCGATTGCTCCGTCGGCGCCATGCCGCCGCCGCCAATGCCTTGCAGAACCCGGGCGACAATCATCATGTCGAGCGAGGTCGAGACCGCGCACATGAAGGAGCTCAGCGTGAACAGCCCGACGCAGATCATGTAGAACCGCTTGCGCCCGATGACGTTGGCCAGCCAGCCGCTGATCGGCAGGACGATCGCGTTGGAGACCAGGTAGCTGGTCAGTATCCAGGTGGACTCGTCAGCGTCCGCGGCCAGGCTGCCGGCGATGTGGCGCAGCGCGACGTTGGCGATCGTGGTGTCGAGCACCTCCATGAAGGTCGCGATCGACACCACCACGGCGATCAGCCACGGATTGCGGTCGCCCGCGGCCGAGCGCGGCAGCAACGGGTTCGCCACCGTCTCAGCGGACCCGGACGGAGGGCACGACCGACATGCCCGGCGCCAGCGGATAGTCCTTCACCCGAGGGTCATCGAAGACGATCTTCACCGGCAGGCGCTGCACGATCTTGACGTAGTTGCCGGTCGCGTTTTCCGACGGCAACACGCTGAACGCGGTGCCGGTGCCGCCCTGGAAACTGTCCACCTTGCCGTGGAACGTCACCGAGGCAACCGCATCGACCGCCAGATCGACGTCCTGACCCGGCCGGATGCGGGCGAGTTGGGTTTCCTTGAAATTCGCCGTCACCCAGCGATCGTCCTGCACCAGCGCGAACAGCGCCTGCCCCGGATTCACGTAATTCCCGGCGCTGACCGTGCGGTGCGTCACCATGCCCGTCACCGGGGCGACGATCGTGCAGTAGGACAGTTGCAGCTCCGCCGCCCGGGTGTTTGCCTCCGCCTGCTTCAGCGATGCCTCCGCCGCCAGCACCTGGGCCTGCGCCGCGCGCACCTGGGCCTGCGCGCCACCGACGGTCTGCCGGCTCGCCTCCAGCTTGGCCTCGTCCGAGTGGAACGCCGCGGTCGCCGCCTCGACCTGCTGGCGGGTCACCGCGCCGGGGTTAATCCTCTGATATCTCTCATAATCTTGCCGCGCCATCACGAGATCGGCTTCCGCCACCCGAACATTGGCGGCAGCCTGGTCCACCGCGGCCTGCTGAACGGAAACCCGGGCCTGCGCCTGCTGCAAGGTCGCCTCCGCGCTGGCCTGCTGGCCGCGCACCTGGTCGAGCCTTGCCTGGTAGTCGCGCGGATCGATCAGCAGCAGGGTCTGCCCGGCCTCGACATGCTGGTTGTCGGCAAACAGCAGCTTGGTCACCTGCCCGGCGACGCGCGATGAAATCTGCGTGGTGTAGGCATCGATCGAGGCGTCGTCGGTGGTCTCGAAATGCCGCGCGTTCAGCCAGTACCGCGCCCCGCCCGCGGCCACACCGAGCAGCACCAGCCCGCCGATAACGAACCGCGGCCATCGCCGCGGCGGCCGGGCAGCCGGGCGAGATTCGCCGGCGGTGTCGGGCCGAACATCCCGGGTCAGATCGTCCATCGGCGAAGCTCCGTCAGGCGGTCGTCGGACAGGGGAATTGACCGAACGGTTCGGTCATTCTACGGCGGCACATGCTGTCGATAGCAGCGGTTGTCAATGCGGCCGCGCCGAAGGATGCTTCGCTTCATGGATGTCGGCGTATCGCTCAGCCCGGAGAAGCGGGCGCAGATCCTGAACGGCGCGGCGGCGGTGTTTGCCGCCGACGGATACGAGGGCGCGAGCATGGCGCGGATCGCGTCGGTCGCCGGGGTATCCAAGGGCACGCTGTACAACTACTTCGACAGCAAGGCCGCGCTGTTCACGGCCTATGTCGCCGAGACCTGCGACCGCAACCTGGCGCGGGTGTTCGACACGGCGGATCACAACGGCGATCCGGCCGCGGTGCTGCGCGACATCGGCAAGCGCATGGTGCAGATGATGCTGTCGGCTCCCGGGTTGGCGATCTACCGCGTGGTGATCGCCGAGGCGGTGAAATTCCCCGATCTCGCCCGCGGCTTCTTCGACGCCGGCCCGGCGCGGGCCATCGGCTTCATGGCCGACTGGCTGGCGGAGGAAACCCGGCGCGGGCGGCTGTCGGTCGCCGAACCGGCCTTCGCGGCGGAGCAGTTCTTCAACCTGTGCCAAACGCACCTGGTGCTGCGCCGCAAGCTGGAGATGCTGCCCGACCCCGCGGAGGCCGAGATCGACCGGGTCATCGAAGCCGCCATCGGCATGTTCCTGCGGACCTACGGGACAGTATAAGATCGTGGCTCTGTTGTTGCGCCCGCAGTTTGGCGCACCATCGATTGAGGATAGGAAACCATGGGCGAGCAGGAACCCCGGAACCCTCCGGTGAAGTTTGACGACGTGCTCCACGCGTTCGAATTCATGAGCATGGGGGACCCCTATGATAACCGGGCATTCATCCGCATCTTCACCGGCACGGTTCATTTCGCCTGCGACCTGGACCTGGACCTGGAATCCGAGGAGATCGACGAGGAAGAACTCGAACTATCCGGCGACCTGATCTATCTGCCCGGGAAGCATGACCTGGACCTCGGTCAGCGATTGGTGTTCGCTTTCGCGGATCGGACGCTGTCGGACGACGACGCCGACAGGGTCCGGGATATATTCGGTCGCCGCGGCGCCTATCGCCGGTTCAAGGATTTTCTCGAAACAAGATCGATGCTGGAGAAATGGTATGCCTTCGAGGAGAAGGCGACCGAGGCCGCCTTGCGCGGATGGTGCGAGGAGAACGGCATCGAATTGACGGCGTCCGGACCTCCGGGAGCCTGAGCCTGACACGCCCGGCGCCACGATTCAGCGGCAAGCCGCGGCCGGCGTCCGAACCATTACCGCAACAAAATGGGCCCGCCGACTTGCGCGCCGGCCCGACCCGGACTCGACGGTCCATGCATGGACGCTGGCGAAGTCGTGTTCGGCCGGGTGTGCAAACTGTGACGCGCCTCATTGAACCGGGGCGGGAATAAAGCCATCGTAGCGCCCCTAGGTCACACGTCCGGCTGCGCCTGATATCGATGCAAACGAAATGACCACCGTGCGCACACGGCCGGGTCACGCAGGGATCACGGAGCACATTGCAAGATTTGTTCTTTAGGCTAAGCAGAGGATCAAGCGCCATGGTTGCACCACCCTGAGGCCTACACAGTTCGCCCGAATTTTTCTGCCCTTCGCGCTGGGCTATTTCCTCTCTTATCTGTTCCGAATCGTAAATGGACCGATAGCGGACCGGCTGGTCGCGGAATTTCATCTGGATGCCGAAACCCCGGGCTTGCTGACCGCCGCCTACTTTCTCGCCTTTACTCTGGCGCAGTTGCCCTACTGTCCATTGGTAGATCGTTATGGCCCGCGCCGTGTGCAAAGCAGCGTGCTGCTCATTGGTGCCGCGGGAGCGATAATATTTGCAACCGCCGGCAATCTGTCGACGCTGATTCTCGGGCGTACGCTCATCGGCCTGGGCACTTCGGGCGCATTGATGGCGGGATTGAAGGCGCTGGCAATCTGGGTGCCGGCGGAGCGGCGAACCCGCGTCAACGGCGGTTTCATCATGTTCGGCGGCCTGGGAGCCATGGCCTCCACGGTCCCCGTCGGCCTTTTACAGCCGCGACGGCGGCATCAGCGCTGCTTGTCCTGACCGTGGTGCCCGAAAAACCGGCGTCCGCCCTGGCCGAGGACTGGCGCAGCAGTGTGCGCGGGCTGTTGAACATCTATCGTGTCCCGGCCTTCTGGCGACTGGCGCCGCTGTCCGCCTGCGTTATCGGCACGGCCTTCGCCGTGCACGGGTTGTGGGCGGCGCGTTGGCTGACCGATGTCAACGGCTTCGCGGAGGGCAGCGTCACATATCTTCTCCTGGTCATGGGCGGCGGCCTCACAATCGGCGCCATCGTTATCGGCTTTGCCGCCGATCGGCTGCGGCATAACGGCGTGCCGCCGATGGTTACGTTCGGGATGGCCTGCGCCGTGTTCATCGGCTTGCAAGTCGCATTGCTTGGCCGGCTGCCGCTGCCCGCGTGGCTGATCTGGGGGGTTATCGGCGGTTTCGGCGGCATGACCGTCCTCAGCTACTCGATCATGGGAGAGCTGTTCCCGCCCGAGAAGATCGGCCGCGCCAACGGGGCGCTGAACGTTTTGCACCTGTCGATGGCGTTCATCCTGCAATACGGCATGGGCGTGGCTGCGTCGTCCTGGCCAGCCGAACCGTCCGGCCATCTGCCTTTCGCGGCCTATCGCGCGGCCTTCGCCCTGCCGCTGCTGCTTGAGCTTCTCGCGCTGGCCTGGTTCGTCGTGTCGATAACCCAACGCCGCCGCGCGGGCGCGATCATCCTGGCCGGGCTGCAACCCGAGGTCAGTGGCTAGACCAAAGGCACCGGCTCGAACGCCCGCGCCAGATCCCTCTCCTGTCGCGCACGCGACATCGCCTGCCCGACCGCCCGCGCCAGCGCAGCATGTCCGAACGGTTTAGTAAATACTGTTCGCCCGCCGGTTTGTGCGTCATCCAGCAGCACCTCGCTGTAGCCGGTGATCAGCAGCACGGGCAGTCCCGGCCGCTGCGCTGTCAGCGAGTCCGCCAGATCGATGCCGCTCAGGCCGTCGGGCAGGACCAGGTCTGTTACCAGCATATCGATCCGGTCGCCGTCCCGCCGAAACCGCTCAATCCCCTCCGCGGCCGAACCAGCGGTCAGCACCCGGTAGCCGCTGAGGGAAAGCATCTCGGCGGCCACAACCCGCACCTCCTCGTCGTCATCCACCAGCAGGATGGTGCCTTCTCCCGCGGCGGGTTCGTCGGCCTCGGCGGCGTTCACGGCAACGGCCTCCGCGGTACGTGGCAGATACAGTGTCACCGATGTGCCCTGGCCGACGGTGCTGTCGATGCAGACGGTCCCGGCCGACTGCCGGGCAAAGCCCTGGACCATGGACAGACCGAGACCGGAGCCGCTGCCGACCTCCTTGGTGGTGAAGAACGGCTCGAACACCTTGACCAGGATGTGGGGTGGAATGCCGGTTCCGGTGTCGGACACCGTCAGCGCGACGAAATCGCCCGGCAACCCGTTCAGCGCCGCCGCATCCGCCGAATCCGCGTTGCGCGTCTCCACCCGCAGCGTGCCGCCGTTCGGCATGGCGTCGCGCGCGTTGATCGCGAGGTTCAGGATCGCCGCCTCAAGCTGGTTCGGGTCCACCCGGACAGGCCACGCCTTCGGCGAAAGCCGCGTTTCAACCGTCACGTCCGAGCGCAGCAGACGCTGCAGCATGTCGCGGGAGGCGCGGATATGCCGATTCAGATCCACCACTTCCGGATGCAGGGTCTGGCGGCGGGCGAAGGCCAGAAGCTGATGCACCAGGCCGGCGCCGCGATGGGCGCTTTGCAGAGCGGCATTGAGCCGCTTGACCGCGGCATGGTCCGGCTCCACCCGCGCCCGCGCGAGCTCGATGTTGCCGACGATTGCCGCCAGGATGTTGTTGAAATCATGTGCCACGCCACCGGTCAGCCGCCCGACGGTTTCGATCTTCTGGGATTCGTATAGTGCTGCCTCGGCAGCGTGCTGCGCTGCGGTGCGTTCCTGCACCCGGGTTTCGAGCTCCTGTTCCCGCTGGCCCATGGCGGCGGCCATCGCGTTGAACGCCGCGCCGAGCCGCCCGAACTCGGAGCGGGCTTCGGAAACCCGAACCCGGGATGCGAAGTCGCCATGTCGCCACAAATCGGCGGACCTCAGCAGTTCCCGGATCGGCCGGCCGATGAAAGCCCGCGCGCCAATGGCTGCGAGCAGCAATGCCAGGACGCAGGATCCGGCGATAGCAAGAATGTCGCGGCGGTTCGCGTCCGCGGCGTCCTTCAGCAGTTCGCGTTTGTCCAACCCGACGGATACCGTTAGTCCGCGCGTCCCGCCGGGAACCGGCGTGTAGGAATAGATTCTGGACACACCATCGAAACCGAGTGCTTCCTGGACACCTTCCGCGCCACTCAGCAGATAGGCATGGGATGAACCCGCGATTTTGCTGCCGACAAACCGCTCACTGTCCGGATAGCGGGCCAGGATCGTGCCCTGGCGGTCGATGACGGAGACCGTCGCCCTCGCCGGCAGCGGGCTGCGCGCCAGCTCGCGATTGAGCCAATCGAGGCTCAGCCCGGCCGCCACGACGCCACCGGCGTGTCCGTCGCCGTCGTCGAAGGCCTGGGCAACATAGACCGCTCTGTCGCCGGACCGATCGTCGAGATCGTATTCTCCCAGTGCAAAGGCGCCGGTTTCGATCGCAAGCCTGAAGTATGAACGATCAATCAGGGATTCGGCAGGTTTTACCCCGCCGCTGGCGCAGACCAGGCCGCCCGACCGGTCGATGCTGACCAGTCTGAGGTATTGCGGAAAGGCTCGGGCGAGTTCGGCGAAGTAAGCGCTGCACGTTTCACTGTCGCGGTTTCGCACGGACGGCGTCTTGCCCAGGGCGGTCACAAGTTGACGGGCCGCTTCAATGACTTTCGACTGCTCGCTGGCTTCGAGACGCACCAGGCGCATCGCCTGGTCCTTGCCTTCGTCTGCTCGCCTCGCCCGCGCGTCGAACTCGTTGTAGATCTCAGTCGCGACCACCGGAAGCAAGGTCAGTGCGATTAGCACGAAGAGCCGAGCGAGAAGTGTCATGCTTCCTGTCCCACGTGCTTTATTGCGGGCCCGCCCGTATGGCGCGAGGAGCGGTCAAGACATCAATGCCCATCGGCGGCCGGAAATTCCGTCATGCGAGCGCTTTATTTGTGTCATGGCTTTCAAATCGGCCCGCGGGCCCGGGCGGACTACACCATAACGTAGTCGTCTTTATGACGCCATCGTTGTGCCAGGATTCTCGGCCGGAGTGCTAATCACTATGGCGTGACGCTTTGCGTCGCAATCCTTCGGGAAGCGTCTCCGCCCGTCACACCGCGGCAGACCGCCGCTCAGCCAAAACGATCCAGCCGATAGCGCGGATCGATTGCCTCGCCACGCAACACCGCGGCGGCCGTCAACTGCCCGACAATCGGACCCAGCGTATAGCCGTTCGCCGTCACCGTGTTGTGGAAACCCGGGACACCCGGCGCCTCGCCCAGCAGCGGTGCGCCATCGACTGCCGGGTTGATCCCCGTCCAGGCCCGCACCATCGACAGCGACCGCAACACCGGCACCGCGCGGGCGCCAACCCAAAGATTACCTTCGATCGCCTGCCGCTGGTTGCTGCTGCGTCCGGTCGCGGCATCGAAGCCGCCATACCAACCGCCGCCAATCAGGAACGATCCGTTCGCCTGCTGCTTTACCGACAGATGCCGGCTCGCCATCGACACGAGATGCCGGGTGAACGCCGGCGCCGTATCCGTCACGATCACCTGTTGCACCGACCCCGTCACCGGCAGCGACAGCCCTACCATCCGGGCTGTCCGCGCCGCCCACGGCCCGGTCGCATTGACCACCTGCCCGGCGGTCACCACGCCCTTGTTCGTCGTCACCGTCCATCCGCTGCCGGAGCGCTCGATCGCCGTCACCTCGGCCCCGCGCAGGACGCGCGCACCGTGCGCCCGGGCGAGGCGCAGCAGCGCCGTCACGCTGCGCAGCGGATCGCCGTAGCCCTCGGCCGGGACGAAATTCGCACCCAGCATGTGTTCCGACACCGCCGGAGCCATGTTCCGCAGGTCGTTACTGCCGAGCACATAGCTCTCGACACCCCAGCTTCGTTCGAGCGCCGACTTGCGTTGCAGCCAGTCCAGCCCGGCCTGGTCCTCGGCCAGCATCAGGCCGCCTTCGGTGCGCAGGCCCAGATCGTCTCCCGCTTCCGCGGCAATTTCCCTCCACAGCGCGATGCTGCGCGCCGGCAGCAGCAGCGCAGGACCGGCGGGGCCGCCGTCCGGCGGCGTGTTGTAACTGAAATCCGCAGACGTCAACTGCACATGCAGGCTGCCGGCATTGGCGGTGCTGGCGGCCATGGCGATCTCGTCGCGGTCGAGCACCAGGACGTCCGCGCCGCTCTTGGCGAGGTAGTAGGCGGTTGACAGTCCAACCACGCCGCCGCCGATGACCAGCACGGCCGCTTGCCGCTCCTCCACCGGCAAAGCCGGAATCGCATGCAGGTGCACGGGCAGCGGCGGCTCATGCAGCGCCACCGGAATGAATTCCTGCGCCTCGCGTGCCAACGCGGCTATCGGCACCGGCCGCAGCGGCGCGCGCGGGGCGGCGAAGGCCGAGTCCTCCTGGAGGTCCGGGCAAAGCCGCGCGATCGTATGGGCACAGAAACGGCCCTGGCACTCGCCCATGCCCGCCCGCGTGGTCTTCTTCAACGCCGGCAAGGATGTAACGCCGGCCGCGATCTCCGCCCGCAACGTCGCGGCCGTTACCTCCTCGCACCGGCAGACCACCGTTTCATCTGCAATCTTCACCCGATCGGCGTCGAAAACAAACGCCAGAGACTGCTGGAAACGAACCGCCCGCGCGGTGGCAAGCTTGGCGCGTTCCAGCGGCGCCGATGTCAGGCCGAGGTCGCGTGCCACCGCCTGACCGGTCAGCCAGCCCTGCCACTGCGCGATGCGCGCGCCGCCAATAACGGTATTGTCGCCGACAGCGAAAACGCCCTCGACTGCCGTGCGGCCATCCTCGTCGGCTTTCGTGGCGAGATAGCCGGCACCGACATTGATCCAACGCTGCGGCAGGCCCAACGACCGGGCCAGACCGGTTTCCGGCTGGAAGCCGACATGCAGGCCGACGACATCGACCTCGAATCGCTGCCCGCCGGCAACCGCCGTTTCCACGCGCCCGGCACCCTCCAGCCGATCGAGCGCGGTGTTCCAGAGAAGGGGAATTTTGGCCTGCTTGAGGGTGCGCACCATGTCGCGGCCCTCGCGCAGCAGATCGGCGCCGAACCACGACATCTTCAGCACATCGGGATATTGCAGCGCGCCCGGCCGCGGCGCGGCCTCGATCACCGCCACCGGTTTCACCCCGGCGGCCAACAGCTCGCAGGCCAGCTTCAGGTTCAGCGGGCCGTTGCCGGCCAGCAGGATCTTCTGCCCGGGAGTCACCCGCTGGCTGCGCACCAAAGTCTGCAATCCACCGGTCGTCATCACGCCGGGCAAGGTCCAGCCGGGGACCGGGACCGGTGTCTCGAACGCGCCGGTCGCCAGGATCAGCCGCCGCGGGCGATACACGATGGATTTCCCACGCACCAGCGCCGCGATTTCATCCACGGCGAACGCGGCCCAGACGATCGCGTCCGATTCCAGCCGCACGCCGGCCTGGATCGCCTGGCCGCGCAGCTCGATGCCCAGCCTGAACTGCTTGTCCGGCTCGATCGTCGTGTGACTCGGCGCCAGCGGCCTGGCGTATTGGCCGCCCGGCGCCTGGCCTTCGTCCAGCAGCACCACGGATGCACCCGCGCGCGCCGCGGCGGTTGCGGCGGACAGGCCGGCGGGGCCGCCGCCGATAACCAGGATGTCGCAGGTGCGTTCCTCGGCCGCGGCGGGCTCACCGGGAATCGGGAAAGCGTCGGGGGCGGTGCTGGAAACGATCAGGCCGTCCGCCGCCAGGGTCTTGCAGGCGCGCTGGCCGACGCGGCCGTTCACCGTGACGACGCAGTCCCAGCACGACCCCGTGCCGCAGAACACGCCGCGCGGCGCGCCGGACGGGGTATGGCGGACGGTAGTGATGCCGGCGGCGGCGAGCGCGGCGGCGATGGTTTCTCCCTCCAGCGCCTCGACGGGAAGGCCATTAAATTGGAAGGAGATCGGCTGACCGGCGGGACGTATGGACGGATGGGTGAGGCGCATGCGGGCTGTATGGCAAAGATCAGGCTGCCCTCCAACCCCTCGAATGACCTCCGCCCGCCTCGACGCGCCGCACCCGAAAGCGCGCGGGTCGCGCCGCCTACGCCAAATCCACCCTCGCGAACGGCTGCGCCACCTCGATCGCCCGCGCCGCCCGCAGCACCAGGTCGTCGCGGAACTGCGCCGCCGCGATCTGCACGGAATTGGGCAGCCCGTCCGCCCGAGGCCCCATCGGCACGGTGATCGCCGGCTGGCGCGACAGGTTGAAGGTGAATGTCCACGGCGCCCACTCCGTCCACAGCGCCCGCACCGGGTCGTCTATCGGCGCATCCGCGAAAGGCGGCCCGGCCGGCACGGTCGGGCACAGCAGCAGGTCGAACCGCTGATGCAGCCGCGCCATCGCATGCGCCGCCGCGGCGCGCAGGGCGTCGGCGTCCATAAACTCGATCGCCGACATGCCGCCCAGTTCCGCCGCGACCTGACGAATGCCGGGGTCGAGCAAAGCGGCCGTCTCCGGCGGCAAGCCGGCGACCAGGCGGGCCAGCACCGCGCCCCAGACGCGGCCGAACACGCTGCTGGTGTCGGGCAGGTCCGCCTCGGCCGCCTCGACATAGGCGCCGGCATCCGCCAGCAACTGTGCCGCCCGCTCCACCGCCGCGCGGCCGTCCGCATCGAGCGGCGCATCGAACCCGGGATTGCACAGCACGCCAACCGAAAGCCCTGCGACACCGGCCTCGATGCCGTCCAACCAGTCGCGCGGATCGTCGGGCAGGCAGAACGGATCGCGCAGGTCCCAGCGCGCCATCGCGCCGAACATCAGCGCCGCATCGCGCACCGTGCGGGTCATCGGCCCGGCGCAGGAGACGCTGGCGAACGCGCTCGCCGGCCATTGCGGTATCCGCCCGTAGGTTGGCTTCAGCCCGACGAGCCCGCACCACGCCGCCGGGATGCGGATCGAGCCACCGGCATCGGTGCCGATATGCAGCGGCCCGAATGCCGCCGCGCCGGCCGCTCCGGCACCGGACGAGGAGCCGCCGGTGGTGCGCGCCTTGTTCCACGGGTTGCGGGTGATGCCGTGCAGCGGGCAATCGCCGGGCGATTTCCAGCCGAACTCGGTCGTCGTGGTCTTGCCGATGATCACCGCACCGGCGGCCTTCAGCCCCGCCACCATCGGCGCATCGTCCGCCGCCGGTTCGGCGCTGGTGGTCCGGCTGCCCCGCCGCGTCGGGAACCCGGCCAGATCGACAAGGTCCTTCACCGTGCAGGGCACGCCGTCCAGGCTGCCGATGGGCCGCCCCGCCCGCCAGCGCGACGCGCTCTCTCGCGCCGCCTGCAACGCCGCGGGGTTCAGCGCGGCAAACGCGTTCAGCCCGGAGTTCAGCCGCGTCACGCGCTCGGTCACCGCCTGCAGCACATCGACCGGGGTCAGTTGCCGGCGGCGGAAGGCGGCGAGCATGTCCTCGGCGCTTAGATGGGCGGGGCCAGTGTTGGGCATGGTGGGTGCTCTTTTCCAATCAGGCGAATCGGGCGCAGCATGGCCTCCCCTGCGCAGCGAGGAAACCCCGGATGACGTCGCAGACAGCGGAGCCGTGGCAGTGGCCGGAGGAAACCTGGCGCGGGATCGTCGGCCGGGCGCGGGCCGGACGCAGCCTGAAGCCGGCCACTTGGCCCGAGGGCGCGCGCTGCGCGGTGGCGCTCGGTTTCGACGCGGATCATGAGACAATCCCGTTGCGGGATGCCGACGAAAGCCCGATGCGGATGAGCCAAGGCCAATACGGCAACCGGCAGGGCACGCCGCGGATTCGCCGCCTGCTGGAACGGGAATCGATTCCGGCGACGTTTTTCTATCCGGCGGTGTCGGCCCTGCTACACCCGGAGGAGGTTCAGGCGGTCGCCGGCGACGGACATGAAATCGGAATACATTCGTGGATACACGAGGTGAATACCGCACTGCCCCGCGAAGCCGAACGCGAGCTGACCCTGCGGGCGCGCGATGTCGTGGCCCGCGCCAGCGGCTTCGAGCCGATGGGAATCCGCACCGCGAGCTGGGATTTTTCCGTCAACACGCTGGACATCATCCGTGAGATGAACCTGCTTTACGACAGCAGCCTGATGGCGGACGACGACCCGTACGAGCTGGACGACCGGGGCGAGCCGACGGGCATTGTCGAACTGCCACCGGAATGGATTCGCGACGATGCGGTGTATTTCAACATGCTGCGCTTCTCCGGCTTGCGGCCGTATACGCCGCCCTCGGCGGTGGGGGAGATTTTCACCGCGGAATTCGACGGTGCCTGGCAGGAAGGCGGCTTGTTCCTGCTGACGATGCACCCGCACATTATCGGCCACCGCTCCCGGCTGCCGCTGTTGGAGCGGCTGATCCGCCACATGAAGGCGACGGGCGGCTGCTGGTTCGCGACGCATGCGCAGGTGGCGGCATGGTGCAAAGGCGGCGCGCGCCACGAATAGGTGCGACCGGCCCGGGCTTTCCGGTTAAACTCGCCGCGCCGAACCCCGATTCGAAAGTCCGCCGATGACTCCGATACACCGGCGCAACCGCACCGGCCGTAGGGCAGGCATTGCCGTGCCGCTGCTGCTGGTCCTGCTCAACGCCTGCATGGGAAGACCGATGCCCGACGCCCACGTGCCGCCCTTCGCCAAGGTCCCGTTCGAACCCTTCTCCCGTCAGGCGGTGGTCGCCGTGGCGCTGCGGGAATGGCGGCTGTTCGGCAACAACGTCGCAGATCCCGAGGCCGATGCGATCCGCACGGTGAAGCCGGAACGGGAGGCAGGGCTGTGGCAACGTGTCGGCGAATATTGGTGGCTCGGCCTGAACGCCGGGTCCCTGGAAAGCGGCTGGACCGGCAAGCATGACGGGGAGGGTGCGGTGTTTCCGGCGGAAGAAGACGGCAGCTACGCCTGGTCCGCGGCGTTCATTTCCTACGTGATGCGGATCGCCGGGGCCGGCCGGCGCTTTCCCTACTCCGGCGACCATGCCGACTACATCAACGCGGCCAGGCGCATGACGCTCGGCCAGGCAACCGGCTGGGTGGTGGCATCCGAGCGGGTGCAGGACTACGCGCCGCGCCCCGGCGACCTGGTCTGTTTCGGCCGCGGCACCGCGCGCGGCCTGCGCTACGAAGACCTGCCGACGCCGGGCCTGTTCACCTCGCACTGCGATATCGTCGTCGATACCGCGGCGCCCGGCGGGATCGCCGTCATCGGCGGCAATGTCGAGGACTCGGTGACCATGAACACCGTGCCGGTCACGGCCGACGGCAAGCTGGCGACGCCGGAGGGTGTGGTCCTGGACACGCGTTTCCCCTGGATGGCGGTGCTGCGGCTGCTGGTCGATGGCGAGGCGCCGGCGGTTTAGGCGACGCCCCAGAATAAGCGAATCGGGCGGCTGACTTTGCTCCGTCATGGCCCGGCTTGTCCGGGCCACCTATCGCGGCAGGGTGCTGGAATAGGTGGCCCGGACAAGCCGGGCCATGACGGGGGAGAAGGACGCCCGACTGAAGCGGCAATTCTCGGGCGTTGCCTTAGTTGAATTGGCCCCTTCAGGATATCCGGGGAAAGCCGGCCCTCCTGCCGTCAGACGCCCACGCCAAGCGACAACACCACCGAAGCGGTGCCGGGGCGAGCGCCCGGCTGCGATGCTGAATGTCTGGGGCCAGGCGCGCTGCGCTTTAAGCTAGCCGGCGAGCGGCGCGCCCTTCGCTCCAAAGATATATCTTGATTTTCGATATATCGCGTCCTATATCGACTTCCATGAGACACAAACACACCCACTCCCCACACCGCCGTTTCGCCTGCGCCGAGGACACGGCGGACCATCAGCCGGGCGGCCACCACCGTCACGGCCACCGCTCCGGCGGTCGCCGCGGCGGCCGCCTGTTCGATTACGGCGAACTCCGCTTCCTCACCCTCGCCATGATCGCCGAGCAACCGCGCCACGGCTATGAACTCATGAAAGCCATCGAGGAGCGCATGAGCGGCAGCTACAGCCCCAGCCCCGGCGTCATCTACCCGACGCTGTCGTGGCTCGAGGACATGGGCTACACCGCTGCCGAAACCGCCGATGCCGGCCGCAAGCGCTATCGCATCACGCCGGAGGGCGACGCTTTCCTGACCGCCAACCGCGGCTCCGTGGATGCGTTACTTGCGCGTATCGGCGGGGCGGCGGGAGGCGCCCCCGACGGTGTGCCGGCGCCGGTACTGCGCGCGATGGAAAACCTGAAGCTGGCCCTGCGGCTGCGTCTTCGCGGCGGCCCGCTCGACCCCGCGGCGGCGCAAACCATCGCCGCCGCCATCGATGCCGCCGCCCAGACTGTGGAGCGCGCCCAATGAACGCAAGCACCGCTGAAATCACGACTCCACTGGCCAGTCGTTACATGACGCAGCTCTGCAAGCACTTTCAGCACAAGCTGCCGGTGACGCTGGATGACGCCGCGGGCCACATCGTCTTCAGTATCGGCGATTGCCGTTTGCGCGCGGAGGCTGACCGCCTGACGCTGTCGCTGGACTCCCCCGACGACGCGCAACTGCTGCAACTTCAGGACGTCGTCGCCCGTCACCTGCTGCGCTTTGCGTTCCGCGAAACGATGCAGATCGTCTGGCGCCCCGCGTAAACCAAGGAACCAACGCATGAGATCGTTCACCGAACACCTGACATTGAACGTCCCCGCCCGCATGGGGTTCGTCAATATCACGCCCCGCCTGGTGGATTGCCTGGCAAGAAGCGGCGTGCAGGAGGGTCTGCTGCTGTGCAACGCCATGCACATCACCGCCTCGGTCTTCATCAACGACAACGAATCCGGCCTGCACGAGGACTACAAGCGGTGGTTGGAGAAACTCGCCCCGTTCGACGCCTCGCCGCAAACCTACCATCACAACCGCACCGGCGAGGACAACGCCGACGCGCACATGAAGCGTCAGATCATGGGCCGCGAGGTTGTCATCGCCATCACCGCCGGCCGCCTCGACTTCGGCCCGTGGGAGCAGGTGTTCTACGGCGAATTCGACGGCCGCCGGCCGAAGCGCGTGCTGGTGAAGATCATCGGGGAGTGAAATCAACCGGCGTGATGGCGGATCGGCGGTTATCCTTTGCGAAGCAAGGCGTGGCTGGCGGGCGACCGAGCACGCGAGGGAGGGCTTCGCCCCATAGGCGTTAAAATAGTCCGCAGCAGCTGCGTTTGCCCCCCGTCATGGTGCGCGAAGGCGCACCATCCACGCCTTGCGGTGCGGGTTTAGGCAACGGCGTGGAGGCCGACCTGCGTCGGCATGACGGGGGGAAGCAGCAACCGCCGGCCGCTATTTTAACGCCTATGGGGCTTCGCCCGCCATGACGAATGGCCTCAACCCCGCCCGAGCGCATAGAATTCATCGTTCGGCCGCATTCCGGTGACGTTCGCCATGCGGTTCGACATCCCGAAGAACGCCGATATCGCCGCGATGTCCCACACGTCCTCGTCCGAGAAACCGTGCTCCTTCAGCGCCTCGATATCCGCCTCACCGACTGCGTAACCCCCCGCCGAGACCTGCATCGCGAAGTCCAGCATCGCCTTTTGCTTTGGCGTAATATCCGCCTTGCGGTAATTGACCGCCACCTGATCCGCCACCAGCGGATTCTTCGCCCGGATCCGCAGCACCGCGCCATGCGCGATCACGCAATACTGGCACTGATTGGCGCTGGAGGTCGCTACGACGATCATCTCGCGCTCCGCCAGGGTCAGCCCGCCGCGCTTGTCCATCAGAGCGTCATGATAGGCGAAAAACGCGCGGAACTCATCCGGCCGGTGCGCCAGCACCAGAAACACGTTCGGAACGAAGCCGGCCTTCTCGTGCACCGCCAGAATGCGGGCACGGATATCGTCCGGCAGGTCTGCCAACGCCGGCACCGGCCAGCGGCTGATCGTACTCAAGCTTCCATACTCCCGAAAAAGGGGAGTGCCGCCCTACCACGCGTGCCAACCGCCATCAATCATTGCGCCGAGGCGGTCTTCGTGTCGGCCGTCGCGGCCTCGGCCGCCGCCTTCACGTCGGGATAGAGCCCGCCCAAAGCCAGCAGCACCCCGTTGGTCCAGCCAAAGCCGATCTGCGTGGCGTATTCGCCGCCGGCGCCGGGGGTGCCGTCCGGGGTGGTCACGTCGTACTTCTCGACCAGCTTGCCTTCCAGTTCGTAGACGGAAATATTTGCCCCCACCCAGCGCGAGGCGATCTGCTGCGCCAGCGCGCCATATCCGTAGTTGCGCAAACCAACGACGCCGATCCATTGCAGCGGCGCCCAACCGTTGGGTGCGTCCCATTGCTGGCTGCTGTTCACCAGTGATGTTGCCAGCCCGCCCGGCTGCAACAGTTTGCCGGTGACGACACCGGCAACGGTCCCGGCCTGCTCCGCGGTCGCTACCTTCAGGAACAGCGGATACAACGTCGCCGCGGTCACCGTTCCGGTCGTGTGGCCTTCGGTCCAGAGGTAATCGGTGAAAACCCCGTCTTGGGCATCCCACAACAGCCGGCGGATCGCCTCGGTCCGAGCCTCGGCCCGCTGCTGATATTCCGCCGCATGCGCCGCATCGCCGGTAAGCTGATACGCCTTCGCCAGCGTCTCCTCCAGCTTCACCAGCAGGCTGTTGAGATCCGCCGGCAGCAGCGACAGCGTCCGGATCGTGCTCAACGTCATGCCGTCGGCCAGCCAGCGGGAACTGAAATCCCAGCCGGATTCAGCCGCCGCGCGCAGGTCGCGGTAAACCTCGGCCGCCGGGCGGGAGGTCTGCTGCGCGGTTTGCACATCCTCCAGATACGACTCGTCCCGCGGCGCTTTGCGCGCATCCCAGTAACGATTCAGCACGGTCCCGTCCAGCAGGCGCACCAGATGCCGAGCGGCGTGACCGGGCAGCAGCTCGTCCTCCCCCTGCATCCAGTAATCATGTTCGGCCTGAAGTTCCGGCAGATACTCGGCATAGGTCCCGTCGCCATCCGTTTGCGCGATCAGCTCCACCATCGCGGCAAAAAACGGCGGTTGCGATCTGCTGAGGTAATAGCTGCGGTTTCCGTTCGGGATGTGGTGATATTGATCGATCTCGAAAGCAAAATCCTTCAGCATGTCCACGGCGAGTGCGTGCTGGCCGTCCTGCTCCAGCCCCAGCATGGTGAAGTAGGTGTCCCAGTAATAGAACTCACGGAACCGGCCGCCGGGAACGACGTAGGGATACGGCAACGGCAGCAATGTCGCGTAAGCCGGCACCGTCGTCGTATCCTGTTGCAACACGGGCCACAGACCAGCGATGTAATCCAGCAAAGGCTGCCCGCTGGCAGCCGGATTGACTGTCGGGCCCGGCGGGGTCGGCCCGGAGAAATACTGGTTGACGAAAGTCGCCAGATCGAAGCCCGGTGCATCCTTGGCGGCATCGTACTCGGATAGAATCGCTGATGGCGCGGCGGCGGGTATCAGATCGGGAAACGTCTTGCTGTCGGGGTAAATTCCCGCCAGTTCAACATCCCGGTAGAGGTTCTTATATTCGATCGAGGGAGGCACCGGATAATCCGGCCCGACCGTCTGCGCCCGGCCCCCGGTTGCAAAGACTGTCCCTATCCCGAACGCAGCCAGCAACCAAAGCCGCCGATGATGGCCCATGTTTCCGCTTCCCCCGGTCTTGGTCTGAACCCGGGTTCATTATCGATCATCGCGACCGCGCAAAAAGGGGGACCGGACGTAACCTTTGTGTCAGCACGCCGGGCCGCAGGGCCATTGCCGCCACCAATCACTACACGTCAAGGTGCGGACCTGCTGATCGCCTCCGCGTCTGCCTTGTTCCTGGCAGGCTGCCAGCCCGCGGCAAACAGGCACGAACGGGCGGCGCTGTTCCGCCCGGCTTCGTTTTGATCGACCATCATGAACGACGGCGGCAAATACTGGCCGCCTGTGGTGTAGCAATTGGTCCCGTATTGCCCGCCGTTGCAAATGGTTTGCAGCGGCGTCACATAGCCCGGACTGACCATCACTTGTTGCATCACCGGCCGAAACTGAGCGTAAGCCTGGCTCTGGCACGCGGCCTTCGCTGCCTCGAATTCCGCCGGTGTGCCGCCGGGCTTGGCCCAATACTCCGTGCAGGCCGCAACCGCCACGCATGCGCCGAACATGATGGAGCTGCGGATCATTCGTTCCATCGCGTTCATGCCCGCCGCGGCCTCACCTTTTCCAGTCGCACGCTACCGGCGATCCGATGAATACACAAACGCGACGTTTGCCCCGGGGGTTTTGCCGGCCGCTTCCCGGCGGCCCGCGGCCGGATTTGGCATCCGGCGGACTTGGTTTGTAGGCTCACCATCCCACCCGCCTCAAAGGACCCGCCCCGGATGGACCACCAGCCTGCCGACGATCCGCAAACCATCCTGGACCGCATCCAACAGCAGGCGACCCGTCACGAGACCCCATGCGGCGGCGGCCGGATGGTCTGGCATCTGTGGGACCAGTCCGCCGGCACCGCCCCCGTGGTTGCGCTGTTCCACGGCGGCGCCGGATCCTGGCGGCACTGGATCCGCACCATCCCTGCCCTGCTGCCGCACTACCGCGTCCTGGTGCCCGACCTGCCCGGCCTCGGCGACTCCGATGAACCGCCCGTCGGCGACGACGCTGACGCTATCGCCGCGGTGGTGGCCGAGGGCATCGATCGCATCGCCGGGGATGGCACCGGCTACGACGTCGTTGGCTTCTCCTTCGGGGGCACCATGGCAGCCTGTGTCGCCGCGCTGCACGGTACGCGCGTGCGCTCGGTGACGATCATCGGGTCATCCGGTGTCGGCCCTCCCGGCTCGATGGTGACGCTGGAGAAGGTGCGCCACCTGGAGGGCGCGGCGCGGCGGGAGACTCACCGCATCAACCTCAGCCGCCTGATGATCGCCGACACGGCGAAAATCGACGACCTGGCGCTGGCGATTCAGGACTGGAACACCGTGCGGTCGCGCCTGCGCACGCCGAACCTGTCGCGCAGCGGCGCCATCCTGCGCGCCATCGAACGATTGCAGTCGCCGGTGAACGGAATTTGGGGCGAGCTTGATGCCCCGGCCAACCCGCGGGGACCGCAACGCGCCGCCGCCCTGCGCGCGCTCCGCCCGGACGCGGACGTGCGGGTGATCCCCGGCACGGGACATTGGGCGGCGTATGAGAACCCCGACACCATAAACGCCATTCTGCTGGAGATGCTGGCGCGCACGCGGGCATGAGAAACTGTAGGGAGGCCGCGCGACATCCCTCAAACCGCCGACCGAACCAAGGATCTGGAAACAGCCCGGGTGTAAGTCTAACTTCACGCGATGTCGTTTCCGCGCATCACGATTGATCCGGCTATCTGCACCGGCAAGCCCTGTATCAGGGGCCTTCGGTTCCCTGTCGCGCGCCTTCTCGCATTGCTGGTTGCCGGCGAATCGCGGGAGCGGGTTCTGGCCGGCTATCCCTATCTGGAACCTGAAGATATCGACGAGGCGCTGCGCTGCGGGGCGTTTCTTGCCGACGACGAGACGCTCGAACTGGCGCGGTGAAATTCATTGTCGACATGCCGTTGCCGCCGGCGTTGCGCGCTGGCTGTCCGCACTGGGGCACTCATCTCCAGGATGAACGATATTATCTCTGCCCTTGATCCCGTGGAGATCGAGCAAAGCATTCTGGTTGTGGACCGGGACCGAATCCGCCGCCGGCGTTTGCCAATCGGCTGACGAGCGCCGTTACCGTCCCAAGTACCGCGCCACCAATCCCGCCAAATCCGCTGCACCATTTTTATATCCGGCCGCCTTCATGCCGCGGTCCAGCAAGGCGATCCAGCCGCCCGGTGCGGCTGACGGCGCCCCGGCGGCGCGCAACCGGGCCAGAGCCTCCGGCGTCCCGGCCAGGTCCAACACCCGTTCGCGCGCCGGCTGCACATTCGTGCCCGATACCGATACCGCCACCCGCACGGCAACCGACCGCGCCTTCGGCAACGCCGCCGCCAGCGCCGCGACAGCCTCGTCCGGGGGCGCACAGACATAGCCGCCATCGCCGATCGCGCAGGCCAGGTCCACCCGCGCCGCGCCGGGGAACTGGACCGACGCCTCCGCCTTGCCCGCCATCGAGGAGGCCAGCAGCATCTGGTCTGGCAGCCCGCGCAGCGTCACCACCGGCACCAGCGCCTTGCCCGCGGCCCGCACCTCCATATCGGCCGACACGCCTGCCCCGCTGAACAAGCGATCCTTGTGGCGCAGCGCGCATGCCGCCGCGTCGCACTCCAGCAGCCAACTGCCAATACCCTCCGGCGCGGCGCCCGCTGTTGTTGCGACAATCAGCATTACACCGGCGACACGCCGCATTTTCGACCCCTTGACGCAGACGGCTCTTCCGTACCGCGCGGTTATCTGTAAGCGTTGCGCCATGAATGATGCCCTGCAGCCCGACGCACTCTCGATCCACCGTACACTCGTAACGCTGGATACACATATCGACATACCCTGGCCAACCGGACCGGATCCATTCCAGGACAGCACCAGGAAAGTCGATCTGCCGAAGATGCTGCGCGGCGGCCTCAGCGCCGGCTGCTTCGTCGCCTATGTCCCGCAGGCCGCCCGCACGCCGATATCGGAGGATGCCGCCTTCGCGCGCGCCCTTGCCATGCTCGACCACATCAACCGCATGGCGCGCACGCAGTCGGCGTTCCGCGTGCGCCTCGCCACCCGGGCGGCCGAGATCGAGGCGGCCAAGCGCGACGGCGCGGTCGCCATCATTCCCTGCGTGGAGAACGGTTTCGCCGTCGGCGCCGACCTCGCGCGGATCGCGGCGTTCCGGGCGAAGGGAGCAGTGTATATGACGCTGACCCATAACGGCCACAACGCCCTGGCGGATTCCTGCAACCCGCGCCGCGACCTCGGCGATCGCGGCAACGAGCATGGCGGCCTGTCGGTGCTCGGCAAAGCGGCGATCGCGGCGATGAACCGCGCCGGCATGCTGGTCGATGTTGCGCATACCTCCCGCGATTCCATGGTGCAGGCGGCGGACGAGTCGCGCTCTCCGGTGGTGTCCACGCATTCCTGCATCAGCGCGCTGTGCGACCATTCGCGCAACATGGCGGACTGGCAGTTGGACGCGCTCCGCGACGTGAAGGGGGTCATCCAGATCACCGCCGTTTCGGCCTTCCTGAAGGCGAACGCCAAGCCGGAAGAGGTCACCGTCGCCGACTTCGCGGACCATATCGACTACGCGGTGAAGCGTATCGGCATCGACCATGTCGGTATTTCGTCCGACTTCGACGGCGGCGGCGGGATCAGCGACTGGAACGATGCCGGGCAGAGCCCGAACATCACGATCGAACTGGTGCGGCGCGGCTACGACCGCGGCGCCCTTGAAAAACTCTGGGGCGGCAACTTCCTTCGTGTGATGCGGGTGGCGGAGGGATTGGCGGACTGATGCGGACGGTAGCGCTTCCGGGCGGAGATACGGTCCCGGCTGTCGGGCAGGGAACCTGGAATATGGGCGAGCGCGGCGGCGATACCGCCCGGGAAGCCGACGCGCTGCGGCTGGGCGCCGATTTGGGCATGACGCTGATCGACACGGCAGAGATGTATGGCTCGGGCGGGGCCGAGGAGGTCGTCGCCCGTGCCGCCAAGGGCATCCGCGATCGTCTGTTCATCGTCAGCAAGGTGCTGCCGCAGAATGCCTCACGCGCCGGGGTGGCGGCGGCGTGCGAGCGCAGTCTCAAGCGGCTGAAAACCGACCGGATCGATTTGTATCTGCTGCACTGGCGCGGCAGCCACCCGGTGGCGGAAACGGTGGCGGGGTTCGAGGCGCTGAAGGCGGCCGGGAAAATCCGCTATTGGGGCGTATCGAACTTCGATGTCGCCGACATGAAGGAAGTGACCGGGTTGCCGGCGGGGGCGGCCTGCGCGACGGACCAGGTGCTGTATCATCCGGGCAGCCGGGGGATCGAGTTCGACCTGCTGCCCTGGTGCGCCAGTTCCGGGGTGCCGATCATGGCGTATTCGCCTCTGGGGCATGATACGCGGCGGTTGCTGCGCTCGCCGGTGCTGCAGGCGATTGCGAAGCGGCGCGGCGATACGCCGGCCCAGGTGGCGATTGCCTGGGGGCTGCGGAGCGGGATCGTGATCTCGATCCCGAAGGCGGCGGATGCGGCGCATGTGCGGGAGAACGCGGCGGCGGCCGGCTTGGAACTGACCGAGGACGACCTGGCGGAGATCGACGCGGCGCATAAGCCGCCGCAGCGCAAGCAGGCGCTGGACCTGTTGTAGCCGCGCGGCGGGTTGCCAATCCTCGCTGCGGCCTCATGTGGGTGCGATGGCCGCAGTAACAGTTTGGTATGATGCCTCGTGTCCCTTGTGCAGCCGGGAAATCGCGCTGATGCGCCGGCTGGATCGGCGCGGCGCAATCGATTTCATCGACATTGCCGGCGGTGAGTCGGTCTGTCCGATCGATCGCGGCGCCCTGCTGGAACGGTTCCATGCGCGGGAGGGCGGGACGATGCTGTCCGGCGCCGCCGCCTTCGCGGCCATGTGGCGCGCGATCCCGCTGCTGCGCGCGCTCGGCCTGCTGGCCCGGAATGATGGCGTGTTGCGGGCGTTGGAGCGGGCGTATCTCGGCTTCCTGAAAATCCGGCCGGTGTCGCCTGTCCTGGCGGCGAGCCGCGGGCAGCCGTGATGCCGCGGCTGGTGCTAGCCTATGGCTTGCTCGGACTGATCCCGTTCCTCGCACCTCCGCTGATCGGCTTTGCCCTGCCCGGCGCCAGGGCTTTGGCAGGCACGGTGCTGGCGCTCTACGCGGCGTTGATCCTGTCGTTTCTGGGCGGCGCACGCTGGGGCCAGGCGGTCGGCCGCCCCGTGCCGGATGCCGGCGTCGTTTCTTTGGCGATGCTGCCGAGTTTGGCGGGGCTCGGGCTTTTGCTCGCGCCGGGCGGGGTGCGGCTGCCGCTGCTCGCCGCGGCGTTGGCGCTGCACTGGCTGTGGGACGTTCGCAGCACGGGCCTGCCGGCGTGGTATCCGCGGTTGCGGTCGTTGCTGACCGCGGGGGCGGTGCTCGGGTTGCTGGCCGGCGCGGTTACGCTGGCATGATGCCGGATCTGGCCGTTGTCGTTGGCGCGTCGGGCGGCATCGGGAGGGCCATCGCGGAGCGGATGCGCGATCAGGGCCACCGGGTCGTGGCGGTGTCCCGCCGCCGCCCGGACGGCTGGCCCGCCGGCGAGTGGATCGCGGCGGATATCCTTGATGACGCGACATTGGCCGCCGCCGCGGCACGGCTCCGCGAGACCGGGGTCGTGACCCGCATCATCGTTGCCGCGGGGATGTTGCACGGGTCAGGCGTCTCGCCGGAAAAGTCGATGCGGGCGATAACCCTGGAGTCGCTGACAACGCTGTTCGCGGTCAACGCGGCGGGCCCGGCGATGGTCGCCAAGCATCTGCTGCCGCTGACGCCGCGCGATCGTCCGGGGCTGTTCGCGGCGCTGTCGGCGCGCGTCGGCAGCATCGGGGACAACCGGCTGGGCGGTTGGTACGCCTACCGCGCCTCGAAGGCGGCGCTGAACATGTTGATCCGGACGCTGGCGATCGAACATCGGCGCTCGCGGCCGCTGGGGGTCTGCGTGGCGTTGCATCCCGGCACGGTCGAAACGGCACTGAGCGCGCCGTTCCGGTCGGGCGTGGCCGCCGACAGGCTGTTCAGCCCCGGGCAGGCGGCGGAGGCCCTGCTTGCGGTGATGGACGGGCTGGGGCCGGACGCCAACGGCGGGTTTTATGCCTGGGATGGCTCGCCGATTCCGTGGTGACGCTGCGTATCCGCCATCGCCCCGGGATCGCGGTGTTGTCTGCGCCGCCCCCGCCGCATCGATCGGCTGAACCGCCATACGCGCAGTGCTGGATCGGCTTCACGTTGGGCCAAAGCGAGGCAGCATAATGTTTGCCCGCTTCAGCTCTTCCGATCCTGGCCGGCGCCTCGTTCGTCGTTGGCTCTTGATGATGTTGGGCCGTTTGAGTGCATTAAGCGAACACACCTCCTGAATTTAGATTGTACTCAGGTCACGCGATATAAATCAAAAAAGAATTTGGCGCTTGTGCCCGACCGCAAGCGCATTCCTGCTATGCAATACGCGAGATTGGCGCTTCTCCAGTGCAAAAAACTTTCGTACTAGGATTGACACGATACCCACGTAGACTTAGACCATTGGTAGTTCGTAACTGGGGGATCAGCATGTTCCCGGTATGATGTCGTTTCATCCGCGATCACCTAAGCTTTGTTGGATAAAAACATGATCGCCGAACTAGACAAGTTGGCGATATGGCAATATTTGTACTTTGTCTACCATGAAAAAGGCGATGATACGTTTCTAGGTATCGAAATGGAGTGGCATATGACATGAATCGACGCAAAGAAGGTATCTGTACTAACCCTGCGACTTCAAACTATCGGTAGTTATCTTCCCCGGGTACGGATTGGGATTTCGTACTGCCGAATGGAAGTATGGATCGGTAGATCCGTGCAAGGGAAAAGGCGCTGCCAAAGCGGCTGGCGGCAAACTTTTACAGGGGCCGTTCGGTCAATGACTGGAACGCACTGAGGAAGCTTGTCTAAAATAATGTCGTGTAATCGTTCAATCTGCGAGGGAAAAGCCATGACTACAAGAAAGTTGATCTTTGCTGCCGCAACAGCCTGGCTTGGGCTGGGTTGCGCGCCGGGCGTGGCAGCGCCGACATCTTGGAATGCAGCAGGTGACTTCAGCACTACTGCCAACCCAAACGGACAATGGTCCTACGGCTTTCTGGTTGTGCAGGCCGGAGCGCTGACCAACGATTTCGTTTTGTCGACTCAGACATCTTCGGGCGTTGACCCAGTAACGGGGGTCCAGCAAACTGGTTGGGTTTGTGATTATTGTGACATTTGGAAGAATGCCGCAACCGTGCGTGCGTATGGGGTTGGTGTCGGTCAAATCGGTCTGGACTCGGACTATGGCGATTCAAGTACAATCCGATGGACCGCTCCGAGCGCCGCGGTATATAGTATATCGGGCTCTTTCGGCTCGTCGGGATCGGGTACTGGTCCAAGTGGGGCAGGTTGGGAGTGGGGCACGGGAACTAGAAGCGTATCGATTGATGGCCAGCAGGTTTGGAGCGAAACGGGAGACGAATGGACGCCACTGGGCAGCCAATTCTCGTTCAACGAGACTCTTGCGGCCGGTGCCACAATTGACTTCACAGTTTGGGGCAATTCCGGCTGTTGCGGCAATACTGAGATCGACGCAACGATTTCGACGGTTGTGGAACCATCAAGCGCGATCATGACACTGGTTGGGCTGGTTGGTGTCAGGTCATTCCGTCGTCGGAAGGTCAGCCGATTGCGCAGCGTGAGCGAAGCCTGAACCGCTGTCGATCATCAGACGGTCCGGCCGGGAGCTGCCGCGAGCGATTGATACGAAGTTGCAACTAATTACCGCGCACGAGTTCTATGCGTCGATCTCGCCGATCATCGCCCCGGGTTGGAAGCCGTTCTACCCCGCCGAAGCTTGAGGCGTTCCTCCCGGAAGGAGGAACGCCTCTACCGTCATCGGCTTGTTCCTGGTCGTCGCCATAAAGCGGAGGATGAAACGGGGCGCTCCACCCGGATGCAACTGGCGGCGCCCTACGTATCCGCCAGAGCCGCCAAAATCGCATCCCGCGCCGCCGTATCCCCCGCCGCATGCACCGGCTGAATCGCCACATGCGTCGCACCCGAATCGAAATGCGCCCGCAGCCCGGCCTTCACCTGATCGGCCGTACCCCACAACACGATCTGGTCGATGAACGCATCCGACCCGCCGTTCGCCAGGTCGGCCTCGGTGAATCCCATCCCGAGCCAGGCGTTACGGTAATTGTCCAGCACCATGTAGCGGGACAGCTCCTCCCGTCCCAGCGCCCTCGCCCGCGCCGGATCGGTTTCGATCGTTACTTTCTGCTCGATCGCCAGCCATTTGTGCGGACCGAGGATCTTCGCCGCCTCCGCGGTATGTTTCGGGATCGTGTTGTAGGGCACCGCGCCCTGCGTCAACTGCCCGGCCAGCTTCAGCATCAGCGGCCCGAGCGCCGCGATGCAAATCGGGAAATCCGCCGCGCCCGCCTCGCCTTTGGTGATGGCATTAAGATACGCCCGCATCGCCGGAACCGGCTTTTCATAGACGTGGCCGCGAATGCCCTCGACCATCGGCACATGGCTGACACCCAGGCCGAGGATGAAACGGCCGCCATACAGGTCGTTCAGGCTGATCATGCCGCGCCGCGCAGTGAAGGCATCGCGGGCGTAGATCGAGGCGATGGAACTGCCGATCTTCAGGGCTGTCGTTTGGGAGAGCATGTAGCCGGCGAGCGTGAAGGATTCGTAGCCGCGGGATTCCGGATACCACAGCGTATCGAAGCCGAGCCGCTCGACGGTTTTGGCGAAAGCGGCCACCGGCGCCGGGCCGGGGTGCTTGTCGGGGGAGTACCAAACTCCGAGGCGTCCGAGTTTCATTGCTGCCATCCTGTCGTGCTGTTTTTCACGGTATCGCCGTTACCAACGCTCCGGCGTCACCAGTCTTCCTTGAGCGCCGCCTCGCGTTCGGGATTCGCCGCGGCCACGCTGTCCCGCGCCGCGCGGTGGGCGTCGAGGATCGCCGGCCGCGAAACACCGCCGGACGCGCCGGCGTTGAGAATCGAAGCCAGCGACACGTCGCCGAACCCCGCCCGCAGATGGGACGGGACGCCGCCCTCGCCGCGCAGGATCGCCATGATTCCGGCATCGCCGATCGGCTCGTTGCTCGCATCCTCGACCGCATGCCGGATGGCAAGTATGCCCGTTTCGACCATCTGCTCGCTCAGCCCTGCCCGGGCCAGAAATCCTCCGCCGCAAGCTCGTCGAACGTCCAGGGACAGGTAGCGGGGAAGGTCTCTTCCGCCAGGCCGGTTTCAGCATAGGCCTCCCCTCGCGCATCGCCGTAGGCAGCGCTGAGGACTTCCGGAACCTTCGGCTTCAGGCTCGGATTGTCCGCGAGGTGGCGTGCCAGCGCCCGGCGCTGATTGCGAATCGTGACCTCCCAACTCGCCCCGCGCCGCCCGGGCTGGAACTGCCATTTGAGCAGATGCAGCAGCAGCACGGACAGGCGGCTGAGCAGTTCGCGCTTTTCAGCCTTCCCCATGCTCTCGATTTCCTCGGCGATGTGCTCGATGTCCGCATCGGACAGTTTGCCGGCACGCAGCAACCGGGCCTGCTCATTGGCCCAGGCGAAGAAATCCTGGTCATAGAGGGTGTTGCTCATGCCGCCTTGTAGCACAATCCAGTCAGCCGGTCACATGGAGCCGATAGACGTCTCACCGCCGCAGCACCGGCGACGGGATGCTTTCGATCATGACGTTGACCACCGCCGGCTTGCCGCTGGCCAGCGAGCGCTCGATCGCGCCCGGCAATTCGTCCGCGCCGGTGACCAGTTCCCCGTGCCCGCCCAACGCCGCCGCCACCAGGTCGTAGCGCGTGGCGTCCAGCTCGCAGCCATGCGCGCGGTTCGGGCCGTAGTCGCGGACCTGCAGGTTATACTCCGCGTTCCAGCGGCAATCGTTGCCGACGATCGCCACGTACGGCAGGTCCAGCCGCACCGCCGTTTCGATCTCCGACATATGGAAGCCGAAGGTGCCGTCGCCCAGCACCGCGAACACGGGGGCGGACCGCTCCACCACCCGCGCGCCGGCCGCCATCGGCAAAGACGAGCCGATGGAGCCGGCCACGCCGTTGATCATGCGGCGGTCATTGCGCAGGATACTTTGGCCCCATTGCGAGAACTCGCCGCCGTCGCAGATCAGCACGCTGTCGGGATCGCGCGCCAGGAAGGGCTGCAGCGCATGAAATACCTGCGCCGGATGCAGCCGCGCCTCGGTCTGCGACACCAGATCGGCCCATTCGGCCGGACGGTCGTCGAAGCAGGATCGTGCCTCGGCCAGCCATCCGGCATCGCCGAGCCCGCGTCCGGCGCCCCGCGCGATCAGGGTTTCGGCCGCCGGCCACGTATCGGCGACGCAGCCGAACGCCAGACCGCGCGACCGTGCCGCGCGGTCCAGGATCGCGCCATCCGGGTCGATGGCGATGAAGCGGCAATCGGCGGCGAACGGGGCCTGCCCGAACTTCAAGGTGAAATCCAGCGCCTTGCCGAGCAGCAGCACCGTATCGGTGCGCTTCGCCACGTCGGCGTAGGCGCCGAGGCTGGCGTCGTTGAACCCGCGCGGTCCCTCGCTGAGGCAGGCGGGGATGGACAGCGTCTGTTCGATCCGCCGCAGCAGGTCGCGGCCGGGCCTTGTTGCCAGCGCCGGAGCGCCGATGAGCAGCGGCTGTTTCGCTGTCGCCAGCAGCGCGAGGATGGCGTCGGCGGCAGCATCGGAGAAAGGCAGCGAAGGCGCGGCAAAATCGGAGTCCGCCGGCCAGATCACGGCATCCTCGGGCACGCGCACATCGAGCAGGTCCGACGGCAGGCTGAGATGCACTGGTCCGGGTCGCCCTGACGTCGACAGGAGGATGGCCTTCGCCACATCCATCCCAATACGCGCGGTATCGGTCGCCATCCAGGCGGCCTTGGTCACCGGCGCCGCCATCTCCACCTGCCGCAGTTCCTGAAAGCCGCCGCGGCCGATCTGATCGGTTTCGGTGTGGCCGGAGATCAGCAGCATCGGCGATTCCTGGCCGAGGGCGGTGAACAAGGCGCCGACGGCGTTGGCATGGCCGGGACCGCCGGTGACCCAGGCGATGCCCGGGCGCCCGGTCAAACGTCCGTATGCATCCGCCATGTGGACCGTTGCGGCCTCGTGCCGGACGTGCATCAGGCGCAGCTTCGTTTCCAGCGCAGCGTCGAACAGCGACATGATGTGGTTGCCGGACAATGTGAAGATGTCGGGCAGGTCCGCGCGTTCCAGAGTGCGCGCCACGATGTCGGCGCCGCGCAGGGTGGCGGTCATGCGGGGCGGCCCCCATTCGTCATGGCCCAGCTTGTCCGGGCCACCTGTGCCAGCACCCTGCCGCGGACAAGCCGGGCCATGACGAGCAGAGAACGACGCCTGCCAACGGCTTGTCCCGGGCCGCTTAGGGCCCGTCCGGGAACTATCGAATCGCGTTGCCGCCCTGAACGTGCCGGATTCTCGGCGGACTCGTTGGACGATATCATCGTGGGATGATTGACCCTGACCCGATTCGCGAACGTTTTGGCAAGTTGTCAGCGCAT
>NZ_CAIWTY010000011.1 GCF_903915725.1 uncultured Rhodopila sp.
AGCCAACGCGCCAGCGCAGATAGCGCCTGGATGCCAACTTTCGGCGCGGCTTCGATTCGGGTCAAATTATCAGCGGCATTCTCTATGGGATATCGAGCGCGCGTTCCGCTGCATCAAGACGGTCGATCTGAACGTCCGGCCGGTCTACCACCGGCTGGAGGGCCGGGTGCGGGCGCATGTGTTCCTGTGCATGCTGGCCTACTATCTCGAATGGCACATGCGTCAGCGCCTGGCGCCGATGCTGTTCGACGACACCGACAAGGACGAGGCTGAAGCGCTACGCCGCAGCGTGGTGGCACAGGCGCAGCGGTCGAAGGCGGCGGTGAAGAAGCAGACCACCGGCCTGACTGAGGACGGACTGCCGGTGCACAGCTTCCGCACGCTACTGGCCGATCTGGCGACGCTGGCCCGCAATACCATCGTCACCGCGATCAACCCGCTCTATCCGCTGACCGTGGTGACGCGGCCGACGCCGGTGCAGCAAAAGGCGTTCGAACTGCTGGACGTCGGATGTGCCCAGTAGGGCACTCCAAATTCGGCAAAGTATTCTGTCTTATCAGTGTGTTAAAGAATAATGGAGAAGGAAGCTCGGTCTAAAGACCCATGCGTCTGAGCGTAGCGGTTTAGGCTGCCTCTCAACCGGGCCGGTCGACGGAACCGGCGCACCAGTGATTGGGCGGAGGAAGGCGAGGCTGCGGCGCCCCGGACCTTCCGGCAATCCCACATGTGCCAGTCGTCTACTCCAGCAAGTAACACGCCATAATAGCCCTTCCCGCGTCATAACATCGCAAGGGATGCCGACTTCAGGCCGCCAGGTTCCAGAATGCAGTTTTTCGCCCGTGCTCGCGGCGGAGCCTCGTGACATAGGCGTCATGCGTCTCGAAGGTCCCGTAATCTGAGATCGCAGCAGCCAAGCCCGAGCAGGTTCGGAGGTGGCGGGCAGCATGTCCGTAGCGGCTGGACCGGCTTTGCGTTAGGGAGAAATTAATCATCGCTCGTAGCATCAGTGTGACTGCAAGCGGGTACTTAGACCCGAGGGCCTCGGCTGCCGGGGTCAGAATCTCGTATTGATTGCCATCCAATTCCTTGGCCCGTTGCACTACCATTTTCGCGGCCTTCTCCAACGAGGGCCACGAAACAAGAAAGAAAACCGCCTGGATCACGCTGCCATATTGTTGGGCGTACGCCAGGGCACGCTGCTCCGCGTCGAAATCTTCAAAGTCCGGCAGCCGCTTCAGGTAGTCCCGCAGATGCCGTGCGGAGAGGGATCGTTCGAAACAGGACCAGCGGGCAGCCTGCGCCTCATCGCCGCGCCCGAGAGCTTCGAGCACGTCGATCCGCGCATCTTCCCATTCATAATCAAGCCAGCCGCCCGGCCGGTGCTCAGTCGCTTCAAGGGTCTCCCACGCCTCACTGGCCCGATCCGCCGCCAGCAGCCGCCGCGCGATCCGTGCGGCAATTTTCGGCACCTTCCTGAGCGGTTCCTCATATTGAGCGATGTATGAGTCGACATCTCCCTGAGCGTCCGCGATGTCCTGCAGTGCCAACCGGACGGTGCTGACGCGGGTGCGTTCGGCGATCTCGTCAGCATAGACGGCTCCGCCGGACCCCCAGCCCACCTCCTGCCGCTCGTTTGCCGCTGGTTTACGCACCGGCTCCGCCGACAAGGCGATCATGCGTTGCTTCAGATGCTCCAAACCCGCCGGCCCGAGAGCCGGCTGCAATGCCTGGATGAGACCGTCGAACTGCCCGTAATCGTTTTGAATCAGCGACCTGAACGCCTGGTCCGCCAGTTGCCCGGGGTCGGGTCCGGCTGCCCGGGCAATATCACCGAGATCGGACACGGCGGTTCCGAAAACACCACTGATGGTCCCGCTGCTGTCGTCTGAGCGCCCGAACACCGATTTGGCCAGTTCCAGGAATCGCCACATCAGGTCCAACCCTTCGGAGGGCATGCGCTTTGCCACCTGATCGGTGATAGCCCGGCGCTGCGCTTCCAGATCGTCGGCCAGCGATTTTCGATTCTGCCAATCCACGAAGGAGCGCGACCGCGCGATCGTCGCGAGGCGTTTGCGGATTTCCCGGGCGAGCTCGGCGGGACTGTCCGCGCCAGCCAATTCAAGACGCAACCGGCGTTGCGCGATCGCATTTCCCTGGCTGATTTCGATCAGCAGCTCGGCTAACCGCGCGGCCCCGAGAGCCTCCAGATTGCCGGCGTTCAGAGTCTTCTTGGAGGCCATGATGTCAGCGCCGCCCCGAGATGCCGTCTGCACCATGCCCGATTTGCTGCGCGTTCGCGATGCACGCGCGATGGTGTCTCAATGAAATACGCGCCCGGCCGTCCGCGACGATCCGGATGAGAAATGCCGGTCCCACGCCAGCCGCCAAGGTCACTCACGGAGGCGCTCCGCGATTTGCTCCAAATGATCTTCACCGCCGAAGAAGACGGTCAGGATTCTTACCTCAGCCAGATGGTCATCAATCTCGAAATAATAGACGAACTGTTGTGCGGTAACGTGGCGCACGCTGTCTCGTAGCTCCGGATGCACAGTCCCGCGGTGCGGGTGCGTCGCAAACGTCAGCATGTAGTCGAACGCCGCCCGGATTCGGGAGTTCGCCCGTGCCGTCGCGATGACCTTTGTATCGCCGAATTCCTGGTACGACCGAATGAGATGCTTTCTGATACGCGAGAGGTCGCGGGCAACGTTCGCCCCGCGTAAGACAGCATAGCGCCGCATGCCGCTTAATCCTCGCGGTCGACCGCTGCCAGGAAATCGTCCACCTTGTCCTCGAGCGGAACGAATGGTCCGGCTCGGCGTTGGTCGATCAGCTGCTGAAGCGCTTGGATTTTCGACGCATGTAACTCATTGTCCCGGCGCAGCATGTCCAGTCCGTGCTGGAGCACCGCGCTGAGGCTGGAATAGCGTCCGCGTTCAACCAGCGACCGGGCGTATGCTTCCTGTTCGTCGGTCAGCGAGATCGAGGTCTTCACGGTCATGGGGAACCTCCTGTCCCGGGGATCAATACCACCCAGTAATACCGAGGCACAAGCCCCGCGGTACTGCTGCTCCTGCCGGGCTTGGCGGGTGCGGCCGAGCCGGCGCCGGAGTAGGTGTTCGCTGCTCAGATGCTTCAGCGCCTGCGGTTGCGGCATGATCAGCATGTGCCGGAATGGACAGGATGATTGGCACCGAACGCGCCATCGAAGCCGGCCTTTGATTTTTTCAGATCGAATTTCCGCGTCTGCAAACCCCGAAGGGGTTAGGATAGCCATGGAGTCGCGCGATCCAGTGGGACCGCGGATAACCGAAAGCGGAAAGGGCTGAAGGCATGTCCTCGATTCTGGTGAACCGAGCCCCTCTCCTCACCCTGTGGGCGGCGGTCGTTGCCGTGCGGCTTGGCCATCAGCCGGACACCGCTCTGACCTTGGGCCGGGCGGTCGCCGGCTCCGCCGCGCGGGTCAAGGCACGAAACATCGGGCGGGAAGAGCGCACGGCCGACCGCGACGCCGAAACGCCTCGGCTGGCCGAGATCCCATGTGACGGCGCCGGCGTTTCTGCTCGGAAAGACCATCCGGCTGCTGCCCGACGAAAACGGCGAGCTGCGCGCCGCCGACGGTGGCCAGCCTGAAGATCCCGCCGCGGTCGAGCGCTACCTCATCAAGGCGTTCGGGGCCCGCCTGGCCGAGGTCAGGACGGCGATGGCCATGCTGGCCGCGCGGTATGAGGCGGCCGAACTCAACCGGATCGGGTTCAGGCTCTACGAGAGATTTCGTCCGGATGTGCCGCCGGGGAACGCGGGTTGGGCGGCGAAGGCGGTGCTGGAGGTCGACAAGATCCTAGCGGCGACCTTAGTGGATCGGGCGCGCGGCGATTCGCGCTCCTCTATCTTGTTCGCTTTATGTTCTTCCGGTAGTCTGCGGCCATGCACCCGCCGCCGTTCCGCCTCGCCCACCGCCTCTCCGACTGGCCTGATTGCAGCCTTGAGCTTCACTGCTGCCAGGGCACAACAATCCTTTCGCTGCGCCTGTTGGCCACGAAGCGCGGCGACAGGACCTTTGCAGAAATCCTCCCCCGATTACGGTGAAGCGCTGCAACCGACCGCCCGCGCCGGTCTATCTCTGCGCGGGGCACCGCGAACACAACCATGGCGCTCCGGCGGACTGGACCAGCGAATTGGTGCCGGCTGCCGCGCGGGTCCAACCACAAGGGTGGTCCCATCGCCGCGGTAGGGGAGAAGGCCCCTGCCCCGGCTGGCGACAAGCCGGCCGGAGCCGCGACAACAACCGCGGGCAGAGATTCGGCGACCTGACCGGCGCGTAGAGGCTCGAACGCCTCGACGACGCCGTCTGTCAGCCCGATCGTGTTCGCCTGGTAGCCGGAAGCGCAATGCCCGACCTGTTCCGGCGCTTCGTACGCCCGTTTGGTGGGAGACCTGCCCGGCGATACGTTCAAGCCACGCGCCGCATAACCGACGGTCGGCCGGGACCGGGACGCGAAGCTAGCAAGCCCGGTCAGGGCGGACCCGCCGCGCCGGGCGCGGCGCCACCGGCAGCGCGGTCGCCGGCAATGGTGCGGGCGAAGGCAAGGGATGGCTCACAGCGATGAGTGGGGCGGCCTGGCGAAACCTTGACGATTCATCATAGCCGCCGGCCTTTGGTGTGATTCATTGTAAGCCAGGGTTTCACGAATCAACAAAAAAGCTCGCTTAAGGCATTGAGCAAGGCGGGATTGGTGGGACCTTGGTAATTCATCGTAGCCGGCAGTCCGCCATTCGCTGGTAGAATCAGACCCTTCCTGATACCAGTTCAGAACTACCCGGCCAGAGGTGCCTGAGACGTGAGCCTGCCGCCCAAGAAGGCCGTACCCCGTAGCAAGGCGGCACCGACCACCCCCGCGCCAACCAGGTTGCCGCCGAAGAAAACCGCGGCAGCGAAAAAGGCCGGTCCCCCTGCGCTCCGGGATGCCGACGCGGTAACCTTCGGGACGAAGCTCAGGGAGGCTCGGGAGGCGGCTGGCCTTTCGCAGGCAGATCTCGCGAAGCTGGTCAATATCCCTCAGCCGCGTCTGCCCGGTCTTGAACAGGGCAGAACAGACGTCCGCCTCTCGACCATCCGTCGGTTTGCCAAAGCTCTCGGCGTACCTCTGACAGACCTTCTGCCTCCGCACTGATCCGATCTTCCGCTTTCCGTCAAATGATAGCCCTTGATGCCATATATTTTGAGGTATCACAAGCGATATCGTTTAGGGTATTGCCATTCGATACCGTATAGGGTATCAGCGATAAATAAGTCAGATATACGCAGCGGTATTGAGATTGACATTCGGTCCCAACAGTCCGAACCCAGGAAAGGCGAATTCCTATGTCCCTGCACGTCACCGCTAATACCTCACGGCTGTTTTCGATATCCGGCACATTCGGCGACGCCCAGATCGTCGCCACCGGATCTCGTGTCCTTATCGATCTGCAAACACGAAACTATGACTCAGGCGGCATCCTGCGCAAACACCACGCGCTGGCGAACTTGCCGTTGGAGACTGCTTCCCGGCTGCGCGATTTGCTGAACGAGGCCATTGCGGCAGCGGCCGAGGCACCCCCGCACCAGCCGGGATTGTGGAGCGAGGCGACGTCCGCGCACACCGCCCGACGATTGCAGCGAAACGCGTGACGCCGCGCCATGCGGTCGATCCCCGAGCGCGACCGCACGGTATCAGCGCAAGCCGGCGGCGGGACCGCCAGCAGGTTTCCGTTACTACATCGGCAGAACAGCCGAGGATCAAGTCTGGATCAACGACATGTTGTTGCGGTCACGATAGTCTACTTTCCATCGAAATTTTTTCCGGGGCCAACGCTTTTTTGCCAGTTGATAGTTTCCCGGAGGTCATGCAACCTGCGGACCTCGGGGGGATCGCAACGGAATGGCGTCATTCGAACGATCCCTGCTGTGCTGCCATGACATCTGTCGATACGTGCTATTTCTGAGACCAACGGTTCCATTTTGGAGACGGTGACTAGAACAGTATATTCCGGATAAGCAGTAAATAAGTAAATTAGATAGAGGGGTATCGCAATGAAATCCGCCAACGGGTTTCGTCTAGGAGGACGTTTGTCCTTACACCAGTCAATCCGCGCTCGTTTTGGTCATGAGCGACAGCAACCGCGCGCCGGCGACTTCGCCTGCAACCCATGCCGCCTCGGTGGCCGACATCGTCGTGGGCCGCTATGAGCGCCGTGCATCAACTTTATGCCGTGGTCGAACAGGGCAACCCGTTCCGCATCCCTGACCCGCCTGCCCCGGCGTTTCGGTTTGTGGAACTGCGCCACGCGGCCTGGACGTATGCCGTCTATCAAGGCGACGCGCCGCAGACCCGGTTGCTTGGTTACGTTCGCAACTGCCCGGAAAAATGTGTCTGGATTGCACGCACGACGGGATCGGAGACCGCACCCGCCGACATCCGGCGATGGCCGAGCCGCGAGGCCGCAGCGCAATGGCTTTCCAAAGCCGTGGACGGCACTGTTCCTCGCGAGGCGGCCGACCGCCGGTTCCGGACTTACGGCAAGCGAAAGACGCTGGCCGTCACCGGTCTTCCGGCTCTGCTACCGGGCACCCCGGCGCGGGCGGCACCCGGGACAAACCCCGAATCCCTCGACCGCCATCCGGAGCGGAGGTTTGTGCTGGTCACGGGCGAACCCGACGTGGCCATGCCGCCCCTGCCTACGGCGCAGTTCCCGGAACCACCCAAGCCGTCTCTGCCACCGCCCGGCGAGGTGCCGCGCACGCCGGAAGCGGCGCGGGGGGCCGCGCCATGATCAGCCGGCATCAGGTCGCGCTCGATCGCGTCCGTGACAATCTTCTCGATGTGATGGGCGAAACCGTGCGCGGCCTGATGGCCGAGCCTGACGTGACCGATATCATCCTCAACCCGCCGTTGCCCGTAGAGCCGCACGGGCGGCTGTGGGTGTCCCGCCTCGGCCGGGAGCGGGAGGCGATCGGCTTCATGTCGGCGGAACAGGCCATGCGGCTGATCGGCGCCGTCGCCAGCAGCATGAACATCGAAGCGACCGAGGCCACGCCAAGCGTGCAAGGCCATCTTATTACCGATGGCGCGCGCTTCCAGGGCTGCATCCCGCCCATCGTGCCCGGGCCGTTCTTCGCGATCCGCAAGCACGCCTCGGCGGTCTTTCCGCTCCAGTCCTATGTGGACAACGGCCAGATGACGGTGCGGCAGAAGGCAATCGCCGAAGACGCCATCGCCCGGCGCCTCAACATGCTTGTTGTCGGCGGAACCGGTGCCGGCAAGACGACGCTCGTCAACTCGTTGCTGGATACGATTGTCAAAATCCATCCGCATCACCGCATCTTCGGCGTAGAGGATACGGTCGAGCTCAAATGCGCGGCGGCGGATCAGACCTTCATGCGCACGTCGGCGGGCGTGAGCATCCCGGACCTCATCAAGATCGCGATGCGTTCTTTTCCCGACCGCATCATCATCGGCGAGGCCCGCCGAGGCCCGGAAATGCTCGACATCCTGACTGCATGGGGGACCGGGCACGAAGGCGGACTGGCAACAATCCACTCGAACACGGCCAAGCCGGAAGCCGCGCTTGAACGGGTCGAAGACATGCTGATGCAAGTCACCAACAACCCCATGCACCGGCTGATTGCCCGCACGGTCAACGTAATAATCTGCATCGACCGCACTCAGGGCATCCGCCGCGTCACGCAGATCGTGTCCGTGCTCGGGCACGACGGCCACGCCTACCAACTGCAATCGGAGACCTGAACCCTATGTCCAGCCGCACGAAACTTCTGGCGCTGGCGGCATCGGCCGCCGCTGTTGTGCCGAACCTCGCCTATGCCGCCGCCGCCGCCGGGGGCGGCATGCCCTACAGCGGCTTCCTCGGCACGTTCAAGACCAGCATCACGGGGGAAATCGCCGCGATCATCTGCGTCGTCGCCATCGTGGCGGGCGTCGCAACCTACATCTTCGCCTCGGCGTTCGACGGCATCCTGCTCACGATCGTCCGCGTCGCCATCGGCTGCGCCATCATCGGCTCGGCCGTGACCATGCTGACCACCATGGGCGTCACCGGGGCCATCGTCTGATGGCCGGCACGCCGACATTCAAAAGCCTGACGCAGCCGCTCCTGGTCGCCGGCGGCGAGCGGGTGCCGGCGGCGCTGGTCTGCGGCGGCGCCCTGCTTTCGGGCGTCGTCGCATGGTTCTCCTTCGACCTGTCGACGCCGCTGCGGCCCGGCCCGCTGATCATCGCCTCGGTCAGCGCATTTCTGATGACCGCGGGGCTTGGCTTCCTGCGTTCCATGGCCAAGCGTGATCCGCTGATGTTCGAAGTCGCGCAGCGGTACTACGGCTTCAGGAGATTTTATCCGGCACGCACCGCCGTCCCGTTCAAGGGGAGGCGCTGATGGGACGCAAGGCTGACAGCTTCGCCGATCTGCTGCCCTGGGGGCAACTCGGCGACAGCGGACTGGTGTTCACCAAGAAGGGGCATGTCGTCGCCGGCTATTACTTCCGCCCGCCGGACAACGACAGCCGCACCGCGGAAGAGGCGGAGGTGCTGTCGGGTCACGTCAACGCGGCGCTGACCGTGTTCGGCACCGGCTGGTCCAGTTGGGCGGATGTTCTGTCGTTCCCGGCCGGGCGCTATCCGCCGGCCTCGGCGTCGCACTTTCCGGATCCGTTCTCGCGTGCGGTCGATGACGGCCGCCGGGTGCGCTTTGAAGCGTCCGGCGCGCACTTCGAAAACGACCGGGCATTCCTCGTCGCCTACCTGCCGCCGCGACATCAGGTGTCCAAGCTCGGACACCTGTTTTTCACCGAAGGCGGCGGCAAGCGCCGGGCGACGCAGCGACAGGTCATCGACAACTTCAACAAGGTGCTCCGGGAGTTTGAGAACCGGGTCTCCGGGATGCTCGGGCTGCGCCGGATGCAGGGCTTCAGTGTCACCGACGGTGCCGGTCAGCCCGGCTGCCAGGACGAACTGGTCAACTATCTCGACTACTGCGCCACCGGCCGGGTGCGCGGCGTCATGCTGCCGCGCTCGGGCGCCTATCTCGACCACCTGATTACCGGCCAGGACGCGCATGTCGGGGAAAACCCCGTCATCGGCAACGACTTCATCGGCGTGGTGGCGATCGACGGCTTCCCGGCGGAAAGCCAGCCGAACGTCATCTCTGCGTTGAACACACTGGCGCTGCCGTACCGTTTTACGCAACGCATGGTCTACATGGACCCGATGCAGGCGCAGAAGGAAATCGGGCGCTACCGCGACAAATGGGGCCAGCAAGTGCGCGGTGTCGGCCAGAAGCTGCTCGGCGGCGCTGACGGCCCGGTCAACGAGCACGCCCTGGCGATGAAGGCGGAAGCCAACACGGCGCTGTCGTGGGCCAAGAGCGGCGAGATTAAATTCGGCTACTACAGCGCCACCGTGATCGTCCGGCATCCCGATCCGGCGGTGCTGCGGGAGTGGTGCGACGACATCGCGAAAGTCATCAACGGCTGCGATTTCGGCGCGCGGATAGAAGAAACCAACACGACCGAGGCTTGGCTCGGTTCGCTGCCGGGCGAGAGCCAAAGCAACGTGCGCCGCCCGCCGATCCACACCCGCACCGCGAGCGACCTGATGCCGTTGTCGGGCGTTTGGACGGGCGACGCCGAGGCGCCCTGCCCGATGTATCCGCACGGCTCGCCGGCCCTGCTGTGGGCCGTGACGGACGGCGCGATCCCGTTCCGGCTGAACCTGCACATCGGCCCGCGCTCCGACCTTCCGCACACCTTCATTTTCGGCCCGACCGGCTGCGGCAAGTCCAGCCTGACCAACATCCTCGCCATGCAGGCGCGGCGCTATCCCGGCATGCGGATCACCGCGTTCGATTACAAGCGCGGCATGCGAGCTACCGCGCTGGCGTGCGGCGGTCAGCATTTCGATCTGGCGAGCGGCGATCATGCCGAGGGTATGTTCTGCCCGTTCGGCGTGCTGGAGACGGAGAACGATATCGAGTGGGCGGCGGATTATGCCGCTGTCCTTTACGAGTTGAAGGAGGGGAAGAAGCCGGACTCAAGGTTGAGTATCGCCATCATCGATGCGATCCGCGGCCTTGCGCAGTCGAAGCACCGGTCGATGACCAACTTCATAAGCGCCTTGCAGGACATCGACGCCCGGCGCGTTTTCGACTTCTACTCCGTAAAGGGCGCGGCCGGCCGCTTTCTGGACGGCAAGGCCGACATGATCGGCAACGATTGCGACTTCTCGGTCTACGAGTGCCAGGACCTGCTGAACCTCGGCGACGTGACTGCGCTGCCGGTGTTGCTCTATCAGTTTCGGCGGTTTGAGCGATCGCTGAATGGCGATCCGGCGCTGCTGTTCATCGCCGAGGCGTGGCAGGCGCTCGGCCACACGATGTGGTCGGACCGTCTGGCGAAGTGGTTGCGGACGTTACGGTCAAAGAATTGCGGGGTTGTGATGGACACGCAATCGCTGGCCGATGTTGTCAGAACGTCACTCCTGGCGTTGCTCAATGAGTCCTGCCAGCGCAAGATATTTCTGCCGAACCCCGCGGCGTCGCAGCCGAGTTCGGCCGAACTGTATCGCGCTCTCGGGCTGAATGACCGCCAGATCGGCCAAATACAGACTGCGGTGCCCAAGCGCGAATACTACATCACCGGACCGGACGGATGCCGGATGGTATCGCTCGGCCTCGGCGATCTCGAACTCGCCATCGCCGGTGCGACGGGCGAGGCGGACGTGCTTGCCGTCAATGATGCCATCGCCCGGCACGGCGACGGCTGGCTGCGGCACTTCCTCGCCGACAAAGGCGTCAACTACGGCCAAACCGCGAAGGAGCGCGCCTATGCGTAATATCCTCTTGGCATCAACCATGCTCGTCATCCCGTTGTCCGCAAGGGGGCAGACACCGGCTGCCGCAGCCCTGGCCGCCGCAACCTCGACGGCGTCGGGATGCAGCAATGCGGTCCCGAACTATGCCGCATCGGCGGGCGGTTTCGGCACGCTCGGCGGCCAGATTTACAGCCCGAACGGCCAACCGTTCGTGGCCCGCGGTATCGATGTCATGTATGGCAACGGAAACCCCTCCGCCGCGCAGATTCAGGCCAGCTTCCCCGGGACCAACTTCGTCCGGTTGGCGATCTATAATTACGACAGCCCGGCCTCGCTGACCGCGTACGTCAACGACCTTACCTCGCACGGCATCGTGGTCGAGTTGGAGAACCATAATAACGGCACCGCGGGCAACGCGGGCGGCGGCGGCGGGACCATCTTCACCGGTTCGGCGCTGGCGCAAGAACAGGCCTGGTATTCCTCGGTTGCCGCTGCCTTCAAGACCAATCCCTACGTCTGGTTCGGCACGAACAATGAGCCTTCCGAGGTCAATAGCTCGGGTCAAATCGATCCGGCCGCGCTCTCCGCGTGGCAGCAGACGACCTACAACACGATCAGGGCGGCCGGAAACAACGCCCCTATCATGCTGGAAGCCAACTCCTGGGGGCCGGGCCAGACCAACGTCGGATACACCGCATCCGCCTACGCCGGCATGACCAATGTGATTTGGGATCTGCATTATTACGGCTGGGTCAGCGGCTATTCGACCAGTCAGTCAACGGTCTCGTCAACGCTCTCGAGCATGATTTCCGACACCACGGCGATCCAGAGCGCGGACGGGCAGATCCCGGTCATCATCGGCGAATACGGCAACTCAACGACCGGACAGGCGATCGACGCGAACGGCAGCCAGGTCGTCACAGCGGTGCAGCAAAGCGGCGTCGGCAGCGCCGCCTGGGCCTGGGGCACCGGCAACCCCGGCGACGGCCTGACCAACGGTGACGGCACGCCCTCGGCCTATGGCCAGCAGGTTGCGTCCTTCACGGCAGGCAGCGGCGCGCAGGGCTGCGCTCAGTCGCCGCTCCCCGCCGCGGCAACCGCACCGGCAGCGACTACGACAAACGCCGCCACAACCGCACCGCCCGCGGCAACCACAATCGCACCGGCCGCGACGGCCACAAACGCAATCAGCCCGGGACAAGGCGATGCCACGGACGCGCAGGGCAACACCTATGCGATCAGCGCGGACGGATCGATCATGGAGAACGGCAATACCCCGGTGCCGGGCGGCGGCGGCACCAGCCAACTCGTGATCGTCAACGGCGTCATTTATGGCAAGGACTCCGGCCAAGGCCCGGTGAATCCCGGCGGCTGGTTTACCTTCAGCAACGGCTATTGGACGCCCAGCGCCCCGCCGCCTCTTACCTCGGCTGCGGCTGTCCAATCTTTGCCTCTTGCCGCTGCGCCTGTGACCGCCCCTCCGCTTGCCGCTGCCTCGACCGCTCAGACCGCACCGCCGCTGGCGGCAAGTTCAATCTCCATCAATCAAGTTGCCGCCATTGCGGCAGGAGGCTCGCGATGAACCGCCGACTTCTCCTCATTATCACCGCATTGCTTGTGACGCGCTCGCGACGTTCTGACGCGATTATAGTCGAATGCGCAAATTGCAGTTCGTTCGTCGAACAGTTGATCTCTGATGCCAAACAGGCGGCGCAATACGCGACCCAGTTGCAGCAGAAGGCGACTCAGCTTCAGCAGTATGCCAATATGGTGCAAAACACTGTCGCCCTTCCGCAGATGATCTGGTCGCAAGCGCAAGCGGACATCGGTACGGTCAGAGGTTTGGTCAATGCGGCCTCTGTGCTGACCGGCAACAGCGGCACGATCATGTCGCGCCTGTCCAGCGCCGGCGGCTACGCAACCACCGCCGCCATGACTCCGCAGCAGATCACTAACCAGTTCACCCAATGGCAGCAGACGATCAGCAATGCGTCGAATTCCTTCGGTCGCACGGTCGGGCTACAGCAGTCGCAGATGGGCAACTATGCGGCGATGCAGGCCGCCATCAACTTGCACGCTCAGACCGCGACGGGCCAGGTGCAAGTCCTCCAGGCCGGTGTCGAGATGTCATCGCTGTCTGCAACGCAACTGAATCAGATGCAGGCGACTTTGACGGCGGCGGCGCAGGAACAGACCACACGCGACATGGTAGCGGCCGACCGGCAGGCGATGCAGGATCAAGACCTGGTCAACTTCCTGGCCCCTCCGCCGTTGCCGGTGTCCGGAAACCCTGCCTACGGCCCGAATACTTTGCAATAAGGGGAAAACACTTGGACGCTACCGGAAGAATCCTGATGACTGCGCTGCTGTCACTGACCGTTGGCGCGGGCGCTACTTATGCAGCCATCCGCGTCTCTGCGACGTGCTCCTTTGTGCAGCGCGAGCAAACCGATGACGGCCTTGCAAAATTCCTGGCCCCGCCCCGGCTGCCGCTAACCGGCAATCCGAGCTACGGCCCCGACATGCTGAAGTAGAGGGTTTGCAATGGCCATCGGAGACGCCTCGGTCACACAAATAACGCAGGCATTTAGCGCCCATGGACCAGCAGTCCAGGGTGCGTTGTTGAATGGTGCTACAGACTTGTTCGGCGGCCTCGCGGTCATCGAATTGGTCTGGGTCGTCGGCTGGTCCGTGGCCAACAAGACCGACATCTTCGACATCATGATTGTGGTCACGCGGTTCGCCATAGGCATCGGCTTCTGGCTATGGATGATGAAAAACTGGACACAAATGGCGAGTGCCATCACGCGCACGTTTTGGACCTGGGGCAACTCCGCCGCCACCGCTGCGGGTGGCACTGCGTTGGTCACACCGATGAACTTCCTGAATGCAGGAGGTAATCTCGCCGCCGCCATCTGGGACGGAATGAGTATCGCGACGCCCGGTAAGGACATGTTGCTGGTCTTTGCCGGGATTGTTGTGGCCGTTATCTTCGCGTTTATCTGCGGACTAATGATTTCGGTCATCGCAGAGGCGTTTCTGGCGTCCTACCTCGGCACCGTTCTGATGGCATTCAACGCCAGCAACTTCACGCGCGGGTTCGGCCAGTCGCCGATCCGCTACGCCATCGCCGTAGGCGTCAAGCTGATGACGCTGCAGTTCATTGCGGGCTTGTCGCAAGGCATCGTGACGGATTGGGCGACTGCGGCCAAGACCGGCGGCTCGCTGAATTGGCAGGACATTTTCCTCATGGATTCGGTACCGCTCGTTCTGGCGATGCTGGCGTGGTCCGGACCCAAGATCGCGCAAGACCTGATAATCGGCAGCCATCTGTCAGTCGGCAATCCGGTTCTTGCACTGGCCCGGCAGATCGCTACCACGGCCGCTCAGTTGGCCGTCTCCGCTACCGGCGGCGGGGCTGCCGTTGTCGCGGGTGGGCAGCTTGCAGGCAGGCAGATGGCGGCCCGGACGGCGGCCGGCGCAGCTCCCGCGAGTGCTGCGGCACGGGCTGCCGCGGTGGCCCGGCTGACCGCCTCTAACGTCGCCTCGGCCGCCGCCTCCGATGTCGGCAGGCGACTCGGTGGAAGTTACTCGGCATCTCACGGATATGCCGGTTTTCGCGTGGCTGCCGATCTCAACAAGAAACAACCATGAACCTGTTTTTTTCATGTGCGACGTTGGCCGTTGTCGTGGTCGAAGTGGCGTGGCGCTCGTTCATGGCGCTCGTTGCCGGTGATTTTCGCGGCGCTCAACAGGCGGGCGAATGTTTTGGAATAGGGGTCTTTCTTGGAACGATCCTCGGCGAGTTGGCCATTGTCGCGCATCGATTGGTGGTTGATTTACGCAAGGACCGGCATTGATGTTCATCCTCCGCTTCCTGGGCCGCGCGCTGTTCACCCTCGCCGTCCTCGTCGTGCTGATCGTCGCGTTCGCAGGGTTTTTGGTGCTGGGTGCGCTGGGCCTGGCGTCGCTGCTGTTTCTGGCCGCCGCCGCGTTCTTTGTCCTTGCCTATGCCGTTCGCCACACGCCGGACATGGCGCATGCTGCGTTGGCGATGCTGCTGTCCAGTCTTGGCTGTTTTGTCGTGCTGGTGGGACTTGAAGGCGTGATTTTGGACGTCTGCCTAGCCGCGTGGCGCCGTCTATCTCAACAAGAAAACCGGGGATTGACCCTTGAACCAAATGTTTCGCAAGCCTGACCAAGAGCCTGCGCGCCACGACGATCTTCTGTCGCGCGGGCAAGAGGATTGGGACAACCGCGTCAGTCAGGCCATCGCCGGGCAAACGGCATGGAAGCGGGCGCTTTATGCCGCGCTCGGCGTCATCGCCATCTCGGCCTATGGCAACGTCTGGCAGGCGCAGCAATCCAAGGTCCAGGTCGTTCATATCGTGCATGACGGCATCGGCGGGGTGATCGCGGTTTCGGTGTCGAGCGATGCCTCCGGCGAGCCGACGCAGGCCATGCTGAAAGCGGCGCTGGAGCAATGGATCATCAACGTCCGATCGATCTACGTAGACATCGACGCGATGAAAAAAGGCTTCTGGGCCGCTACTTACCTGATCGACGCCCGTTCGCAATCCGAAGCGTTGGTGCAGAAATTCTGGGCCGACCCTTCGCCTTGGAAGCGCGCGGAGACCGAGACCGTATCGCTTGAAAACGTCGTCGCGGTGCCGCCGACCGACGCCACCATTGGCGCAGGGGGCATGCAAACGTGGAGGATTACCTGGACCGAGGTTGTCACCAGCCGCGACGGCCAGAACGAGACGCGCCAGCCGTGGGCCGGGAACATCACCTTCAAGCTGCGGCAGCCGGCGACATTGCAGGACGCCTACAAGAACCCGGATGGGATCCACATCATCAGCCATAGCTGGACTGGAGCCGCCCGGTGATGATCCCTTTGCGGCTGGTCCTGCTGGCATCCTGCGTCGCGCTCCCGGCGCTGGCGCAACAGGTCCCGGCGATCGACAACGGCGCCACCGCCAATGCCAACGCTGGTGGCGCCAGCGCGACAGCGGCCTTTCATCAGGGGGCCGGCCAACAGGCGGCCGGGATAACCAACGCAGCCCTGTCGCAAGGCAACCTGCAAGGCACCATCCAGGGCCAAGGCACCGTGCCGCGCACCATGCCGCCGCCGATCGACCCGGTGGCGGCGAACAAGCCGCTGAGCGCCAAGGAACGCGCCGGCCTGAACGCCGCACACCGTTGGATCGCCAGGCCGCTGACTCCGCATCTCGACGAGGACGGGGTTGTGCATTTTGCCGGGCGCGGTCAGGTCATCATCGTTACGGCAGTAAATCATGTGACCGACATCGCCCTCGCTCCCGGGGAAATCATCTCACCGCCGTTGCACATCGGCGACGCCGACGATTGGAGGTTTCACCCGGCCACGTCCGGCAGCGGCCGCAAGACGATCGAGCACGTGCTGGTCAAGCCGGGCAACGCCGGGCTGAGCACCAACATGGTGCTGGAGACCAACAAGCGGACGATCTCCGTGGCGCTGACCTCGCGGCGCGAGGATTACATGCCGCTGGTGGCACTCGATATTCCGGAGGACCCGAATAAGGAGTTTGCCGCCACCGCCACGCTGCTGAACGCAGGCAACGCGGCCACCGCCGCCGCCGCCAGTCCCTGCGATCAGCAGCCGGTCATCCCGCCGGATCAGTTCCGGATCAGCGGCGACACGGTGACGTGGCGGCCGGTGCAGGCCTACGTCGTATCCACGCCTGTCGGCCTGAAGACCTGCATCGACTTCCCGTCGAGCATCGGCAGCGAAGACCTCCCTGCCCTGCTGACGCTGGCCGACGACGGCGGATGGTTCTCGGCCCCGACGAAGAAGATCGTCAACGTCCGCTATGTGCATCGCCGGTTCATCGCCGACGAGCGGCTGGACCGCTTCATCCTCGTTGACGGTGTCGGCGGGGATCAGAAATCCATAACCATTACTCTCCGGAAACCACGATGAACCGTTTCGCCCTCCTTGCTGTCTGCGCCCTGCCCGCATGCGCGCTTTCCGCGTGCGCCCCACCCCGGGCGAGCTACGCCGCGCCGATGTCGCCGGAAGGCGCGGCGCAGGCGGCTTATGACATAGCGGGTTTTGTCGGCCGGCAAATGCGCCCGGATCAGGGCGGCATCGCCATCCGCAAGGCTCCCGGCGACGACTTGCTATGGTCCGACCTGACCAACAACCTGCAGGCCGGCGGCTACACCATAACGGACGTCATGGCGCAGCACCGGCTGCGCTATGCGGTCTCCACTCTGCCGGATGGCACGTTCCTGCATGCCACGCTGGACGGCACGTCGATCGCGCGGCTCTACCACGCCGACCCGTCCGGCCGGCTGGACCCGTCCGGCCCTGAAACGCTCATCACCGCCGAGGCGGCGGAATGACGCCGCTCCCGCCGCCGGTAGGTCTGCCGCCGCCACAGCGGTCAATCCGCGCGCTGCGCAGCACGCCGCGCTGGATCTTCGCGGGCGTCACGGTCGTCGTTGTCGGGGCGGTCTATTACGGCCTGACCCACATGGACCACGGCGGGTCTCGTAGTGCGGCAGCGCCGGACGACAACAACGACTCCGCCACGCCCGACGTGCTGGCGAGCGCGCCGCCCGGCAACGAGATCAGGCAGCGCCGCCCGATCCGCCCCGGCGTCACGGCGACCGCGTTCCGGCCTGTCACCACGCAGCAGCAGGAGCCGGCACCCGCCAGCGCGTCATCTTCGGGATCGACGGCGGCGCTCGAGGACGACATGACCGAGGCCGCCATCGCTGGTCGCAAAGCGGCCTGGGCCGGCTATTACCAGCAGCTTAACGACGCCCGGCAGCACCGGCTGGAAGCTGCGCGGGCTTCGATGGCGTCCGACACCGTACCGGCCGGCGACACTGCGGCAACCGGAGTTTCCGGCGTCGTCGCGGGGGCTACAGGCGGTCCGGCCAACGGCGACAAGCCGCCGCAGGACTTCTTTTCCTCGCATGCATCAAATCCGGCGACGGATTATTTACCCTATACTTTGACCACGCCGATTTCGCCTTATGAGTTGAAGGCAACCGACATCATTACCGCCAAGCTGGTGTCCGGCATGAACAGCGACAGCCCCGGCATCATCAAGGCGCTCGTGACCAAGAACGTCACCGATCACGCTACCGGCATGCATATTCTGGTCCCGCAAGGCTCAACCCTGGTCGGTGTCTATGATACGGACGTCGCATACGGGCAGACCCGGATGGTCTCGGCCTGGCAGCGCATCATCTATCCGGCGCCATGCGATCAGTCGCTCGATCTCGGCGCGATGCCGGGTGCCGATCCGACCGGGCAGGCCGGTTTTGCGGACATCACCGACAACCACCTGTGGAAAATCTTTAGTTCGGCTATTCTGGTCTCGCTGTTCAGCGCGGGCGCGCAATTGTCGCAGCCTGCACAATCGTCGTTATCGACTTACAGTCCGATGCAGACTGCGGCCGGCGCTGTCGGCCAGCAGACATCGCAGTTGGGTGCCGAGTTTGCGCGCAAGGGACTGAGTATCCCGCCGACGCAGCAAATCCGCCAAGGCTATGCCTTCGCCGTTATGACGACGAAGGACATCGCCTTCGAAAAACCTTGGGTTGAAGGTGTTTGCGATCCTATCGATGTCGATGTGGCCAACCCATGACCGCCGACACCGCGGAAATCAGCCGCCGGGCGCGCAAGGTTCTGATCGGCCTGCCGTTGGTGGCGCTGACCTTCGGCGTAGCGTCAACGCAGTTCGTGGCGTGGCGGCTCGGCTACGATCCCGCCCTCGGCTCGCCAGTCGTCGGTTCTGTCTACTGGCCGTGGCGCTTCGTTGAGTGGTGGCAAGCGCCCCGGGCACCGCAAGCCGGCGGCACCTTCGCCATGCTGCGCCTGGGCCTCACAGGGGCGGTATGCCTCGGTTTGCTTTTGTGGGCGAAGGGCATGCGCAAGCGGCCCGCCAAGCACTCGGATGTGCATGGCACCGCCAGCTTCGCCACCGAAGCGGATATCCGCGCGAGCGGGCTGCTGCCGCGCAAGGGCCAGCCGCAGACCGCCGGCATCATCGTCGGCGGCTGGACCCACAGGAACGGCGCATTGTCGTATCTGACCCACACCGGCAAGACCAACGTCCTGAGCCTCGGTCCGCCTCGTTCGGGAAAAACGCATGGTGTGTTGGTTCCTACGCTTTTGACCTGGCCCGGCTCGGTGATCGTCTACGACCCGAAGGGCGAACTGTATGCACAGACAGCCGGCTGGCGGCGGCGGGAAGCAGGCAACACCGTCATGCGACTTGCCCCCGCCGAGATCGACAACACGGTTGCCTGGAACCCTTTCGATCGCGTTCGCGCCGGCACCGAGTTCGCCTTTCGCGACGTTGCCAACATCATCACGCACGTTTCAGATCCGGCGGGTAAAGGCCCCTCCGACCACTGGGAACCGTCCGCGGCAAACCTCATGCTCGGCATTGCACTGTTCCTGCTTGATCGCGGCAATCCCTGCACCTTGAACGCGATCCTGACCGCGCTTGACGCCTCGGCCGATCCGGAAGTCTTGCTAAAGGCGATGGCTGCGTGTCCGCAGCCGCAGGCGGCTGATGTCGGGCGCGGCATGCTGGCGACGCAGGTCCGCGAGCGCGGCAGCATCGTCTCGACCGCCCGGCGGCAACTCATGACGTACCGAGACCCCGTCATGGCGCGGAACACTGCGAGAAGCGCCTTCACCATCGACCAGCTGATGAATGCCGCCCGCCCGGTGACGCTCTACATCGAAGCGCGCGGCGAGGACGAACTGCGGCTGCGTCCGCTGGTGCGGCTGTTCCTGACGCTCGCCATCGGCAAACTGGTCAGCGCGCCGCTGGTCATGGTCGATGGCCGCGAGCGGAGTCCGCACCGCCATCGTCTGCTGCTGGCGGTGGACGAGTTCGCATCGCTCGGCCGCATGGAGCCGATGGAAATCTTCCTGTCGAAATCGTCCGGCTTCGGCATCACGGCGCTGCTGCTGGCGCAGGACTATCAGCAGATCGTTGCAGCCTACGGCCAGCACGAAAACATCACCGGCCACTGCCAGGTCATGGCTGCCTATGCGCCGAACAACGCACAGACCGCCGATTGGCTGTCGAAGAAAAGCGGGCAGTCAACCGTCGTGGTGGAAGATGTCAGCGAGTCGTTGCAGCAGGGCGGCGGCAAGCGGTCGCAGAGCGCCACCTACCGGTCGCTGCCGCGCCCGTTGCTGACGGCGGACGAAGTCTGCCGGCTGAAAGCGCCGGAGCGCGATGCCGAAGGCAGGATCACCGCGCCGGGCGAACTGCTGGTCTTCCAGGCCGGGCAGCACGCGATCCTGGCGACCCAGTCGCTGGGCTTCCGCGACCCCGAGTTCAAACGCCGGATGGCGATCCCCGCCCCGCCGACCGATACGGCCATAGTGGAAGTTGCCCATGAAACCCCTGCTCCTGGCAATGCTGTCGTCCAGCCTCGCCGTTGGCGGCTATAGTGCGGGCCTGCGTTGGAACGCCACGCCATCCATGCCGGTCGGCATCTGGCGCGTGGTACCGCTGCAAGGGCCGCCCGCGCGTCATCAGGCGGTCGCCGTCTGCCTGCCCGAAGCGGCGGCGCGGCTCGGGCGCGAGCGCGGCTATCTCGACAGTGGCGATTGCACGGGGCAGGCGGAAACCCTGATCAAGCCCGTGGCCGCCATCCCCGGCGACCAAGTCTCGGTGTCGGATGACGGGATCAGCATCAACGGCAACCCGGTGGCGGACAGCAAACCCCTGCCCCGTGACGATATCGGCCGCCCGCTCAGGTCCACGGAAAAAGGCGTCCATGTCGTCGGAACCAACGAAGTCTGGATCATCAGCAGCCGTGATCCGAGATCGTACGATTCACGATATTTCGGGGGAGTCGGTCTAGCCGGCATCCGGGGTGCTGCAATGCCTGTTTTCGTCAACAAATAAGCAGGAAATAGACATGTCGCTCGGAGACTACTGGAACGCGGCCAAGGCCGCCGTCTCGGCCTTCAAAACCGAAGCCGATGTGAGCCGGGCGAACCGCCGGGAAGCCATGGACCGCTACGCTTATGCACAAGAGCCGCAAAACCCGATCAATGCTCCAGCATCTGACAGCCTTTCCGTGCCCGTCCGAAGTGTTGTCGAAAAGGAACTTAACACCCCTGTTTCCGAACCGCAGCATCCGCTTTCGTCCTATGAGTGGGCAAGCCGCGAGATCGCCAGGTCCGGGCGCGCGGCGACGGAAGATAATCAGGAGCGATACACGCGGGAGGTCGTCGACCCGATCAGCGGACGGGAATACACCGTCAATGTCTCGCCTTATTCGTGGGGATACAAATATGAAGTGCGCGACAACGAAAGCGGCGAAGTCCTTCGCGAGAGCAACATGCAGCCGAACCTGAGTGTCGCGATGGAAGACGCGCAGAGCTGGATCGGAAACCGCCACAACGAAATGCATCCCGGCGGTTTCGCTGCGGACGGCCGCTGGATCGACGGCCGCGAAGACGATGACGAAATGGAACGCTGATGTGGATTGATCAGCTTCCGCAGTGCGCGCCGACCGTGCATCGCTACACGATGGAACAGGTTGTCCGCGTCGAGAGCGCGTCCAACCCGCTCGCCGTGCACGTGAACGGGCTGGCCGCCGATCGCCAGCCCAAGCCTGTCACGACCGGCGAGGCTGTCGCCGCCGCCCGGCGCTGGATTGCGCTTGGCTATCGCGTCGATCTCGGCATGATGCAGATTACCGACCGCAATCTGCCTGCGCTGCATCTGACGGTCGAACAGGTGCTCGGCTCCGATTCCGACACCATCTGCGCTAACCTCGCCGGGGGTGCGCGCATCCTGACCGCCGACTACGCCTCGGCCACGCTGCGGTTTGAGCCCGGACAGCCGGCGTTGAAAGCTGCGTTGTCCGCCTACAACACCGGGACGTTCGACAAGGGCTTCGCCAACGGCTACGTCGCTCGATACTTCACCGTGCCATCAGTTGTATTGCCGGCTGCGACGCGGATGGTCACCGCCACGATCAACCGGCGCGTATCCGATACGGAAGCGTGGTGACCGGCGCCGCATTTCCTTTTTGTTTTTCCACACCCCTGAAATCAGGAGGACCGCAAAATGACACTGCTGTGGTTGGACCGGGCCGGATTTATTGATGATGCGATGGTATTCCGACAGGCTGTCCGTTCTCGTTTCCGCCGCACTATGCGTGCCGGAAGGCCAGTTGGTTACTTCCGGCCCGGAAGAGGATCGCATGGGTAAGTATCGAACTGGGGCGACCTGCATATGTCTTCATGATGACCAGTCCGCCAAATTGGGCGGACGATTCGCAATGGAGCGGATGATCTAGACCCTGGAAATGCCAACGGCGCCCGGTGAGAGGCGCCGCAGGACAGGCCGAAGCCGCATCAGAGCAGAAGGCGTGAGAACCCTGTTCTGATGCATCTCCGGCAAAAAAGCAAGAGTCCCTTGCTATCGGGAAACTGCGTTCTGTCGGCCGCCTCGCCGCCGCCTCGGCTTCAACCGAGGAATGCACAGCCATGCCTACGCTCCGAGACCGCGTCCTGTTTGTAATTGCGGGCAAAGATCCCGAGTTCTGGCCGCGCGACATCGCCCTTGCCGCCCGCCAAGGGACGTTCGACCTGATTGAAGCCCTCACTGAATTGAACACGGTGCAGCGGCCCGCCGCAGCATCCGCCCCGGCCTGCACCGTGCGGCGCATCCCGCGCATCCGCCAGCAGCAATGGGATGACCGTCCCGAGACCCCCACCGGCCGATTTGTCCGCCCGCTCAGCCTCGATCCCGTGCTGGACTGGAGCCTGTCGGACGGCGCCACGCGCTGCCTGCAACTGGTCATGTCGCTGGCCGGGGGCGCCGGCAAGGTGTTCGTCACTCTGACGTGCTCTATTGCCAGGCAGCTCGGCCGCACCACGCGCACCGTTCAGAACTATTGGAACGATCTCACGGCGGCTGGCTATCTGCTTCGCTCGTTCGACCGCAGGACCGGACTTGTTAGCGTGACGGTGACCGACGCCGCGGCCCCGGTCGGGCGTGTAGGCGACCAGCCGGCGGACAACTGGCCAAAGCCTCCTGCCCCGGAAAAAGCCGGCAAGACCGGGTTTCGCGCCCGGCTGAGGCGCCTGGTGGTGGAGGGTGCGAAATTGGATGCGCGCATTAATGCATCGATAGATACCAAGCCCCTGAGTGGCCTGCTGCCGGCGCTTAGACGCGACCTCGACCGCGACATGGAGCGGGCCGAGCGCTTTTTTGAAACCACGGCCGGGGACCGCAATGTAATGCTGCGCTGATAGCGTAACAAACACCCGTCAAACTTCCGGCCCGGGCCGTGTCGCAGCGAAGCGCCAGACAAGCTGCGCCCTGCGTGCCGGGATCAGCGAAGGAAGATTGCTCACGAAGCGAGAGGTTCGACGGTTTGCGCCTCACGATCAGGCCGCGTGCGCTTTCATAGTCAAAGTCCGACCACGTCTTGTGCTTGCTGTTGAGCGGGCGGTGCTCCCGGCTTCGGCCTGGTCGAGACCATTGACGGGATGGTGCGGGATGCGTTCCGCGCCGGGCGGCGGCTGACCTGACGCTACCGCCCGAAGTCCCGCACTTGCTCTTGCACCTGCCGCATCGCCTTTACCGCATACTGCGGTATCTGCCGGGCGATCTCGGCGGCGCGTTCCATGACGGCGGACCGCCCTGCCCTGATCGCAAGCCCCTTCTCAGGTGCCAGCGAAGGCGACTGGCCGTGCAGCCGGCGCTGCTCGGGCGCGTGCATGGCGTGCTGGAATATCCTCACCGCGCCGCTGCGCAGGCCGCGCGCCCGCTCGGTGAAGTCGCTCGCAAGGTCTTTCACGGGCGCCGGCACCAGCGCCTTCGCCACCATCGCCCATTTGTCGTCGGCGGCGACCTCGCGCGGATCGTTGAGCGGGCGAGACCCCTTCACCGCCGCATATTCCGCCGCGTCGCTGCTCAGCACGAACGACCGCAGCCGGTGCCGGGTGTTGCCGACGTAGCCGAGATTGCCGTCGATGCCGGCACTGCCCCGGGGCAACGCGAAGATATGCTCATCGGCTGTGGCCCCCTGGTTGGTGTGGACCGTCTGGCTGTAGCCATAGGCCAGCTTCACCCGGCCCCTGCCATCGGCCAGGTCGTCCCAGGCCACGGTGCCGGCGGTGCCGGTCTTCACGGACCGCAGGGTGACGCCGGCGGCGTCCAGCGCCAGCACCTCGGCGATGGTGCCGTTGCGCCCGATCGAGCCGCCGCCGCGGCCATTCTCGAAACGCACGGCGGTCGATTTGAACAGCCTGACGCTATCGCCAACCGCGAGAGGCAGGCTGTAATTCCGCTCGCCATCAGTCGCATTGACGGTGCGGACATCCGCCCCGATCAACCCCATGCCGCGGCGTTCCGCCCGCACCGCCACGCCGATGTTGTGCGCGTCCTGATTGGTCGGCGCCGATATGCTCGGGGCCTGCCCGGTCGCCTGCAACCGCTCGGCGTAGAGTTTGGCCGTCCGCGTCACGAGGTGCGCATAGCCGCCCGGCACCATCTCGGCGGTGCCGTCCGACCGCTTCATGTCCAGCGCCTGTTTCGGTTGGCCATCGCGGATCAGGCCGACGATCTCCCGCTCGCGCTCGGTCTGCTGCCTGACGGTGGTGATGATTTCCGGCACCTGCTCGGCACCCAAAGCCTTGCGCGAAAGGTCGATGATGCTCCCGGCGTTGATGCTCTGGCATTGGCGGCTGTCGCCAAGTGCCACGATGGCAAAGCCGTGCCTGTCCCGTGCTCGCAGCAGTTCCAGCCCCTGCCGCGTGCCAAGCAGGCCCAGCTCGTCCACCGCCAGCACCGAGTTGCGGTCCAGCCTGATCGACCCGTCTTTGAGGCCGTCCAGCAGCACTGAGAACGCCTTGACGTGGCGGCGGTCAATGCCGGCGTCAGCCATTTCGTCAGCCTGCCGCCACGCCAGCGAGGCCCCCCATACCTCCCGGCCCCGCTCGCCCCATGCCGCCACCAAGGGCCGCAGCATGGCGCTCTTGCCGCTCCCGGCCGCGCCTATGGCGACGCCGAAGCGCCCGCCCTCGCCAAGCCGGTGCATCGCCTGCAACTGCGCCTTGCCGTGCTCTTTGCTGAAATCCAGCCCGCTCGCCTGCGCCGCCCGCTCAATCTGCCAGGGTGTCAGCGCGCCATTACGGTCAGCCGCCGCCGCCTTGGCCAGCGCCACGAACTCGCGCTCGTCGTCTATGTGCATATTCGTGGTGACGCTGACGTGACGCTTGCCCGGCTCTTGCGCGAAGCGTACGGCGGTCTTCTCGCCATACTGCAGCACGCCTCCGTCGTGCATCAGCCTGGTCACGCGCTTCATGTCCGCCAGCCCGTCGCACCGGGTTGCCGTCAGGCCACGAAATGCAGCGCGTTGCAGATCCCAATGCTGAACCACAGCCCGGCCCTGCAACTCCCCGTCGAGCCATGGCAGAGCTATGTCATAGGCGACGCGGTCGCGTCCCTCCCGGGTCAGTTCCGGCCCCTCCCTCGCGTGCTCGCTCGCCCGCTCGGCCGCCATGAACGACAGCGGCGGCTCCCAGCCGATGTCCTTGGCCTGCTGGCGCCACGATGCCACGTCGGCAACATCGTCCTTGCCGCCCTTCTCGCGTTGCTCATAGTCCTGTGCGGCGTTGCCGATGCGCGCCGCCTGCTGCGCCGGCGCGAGCGCATCCCATTCCAGACCGTCCTTCGCCGCCCTGGCTCTGGCGACGTCCTCGCCGAGGTTCATCCGCTTGGAAAACAGCCGGGAGACATCCTCCGGGATCGCCGTCATCCGCGCCGCGCCGGTACGCTCGTCCAGTTCCACCGCGAACCCGTCGTCTCGCAGCCGGGTTGCCATCCTAGCATGATAATAGCCGTCCGCTGCCACCCGGAACCCGGCGACCGCCATGCTATCCAGCGCGCTGGCCTTGCCATCCGGCAGGAAGACCGCCCCCGGAATGAGAAAATGCGTGTGCAGGTCGGGATCGCCGGGAGTGCCGCTCTTTTGTGCAAACGTCACCTCGCCGTTTTCGACGACCGCCGTTGTTCGCCGGGCGGTATGATGCGTGAACTCGATCCAGCCGACCTCTCCGGGCACTCGCCCGTCCTTCCCGCCCGCACCCTGCCGCGCCTGACCGATCTCGGTGGCCATCCAGGCGACCGCCTCACGGGCGGATTCAATGTGCGCGCGGAAGATCATCGCCCGCTCGACCTCGCTCCCGAACGCGAACGCCACGCTGATGCTCTTGTCAGGCGACGGGCACAGCCCGAGAGAGCCGACCGGCGACATCCGCTTGCTCTCGCCGGTCGCCGGGTTGGGATCGCTGTCATACGCCTTTTGATACCGCTTGCCCTCGATCGGCTTGCCGTCCGCCCGGTGCCCCGACAGCAGCGCGTTGATTCGGGAGTCGTCCAGCGGCTTGCCATCGTCCAGGCCGAGGCCCTTCAGCACCATGGGATGCATGTCCGACCGCAGCACGCCGATTTGAACCGGCAGCGGCTTGCCTTCGCTTAGCGTCAGGGCTGCCTCGGACAGCCGCTCCGCAAACTCGGTTTCCTTCTCCTGCCGGCGGCCGCGGTCAGCGCCCGGCGTCCGCATCCAGTTGTCCATCAACTGATCGAGCGCCTGGCTGAAGTCCATGCGGCCATCTGCGACGCGGGTGGCCATGACCCGAAGCACTTCGTCCTCGGCCATGCCCGCGCCACGGTTGTAGTAAGCCGCCGCAAACTCCTGATCGCGATCGAGCGTCTGGGTTTGCAGGTGCTTCGTCATCCCCGCCGCCGCCGACGGCGTGCCGCCCGCGATGATGGATGGCGTGATCACCCGGGGCTGCGGTTCAGCGTGGCGACCTGTTCGGCGAACGCCGCCATGTTGCCGTCAATGCGGCCGAGCGCGCCGGCGATCTCATTCATTGCCTCTTCCAGCCCTCCGGACGCCGGCTGCTGCGTCCAGGCAACGATCTCGCTCAGGGTCGCCAGCACGATCCCGAGGGTATCGGTCATGTCGCCGAGCGCACCGATCAGCTTGTCCTGCTGGTCGTCGATCTTGGTCACGTGCGTCAGGATCGCCTGCAACGTGGTGTCTGCTTGTGCCATGCTGACCCTTTCCTACCGCATCTCGCCCCGAAGGGGTGAGTGCATCTGTCCTTCTTTCGATGGCCTTCCGTTCCGACACCGAAAACCTACCGGTTCGATCGCGCTACTTCAAGGTCAGGTTGCCCGCTTGAAGGACGGTTGAATGCTGCCAACACGTACGGTAGGATGCTGTTTGAAGGGGCGGAAAGACAAACCCGCATGGTTGGAGATCCACACGACAGATCGCCGGCCAAGGTCGCTCAGGCGATCAGGGGCCGTGGCGGGCGGTCGCCTCTCTATGTCTGGATGTGGGAAAACTACGCCGAGCTGTCCGCCGCCAAAGTGCCGGGCCGTCGTCCGGACTGGATCAGCGCGGCGGAAGAGATCCGGCGCATGGGCATCAAGTCCGAGCGCGGCGGCAAGGTCAGCGCGGAAACCATGCGCCGGACCTGGGCCAACGTCGACAAGAACGCCAAGGCGATCGGTTGGAACGGGAAGCCCGAACCGCCGAGGGCTTCGGTGCCGGCAACGGCAAGGACCCAACCGGTTACGCATGCACGACTATCAACGCCGCCACGCCTATCGCCCGTCAGTCCTGGCGAACACTCGGACCCGCACTCCGACGATGACGAGCCGAAAATCGTTCTGAAGCGCGTAACCAGACAGGAATGAAGGAAACCATCGTGGCAAAGAAACCCGCTCCGTCTTTCGGCGGAGGAATGGCTGTGCTCGATGACGGGCTGGTCGATATAGCGCTCGACGATTCTCCGGTGTCGGAGGTCAGAACGGCCCCGCCGCTGGCCGATGTCAGCCCGATTGACCTGACGGGGCGCCCTAAATTGATCTTCGTTGGAGGTCTCGGCCAGTGCGGCAAAACGTTGCTTTGTCGATTCCTCGCTGAAGAGAGCATCGACCGCGAAGGCGGCGCTACGCTGGCGTCCGTGGACCCGGTCAACCGTGAACTTGGCCTCTATTTTGCCGAGACGCTGAAGCCTGAGACACGCGACCCGGCAGGTATCGCGCGCTGGCTGGACAACTTCGTCGCGACCGTCGCAAAGGAGAACGGCACGGCGATCATCGATCTGGGTGGCGGCGACGCCAGCCTGCCCAAGCTGGTCAGTGACGCACCCGATCTTCGGCAGCGTCTGGAAGAGGCGGGCGTCTCCATCGTGGCGCTTTATCTGCTGTCCGGCAGGCCCATCGACCTGACGCCGCTGAACGACATGGAAAGGCTCGGCTTCCAGCCCGCCGCGACGGCGATCATCTTGAACCACGCGAAGCTGCGTTCCGGCGTGTCGCACGAAGCCGAGTTCCGTCTGACCGTGCGGCACCCTGCCTACCGGGCTGCGACAGGCCGCGGCGCGGTCACGATCTGGATGCCGCATCTGCATACGGCGGACATGATCCGTGACCGTCACATCCTGTTCGCCCACGCGGTCAAGGGTGTGATGCCCGAAGGCAAGCCGGGCCTGCCGCTTGGTCCTGCGCAGCAGAGCAGCACCCACGGTTGGCTGCTTCGCATGCGGGAGGCGTTCTCGCCGATCAATCGCTGGCTCCCCTGATGCCGTCGCTTCGGGATGAGTTAGAAGGTCGCGCCGCTGCAGCCGAGGCGGTCGGGGATCCCGGCGCGACCTTCCTTCGGTCGCTGGTCATCCGCTGCGACATCGAGCAGAAGCGCGACGATCGGGTTGAAGAAATGCTGGCGACGGCGGAACGGATAGCGGGCGGAGCCATCGCCGCCAAGGCGGCCGAAAGGCTGCCGGCAGCGATTGACAGGCTGGTCCGGCTTCGCCTCGGCCTTTACGTGCTGGGCGCAGCTATCGTCTTTGCCGGCGCCGGGACCGGTCTCTATGCGCTGGCCTATCGGTCCGGAAAGGGTGCCGGCGAGGCCAGGGCCGTCCATGTGGAGGCGGCAATCAGCAAAGCCCTGACCCGTAGCGACGCAGAGGTTTGGCTTGTGCTGATGCGCAACAACGATGCCATCGCTTCGACTCCGCGTACTTGCGCGGAGGTTGACGGCCGCATGGCGTGCCAAATGGAGTTGTGGAGCGGCCCGGCACCGCCGCCGCCTGATCCGGCACAACAAACACAACACGCTGCGGTGACACCGTGGCCGGCAAAACCATCAAACAAGGGGAAACAGTAGTGCTTGACGCCCGGAAAACGAAGCTGCGGATGGCTGCGATAACCGGGTTGGCGGTGATTATTTATGGCATCTCCGGTCATCATGCCGTTCATGCTGACGAGCCATACGTTGCCGCCACCAGGCCTGTCACCACGGCGCCGCCTCCCGCTCCGCTGCTTGATTACATACCCTACAGCGTGCCGCAGCCGCCGGCTTCCGTCTATTCGTCCGTGCGTGACGCGCTGATCGCTGCCGGCGTCGATAAAGACAAGATTGGATATGTCGCCGACAAGGTGTCGTCCGCGATTGCTGCGGACATCGCCAAACACACCGATGAGCTGCGCCGGTATGGACAGATCGCTATCGCCTCGCTCGTGCCGCTCTGGATCATCGCTCTGGTCGCGCTGTTCCGGCACCAGCAACCTCCTGTCGACATGAGGCAGGTTGAGTCCATTGTTCGCGAGGCCAGGTGGGCACGCGAAGACCTGGATGTCCGCCGCTGATGCCGATATCGCGACCGGTCATGCGATCTGCTCGTGCGGGCACTCTTGGTGGCTCTCCGACGAATCGTTGATGCGCGAGGCGCAATTCCAGGCGGAATACATGGAGGCTGAAGTGAGCGACATAACCCCATGAACCCAACCACGGCACCGATATGCCCGCTGTGCGGACGTCCGTCTTCGACCGCCATTATGCCGCTGTGGCGTGGCATGTTTGCCGGACTTAATTAAACTCCGACACGGAGAGGAGATGCCGCGGACCTTGCCATGGTCTTTGATGCAAGTGTCAGATGCAGAGGCTTCGCGCCGCCGTGTGATGTACGGTCTCCGGTCATACGTCCGTGCCCGGGCGGAGGGTGGCGCGGATGGAGGTGGCCGATTTGCCCGTGTTGCCGCATCAGGAGATTGCGCTGGCGCACGCGGTCGAGCTGCTGGAACAGGAAGGGGATGGTCTGGCTATGGCCGCGGCCGCGGTCCTGACGGAACAGCCGGCGATGCTTACCGGTGGGGCTTCGGAAGAAACTGATGTGCTCATGGCACTTCTGGCCGCAACCGAGGCACACCGTGGTCAAAGCGGGACGCCGAACCCATGACCCGAATCGTTACTAAACAGAGAGTTTTCCCGGGTGCCCTGCGGGGTTCGGGGCCGGCGAGGCCCCGTGCTTGCGCCGAAAGCCCCGCCGCTTGCGGGGAGGGTGGTTGAGGCGCCGGTGTGTTGGCGTGGCGAGGGTGGGGACGGTGGTTTTTGGTTTCGGGCCGTGCTGTGCCGCGCCAGGGATCGTCACGCGAAGCGCGGAGACGCGTTCTTCACGCGGCTCCGGTCGTCTTGGCGGGCTGCTTTGCCCGCTTATGAGGACTAGAGCGCGGTCCCGAAGGGAGGCGCCCTGTTCTGACCCTGCAAGCAGTGAAGCAGATGGTGCGTTCGGGCCAAATTAAATAAAAAGCTAATTCTATCAATGAATTACGGTTGCATTGCTGCATTGCCGAGTTATAGTCCAGGGCAAATGGAGATCACTGAAATGCGTGTCGAGATACTGGCTTGGCCCGCCGCGGCGAGGTCTGGTCGCCTCGGGATCTCCTGGATGAGGAGGTGGTGTTTGGCCCGGCTTTTCGTTACGCTGGTTGATAAGGCAACGGCATGATGGCCGGAGAGAGATATGTCAGTGCTTCGGAAATCGGCAGCTACGTCTTTTGCCGCCGTGCCTGGCACCTTGATCGTTGCGGCGTTCCGACGACGCTGGAGCCGGAACGTGCTGCCGGCGTCGCCTTCCATGAACGGCATGGCCGGCAGGTGCGGATCGCCAGCCAGGCGCGGGGCCTGGCGCCATGGTTTGCCATCGCCGCCCTCGTGCTGATCGTTCTGGCGCTGCTGCTGGCCGTCCGATGATCGTCATTCTGGTCGTCCTGGCGGCGGTAGCCGCCGCCGTCTGGTTTCTGCTCCGGGAAAAGGCCGCGGTCCTGCCGCCCGGGCAGGTTGTCTACAGCGACACCAGCCGGTGCGCGATCAGCGAGCCGATTACCTCGCACCGCCTCCGGCTGACCGGGAAGCCCGATTATGTCTACGCTCTTCCGGACCAGGCGGTTCCGGTGGAGTTAAAGCGGCACCGCGCCGGCAGATTTGGACCACGCGATCGGGACGTGCTGCAGCTGCTGACCTATTGCGTGCTGGTCGAGGACGTCTGGGGCGCGACCGTGACTCACGGCCTGATCGAATACCGGGACGGGCGGGTCACGATTCCCTACGGGCCGGGGGAGCGCCGTCAGGTTCTTGATCTGGCTGAGGAGGTCCGGCGTGACCGGGTGGCGGCGGATGTCGCCCGCGATCACCGCGACGCCTGGAAATGTGGCCGGTGCGGCTATAGCGGCGCTTGCGGGCAAGCCCTGTCGGGGCGATAGAGCAGCCAGCATCCGTCACCCGGAGGCACGCGCAGAGAGGCGGAGCGGAGCGACGCGCGCGGGCCGCAGCCCGGAGGGTGCGCCATGGCGCAGGTCCACTTCCGCGGACAACCGCAAAGCCGGACTGTGCCGGTGGCTCCTTCCGAAGCAAGAAACGAGGCGGCGGGAGCCTCGCGGCCCCCGCCTTGGTGCTTCACCCGAAGGCGCCGAGCTGGGCGTCCGCGGATTGGCGGCTGATGCCGGCGCCGGGAGCGGCGGGCGGCTCGTAGGGCTTCCAGTCGTCGCCGGTGATGTGGGCGTAGGCGTGGACGGCGCCTTCCGCGGCGGCCATCAAGGCGAAGGCTTGCAGACCCATCTCGGCGGCGAACTGGCGGGCGCGCTCGGCCTTGCTGTCGAACCCGCTCGGCCCGTCACGGTCCTCATCGCGGTCGTCGTTCGCGCCCTTGGCGGTGAGGTCGCGGGCGGCGGTGACCTTGGTGCCGTAGAAGGTGGCGGCACCGTGGGCGGAACTGACGAAGGCGCCGACGATGCGCTGGAGGTGGATCGCCATGGCCTTGTCGTTGAGGTCGTCGCGCAGGGTGTTGGCGCTGCGGACCAGATGTTCCTCGGTGCCCTCGCGGACGGCGGCGTAGTCCACCGGGCTGATCCCGAAGATGCGGGCCAGGTTCTCGGCGACGGCGGCGTGCGGGGCGTGCGCCTTGACCAGTTCCAGGGTGATGGCCTGGCGGACCGGCTGAGTGCGGCGGGCGGGCTGCGCGGTGTTCGGAGTGGACGACTTGGAGGCCATGATCTCATCTCTCGCTGCCGAGGCGTGTCGCCGGCCCTATGCCGGCGTTATCCCCCTCGGGTGCGGTTCCTTGGGGCCGGGCAAGGCAGGCGCGGAAACCCCTGAGCAGGCCAGTGGTGCGGAAGTTTGCGCTTGCGAACTTCCCGGTGGCTTGCGAACCGCAGGCGCTTCGCCGGTCATGACAGCCGGGCCACTTTGCCCGGCTGGACGGCGAAGCGGGGGTTGCAGCGCCTGACGCCCGGCCCAAACCGCACGCATCCGAGGGGGTGACGCAGGCGTACGTGCCGGTGATACCCTTGGCTGCGAGAGATGAGAGCGTGGCCGCGGACCAGGGCGGCACTCCCGACACACCACGCGGCTGCCCGCCGCACTCAGCCGGTCCGCCAGTCCCACCCGCCCCGCTGATCAAGGCCCGCGCCCCGCTTGCTGCTGCCGGAACCAATCCGCATTCGGGATCAGCCCGGTGGATTTCGTCGTGTCCTCTGTTGGGCTCCGCGGGCACGGTTCGCAGTGCCGGCACACTCCGCGGCGGTTCCGACCGGCATGGCCAATGGCGATCGCCTCGCACCGTTGGCGCCTTCGTCAGTTCCGCCCCGCGGTGCTGTCATCTCGGCGCCGGCGTTGCCGCCGCCCGCGACCCCCATCCGCGGGATGGACGTGACCGCCGAGATGAGGACCGTGACGGGCCGAGCGGGTTCGGGAGCATGGCGACGCTGCGCCGTTTCGTCCTCTATGGGGATCTGACGGCCGAGCATCATGGCCGCCGCGGCAGGGGCCGTCCTCGCTTCGCTCTCACCGCGACGTCTGGAAGCCCTGCGAGCCGTCCGTCGCTCCCGGCACCGCATTGGCCCGATCCGCGCTGCCCGGCTCGCCGCCTTCGGCTGAGACACCAAGGCGGGGGCCGCGTGGCTCCCGCCGCTTCGTTTCAGCCGGAGGGAGAACGTCGGGGCGGCGTGGCTGTGCATCGGCGATGGCCTGCTTGAATCGAGGCCGCTCCAGCACCGGCGAACCGCGCATACGCGACACAATCCAGCAGAATATTCAATGAAGACAACACATTAAGTTTGACATACGGGCGCCGGCCGGCTAACATCCGCGCCAAATTGAGGCTGACGATGCACATCGAGATGCTGCCCGGAACGACGAATGTGGTGCGATTCCCGGTCGAGCGTCGGGCGCGCCCGACGCTGGGGCTGCTGCGGGAGATTGCGCCTGATTTGCGTGAGGTTCTGTCGATCGCCGAGGCGTTCGGCCTGGAGACGCCGCCGCCTGATCTGCGGGATCGGGTGGATGCGGCGACCGCCGAGTACATCCTCAACCAGTTCGGCGGCGTTGGCTGGCCGCCGGCGGGTGCTCTGGCTGCGTTGCTTGATCCGGTCGTGGCCAAGGCGATTACCGCTTGCCGGGCGGCGCATGACGCAGCGGCCGAGGCGCAGCAGGCGCCGCGAAATGCCTGGCCCGCCGGGCAGGAGCGTGCCGGGGCGCTGACACTGCGAATGGTAAGCCTGTTCATCGAGGCGCTGGTTGCCGCCGAGGAGGCCGAGGGCGTGGCACGCGCGGTTGGCCTGGCGCGCCGGGGTGAGCCGTGGACGCCGCGGGACCTGCGCGCCGACG
>NZ_CAIWTY010000012.1 GCF_903915725.1 uncultured Rhodopila sp.
GCTGGCCGATCTGGCGACGCTGGCGCGCAATACGATCGTCACCGCGATCAACCCGCTCTATCCGCTGACCGTGGTGACGCGGCCGACGCCGGTGCAGCAGAAGGCGTTCGAACTGCTGGGCGTCGCGGTGTAGCCAGTAGCGGGCTGCTGGAACGGCATTTTATATAATGCCGTCAATGGTCTATGTAAAACTGAAGTAGGAAGTTCGGACTAGACGGGAGCGGTCGATGTCAAGCATCGGACAGCAATTGGTCCAATGTCACCGGGCACACCTCCGACACCGGCAATGGCGGTTGGCCGTCCATCTTCTCCGGCAGGGCGCGCAGCGCCTTGGCGTAGATGTCCGCCACGTCGATCTTCCGCCGCATGGACGGCGCATAGGCGTCCGCGGCGTTGATGCGGGCGACCTGGGCCTCGGATCGCCAGTGCTGCACATCGCGGGACAGCGGCCACGCCTCCGCCTTCAGGTCGTGCAGCAATGCCTGAAGCAAGTGCGCCCGGCAGGCCCGCAAGGTGTTGCGCCCCACGTCCTCCACCTCCTCGACGATATTTTGCCAATCGATCTGATCATTGACGTTCTCGCCCGACGCGATCCGGCGCAGCAACTCAGACTGCTGCTCCGACCAGAGCAGGATATCGGTGTCATAGAGATCGCTCATGCGGTCGGCTCTCCCCGTCGTTCAGCGCCAGGCGGCCTTCGTCGGTCTGCGGCATACCCAGACTAATACAATCGGCGATATTGGGCCAATCAAGCCCGGTCTCGGTAACCAACGCCCGGGCGCCGGCGCAGAAATTGGGACTGTTTGACCAACGGCCGCAAAGCTTGACCCCATCTCCGCGGCGCCTCCACAGTCGCAGTCATATGGCCGGAAGGCCAGCGACTGACATCATGCCACGGCGACCGGCGCGGGCGCCTCAAAACGCACCAGCACGACCAGTGGGTTCTGATAGTCGCCAAGGTCGTAGGGCGGGATCACGCCATCCTCGATCGAGCGTGGCAAGGTCGCTCCGGCCTCGACCGCGGACGTTAACGCATCCCGAGCTTGCGACGCGATCTGCTCCGGACCGTCTGCTGCCGACGTGACGCCCGGGAGGTTCGGAAAGCTGATCCACCAGGCGCCATCTCCGGATGATTCGGCTATCGCGATATAGTTTCTCACGCTGGTTTCTTTCACCGTTGCGGCGGATCCCCCTATCCGGTTTTCAAACCTCCGGCGGCTCCCCCGCTATCGGCACCTTCGCGAACCCCATAATCAGCTCCGTCACCTCGGCGATCGCCCGTTCCGCCGCCTCGCCGTCCGGCCCCTTGGCAACCAGGGCCACGCCGCTGCCGCCGGCGCGGTAGAACGGGTAGCTGCCGAGATCCAAGTCCGGATACCGTGCCTGCACCGCGGCCAGACCCTCGGCAATCACACCCTCGGGCAAGCCGATGACGTGCACCGCACGGGATTCGATTTTTGCACCACCCGCCAGCGACGGTGCCAGCCACTCGAACATCGACTGCATGATCCTCGGCACGCCGGCCAGCACGTAGACGTTCTCCAACTGAAAACCCGGCGCCACGCTGATGGCGTTCTCGATCAGCGACGCCCCGCGCGGCATCGTCGCCATGCGTTGCCTTGCCGCATTGAACTCGCCCGCCTTGTAGGCCGCTTCCATGCGCGGCCAGGCGACCGGGTGGTGCTCCCACGGCACGCCGAACGCCGCGGCGACGCACTCGCTGGTGATGTCGTCGTGAGTCGGGCCGATGCCGCCGGTGGTGAAGACGTAGTCGAACTTCCGGCGGACTTCGTTGACCGTCCCGATGATCGTCTCGGCAACGTCCGGGATGATCCGCACCTCTCGCAGCGGAATCCCCAGGTTCCCCAGACCCGTCGCCAGGAACTGGATGTTGGCATCGCGGGTGCGGCCGGACAGCACCTCGTTGCCGATGACCAACAGGCAGGCGGTCGGGTTTTTCCCGGTCATGGATGTTTTCCCTACAGGAAGTCTCGCAACAGCGGAATCAGCGGCTTGTCGGCCGGCGGCATTTCGTACTCGGACAGCTTCGTCGCGCGCACCCAGGCCAAAGTCTGGTTCTCCCGCGGCGTCGGGTTGCCCTTCCAGCGGCGGCAGATGAACAGTGGCATCAGCAGATGAAAACCCTCGTACTCATGCGAGGCGAAGGCGAACGGCGCCAGGCAGGTCGCCGCCACGTCAATGCCGATCTCCTCTTTCAGCTCGCGGATCAGGGCGGCTTCGGGGGTTTCGCCGGGGTTCAGCTTGCCGCCGGGGAATTCCCACAGCCCGGCCATCTTCTTGCCCTCCGGACGGCGGGCCAACAGCACGCGGCCGTCGAGGTCTACCAGGGCGCAGGCCACGACCAGCAGCAGCGGTTTCGCACCGGCCGGATGAGTCTCCGGATCGACTGCAGGCGCCTCAGGGCGGCCGAAGATGTCGTCGCGGGTGGCTTCGAACACCGTGACCATGTGTTCCGTGTCGGTGGTCAGCGAGGTCCGCATGCCGATGCCGGCCTGGTGAAAGCCGACCCGGCGCAGCACGGCGCGGGACGCTTCGTTGCCGTCGGCCACCTCGGCGACGATCAGGTCCACGTTCAGGTTCGCGAACGCCCAGCTTGTCAGGCGCCTCGCCGCTTCGGTGGCGACGCCGTGCCGCCAGAAGGCGCGGCCGACCCAGTAGCCGAGGCGGGCGGTGCGGCCGGTACGGTCCATGCGCAGGCCGACAACCCCCACCAGCATTTCGTTCGGGCCGTCCTGGCCGGTGATGGCGAGGTGATAGGCGGACCCGTCGGCGAGCTGCTCCAGGGTCGAGGCAATCCAGTCGTCGGCCAGCGACCGGGGATACGGATAGGGTATTTCCTGGAGCGTGCGGGTCACCTCCCAGTCGTTCACCAGGCGGTGCAGCGACTCGGCGTCGTCCGGGTGCAGCGGGCGCAGGATCAGGCGCTCGGTCTTCAACGGTTCGAACCCGCCGGCGGCTGCCGGCGGCTGCGCGGATTTGGCTTTGCGCGGGGATTTGCGGGGACGCTTGGGAGGGGCGGTCACAGGAATCGGATCAACCTTATTGGCTTGGCGTTGCCGCAAACTGGCGCAGGGGGCGGGGCGGGCGCAAGGGTGGACGGCATGACAAGGACGGGTCACGCTCAGGGTGCGTTCGTTGGAGGAGACTCACGATGCAGCTTGGTATCCACCTGCCGCATATCGGCCGCAAGGCCGGACCGGACTCGATCCGCCGCGCCGCCGTGCTGGCGGAGGAGGCGGGGTTCGCCGATGTCTGGGTCAGCGAGCACATCATCGTCCCGAAGGACGCCGCCTATCCGCCGACGCCGAATTTCTGGGACCCGGTGCTGACGCTGACCTGGGCGGCGGCGGCCACCAGCCGGGTGCGCCTGGGGACGTCCGTGCTGGTGCTGCCGCTGCGCCACCCGCTGCCGCTGGCGAAGGAACTGGCGACCTTGCAGAACCTGTCCGCGGGGCGGCTGATCCTGGGGGCGGGCGTGGGTTGGCTGGAGGCGGAGTTCGACGCGCTCGGGGTGCCGTTCCGGGAACGCGGGCGGCGGATGGATGAGGGCATCGCGATGATGCGGGCGGTGTGGTCGGACGACCCGGTGTCGTTCGCGGCGAAATGGATTCCAGCGACGATCGACCGCATGGTCGCCCAACCGCAACCCGTCCACCCCATCCCGATCTGGATCGGAGGTTCGTCGGATGCGGCGATCCGGCGCGCGCTGAGGCAGGACGGCTGGCACGGCAGCCGCATCGCCCCGGATCAGGCGGCCGCCGTGGTCAAGCGGTTGCGCGCCGATCGGCCAGGGGAGGATTTTACGGTTTCGGTTCGCATGGTGGTCAACGCGGACATGGTGGGCGGGGTGCGCGACACGCTGGCGGCCTATCGTGACGCGGGTGTTCAACATGTGCTGGCCGCGCCGGATGATCGCGATATCGAGGCGTATTTGAGCACGGCGGAGACGTTTCGGCGGGCCGGGGACGGGATTTGAGGGTCCGTGGAATGCGCGCCAGGGCGCGCACAGGACCGGCCATTCCCGTCATGCTGATGCAGGTCGGTATTCAAGCTGTTGCCGGAACCCACATCGTCAGGCGTGGATGGTCCGCCTGCGCGGACCATGACGCTTAAGGACACGCGCGAAGCTGTGATGTGACACATCGTGTCGCCATGATTTCTGGTCTGGATGCCTCCCCCACATAGGTTCCTGAGAGGAGCCTCGCGCATGGACCTGATCCGCCAATCCGCGGCGCGCGACCTGCGTGTGGATTTCTTCCGCGGCCTGGCGCTGTGGTGGATCTACACCGACCACATCCCCGGCGACGTATTGGCGGATGTCAGCCTCCGCAACTTCGCCATGTGCGACGCGACCGAGGTGTTCGTGCTGCTCGCCGGCTATGGCGCCGGGCTGTCATACGGCATGGGCCTCGGCCGGAACGGATACATCTCCACCGCCGCCGACGTGCTGAAGCGGGCGTGGACGCTGTATATCGCCCACATCTTCCTGTTCATGCTGTTCACGGCCCAGGTCACCTATTCGGCGACGCTGCTGAACCGTATCAACTACCTGGAGGAATCGCGGCTCGATATCCTCGGCGACGATCCCTATCGGAGCATCCTGGAGGCGCTGCTGCTGCGATTCCAGCCGAGCCTGCTCAATATCCTGCCGCTATACGTCGCCCTGATGGTGTTCCTCGCGGCGACAATCTGGCTGCTGCGATGGCCGCGGGTTTTGTTCGGCCTGTCGTTCTGCCTGTATCTGCTGGTGCGTGTCACCAGCTTCAACCTGGCGGCATGGAGCGAGGACGGTTGGTTCTTCGATCCGTTCGCCTGGCAGTTCCTGTTCATCATCGGCGTCCTGCTCGCCTGCGCGCCGCCGCGCATGCCGTCTCGCCTGAGGCCGCTGGACGGGCTCGCCGTCATCGTGGTGCTTGCCGGCATGGCGGTGACCCTGGTCGTCGAGCCGAACCCGCATCTGCTGGAATGGGTCACCGCGTCGCCGTTGCGGGCGTTGGTGATCGAGGACAAAACCGGCCTGTATCCGTTCCGCCTGGTGTCGATCCTGGCGCTGACCTGGCTGTCCGTCCGCTTCATCCGCTTCGATCAGCCATGGCTGCGATCCCGCTGGGCCGCGCCGCTGGTGCTGCTCGGGCAGAATTCGCTGCCGGTGTTCTGCGGCGGCATCGTGCTGGGCTTCTTCGCCCGCATCGGGCTGGAATATAACGACCGCGCGTTGATGCAAATCGGCATCAATCTGTTCGGCGCCGCCGGCATGGTCGGCCTCGGCGCCCTGGCGGCATGGTACCGGACGAAGGGAAAACCCAAGGGGCCGCGCAGCGCACCTGCCACGTCATCCGCGCTCTTGCCCGCGAATGCCCGGGCTGATACCGGTTGAGCCTATGAAATGGCTCCCGTTATCCTTTGTTTTCCTGGCTCTGGCCTGTTGGGCGACGAACCCTGCGCATGCGGCGGATGACGATTTGCCGCCGTGCGACATGCCGGCGGAGCTCACCACGCCCGTAGCGCCGTTGACCCGGGTGGCGGATGCTTTGTCGGGGCCGGGCAAGGTGGATATCCTGGCCATCGGCTCCGGCTCGACCGTCGGAGATACCGGCGGATCGACCGGACCCGCCTTCACATACCGGACGCCGGAGGCTTCGTTTCCGTTCCGCATGCTGGATGTGCTGCGGCAACTCCGGCCGCACGCGCAGTTCAACCTCACGGTCAAGGGCGGCCGCAACATGACCGCGGACGCGATGTATTCCACATTGCTGCAGGAACTGGCTAGTCATCACTACGACCTCGTGCTGTGGCAGACAGGCACGGTTGAGGCGGTGCGCGGACTGCGGCCGCAGACGCTGCGTGAGGTGCTGGAGCAAGGCGTGGACGCCGCGGTGAAAGCCGATGCCGACGTGGTGCTGATCGATCCCCAGTTCAGCCGCTTCCTGCGCGCCAACACCGACATGAACCCGTATGAGATGGTGCTGGAACAGATCGCCGGCATGCCGGATGTGGGCCTGTTCCGCCGTTTCGACCTGACGCAGGCCTGGGTCTCCAGCGGCCAGATCGATCTGGAACGCGTCGGGCTGGACAAGCGCGACAAGACGATCGCGCTGCTGAACACCTGCCTCGGCCACGCGCTCGCCCGCTATGTGCTGGCTGGCGCCGAGGTGCGCTGACCCCCCATCCGGCCGGCCGAGGTCTGGCCTTTCCGGCGAATCCGCCCTTATCCTTCCGGCACGGCAAAACGGGGGGAATGATGGACTACGACAACGCCTTCGCCGGACTGAAAGTGATCGACCTCAGCGGCGGGGTGGCCGGTCCGTCCTGCGCCATGATGCTGGCCCAGCACGGTGCCGACGTGATCAAGGTGGAGACCCCGCATGGCGGCGACTGGTCCCGCATCCTCGGCCGCACCTACCAGGACCACTCGGCGTTTTCGCTGTATGGCACGCTGGGCAAGCGCAGCCTCGCGCTGGATCTGAAGACGCACGAAGGCAAGGACATCCTGTGGCGGCTGGTGCGCGACGCCGACGTGTTCATCGAGGGTTTTCGTCCCGGGACCATCGGGAAATACGGCTTCGGCTACGACGCGGTCAGCGCGGAGAACCCCGGCATCATCTATTACTCCATCTCCGGCTTCGGGCAGACCGGTCCGCTGGCGGCTCGCCCGGCAATGGACCCGGTGCTGCAGGCATTCATCGGCATCGTCACCGAGAACAAGGGCGAGCACGACCAGCATCCCCACCGCATCGCGATTTCGCTGATCGACATGTTTTCCGGCCTGCTCGGCTTCCAGGCCATTGCCACGTCGCTGTACGTGCGGCGCGAGCAGGAAGTGAAGCAGGGGCGGTTCATCGAACTCAGCCTGATGCAGGGCGGCGCGCTGCTGTCGGTGATCCGGCTGATCGCGCATCATCTGGAGCGTGGCACGGCGCAGCGCACCAGCATGCCGAACGGGGTGTTCAACACCGCGGACGGGCAGATCAACGTGACGATGGTGCGGCCGAGGGACTGGCACCCGTTCTGCGAGGCACTCGAACAGACCGAACTGCTGCACGATCCGCGCTTCGCCACGCACCACGCCCGCGCCGCGCATCTGGACGAACTGTATGCCGTGTTGCGGCCGAAATTCGCGGTGCGGACGACGGCGTGGCTGTCGGAGCGGCTGACCGCCAGGGGGATCATGAACGGCCGGGTCAATAGCTATGAGGAGTTCCTGCGGGAGGAACAGGTGGCCGCCACCGGCATCATGTCGTGGCTGGCGCAGCCCGGCGTGCGGGAGCTGGTGCCGATGCCGAACCTCCCCGGCCTGCCGAAGTTCGTGGGCGGCACGAAGCGGGCGCATGCTCCGGTGCTGGGCGAGCATACCCGGGAGGTGCTGGCCGAGCACGGGTATTCGCCGTCCGAGGTCGATGGGCTGTTCGAGCGGAAGGTCGTCGGGGGGCTTTGATCCCTGCCGAGACAGTACGAGGCCGTCGAAGTTCTGGCTGGCTTTCACCGGCTGTGGTATTCACCCGTTATGGACACTGTGTTGACTGACACATGGACGACCGAGCGCTTCCTCGCCTGGGAAGACAAGCAGGAAGGCAAGCATGAATTCGACGGGCGCAAGGTCGTCCCGATGACCGGCGGCAGCATCGCCCATCAACGGATTGTCTTCAATCTCTGTCTGTCGCTGATGGGTCTATTGGGCGACCGTCCTTTCATTGCAATCCACGAAATGCGTATCCGGACTGGCGCCAGTGTCCGCTACCCGGACGTTGTGGTCTGCGGCACACCGCAACATCAGACGGTCCGGACCCTGACCGATGCTGTGGTGCTTTTCGAGGTGCTGTCCGACGACACTGCCACGACCGACCGGGTGGACAAACTGCTCGACTATGCTGCTCTGCCGTCGCTGCGTTGCTATGTGCTTCTGGAACAGACCGCGATTGCCGCGACGGTGTTCCGCCGCAAGCCGGGCGGGGAGTGGATCGCCAGCGCCCATACCGGCGGCACGATCTCCCTGCCGGGCGTGGACGTCAGCCTGTCCCTGGCCGACCTCTATCTGGGCCTGACATTCGAGGCTTAGGCTGCGTGACCCGGGCGGCCAGTCGGTGATAAGACGCGGTCATCCGAGGGAAAAGGACCGCCAATGCCCGCCAATTACGACCTGCTGATCCGCAACGGCACCTGCGTGCTGCCCTGGGGTTCGGAGGCGACCGATGTCGGCGTCCGGCACGGGCAGATCGCCGCGCTGGGCGTGGCCTCGGACGCCACCGCGGACACGGTCGTTGACGCCACCGGCCTGCATGTCCTGCCCGGGCTCATCGACCCGCACGTGCATCTGCGCGATCCGGGCGACGCGGCGATCGAGAGCATCCCCACCGGGACGCGCGGCGCCGTGCTCGGCGGGATCACCGCGGTGTTCGACATGCCGAACACCAGTCCCCCCATCATCGATGCCGAAACCCTGGCCTGGAAGCAGTCCTATATCGAGCAGGCCGCCTGGTGCGACATGGGGATCTATTTCGGCGCCACGAAGACCAATATCCCGTCCCTGGCGGCGCTGGAACTCGGCCGCGGCGTCTGCGCGATCAAGGTGTTCGCGGGCAGTTCCACCGGCACCCTGATGGTGGAGGATGACGAACACATCGAACAGGTCATGCGCTCCGGCCACCGCCGCATCGCCTACCATAGCGAGGACGAGTATCGGCTGCAGGAGCGCAAGCCGATGTTCAAATCGGGCGATCCGTACCGCAACCACATGGTCTGGCGGGACGAGGAATGCGCGTTCCTCGGCACGCGGCGGCTGATGGCGCTGGCGCGCAAGACCGGGCGGCAGGCGCATATCCTGCACGTCTCGACCTGGCAGGAACTGGAATACCTGCGGGATTTCCGCGACGTCTCGACCTGCGAGGTGCTGCTGAACCACCTCACCCAGGTTGCCCCCGATTGCTACGACCGCCTTGAGGGCTTCGGCGTGATGAACCCGCCGATACGCGGGGAGGAGCATCGCGCCCTGGCCTGGAAGGCGATCAACGACGGCACGGTGGATACGGTCGGTTCCGATCATGCACCGCACTCGCGGGAGAAGAAGAAGCTGCCGTGGCCGCAATGCCCCTCCGGGCTGCCCGGCGTACAGACGCTGGCGCCGATCATGCTGGACCATGTGAATGCCGGGCGGCTGTCGCTGGGGCGGCTGGTCGATCTCATGAGCGCCGGGCCGGCCCGGGTGTATGGCATCGCCGGCAAGGGGCGGCTGGCGGCGGGTTACGATGCGGATTTCACGCTGGTGGACATGAAGCGCCGGCGGCGGATCGAGGAGTCCTGGCTGGCCACGCCCTGCGGCTGGAGCCCGTTTACCGGAATGGAGGTGACGGGTTGGCCGGTGGCGACGATCATCCGCGGGAACGCCGTGATGCGCGAGGATGAGGTGCTGGGGCAGCCGGTGGGCAGGCTGGTGAATTTCACGGCGTGAGAGCGGCGAGGTCGGGATAGAGCATCCTTGCCATCCGGGCCGGCGGTCGTTGCTTTTGTGTCATGGCCGGGCTTGACCCGGCCATCCACGACTTGCGATGGTTGCTGAGGCGAAGTCGTGGATGGTCGGCACAAGGCCGGCCATGACACAACCGCCCGGAACCAAAGCAGGGGATATCCATGCGGACGCTGAAAATCGGTGACGTCACGATTACCAGCATCATCGAGCGGGACGGGCCATGGCGCACACCCGCAGCCGTGTTCCCGGCCTACAACCCGGAGATCGGCGCCAAACATCTGGCAACGCTGGACCCGGAAATTTTTGATCCCGCAACGGGCATGATGGTCATCACCTACCAGACCTTCGTGGTGCGCACGCCGCACCACACGATCCTGGTGGATACCTGCACCGGCGAGGACAAGGGCTATCCGGCGCCGATGGACTTTCCGAAGCAGCGCTACCTGGATGAATTCAAGGCCGCGGAACTGTCGTTCGAAGCCATAGACTATGTATTCTGCACTCATTTGCATATCGATCATTGCGGCTGGAACACGGTACTGCGAAACGGACGCTGGGTGCCAACCTTCCCGAACGCAAAATACGTATTCCACAAGAGGGAATATGCCGCGTGGGAGCAGGCGACAAAGGAGGGCAAGCAACCTCCGGGGAATGTTTGGCGTTACAATTGCGAGCCGATCGTGGAGGCGGGACAGGCGCTGCTTGTGGATGACGATTATATGCTGGATGATACGTTCTGGCTGACTCCGACGCCGGGACACGCGCCCTGTCATTGCTGCGTCAACATCAAATCCGGTGGCCAGCGAGCGGTGGTGACGGGCGACCTGATGCATCACGCGCTGCAATGCCGGGTGCCGGAATGGTCGACGATTTTTGACTGGGACGCGGCGGAGGGGATCAGGTCGCGGCGGCGGTTCCTGGGCGAGATCGCGGGAACCGGAACATTTGTCTTGCCGATACATTTTCCTCATCCCACGGCCGGGCTGGTGGAACCGCTTGGGGATGCGTTCGACTATAAGTTCGTGCGGTAGGTTTTGCCGGCGTCACGCGTCAACGCAGCCAGGCCAAGCCGGCAGGCGATGGTTAACACCAGCATGGACACCGCCGCGGCGGCAAAGCCGAACCGGTAGCCGCTCGCCGCCAGCACCGCGCCGAACGCCAGTGCGCCCACGCCCTGGCCCATGAACAAGGCGAGTGCGAACGCCGAAACCGCGGCGCCCCGCGCCTCCGGCAACGCCTCCGTCGCGCGGGCCTGCAGCACGCCGTGGAACATGTAAAACGTCAGCCCGATCAGGATCTGCACGGCCGCGGCCACGGGCCAGGACGGGGTTAGCGCCATGCCCATCAGCCCGACGCAGACGCCGGTGCCGCCGAGCAGCAGCAGGTTGCCCTCACCGAAACGACGCACCAGGCGGCGGGCGAAGCGCGTATAGGCGAACGAACCGACCCCGAAACCGGCGACGATCAGGCCGGTGGCGGCGGGATCGAGGCCGAACTCGTCGATCAGGAAGGCGCCGGTATAGGGAAACGCGCCGCCGAACAGGCACAGCCCGTCGAAAAACGCCGACAGCAGCAACCAGCGGCCGATCGGCCGCTTGAGCAACCGCAGATAGGCGACCGCTCCGGGCACCGCGCTGGAACCGGGGGCGTCCGGCGCCTGCCACAGGCTGCGGCCGAAGCGGACCGCCAGCGCCGCGCCGACGGCCATGCCGAACACCCCCAGCACCACAAACACCACCCGCCACCCGCCATGCCCCCCGATGACGCCGGAGATCGGCCCCGTCAGCATCTGCGCCATCACCATCCCGGTCATGAACTTTCCTAACACCGCCTGCCGATCGGCGTAGGGAACGTTGTCGCCGAGATAGGCCATGATCAGGGGGATGACGGCACCGGCGAACAGCCCCGATGCCGCGCGCAACGTGACCAGCGCCGCCATGCCCGGCGCCGCGGCGCAGGCGGCGACGAAGACGCCGTAGAACAGTATCGACACGCAGACCACCCTCAGCTTGCCCAGGCGGTCGCCGAGCGGCCCCAGCATGACCTGCCCCAGGCCGTAGGGCAGCATGAAGCTGGCGACCAGCACCGAGGCGCTCGCCACGGTGACGTGCAGGCTGTCGGCAACCAGCGGCAGCAGCGGGTCGAGCAGCCGCATGCCCGAACCTGTGGCGAAACCGCCGAGCGCGAGCAAGCCGATTGGCACCGCTGCCGGCTTCGCGAGGGCGGCTGGCGTCCCGCTGGTCAAGGCTGTGGTCATGGAAGGGAAGGACACGCGGCGGCGGCGGCGCGGCATTGATGCAAATCAAACAGCGGCCGCGCGGCGTACGCGGGAAGGGTTCGGACCCTTCCCGCGTGGTAGTTTATCGAACGATGATCTCGACCCGCCGGTTTTGCGGCTCGCGCACGTTGGGGCCGGTGGCGACCAGCAGATGCGTATCGCCGAAGCCCTGGATGTTGATCGCGCTCGCCGGCACGCCGTCCTTGGTCAGCTCGGCGGCCACCGCCTGCGCCCGGCGGACCGACAGCTTCTGGTTGTACGCCGCCTTGCCGGAGGTGTCGGTGTAGCCGTTGACTTCGATGCGCGTGTACTGCACGCGGGTCGAGTTGTCGGCCGCGTCCTTGATGATCTGGCGGGCGCGGTCGGTCAGCGTGGCCTTGTCCCAGTCGAAGAATACCAGATACGACCGCGACGGGGCCGGGGCCGGGGCCGCTATCGGTGAGGGCGGCGGCGGCGGCGGGGCCACGCCGAAGTTATAACGAACACCGAACAGGAAGGTGTTGTTGAGATCGTGTCCCAGTTCGAACTTGCCAAACCGGGTGACCGGCGCCGCGCCCGCTGCCCGGGTGGTGAAGCCGGCATCGTAATCCCGCGTCCCGGTCAAGGCCAGAATGCGATACTCGGCGGTCAGCGCCAGGCCCGGAACGGCGGCGATCTGGTAGCCGGCGCCGACGATGCCCTGGGCCGCGAACGAACCCCGTGTGTCCTGCGAGGTGATCGAGGTCGCCACGCCGCCCACGCCCAGGCCGTTCCCGGTGGTGGCGAAGTTCTGCAGATGCGCCCACTGGTAACCCACGCCGAGACCAACATACGGCACCACGTAGGGAACGAGGTTGTTGAAGTCGTAAACCGCATTCACCATCGGGCCATAGAGCCGCTCGCTGCCGCCGGAGCCGACGGATACTCCATTGCCGGACCGGTTCTGGCCGCTGGCGGCGGAGAAGGAATTGCCGCGGTAGTCGCCCTCGACCTCCAGCCGCAAGCCGTTGCCAAGCCCGAAGCCGACGGTGCCGACGGCTGCTCCACCGATCGAGGTGGACAAATTCGCATTGGGCGTCACCACACCGGCCGCTCCCGGTATGTTGCTCTGAACGTTGTTGATGTTGGGACTCGACTTGATGTTGAAGCCGCCGATGGCGCCGACATAGACGCCTGTTACAGGCTCGGTCTGTGCGTGTGCCGCCAGAGGCAAGGTCAGGATCGTTGTGACGAGTAATACTTTACGGAGCATCATTATCTTCTCCCGCTGGTTGACCGGCTTGCTGCCTGTGCGAGCGGCAGACAAGCCGAAGCTCGGGGAAAATGCTACTGACGCGGGAAAGTGCCGCTGCGCAACTTTAAGCGAAGCGCGGCAAATGACCGCTTCACCGTGTCGCTGTGGACACGGTTCGCGTTCGGCGAGTGGCTTTCATTTCGCCACCGCGGATGAATACCACCGGTGGCTTCACAACAACGTGTCGGAGGTTTCAACCGCCGCGTGCGGCTCCGTCGATCAGCCGATACGGATCCGCGCACGTCAGGAGGTCTGTTGGTACGAGGTTGCCGCCGCATTGATCAACGCGGCGGTGGTCATGGCCGCCAGGCTCCCGGCGCCGCTGCCAATCGTGTCCGACGGGAGGACTGCGTAGGAGGCCGCGCCGACCGCCGGATCGGGCAGCACGAAACCAGCCGCGACAATCTGACTGGAAGCGCCGATCATGCCGGCGGCTGCGGAGAGGGCGTCCGTGCTGACCGAGAGAGGATCGGGCGAGGCTGCGGGCACCGCGCTACCAGTCGTGTCAGCGCTCAGGAACGAGAGGCTGGATGCGCTGCCGCCGGCCGCGAGGTTTGCCGGGGTCACCTGGATCGTCTCGGAGGCCGCGGGCTGCGCGGTGCTGGTTCCGACCAGGAAGGACCCGCTGCCGCCACCGTAGAGATTGGCGGCGTTGTTGTTGTAAGCAGTGCCGTCGTAGCTCATGCCTTCGACATACAGGTTCCGCGATCCGCCTGCGTCGCTCAGTCCATTGGTGAAGTTGACAATGACCGCGTGCTGCCCGGAACCCCAGTTGCCCAGGAAGGTGAAGTCTTCGTTCCCGCCCAGCAGCGTTGCTGTTTCGATCCCGCCGACCTGTGTTCCATCCACGCTGACGGTGAACTGCGCGTTGCCCTGATAAGCCGCCTCGCAGACATGCAGCACGAGCGAATCCGAACCCGTGCCGATGGGTGTTGCGGGGCCGATCAGGAAGGCCGCGGCACCGCCGCCGTAGAGATTGGAAACGTTGTTGCTGTAGGCGGTGCCGTCGTAGCTCATTCCCTCCACGTATAGGTTCCGCGATCCGCCTGCGTCGCTCAGTCCGTTGGTAAAGTTGACAACGATCGTGTGCTGTCCGGAACCCCAGTTGCCCAGGAAGGTGAAGTCCTGGACCGTGCCCGGCAGCGTCGCTGTCTCGACCCCGCCGATTTGGGTTCCGTCGACGCTGACGGTGAACTGCGCGTCGCCCTGATAAGCGGCCTCACAGACATGCAGCACCAGGGAGTCGGAACCGGAGCCGATTGCGGAAGACGTTCCGACCAGGAAGGACGCGGCCCCGCCGCCGTAAAGATTCGCCGCGGTGTTGGTGTATTGTGTGCCGTCGTAGCTTATTCCCTCGACGTACAGGTTGCGCGAACCTGCTGCGTCGCTCAGTCCGTTGATGAAATTGACGGTGACCGAGTGCTGCCCGGAACCCCAGTTGCCCAGGAAGGTGAAGTCCTCGGTCGCGCCCAACAATGTCGCTGTCTCGACCCCGCCGATTTGGGTCCCGTCGACGCTGACAGTGAACTGCGCGTCGCCCTGGTAAGCGGCCTCGCAGACATGCAGCACGAGCGAGTCGGACCCCGAGCCGATGGGCGTTGCGGGTCCGATCAGGAAGGCCGCGGCGCCGCCGCCGTAGAGATTGGAAACGTCGTTGGCGTAGTCGGTGCCGTCGTAGTTCATTCCCCATATGAACAGGTTTCGCGAACCGCCTGCGTCGCTCAGTCCATTGATGAAGTTGACAAGAATCGTGTGCTGGCCGGAACCCCAGTTGCCCAGTACATCGAAGGCCTCGGTCCGGCCGCCGCCCTGCACCGTTGCCGTCTCGATGCCGCCGATTTGCGTGCCGTCAACGCTGACGGTGAACTGCGCGTCTCCCTGGTATGCGGTCTCGTAGACGTGCAACACCAGCAGGTCCGAGCCCGATCCGATCGTTGGAATGTCTCCGATTGTTAATGACGTGGAGCCGGACGAGGCCAGGGCCGCGGCATTGGCGGTGCTGTTGGTCCCGTCGTAGGTCACGCCCTGGAGGAGCATGGCGCGGCTGCCGTTCGCGTCGCTCAGCGGATTGACGAAGCTGATCGTGACAGTGTGCTGGGTGGTGCCCCAGTCACCGAGGAAGGTGAACGCCTGGGTGTCACCGCCGGCGTTGAGGGCGACGATGGTCTCGACGCCGCCGATTTGTATTCCGTCCACGCTGACGGTGAACTGCACGTTGCCCTTGTATGGATTTTCGCTGACCCGCAACACGAGGGAATCCGGTCCGAAGCCGATGGGCAGCGCGGTTCCGACCAGGAAGGACGCGTTGCCGCCGCCGTAAAGATTGGAGTCGTTGTTGACGTAGGCGGTGCCGTCGTAACTCATGCCTTCGACAAACAGGTTCCGTGATCCGCCTGCGTCGCTCAGCCCGTTGACGAAATTGACGGTGACCGAGTGCTGCCCGGAACCCCAGTTGCCCAGGAAGGTGAAGTCCTCGATCGCACCCAACAGAGTCGCTGTCTCGACCCCGCCGATTTGGGTGCCGTCCACGCTGACGGTGAACTGTGCGTCGCCCTGGTAAGCGGCCTCGCAGACATGCAGCACCAAGGAATCCGAACCCGTGCCGATCGGCGTTGCGGGTCCGATCAGGAAGGCGGCGAGGCCGCCGCCGTAGAGATTGGAAACGTTGTTGGCATAGTCGGTGCCATCGTAGTTCATTCCCCAGATGAACAGGTTTCGCGAACCCGCTGCGTCGCTCAGTCCATTGACGAAATCGACAACGACCGTGTGCTGGCCGCCCCCCCAGTTGCCGAATACGTCGAACTGCTCGGCCTCGCCGTCGTTCTGCATCGTCGCGGCCTGGACCCCGCCAACCTGTGTGCCATCGACGCTGATGGTGAACTGCGCGTCGCCCTGGTAGGCGGTCTCGTCGATGTTCAACACGAGCAGGTCCGGACCCGATCCGACCGCCGGAACGTCTCCAACTATGAACGACACCGATCCCGTCGCGGACAGGGCCGCGTCATTGGAGCTGTAGCCGGTCCCGTCGTAGCTGATGCTCTGCGGGAGCATGGTGCGGCTGCCGTTCGCGTCGCTCAGCGGATTGACGAAGCTGATCGTGACGGAGTTCTGGGTGCTGCCCCAATCACCCAGGAAGGTGAACGTTTGGGTCTGATTGCCGGAGTTGAGGGCCAGGATGGTCTGGACGCCGCCAACCGGGTTTCCGTTCACGCTGACGGTGAATTGCGCATTGCCCTGATACGCGTTCTCGCTGACCTGGAGCACGAGCGAATCGGCACCTGAGCCGACGGTTATCGCCGGGGGCGGGACCAGCCCGGTGGTATCCACGATCTCGAAGTCGGAGCCGGTGACCGCGGTTTGCAGCAGGTTCAGATCGGCGTTGTTCCAGCGCGGATCGGGGGCGCCGGCAAGGAAGAAGTTCGACCCGTTGTCGATCAGGATCATCCCGTAGATCTTGAGAGTGTTCAGGATGACGATGTCTTCGATGGGAAGGCTCTGGTCGATCTGGAAGTCGGGGTTGAGCACGAAGCGCATCCCGAAGCCCGCGGCGCCGCCGCCTTGTGTCGCGTGTTCGGCCGCGCCGAAGATCTCGCTGCCGATGTCCCAGGACGCCAGCGTGAACGCGAGGGCGTGGTCGAGGTGGCCGTTCACTCCACCCTCGGCGATGGCTTCCTGGACTTCGTCGTAGGTGATCAAGCCGGGGAATTCCGGCAGCCCGGCGGCATTGGCCGAGGTCCATCCCATCGGGATCTGGTCGTCGCCCCCGGTGAGGTTGAATTCGATGGCGTAGCCTTGCCAGACACCGTCGGTGTTCTGGCTGATCTGGAAGAAGTCGTATTCTTCGGCGAGATTCCCGTTCGCATCCAACTGCAGGACGATCAGATGGTTGTCATTATAGCCTGTGGCGCCCTCGCCCTGGATTGGCGGGTTGTCGGGAATGGGAAACGGGCCGGGGTCGGATTCGGTGGTGTAGAGATCGTTTATGAACGGAACCAACGGCTGATCGGCCGGCACCACGACATAGGGAATGCCGATCGTTATGCCGTCATAGGTTCCGGAACCAAAATCGGGATGCAGTCCGACAGCGGTATTGATCGATGCCATTATCTGGGCCGAGTCCCAGAGGATCGGGGCATTCTCCACCGGTAGGTTCCACTGGCTTTCGGCATCGAACGGTATCGCTCCGTTCAGGTCAGCGTTGATGCCAGTATCCGGAGTGGCCATGTTCGTTGTCCCGGGCAAGTATTGCGTCCGGGGTGGTCTAGAACGGTTTAGAGATAGTTAGCAATAAAGATAGATGTGATTATTCGCAAGGCGGGGATTTGCCGATCTTGGCTTCAAACAATGCAAAATACACACTAATTCTTACAAAATAGACGCGACGCTATAGTATCGTGAGGCCCGCGGGCGGTTGCGTTGCCGCCCCCCGGGAGCGTTCCTCAAAAAAACGCTGCTATCGTCTGCGCAGATTCAAACTCCGGCGCACGCACCCGGCGACACCGCGTCCCGATCCCGACATCTCCCGAAACACGGACTGAAGGAAGCCGGTCGGCGATGGTCTGCCTGAGACCGCTCCCTGGTCGCAAAGCCGGATCGAGTAATCGCGGCATAGTTGACTTGGAATAGGTATATACAATTAGTCTGGCACAAAGTTCATCGCCACGCCGTTGATGCAGTAGCGCAAATGTGTCGGCGGCGGCCCGTCGTCGAAGACGTGGCCGAGATGGCTGCCGCAGGTGGCGCAATGCACCTCGGTGCGGACCATGCCATAGCTGCGATCAACCGAGGTCTCGACGGCGCCCTCGATCGGGTCGTTGAAACTCGGCCAGCCGGTGCCGCTTTCGAATTTCAGGCTCGCTTCGAACAGCTTCCGGTCGCAGCCGGCGCAGGTGAACGCGCCGGGACGCTTTTCCCGCAGCAGTGCGCAGCTTCCGGGCGCTTCGGTGCCGTGATCGCGCATGACGTGGTACTGCTCAGGGGTCAGGATGCGGCGCCATTCGGCATCGCTGCGCGTCACGGGATAGATTTTATCCGGCATGGCATGTGTCCTGTTGCGGCCTGTCCGGATTACGCGACTCGGCGCCCTGTGCCAAGCTCCGGCGGCATGGCAGGCAACGGGCGGAACGATGCCGTCTCCCGTAACCGAACTCGCTGAACTCCCGGGCAAAGCCCTCCGCCCCGGGGATTTCTACGCAAGGGGCACCGCGAAGCTGCTGGCCCCCTCGCTGTCGGTGGATGGTGTGGGTCAGATCGCCGTGCCGCTGCTGCCGGGGCAGGCCGAACAACTGGTTGCCGTATCGGAGCGGGCGCCCTATGGCCGCGGTCCCGACACCATCATCGACACCGCCGTCCGCAACACGTGGCAGATTGGCTCAGACCGCGTACATATTATTTATAAGGCAAGCACTGGCCGCCAACCCTGGCCGCGATGCTGGAAACGCTCGCCGAGGGGGCTGGGCGCCGGCGATCCGATCGAGGCCGAATTCTACAAGCTGCTGGTCCATGACCAAGGCAGCTTCTTTGTCGGTCATCGCGATACCGAGAAAAGTCCCGGCATGTTCGCCACCCGATCCATTCCACGAACTGGCGCCGGACGAGCTGCATTTCGAAGAAGCCAGCGGCAACGAAGGGGTTTCGTTCGAGCGTCGCTATGGACGCGCGACTTTGGTCGTCTGGCAAACGATCGCGCGTTGGCGGTGCTGACTCAGATGGGGCTCGGCGTGACGGTGCCGCACCTGCTCGATCTGGCGCAGCGCTGGACTGCCTCCGGGGCGGACCGCGCGTCGCCTTCGTGGCGGGAGGCGCATAAACTGGCTGAGCGCGTGGGCGATGGCTGGCCGGACTATAGCGAGGCAACGGCCACTGAAGACAGCTCCACGACGGGGCTGCTGATCGCGTTGACGACGCTTGGCGATACGGATGGCATCGGCGGGTCCTTGCGGCGTGTGGTTGGCGCGGGCAGGGGCTACGCCAAGTCCGACAACGCCGCTGCCATTGCCATATTGTAACAATTCCCGCTTGGACAGTCGCCCGATCTGGTTGCAGCAATCGTCTCGGCCAATGCCGGGCAGCGGTTTGCCCCCTGCGCCGATCTGCTGGCGCGCGCTCCGTCATCGTTACTGGAAAACACCGAGATGAGAAAGGCGGCGGGCTCGCTGTTGAATGCCATGCCGCACGCCGATGCGGCGGCAAAACTGTGCGACGGGTCGTGGCGCGGCGATAGAGTCGAGCCCGGCTTCGTGGCCGATACGCTGACCGGGCTGGGCCGGATCGATGCGGCTTTGGCCGACCGGGCCGTGGGCTGATGCTGGGCGACTTGAAGAGCTATGATTTCGATACGGTGCTGGTGCCGGCTGCGGCCTGTGAACTTCGTTCCGCTGACAGTGTACCGGCGGCGGAGCGCCTCCGGGCGGCGTGCCTGGCGCATCTGCGGGCCCGCATCGCCCTGCCTCTGGCGCCGCCTGCGGACTGGAGGCGGCCCAGCGCCGCTGCTCGCGCTTTGGCGAACTCAGCCGCTTCCTGTTCGATGCGACGCAGAAGACCTGGATATATCGCGCCGCGGAAGCGGATCGCAGCCATGTCGCGCAGACCATCCGGACCGTCGCGTGCGATCTCGAACGATTACGGAAAAGAAGGGCCGTCCGTACAGCCTGATCTCCACCAAGAACCAGGCGAGCTATGAGCGGCGGGTGACGCAGCGGCAGCAGGACTTGCGGGACGAGGCTGCCCTCGCCGCCTGAGCCTGCTATTCCGCCGGCTGCACCACGGGGTCTTCGGCGCGGGCCGAGACCCGGGCGGAGCCGGCGCAGAACAGGCTCAGCAGCAGGATCACCGCGACCAGGACCAGCACCAGCTCCGGGTGGCCGCGGTCGATCAGCAGGCCGAACGGCACCGGCGTAATCGCGCCGCCGAGCGGCAGGCCGGCGCTGACGAAGCCGAACACCTTGCCGATCTGGCCGGGCGGGGCGGCGTCTTTGACCATGACGTCGCGCGGGGTGCGGCTGGCGCCGAGTGCCAGGCCGGAGGCGAAGGTGGCGCCGACGATCGCCGCGATCGGCAGGCTCAGCCAGTTCACGGCCAGCATGAGTAGCGCCGACAGGGTTGTCAGGCCGGTGACGAAGGGCAGGATGTGGCGCTTAAAGCTGTCGGCGAACCAGCCGCCGACAAGCACGCCCGCGGTGGAGCCGAGCATGTAGGCGGTCAGCGCGGTGGCGGCCATCGCCAGGTCGATGCCCTCGACGGTGTGCAGGACGGTGACCAGCCAGGCCTGGATGCCGCCGCCGCCCATCGCGCCGAGCATGAAGAACAGGAAGAACAGCACCATGGTGCGGCTGGTGAGCAACTCGCGGCCGGACAGTGCCGCCACCCCGTGTGCTTCTTCACGCACCTGATCCTTCAGGATGCGGCTTTGCAGCAGGATCGACAGGACGACCGGCACGCCGGCTAGACCGACGATCAGCAGGGTGGTGCGCCAGCCCACCAGAGCCATCAGGAAGGCCGCCACCGGCGGGCCGGCGGAGAAGCCGAGATTGCCGCTGAAAGTGTGCAGCGCGAAGGATCGGCCCATGCGGGTCTTGTCCACCGAGCCGGACAGGATGGCGTAGTCCGCCGGGTGGATCACGGAATTGCCGATGCCGGATAGCGTCGCCAGCACCAGCACCTGCCAGAATTGCGTCGCCAGTCCCATGGCGGCGATCGACAGCGACATCAGCAGGGCGCCGCCGACGAGGAACGGCCTCGCGCCGTGGCGGTCCACCAGGAAGCCGACGGGGGTCTGCAACAGGGCGGTGGTGCCGGACATCAGCATGATGGTCATGCCGAGTTCGGCGAAGCTGACATGGAAGCTGTCCTGCCACGCCAGGAACATCGGCGGCAGGCAGAGGACGTAGAAATGCGAGAGGAAATGCCCGTTGCCAATCAGGATGTTGACGCGGGTGGAGCGGCTGAGCGCCATGATCGAGGGGGCCTTCGATTGATTTCAGGCAATCTTGGCCGGGGCGGGGAAGGGGGTCAAGGAAACGAGGGCGGCGCCGGGCCGGGAGCATCGGCGGCAAGGGCCGCCTCGTCGTTGCCAATTATCAGGCCACCGGTTCCGTCAGGATGGTTTCGACCATCTCGGGCGCGCGGGCGAACAGCCGCATAAGGCTGACGGCCGCCGGGTCGGGCCGATTGCGGCCTTGCTCCCAGTTCTGCAAGGTCCGCACATCCACCCCCAGCATCTCCGCATACTCCCGTTGCGACAGCCGCCGATCGGCGCGCATCGCGGCGATGTCGGCGGCATCGGCGGAGGCGGGCAGGCGCCGGCGGATTTCCACGTTCATCGCCGCGAGGTCGCCGGCAAGCCGGTGCAGGTCTTCCGACCGGGCGACCGCGCAGACGGTGCGGCCGGCAGCCGCCAGTTGATCGATCGCGGTATGCGCTTGCTTCAACGTCAAACCGGCCGCGAACGGCCGGCGCGCGACGGGGACCGCTTTATCGAACGGGCCGGTCCGGCGCAGCACTACGACAATCGACTCGTCAGATGACAAGGGTGCGCGGGAAACGTCCCGGATTGGCCCCAGCCTTTCGAGCCGAGCCTTCAATTCGGAGTTCATCGACATCGAGTTGTGCCTTCGCCCACCGCAAAAGCCGCCGCAACGCGGGCGGCCCCATCGAGTTCGGACCCGCCCCCGAGACGTGCAGTCTGTGCAACACGATCCGCCGCTGGCCCGCCTCGATATCGGCCACGATGTCGATCTGCTGCGGCCAGTTGGCCAATCGGACGTAAATCCTGCCAGGCTGGTCGAATTCGTTATCGAGGACGAGCCAGTCCATTCGCCGCACCACTGATAAGCTTTGGAACGGCCAGCGAACCGGCTACGACGATATAAGCGAACCACGTATACTCGGCCAATGTTTGCCGTGCGATAGCCGATGTCAAAACCCATCCGGACGCGTCAACCGGCACGCCCGGCGTCTGTTCTTGCGGAAACAGGACAAGGACGCTGCTACCCATGACCAACCGCCCGATAGCCAGCCTCGGCAAGGTCCCCGAGATCACGCTGACCTTCTGGATCATCAAGATCGCCGCCACCACGTTGGGAGAGACCGGCGGGGATGCCGTCTCGATGACCCTGGGTCTCGGCTATGCCGTCAGCACCGCGATCTTTGCCGCGCTCTTTCTTGTGGTGGCGACGGCGCAGATCCGGGCAAGAAGCTTCCATCCCGCGCTCTACTGGCTGGTGATCGTCGCCACCACCACCGTCGGCACCACGATGGCCGACTTTGCCGACAGGTCTCTGGGCGTCGGCTATACCGGCGGCTCGTCCATCCTGTTCGTCCTGCTGATGGCCTGTCTAGGCACGTGGCGGCTGGTGTGCGGCAGCGTCTCGGTCAACCGGATCGACTCGCCGCGGCAGGAGACGTTCTACTGGGCGACGATCCTGTTCTCGAACACGCTGGGCACCGCGCTGGGCGACTTCCTGGCCGACGACGGCGGCCTCGGCTACGAAGGCGGGGCGCTGGTGTTCGGCGCGGCGCTTCAGGTGATCGCCGCCTTGTATTTCTTCACCGGCATCTCCCGCACCCTGCTGTTCTGGGCGGCGTTCATCCTGACCCGCCCGCTCGGCGCCACGCTGGGCGACACCCTGACCAAACCACTGGCGGACGGCGGCCTGAACCTTGGCCGCATCGTCTCGTCGCTGGTGCTGGCGGTTTTCATCGCCGCCTGCGTGTGGCTGCTGCCGCAGCGCGCTGGAACCCATCCCGGGGAACCGGCCGCCGCGCCGTGATCGCGGGACGGGACACACCCGCCCGGGGATTTGATAAAACGTCACGTTCTCGGGCCGCCGCGTGTTGCGTGCTCTCCAACCCCATGTTAGACGCCCCGCGCCGGTTCGCCGGCCGAACCCTGCATCTCGCCCGCGCCACACGGCTCGGCCCAACATATGGAAACGAACGTGGCGTCTGCGGCTACGACAATCGCATCGGGCGGCGGCCTGGCTGATCGCTACGCCGCCGCACTCTATGGCCTCGCCGACGAGAACCGTGTGCTCGACACCGTCGTGTACCAGATGGAGAATCTCGGGCGGCTGATCGACGGCAGCAGCGACTTCCGCCGCCTGCTCGCCTCCCCGTTGATCGACGTGAAGACCGCCACCAGCGCCGCCCAGGCGGTGCTGTGGAACGAGGGTTTCGGCAAGGAAGTCCGCGACTTCGTCGGCGTGATATCGGTCAACCGGCGGCTCAACGCGCTGCGCGACATCGTCAGCGCCTTCGCCACGCTGGTGGCCGAACGGCGCGGCATCGTCACCGCGCATGTCGCCTCGGCGCACGGCCTTAGCGACCTGCAGCGCCAGCAGTTGCGCGCCCGCCTGATCGAGGCCGGCTACAGCAACGTCAACATCGATGAGCGGGTTGAACCCGACCTGCTGGGCGGCCTCGTGGTCCGCATCGGCGCCCGCCTGTACGACACCAGTTTGAAATCCCGGCTGCAGAGACTGCAGTACGCCATGAAGGGAGCCGCCTAGTATGGAGATCCGCCCGGCAGAGATCTCGGAGATCTTGAAGAAGCAGATCGCCGCGTTTGATACCGAAGCCAATGTCGCCGAAACCGGACAGGTGCTGTCGGTCGGTGACGGTATCGCCCGCGTGTTCGGCCTGCAGAACGTCATGGCCGGCGAAATGGTCGAGTTCCCGGGGGCCGGCCTGCGCGGCATGGCGCTGAACCTGGAAACCGACAATGTCGGCGTGGTGATCTTCGGCGACGACCGCAACATCCGCGAAGGCGACACCGTCTCCCGCACCGGCTCGATCGTCGAGGTGCCGACCGGCCTCGGCCTGCTCGGCCGCGTGGTCGATGGCCTCGGCCAGCCGATTGATGGCAAGGGTCCGATCAAGGACCCGATCTATAAGCGCGTTGAGGTCAAGGCGCCGGGCATCATCCCGCGCAAGTCGGTGCATGAGCCGATGCAGACCGGCCTGAAGGCGATCGACTCGCTGATCCCCATCGGCCGCGGCCAGCGGGAGCTGATCATCGGCGACCGCCAGACCGGCAAGACGGCGGTGATCATCGACACGATCATCAACCAGAAGGGCATCAACGCGTCCGGCGACACCAAGAAGGCGTTGATCTGCATCTACGTCGCCATCGGCCAGAAGCGCTCCACCGTGGCGCAGCTCGTGCGCACGCTGGAAGAGAACGGCGCGCTGCAATACTCGATCGTCGTCGCCGCCACGGCCTCCGATCCGGCGCCGATGCAGTTCCTGGCGCCGTATACCGGCTGCACCATGGGCGAGTATTTCCGCGACAACGGCCAGCATGCGGTCATCTTCTACGACGATCTGTCCAAGCAGGCCGTCGCCTATCGCCAGATGTCGCTGCTGCTGCGCCGCCCGCCGGGCCGTGAGGCCTATCCGGGTGACGTGTTCTACCTGCACTCCCGCCTGCTGGAGCGGGCGGCGAAGATGAACGAAGAGCATGGCCTGGGTTCGCTGACCGCGCTGCCGGTGATCGAGACGCAGGCCGGCGACGTGTCCGCCTATATCCCGACCAACGTGATTTCGATCACCGACGGCCAGATCTTCCTGGAGACCGAGCTGTTCTTCCGCGGCATCCGCCCGGCGGTGAATGTCGGCTTGTCGGTGTCCCGCGTGGGTTCCGCTGCGCAGGTCAAGGCGATGAAGCAGGTTGCCGGCCGCATCAAGCTGGAACTCGCTCAGTACCGTGAGATGGCGGCGTTCGCGCAGTTCTCCTCCGACCTCGACGCCTCCACGCAGCAGCTTCTGGCCCGCGGGTCGCGGCTGACGGAACTGCTGAAGCAGCCGCAGTACAAGCCGCTGCCCATTGAGGAGCAGGTGGTGGCGATCTTCACCGGGGTGCGCGGCTATCTGGACAAGATCGATGTCGGCCGTGTCGGCGCTTTCGAGTCGCAGTTCATCTCGCAACTGAAGGCGGAGAAGCCGGACATCCTGGATGCGATCCGCACGCAGCTGGAGATCAAGCCGGACGTCGAGAAAAGCCTGGTCGCGTTCCTCGACAATTTCGCGAAAAACTTCAGCTAAGGGGCCGACATGCCTAGCCTGAAGGCTCTCCGGACACGCATCAACAGCGTGAAGTCGACACAGAAGATCACCTCCGCCATGAAGATGGTGGCGGCATCCAAACTGCGTCGCGCGCAGCAGCAGGCTGAGGCTGCGCGTCCCTATGCCGAGCGGATGGAACGGATGCTGCGCGCTTTGGCGGCATCCGTCACCGATTCGCCGACGGCGCCGAAGCTGCTGATCGGCACCGGGCAGGACAAGGTGCACCTGCTGATCCCGGTGACGGCGGATCGCGGCCTGGCCGGGGCGTTCAACACCAATGTCGGGCGTGCCACCCGCAATCTGGCCCGCAAGCTGGAAGCCGAAGGCAAGACGGTGAAGATCCTCGCCGTCGGCCGCAAGGGGCGCGACTACCTGAAGCGCGAGCTGGCCAGCCGCATCGTCGGCGACGTCAGCTATGCCGGGCGCAAACGCATCGACTTCACCGACGCGCAGGACATCGCCACCCGCGTCACCGCCTTGCTCCAGGGCGGTGAGATCGACGTGGCGACGATCGTCTACAACCGCTTCAAGTCGGTGATCGCGCAGATCGTGACCGAGCAGCAGATCATCCCGGCGCCGCCGCCCCCGGAAGGCGAGGCTGTCGATCTGGGCGGCGCGACGTACGAGTTCGAGCCGGACGAGGAAACCATCCTGGCCAAGCTGCTGCCGCAGGCCCTGGCGATCCAGGTCTACCGGTCGCTGCTGGAAAGTTCCGCGGGCGAGCATGGTGCGCGGATGACCGCGATGGACAACGCCACGCGCAACGCCGGCGACATGATCAAGCGGCTCAGCCAGAACTACAACCGTGCCCGCCAGGCGAACATCACCAAGGAACTGATCGAGATCATCTCCGGCGCCGAAGCCGTCTGATCTGCGACGCGAATTCTCGAAGGAAGACCCTCAATGGCAAGTAACATCGTCGGACGCGTAACTCAGGTTCTCGGGGCGGTCGTGGACGTGCAGTTCGACGGCGAGTTGCCGTTCATCCTGAACGCATTGACCACCACTATCGGCGACCGCAAGCTGGTGCTGGAAGTCGCCCAGGAACTGGGTGAGCGCACCGTCCGCACCATCGCCATGGACAGCACCGACGGCCTGGTGCGCGGCCAGGAAGTCACGGACACCGGGGCGCCGATTACGGTGCCGGTCGGGCCGGAGACGCTGGGACGCATCCTGAACGTGATCGGCGAGCCGATCGATGAGTTGGGGCCGGTTAACGCCAAGCTGCATTATCCGATCCACCGCCCGGCGCCGTCCTTCGAGGATCAGGCGACATCGGCGGAAATCCTGGTGACCGGCATCAAGGTCGTCGATCTTCTTTGCCCCTACCTGAAGGGCGGTAAAGTCGGCCTGTTCGGCGGCGCCGGCGTGGGCAAGACGGTGCTGATCCAAGAACTGATCAACAACATCGCCAAGGCGCATGGCGGCGTGTCGGTGTTCGCCGGTGTCGGTGAGCGGACGCGCGAGGGCAACGATCTGTATCACGAGATGATCGATGCCGGCGTTATCAAGATGGATGAGCACCATCACCTGCAGGAAGGCTCCAAGGTGGCGCTGGTGTATGGCCAGATGAACGAGCCGCCGGGCGCCCGCGCGCGCGTTGGCCTGTCCGGCCTGACGCTCGCAGAATACTTCCGCGACGAGGAAGGCCAGGACGTGCTGTTCTTCGTGGACAACATCTTCCGGTTTACCCAGGCGGGCGCGGAAGTGTCCGCTCTGCTCGGCCGTATCCCGTCGGCGGTGGGCTATCAGCCGACGCTGGCGACCGACATGGGCGCGTTGCAGGAGCGGATTACCTCGACCAACAAGGGGTCGATCACGTCCGTGCAGGCGATCTATGTGCCGGCCGATGACTTGACCGATCCGGCGCCTGCGACGTCGTTCGCGCACTTGGATGCGACGACGGTGCTGAACCGGCAGATCGCGGAGCTGGGGATTTATCCGGCGGTCGATCCGCTGGACTCCACGTCGCGTTCGCTGGACCCGCGGATTGTGGGTGAGGAGCACTACCTGGTGGCGCGCGAGACGCAGCGCATCCTGCAGACGTATAAGTCGCTGCAGGACATCATCGCCATTCTGGGCATGGATGAGCTGTCGGAAGAGGACAAGCTGATCGTCGCCCGCGCCCGCAAGATCCAGCGCTTCCTGTCGCAGCCGTTCCATGTGGCCGAAGTGTTCACCGGCTTCCCCGGCAAGCTGGTGCCGGTGGCGGATACAGTGCGCAGCTTCAAGGCGATCTGCGCCGGCGAATACGACCACCTGCCGGAGGCCGCCTTCTATATGGTCGGCACCATCGAGGAAGCGGTTGCCAAGGCCGAGACCCTGAAGGCGAAGGCCTGAGCCATGGCGGTCTCGCTGGAGATCGTCAGTCCGGAGAAGCTGCTGCTGTCCCGCCCGGTGGACATGGTGGTGATCCCGGGGGCCGAGGGCGATATCGGTGTGCTGGAAGGCCACACGCCGATGATCGTTACTCTGCGCGGCGGCACGATCGATCTGTACGAGGGCGACAAGATCGTCGAGCAGTTGTTCGTCCATGGCGGGTTCGCCGAGGTGACGCCGGAGCGGTGCACGGTTCTGGCGAACAAGGCGGTGCCGCTGGGCGAGGTGAAGAAGGCTGAGGGCGAGAAGCTGCTGGCTGAGGCTGAGGCGGGTTACGAGGCTGCTGATAAGTCGAATACAGCGATTGAGGATGAGGCGCTGGATCTGATCCAGTTGGCCCGGTCGATGATTGATCTGGGGCACTGAGGGGTTTTCGGATTTTATGGTTGGGTTGAAAGGCCGGGCGGATAGCCCGGCTTTTTTTGGACCGCCCGGGTTGCGATTTTAGCAACGTCGCCACTCTGCCAATCTCAGCGGGAAGCTAGGTTGGCGCTGACCGTGCGACAGAGGTGCCTGTCGCAGGCTTAATCGCTCGCGATGAGCGACCCCCACAAATCCCCGGACTGTCAGGCCGTCTACGAGACAGTTGCAGACTCAGCGCTTAATTGGCACCTTAGCGTTGAACTGCGCCGGGCGGATAGTAGGGTGTCGCAAGGGTTTAATACCACATATCGAGCGGCTGCCCGCAGGCATCAGGAAGCTGCCGAAATCCTATACCAAGGACCCAGACAAGACGTGGCCGGGTATCTTTATGGGCTAGCCGCAGAATGCGGTATTAAGGCGCTGATGCTCGATCTCGGTATGAGGCCAGCGGTGGATGGGCGTAGGAGTGACGACCCCTTCTATGCCCACTTCAGGCAGCTTAGAACGATGCTTCGCGACAACGCCTCAGCGCGGAAGCACACGGATCTGAGGAAGTTTACCGAAGATGAGCGCTTTATGGAGCACTGGGACGTGGCTATGCGGTACTCCGATGGTAAGGACATTCTGAAAGCATGGGTTGAGGCGTGGCGCGACAACGCAAAAGACGTGATGGCAGAAATTTAGGGGGCACGATGACGGTACGCTTCGACGACAGTCTTCCTGCCCTCGTTGCCCTGGTGGAGGCGGAATTCGGCGCATCCGTCTTGGACACCGCGGTCTTTGTGCGTGACGCGACCGGCTACTTGTCCGTTGTCGTGGCCGACGAGGTTGAAGAGGACAAGCTTGCCGAACTCAATAAGAAGGCGGCCACAAGCCTAGGCGGCTACGCGCGAAGTGAGGACTGTGTGAGAGACCGGCGCGGACCGGGTTCTATCCGCTTATTAAGCGCCGCTTCGTCGCTAAGCCGGGTCGGCGTTAGCTGCCGAAAGGTCCTTTTCGTTGACCGCCGAATGGTCGGTGCCGATTGGCTTCTGCCGCCGAGGGCGGGAAGTAGCATACCGCGCATCGCGTTTGTCAGCGTGAAAGGTGGCGTCGGGCGATCTACCGCGCTCGCCGTGATGGCAGCTCACTTGTCCGCACGTGGACTCCGCGTGCTCGCGATCGATCTGGATCTCGAGGCACCCGGCATTGGTACCATGCTCATCAGCCCGGATGCGATGCCGAAGTACGGCACCCTCGACTATCTTGTCGAGAACGGTATCTCTGGGATTGACGAAGATTTCATGGAGAACACCAAGGGATGGTCCTTTCTCGGAGCCGGAGGGGCCCAAGTCATGGTTCTGCCGGCTTTTGGTAGTGAGACAATTGCGCACCCGGCTGGTGGTCTCGCGAAGATCGCCCGCGCCTACCTTGAAGACGTTCAGCTCGGCGGAGAGTCGTTATCCCTCACCGAACAGATTCGGGAAATGATCGAACGGTTTGAAGCAACCGGAGCCCACGATGTGGTCCTTGTTGATGGACGAGCGGGACTGCATGAAACAACTGCTGCGGTCATTCTCGGTCTCGGAGCCGAGACACTGTTCTTCGGCATAGATGAGCCGCAAACGTTCATCGGCTACAGCCTTCTCTTCTCCCATCTCGCGTCGCGTCAAGGCGTCGATTACGAGAACTGGAAACAGCGCATCCAGTTCGTGCATGCCAAGGCGTCAGCCGATCTTCAATCGCAGGTGGAGGCAGCGGCGAGATTCAACGACCTAATGACGGTACTTCGTCCCGAGCGCGAACAGAACGTCGACGAGGAGATCCCACTGACCGCTGACGACTTCGACTTGGGGTGGACAACAACCAATGAGGACGTTGTCGCCGAGATCGTCGGCGACGAAGCTCCCATCATACGTATCCTTGATGATGACCGCTATCACGCATTCGATCCGGTGCGGCAGCCCGCTTTACTTACGTCAGATCTGTTCAAAGCAACGTTTGCGGATCTGCTGCGCTGGGCAGACGCAGTGGCAGGATTAGACGATCAGACATGAACGCAATCGCGGAGCACTTCGCTGGGATACGAGCGGGACTGGCTAGCCTCGATGCGAGCGCGTCATCGACTGCCAGCGGCGCCGATCGGCCGCATCCTGAAGATATATTCGCACCCGCGCAACACGTCGGCGCGCTTGATCCGAACACAACGATCGTGCTTGGGGCTCGGGGGGCCGGGAAAAGCTTTTGGGCCGGCGTTCTCGCTCACACTGACACTCGTGAGATCGCAGCTCGCGCGTATCCCCAGATCGGGCTCGGGCGCATAGACGTTGCGCTCGGCTATACCGGCCAGGAGGGTGACCGATCGATCAGCCGCGCGACAATCGACGCTCGAGTACCGTCCGGCGCCGAAACCGCCCAAGGCGTACTTCTGTGGCGTTGCGTTCTACTTCGGGCGGTTCGCGGGGTGATCTACCCCGATCGGCCATTGGAGCGCGTCGGGGCAATGATGACGCAATATGCCGATCCCGAGGATTGGGAGGAAGCTATGGATGAGGCCGACGCGATTCTACGCGCACGCGATCTGCTGGTTGTCGTTTTGTTCGACGCTCTCGATAGTCTTTCAATTGAGTGGGCGCGCCTACGCGACCTCACAGATGCGCTGCTGCAAGTCGCCTGGGGCGTTCGCGGCTACAAGTCCATTCGAATGAAGCTTTTTCTGCGCCCCGACCAAATGCAGGACCTTGGGTTACGATTCATTGAGCTCCCCAAGCTGATATCCGGAGCCACCGAGCTGAGTTGGAGTGCAATCAATCTCTACGGGATGCTTTTCTCGCGCCTGGCAACATGCAACGCTCCTACTGCACGGGAGGGTTTGAACTGGGTTTTAGACAAATGTTCGTTGCCACGCCCTCCGGCCAATCTAATTGAGCTTCGCCGATGGCGCCTGTCCGTAAATCGCAAGGCACAGGCCCAAGCTTTCGAGCTAATTGCCGGCCTCCATATGGGCCGTGGTAGTAAAAGGGGACGGACGTACGATTGGCCGATCAACCATCTGGCCGATGGGCATGGCGTAGTTACCCCTCGTAGTTTTCTAGTACTTATGCAGTCAGCGGCAACGATGCCTCCCGCGTCAGAAAATCAGGCTATAACCGCTGAGGGAATTCGAAACGGACTTCGCGATGCGTCAAAGGTAAGGCTTGAGCAGCTCGCTACTGAATACAAATGGATCAAGAGGGTCCTCCTGCCGCTTGCGCGATTGCAAGTTCCCTGCCAGGAATCAGTAATTATCCAGCGGTGGCAAGAAAACGAAACGGTGGAGGCTGTACTCCGAGGTGCCCAAGAGCGGCAACTCCTCCCTCCAATCGATGGAAATAGAGACGAAAGAGCCGACCATAAGTTGGTGATTCGGCTACTCCGGATGGGTGTGCTGAGCCTACGCAGTGACGGTAGATATGATATGCCGGACCTTTTCCGTGTCGCGGCGCGTCTTTTGAAGAAAGGAGGCGTCGCGCCGGTTTGACTATGTTATATTTTGGCATAATCGGTATCGAATCGTTTCTGACTTTGAGGACTGGCTCAAAACTCATTACGCTTCTACGGTGTCGCCGCACCTGATGGCCATTCCGAATCGGACTTGCCGCGAAGCTAGGAAAACAACGCCCGGACCGCCGACCGGCCCTGATCGGAAATCTGCAACCCGTCCCGTTCGCAATGCGCCAGCCCCTGACGGATAAAACTCAGCGGCTGGTCCCCGTGCGAGATCATGGCCCGGACCTTCCGCGAAAACCAAGTATCTCCCCGCCCCCCTGCATTCGCACCGCCCCATCCCAAAGGCGCGAAAAGCCCCGCCAATCGCGCGGCAATCGCGCCCGCGGCCATCCAACCCGTCTCGCCGTCATCCCAGCAGGCGCAACATCGGGAAGACCAACTCCCGCTCGGAGATACCCGGTTCCCCTTCCCTGGCGTAGCGAGGCCGCGGAGTTACCCGGGCCAGCACGTCCACCGCTTCAAGCTTCCCCGCACCGAAGTTGCTCGCGAAGCCGGCCGTCGGTTCGATAAAATACTCCCGCTTCACCATGTCCACCTCCAGCCCGAGCAGGAACCGGAAGATATCAACGGCCCCCGGTCCCATCGGCCACGAAAGGGCACCGTACGGGTCCTCGGGCGGCACTCCGCCGATCTTCAGGGCCAGGGTGTCGAGGAACAAAGGGATCGGCAGGTCCAGGTCCGACTCTTCGGTCGCGCAGTCATACGTCGTGACGCTATGCTCGATCCGGGCGGCAGCCGGCAGTGTCTTGACCTTCAGCGGAACGATCATGGCGTCACCCTACGCCGGGGACCGGCCAGTCTCAATCGTTCCGCCGCCGTAGGAGCAAAAGCGCCAAGCGGTGTCTCCCCCGCAAGGGGCGCGTCATCTGCCCCTCCCTGCCGAAACCAATAACCGTGCCAAATCAGCCCATCGCCATTACCTCATGAGGTACCGTCATCGCTCAGGCCCCCTCCCCCATGGACATCACCAAAGATATCCAGCCGATTTCAACGGGCTTGAGAAGACGGTTCCAAGCCTCTGCATCCCGGGTCGCATCCGCCGTCTCGATCGCCGCTTCCGCCACCTGTCCCGCGGCATCGGCCCCGCGGCATTCATCGCCGACTGGCAAGGTTCTTGCTCACACCAATGGATGAAACCATTTCCCGGGATAGGAGCCAAATAATGATCGACATCACCGAGCACGCAAGCCAAACCCTGCTGGCCGTCATGGCAAGGACCGACAAACCGGCGGCAGGGTTGCGCATCACAGCCGAACCGAAGGGCGACTCAGGGCTGAGCTATTCCCTGGGTCTGGTGAGCGAGGGCCTGTCGACAGACCATGTAATCACCACTCCCGGCGGAATTACCTTGTTCGTGGCCAAGGATTCGCTGACCCATCTGATCGGCGCCACGCTGGACTATCAGGAAACCGAAAGCGGTCATGCGTTTAAATTTCTGAACCCGCATGATTGCCCCTCCGCCCGGTCCGAGAGTTGTGAGTGCGGCACAGGGTCATGCTCGGCGTAATGCAAAAAAGTTCGGATGCGTAAATTCGTCCTTGGCAAAGTACCCGCCTGTATATTGAGCGACGCGCAATGCTGAACGGCTGCGGGCGAAGGCCTCCGGTTGACGATCTCAAGACCGGTCGCGTCCGGCCGGCCAGCGCGGTCGTTGATGAACTCCGCGCTGACCATGGCATCCCGCCCTGACCTGACGGAGCGGGCAGATCGAAACCTCCGTGCCACGGCAATGGTCCCCCTGGACCCCCTGACAACGCATCGTACAAAGTCCAATATTGACGGTGTGGACAAGGAGATCTGCTATGGAAGACCTAGAGATTCGAGCCGCTCTTGATCGCCACTGGGCCGCCTCCGATGCAAACGACTTCGAGGCCGAGCACCGGATCTACCAAGAGGATGCGGTGCTCGAATATCCGCAATCGGGTGAACGCATCCGCGGGCGGCAGCATATTCAGCTCTCCCGCACCGCGCAGCCGAACCGGAAACGTTTCACCGTGCGGCGGATCACCGGCGCGGGCGACCTCTGGGTGACCGAATACGTCATAACCTATGACGGGCAGCCGTCCTACACCGTCAGCATCATGGAGTTTCGCGACGGCAAGGTGGCCCGCGAGACCCAGTATTTCGGCGATCCGTTCGCACCCGGTCCGTCCCGTGCGCAGTGGGTCGAGCGGATGCCCTGACCCCCGGGCGCCCGATGCCTGGCCAACCGCCGCTCGCCCGCTCGGAACTGCCGATCGGCACGGTTTCCCTCGCCCGCTATCTCATCGGCAAAGTCGTGGTGCGGATGTTGCCTGAAGGCATCGCCAGCGGTCGCATCGTCGAAACGGAGGCGTATGTCACCGGCGATGCCGCCGGACACGCCTACCGAGGAATGACCCCGCGCAATGGTGCGTTGTTCCTCGCGCCCGGGCACGCCTATGTCTATCTCGCCTACGGCATCTCATACATGCTGAACGTTTCGAGCGAAGCGCCCGGGATCGGCGCAGGCGTGCTGATCCGGGCGCTCGAACCGCTCGAAGGGATCCCGATCATGCAGATGAATCGTGGCATCGAGCGCTTGCGCGACCTGGCACGAGGCCCGGGACGGCTCGCCGCAGCGTTGCGGGTTGATCGCCGGCTCGACGGGATCGATCTGTGCCGCGAAGGCCCACTATGGCTAAGTTGCGATGACTACAAACCCGGCGAAATCGGGCAAAGCGTCAGGATTGGCATTTCGCGTGATGCGAACCGCCTGCTGCGGTTTTATCTGCGCGGCAATCCGTTCGTCAGTGGTCCGAAATCGCTGATGGAATAAAATCGTTCGTTACAAAATCCATCCGCGGATCGAACCTCGATCAGCCGGGCGGTGGCTGCCCGGTGAAAACCGCCAACCGGGCGTCGAAAGCCAACTTGTATTTCGGCGAAGGTAGACCGCACCCAACTCCGTGCTACGCTGCGCCTGATTTAGAAGGAGATCCCAGCAATGGCCGAAGCGAAACTCGCCCCGAACCTGCCTCAGTGGATGATCGATCATGCGAACCGCTACGTCTCCAGCGGCGGCACCGAAGGCCACATCTACACCGTCACCCCGCCGGGCTACGCGCAGATGGATGTGCCGTCGCTGTTGCTGACCACGACCGGCCGGAAGTCCGGCGAGAAATTCATATTCCCGTTGTTCTATGGCGAAACGGGGGACAGTTACATCATCGTGGCCTCGAAGGGCGGCGCGCCTGAGCACCCCGGCTGGTATCGCAATCTCCTCGCTCATCCCGAAGTTGAGGTTCAGGTGGGGACGAAGCACCTCAAGGCGCGCGCCAGAACCGCCAGCGGCACGGAGCGTGCTCAGTTGTGGCAACAAGCTCTCGAGTTCTGGCCGCCCTACGCGGACTATCAGAAGAAGACCGAGCGCGAGATCCCGGTCGTCGTGCTCGATCCGATCAAATAGCTCATCCGCTTCCAGGCCCAACGGCCCGCACGTAGATCCGGTGGTGGTCAAATTCGGTTGCGTGCGGTGGCGGCAAGCCTTTTCCCGTGGACCGGACCTCCAGCAGAGTACTTGCCTTCCCCGCGGTATCGCCCATTTTGCCACCCATGCTGCGATACGCTCTTGCCCTGATCGTCGTCCTCGCGCCAGCCGCCACCCGGGCGGACGCGCCAACCTCGCTCAGCGCCCGTTACGCAACCTACGCCGCCGGGCTGCACATGGCGGACATCGAAACCGCCGTCAGCACCAGCCCCCGCTCTTACGAAATGAGCGTCACCTTCCGCACCACCGGCCTCGCCGGTTTCTTCTACAGCGGCAGCCAGACCGGCATCGTCCGCGGCTCCTGGCACGGCAGCAACGCGGTTCCCGAACAGTATATCGGCGAGGGAACCTGGCGCGGCGCCAAACGCCTCGCGGATATCGAGTATGAGCACGGCCAACCGAAAGTCCGCCAACTCGTCCCGCCCAACGAGACCGAGCGCGAGCCGGTGCCGGAAAACCTGCGGGCCAACACGATCGACATGATGAGCGCCATGATGCAGCTCGTCCACGCCGCCGGCACTACCGGCCGCTGCGAAGGCACTGTGCGCACCTACGAGGGCCGGCGCCTCGTCGAGATTGAGGCCCATACCATCGGCACCGAAATCCTGCCGCCCTCCGACCGTTCGAGCTTTTCCGGCAGGGCGTTGCGCTGCGACTTCTCCTCGCGCCTGCTGGCCGGGTTCAGTCTCGACGGCGACCGCGCCCGGGAAGCCCGTCCGATGCACGGCTCCGCATGGCTGGCCCCGGTAGTGGCCGGAGGCGCGCCGATGGTGGTCCGGGTCAGCTTCGAAACCCGCTGGGTCGGCGACGCCATCACGGAGCTGACCGGCGTCGGCGGGGCAGCCGATATCACACTCGCCGGCGGCCATCAGCCCTGACGGTCGCCCGCCCGGAACTGCCGCCCCACGAGCGAGATGGCTGAAGGGGCGCGGCTACCCGCATAGCGGCGACTCGCCAGATGTCGCCGCGCCGGTATGCGGATTTTTCAGCCGCCTGTTAAGCGTTTCTTTACCCTTTCCTGCGCATGAAGGACCCGTATTTCAGGGTGGTGCCGTGCGCTTTGCTTTCGGCCGGGGTCTTAGGGGGTTGCTCGGGGCGACGGCGCCAGGCCGGCATGCGCCGCCGGCGATACGTCTCATCCGCAGGGTCGCGCGGCCGCGCGCTCTCGCGTCCCGGCCATGACACGCCGATTCGTCCCGAGGATTTGCTTCCTCCCGTCCGGCAGCGCCCGCCGCCTGGTCCGTATCGGCGTCCTCGCCATCGCTGCCATCGGTGCCACGGTAGCCTGGATGATTTGCCAGCAGCGCGACGCCGCGCTGGCCGAGGCGTGGAACTCCGGAACCAATCTCGCGCACGTGCTGGCCGAGCAGACCTCCCGCACCCTGCAGCCGGTCGATCTGACCTTGCGGGAAATCGCCGAAAGGCTGGGCGCCGATGAGGCGGAGCAAGGCTCCGGCGGCTGGGCGAACAGATCAACGCACGACATGCTGGTGCAGAAGCTGAAGCTCCTGCCGCAGGTCGCGGCGCTCATGGTGGGCGATGCAACCGGGCACATGATGAGCAACTCGCGCGACTTTCCGCCGCAACCGGTGGAAATGGCCGGCCGTGCGTATTTCAAGCATTTCCAGTCCCTGGACGACCCGGGCGTTTTCATCAGCGAGCCGGTCAAAAGCTATGTTCGCGGCTCCTGGTCGATTTTCCTCGTCCATCGTATCAACGGCCGGAATGGCGAATTTGCCGGCGTCGTCGCGGCACGGCTCACCCTTGCCTACCTGCAGGATTTCTACCAGGCCGCGATGCCGCCGAACTGGGCGGTCACGCTATTGGCGCGAGACGGCACGATCATCGCCCGATATCCGCCCGTGGAGGGACGGATCGGCACCAAGCTGCCGCCGGAAGCGCCATGGTACCAGATTGTCGACGAGGGCGCCGGTGCTTTCCGCTCGCCCGGTTACATCGACGGCAGGCCAACCCTGGTGGCCGTCCATCCGATGCGCGACTTTCCCCTGGTGATCGATGCCAGCACCACCGAGGCGACAGCATTGACGGACTGGCGGCGGCAAACCCGGCTGCTGCTGGCGGGTGGCGTCTGCGCGGCCGGGCTGGTCGTCCTGCTGTTGCGGGTGTTCGGCAAGCAGATCGCCCGGCTGGAGCGCTCGGAAACCGCGCTCGCCCGGCAGAACGCAGCGCTTGAAACCGGCCGTCTGCAATTCCATGCGGCGCTGGAAAACGTCTCCCACGGGATCGCCTTTTACGACGGCGACGCAAGGCTGGTCGTTTGCAACCGGCGCTATGGGGAGATCTACTGCCTGTCGGAAGACCAGACGCGCCCTGGCACCGCGTTCTCCGACATCGTCAGGTATCGGGAGCAAGCGGGAACCCTGGTGGTTGCGCCGTCCGAAGCCTATCTGGCGCGGCGCGAAGCAGCCTCCGCTGCCGCGGTGCCTTTCGATGTCACAGAGGAGCTTCGGGACGGCCGCGCGATCCTGATGCGCTACCAGCCGATGCCCGACGGCGGCTGGGTGGCGACGCACGAGGATATCACCGAACGGCAGCTCGCCGCGCAGAGCCTGGCGTTCCTGGCGCACCACGACGCGTTGACCGAGTTGCCGAACCGGGCGCTCTTTCACGAGCGATTGAGCGAGGCGATCGCCATGACGCGCAGTGGCGTGCATTGCGCCTTGCTGTGCCTCGACCTCGACCGTTTCAAGGTGATCAACGACACGCTGGGGCATCCGACGGGCGACGAGTTGCTGCGCGCGGTCGCCGGCCGGCTGTCGTCCATCGTCCGGGAGATCGACACCGTCGCCCGCCTCGGCGGTGACGAATTTGCCATCGTGCAGACCGGGCTGACGTCCGCCGCGCAGGCGGCGCAGATCGCCGATCGGCTGATTGCCGCGGTGCGGCGGCCGTATGACATTGGCGGGCATCGGATCGTCGTCGGCGTCAGCATCGGCATCGCCATGACCCCCGCGGATGGCACGACATCTGAGACGCTGCTGAAGAAGGCGGATATCGCGCTGTATCTGGCGAAAGCCGAAGGGCGCGGCACATGGCGCTTCTTCCAGCCGGAGATGGATGCGCGCGCGCAGGAACTCCGTCTGGTGGAGATGGATCTGCGCAACGCGCTGCCGACGGAAGACTTCGAGCTGCACTACCAGCCCATCATGGACGCTCGATCCGGCCGGGTGACCGGGTTCGAGGCGCTGATACGCTGGAACCACCCGCTTCGCGGCCTGGTGAACCCGGCCGACTTCATCCCGCTGGCCGAGGAAACCGGCCTTATCATGCCGATCGGCGAGTGGGCGGCGCGGACTGCGTGCGCGGCGGCGGCCAAATGGCCGGCGAATGTCGACGTCGCGGTCAATATCTCGCCGATACAGTTCAACGACGGCCGGCTTCTGGAGGTCGTGCGGGAGGCCCTGGAGGTTTCCCGCCTGGCCCCGGGACGGCTGGTGCTGGAGGTCACCGAATCGGTCCTGCTACAGAACAGCGAGGATCGGCGGGCGATCCTGCACCGGCTGCGCGCGCTGGGGATTCGCATCGCGTTGGACGATTTCGGGACCGGATATTCGTCGCTCAGCTACCTCAGGAGCTTCCCGTTCGACAAGATCAAGATCGATCAGTCGTTTATCCGCGACCTCGGCAGCAACCCGGGTTCGATGGTGATCGTGGAGGCGGTCATCGGTCTGGCGCACGGCCTCGGCATGATGACTGTCGCGGAAGGCGTGGAGACGGCGCAGCAGCTTGCGACGTTGACCGACATCGGATGCACCCGCGTGCAGGGCTATTTCTTCAGCCGGCCGGTTCCGGAACAGGAGGTTCCCGGGTTGATCGGGACGCTGTCGGTGTCGCATCCACTCCAGATGGCACTGGCATCCAAATAAGTGCCCTGCCGCCCGCCCGTCCGGGCGCCGCAAAGTGGTCGCCGGAACAGACCCCGAAATGGTCCTTGATCCGGCCTTCGTATGACGCCCATTGGGCGCAGTCATTTCCTCAGGGACCAGCCATGAATGAGACGGCGTCGGGCAGCTACCCGGTCACATCCATCAACCGCGTGAAACGCCTGCACGAGCGGGGTTCCTACGACCAGGCGCAGATTCACGCCCTGCTCGACGCCTCGATGCTCTGCCATGTCGCCTACGTCATAGACGGACAGCCCTATTGCACGCCGACGCTGTTCTGGCGCGAAGGCACCCGGCTGTACTGGCATGGCAGCAGCGCCAGCCGCATGCTGCGCAATCAGTCCGAGGGTGAACCCGTCTGCCTGACGGTCAGTCACCTCGACAGCCTCGTCCTGGCGCGCTGCGGCTTCAACCATTCCGTGGACTACCGCTCGGTAATGGCCTTCGGACGCGCCCGGATGATCGAGGACCCGGAGGCGAAAGCCCGCGCTCTGACCGCCATGGTGGACCGCTTCTACCCCGGCCGCACCGCGACCTTGCGGCAAAGCACCGAGCAGGAAATCAAGGCGACACGCGTCATCGGCATGGAAATCGAACAGGCATCGGCAAAAGTCCGCACCAAGGGCATTGGCGACGAGGAGGAAGACTACGCCCTGCCAGTCTACGCCGAGCGGATTCCCGTACGCACGGTTCTCGGCGCGCCGGAGCCTTGCGCGCGTTTGCTTTCCGGCGTCGAACGCCCGGAAGGACTGGCGCCCTATCGCGAAGGCCGAACGCTCGATGACGCGGTGCTGGAAGCCTACCGAACGACGTTTCCATCGTAATTCGGGTTAGATATAAAGTGCCGCCATCCTGCGCCACGCGCCCGCGCTATGGGCGCGTCCGTCCCACAGATGCAGTTGATGCCGCACGCTCTTTTCATCCAGCAGGCGGCTGAGGTAACGGTTATTACCAAGAAACGGATCAGCCTCGCCAATGGCCAGCACGATGTCGATCTGCCGCAGCTTCTCCAGCCGCCATGCGCAGCTCAGGCCGGGCAGGAAATGCGTCGGGGTGTGGAAATAGACGTCCTCGCCGTAATAGCCGTCGAATAGATCGCCGAAGTCTTCGACCCGCATCGTCAGATCGAAGCGGCCGGAAAAGGCGACCAGCTTGCGAAACAAATGCGGGTGCCGCAGCACCAGGCTCACGGCCTGGAACGCACCGAGACTGCAGCCCATGACAATCGTGCAGTCGTGGGTATTGATCAGCGCCATCAGCGGCAGGACTTCGTTGAGGATATACGCCTCGAACGCGGCATGCCGGCGCATACGGTCGGCCGGATGGCGGCCTCCATCGTAAAAGGTCTCCCGCGCCAGTCCCTCGATGCAATAAAGCTGCAAGTGCCCGGCCTTGACCTTATCGGACAGACTCGCAACGACATTGAGCTTCTCGTATTCCCAGAAGTGCCCGTCCCGGGTCGGAAACATCAGCACCTTCGCTCCGGCATGGCCGAAGATCAAAAGCTCCATGTCCCGATGCAGCCGCGGACTGTACCAGCGCCGGTAATCTCGCCTCATGTCGCCCTGAAGAACCGTCTGACCTTCTCCGAGAGGAGTGCTCGCTGCTGCTCCTGACCAGGATAGTCGAAATGGCCCGCATCCAGGACGACGATTTCATGATGGTTTGATGTCGGCAACGCATTGGCGACCGAAAACTGGCAGGGTGGCGCCACCACCGGATCGAAGCGCGCGACCGCAAGCAGCATGGGAACCCCGATCCGTGCGGCCGCCGTCGCCGCATCGAACAGCCTGAGGGTTTTCAGCACCTCCCCATGCGTCTTGAGATAGTTTTGCACGGAATGGCCGCTGCCGGTTGTCGGCAGCGTCAGCCAGAGCGGCATGTTGCCGAAGGTCGGCACCACCAGATGGCCACGATCGATGCGCTCGTCGAAAGCAATCGCCAGCGCGCCGATGCCGCCGCCGAAGCTGGTGCCGCTGTAGCCGATGCGCCCCTCGATCCCGGGAAAAAGCCGGGTCAAAACAGAGACGGCTGTCCAGAGATCCTCGACGCAACCGCCGAGGATATAGCGCTCCGGCTTGTCGATATCATGCAGCACATGCCACGCGGGATCGTCCGAAATCGGCGAACGGGCGCTACGCGACAGGCCGCGGAAGCAGGGAAACAGGACCACCGTCTGTTTAACCGGAATGTCGAAATCCGGCTGGTCGCGCCCGCCATAGCCATGGCCGACAACGAGGCCGCGCCTGACCCTTCCCTCGCGCGGCAACAACAGCCAGCCGCCAATGGGGAGTTGGTCAGTTGACGTATAGGTGATGTCATGCACCTGCCAGTCAGGATGGCGAGACCCGCTTTCGGTCAACTGCAGCCTCGGATCCAGGCCAAGCGCGGCGGCATGGCGTGCGCGCCAGATCTCATCGAAGCCGGGCGGCGCCGGGGGCGGTCTTATCGCGCGAAGTTCGTCGATCCCAAGGCCGTAGGTCGGATCGAAATCATGGGGATGGTCTGTGGGGATAGTCATGCGATGCCGCTGCCATGCTACTGTGCCAAAGACGGTGTATGGCAATATCCGATCCGGCAACAGGCCCGTTAGAGACTGATTCTAACCCTTTTCGCCGCCATAATGTGGCTTTTCGGTCGGTTTGCTTCAGGCCCGTTATCGAGGTTGCAGCAGTCGTCTGATCCGGTTAGATGTAAGTTCTTGGCATCTTAAGACTGGGCAGCGTGACTGACATCGAACAGCAATGGTTGTCCGAGACAACGTCGGAGAACTTCTACTTCTCCACCTTCCCCGGGCAGTCCTGCGACCTGCGCCGGCACAACAGCATTACCGGTGCTCTCGCAAAGCTCCGCTTCGGCAGCTACATGAATCTCGCCGGCAGATGGGTCCCGGACGATCGGGTCGTCTGGCTGGGGATGATTACCTCCGACACCCCGGGGGACGGAGCGCGCCTGCTGACCCGCATCCTCGAACTGGCGGCGCAGCATTCCTGCGTCGTTGTCGGTGAGCCGACACCGCTCAAGCCGAAGGACTGGTCAACCGATCGGCCCTGGTGTTGCGAACCGGATCATCTGATCGCTTGGTACAGACGGCATGACTTCGCGTTCCGCACCGAAGGGCGCACGACGCTTATGTGCAGCCCCGCCTCACGCATCGATACCATCTGACCACAGCCGGGCTGCGTGGTCGCACGCCCAACCGCCAGGACGCCACACACGCGGCCGTGGTACCGGCGCCCCTCTGCCTGTTGCCAAAATGCATCGCCACCCGAAGCGTGACGGCGGTCGCGCCGCCCGGGCGGTTTCACCCCCGGTGCGATCGACATATATACTCTCGTCAGGCGGCGAACCTTCGGTGAGCACGGTATCGAGATGAAGCACTGGCGGATTGAAGATGTTGCGTGGGACCGGTTCGATCCCTCGGCCGTCGACCCGGCGATCGTCCCGCTGGTGAAGGCGGCGGCAATGGTCGAGCGCAATGGCAAGGAATACGCGCTGTATCTCGGCGGGGTGTTCCGCGACGACCCTGACTTCTGCAAGGCGGCCGACAACTGGGCGATCGAGGAAGTCCAGCACGGCGACGCCCTGGCCAAATGGGCCGAACTGGCCGATCCCGGCTGGAATTTCGCGGCGGCGTTTGAGCGGTATCGTACGGGATACCAGATCAAGACCGATGCCGGCGCCTCGATCCGAGGCTCCTTGACGGGCGAGTTGATCGCCCGTTGCATGGTGGAAACCGGCACGTCCAGCTACTACTCGGCGCTGGGCGAGGCGACGTCGGAGCCGGTGCTGAAGCAGGTCTGCAAGCTGATCGCCGCCGACGAATACCGCCACTTCAAGCTGTTCTACGACCACATGCGCCGCTACCTCTCACGCGAGAAAATCGGCGTGCTGACCAGGCTGCGGGTGGCGCTGGGGCGCATCGGCGAGTCGGAGGACGACGAACTGGCCTACGCCTATTACTGCGGGAACGAGCCCGCATCGCAGGCATTTCAGCATGCGCGGTGCACCGCGGCCTACATGGGCCGGGCGATGGCGGTCTACCGCTACCACCATATTGAGCGCGGCACCGGAATGATGCTCAAAACGGTGGGTTTGCCGCCGCGTGGCAGGCTGTCGAATGTCGTGACCTCGCTCGGCTGGCGCCTGCTGCAGTGGCGTCAGCGCCGGTTCCTGCAGGATCTGGTGGCCTGATAGCGCGGTCACCCCCTGCCGTTCGGACCCGGGCCGTCCCCCGCTTCGACAACCTCGATCCGCCGCACCCCCGCCGCATCCGCCAGCAGCTTAAGCCGATCGGCCACCACCTCGCTTTCCGGAACACGAGCGGTCGGCTGGACGGTCAGCCGCACTTTCTTGTCGCTTATCGACAAATCGGCGGCGGTCAGGATCTCCGGCACGCCGCCCGCCAGCCGATAGCCGAGCAACAGCGCGCGCCCGAGCAGTTGCGCGCGGCGCACCGCCGCCGTTGGCAGCAGGCCGACGGCCGGCGACAGGATCGGATCATCCGACGCGCCGGCATAACGGGCGTGGATGGCGGTGGCGAGAAACACACGCTCGGCATGATCCAGCCCGATCAGCGGAAACTGCAGCAGGCGCCGGAAGCTTTCCGCCGCCCGCAATCCCGCCTCGTCGCGCCAGGCGAAGTCGGACAACGCGCAGGCGGCGACCCGCAGCCGCCGTTCGGCCGCCGTCTCGCCCGGGAACAGCCCTGACGTCCACTGCGTCAACGCAGCGGCGAAGGCGGGAACCCGGGCAAATGGCAGCGCGAAGGATTGCGCCGCCTCGACCAGCGGATCGAGGTCCTGCTCGGCCGCGCTCAGTTGCGAATACAGCCATCCTTCCCGCACGCCCAGCATGGAAAACACCACCCGCTCCGGCCGCAGCCGCTTCACCACGCGGTCGAGCACCAGAGCGGCCGCCGGCAGACTGCCGGCCCGGCGCCTCGGCAGCCCGGGCAGTGCCGCCAGCTTAGCCGGCGACAGCTTCAGGATGGATTTGGCGAAGGCGCGGGCCTCGGCAGCGGCCAGGGCGTAGCCGTGCACCACGCGCACCGGAGCGTTGCCCGCGGCCAGATGCACCCGGGCGAGGGCGCGCCAGCCGCCGCCAACGGCATAGAAGGTGGGACTGCGGATCCCCGCCGGAATGCCATCCTCCAGCAGTGCGTCCACCCGCGTCTTGGCGGCCGCCACGCCATCCTCCAGCAGTTTGCGCACCGGCAGGGCCCCGAGCGGCAGGCTGATGCGGTTCGATCCGACGCTGTCATCGAGGACATCCGCCATTTCCAGGCTGCCGCCGCCCATGTCGCCGGTCAGCCCGGCGGGCCGGTAGAAGCCGGACACCACGCCGAGCGCGCCGAAATAGGCCTCCTCCTCGCCACTCAGGATACGCGCCGAGAGGCCGGTCTGCCGGGCGATCTCGGCGACAAGCTCCGGCCCGTTGCTGGCCTGGCGCACTGCCTCGGTGGCGAGCGCGTCGATCCGCTCGACCCCCATCGCCTCGGCGATGGCGCGGAACCGGCGCAGCGCGGCGAGTGTGCGGGCGATACCCTCGGGCGTCAGCGCCCCGGTGCGGGCGTAGCCGTCGCCGAGTTGGCAGAACGCTTTCTCGTTGAAGCGCGGGAACGGCGCCCGGCCGATGGCATCGTAGACGACGAGGCGCACGGAGTTGGAGCCGATATCGATGATCGCGTAGGCCGGACGCCCGGTGCTGTCGAGGCGCCCGACGGCCAGGTCCAGCGTGCGTTCCGGTGCCCCGGCGTGGTCGCGGGCATCCATGGCGGTCTCTCCTTCCAGGCTGAGTGTGCCGGCTTATAGTAGCCTGCGCTGAGAACGACGCTACGGACGTTCAGGCGTCATGCCGGCGCAGACCAGCGGGGTGCCAGTCGTGGATGGCGGCCCCGCGCCCGCCATCACGAATGGGCCGCCAGTGCGTCGACGGCCGGCCGTTACCTGGAGAGTGCAATTACGCCTTGGCGCTGGGGCGCTGGTTCACCGCTTCGTACCAGCGCTGCAAGTGCCGGCAGGAGTCCGGAATCTTCACCTCCGACCAGGCGGCGAAGTCCACCGCCGCCAACGTTGTCGCGTCCGCGATGGTAAACCGCTCCCCGGCGACGAAGGGATTGTCGGCGAGTTGGCGATCGAACTTGGCGAAGAACCGGCCCAGCCTGGCGCGGCCCCGGTCGCGCAACGCCGGAATCGCCGGAATCGGGTCAGCCGCGCCGGGCAGGCCGCGCTCGGCGAAGTGCGGGTGAGTGTTGCGGAACAACTCCGAGGCCGGCAGCATGCCTTCCTCGTTGGCCCGTTTCTCCCACATATCGACAATCGCCTTGTCTTTGGCATCCGTGCCCATCAGCGGCGGCTCGGGATGCGTCTCCTCGAAATAGCGGGCGATCGCCATGGCTTCGCCTATATGCGTGCCGTCATCCAGTTCCAGCATCGGCACCATCGCATGCGGATATTTCTGCTTGAACCAGGGTGCGAGCGTGAAATCTTCCTGCCCGACCTCGACCAGATCGATCTTGATGCCCTTTTCCGCCAGGTAGATGTGCAGACGGCGTGGATTGGGCGCGATGTGCCAGTCGTAGATTTTCATTGTGTTCCTCCCTGAGCAGCCCGCTTGCCGAGACGGGTTATTCGGCGGAGGTTTGGCCGCAATGCGACCCGCTGCAAGCGATCCGGGCATCACACCTGATTGTTGGCCTGCTGTTGATGCCGTCAGGGCGGACGGACGCTACAACCATAGCGCGATTTTGTGGTTGCCTTTACACTGTTACCAAATGATGAACTTCAAACGCTCTCCAAGAATGCCGTTTCCATCCCGCGGCAGTCTGCTAAGGCCCACCTTGGACAGCGACGTGACTTGACCGGATAGCGTGCCAGGATTCGGCACGTTTACAGGAGCTTCAATCGTGGATGTGCTTGAGCCGACAGCGCAGCGGACAGACACCCGGACCAACCCGGATAATCACGCCGATCAGACTATGCCGCCCCGCAGGCGTCTACCGCGCAAGTTGCAGGCCCTTCTGCTGCTCGCACTGGCTGGGGTGCTTATCGCCGCGCTCCTGCTCAGCGGCGTGTTGCACACGCAGCGAACCGGCGACCAGGCGGAGGAGCAGCCGGCCGCGTCCGAATCCGGCACCAGCTTCAAGCCGACCGCACGGCAATGGGCCGGCTTTGCCATCGCCCCGGTGGCGGAACGGACGTTTCAAGCGGTGCAGGAAACCGACGGCAAGATCGCCTTCGACGACGACCTGACAACGCCGGTCTATTCGCCCTTCACCGGCCGCGTCACCGCCTTGTTCGCCCGCATGGGCGACAGCGTGAAACGCGGCGACAAACTCGCCGCCATCGAAGCCACCGAGTTCGTGCAGGCGCAGAACGACCTGATCACCGCGACGGCCGGGCTGAAAACCGCGCGCGCGCAACGTGCCCTCGCGCAGACAAACGAGAAGCGCCAGCATGCGCTGTACCTCGCGCAAGGCAGCGCGCAAAAGGACTGGCAGCAGAGCCAGGTCGATCTGTCCACTGCCGAAGGCGCGGAACGCGGCGCCGAGATCGCGCTCGGCGCGGTGCAGAACCGGCTGCGCATCCTGGGCAGGTCCGACCAGGAGATCGCGGCGATGCAGAACGCCCCCGGCACGGTCAGCTTCAGCCCGGAAGCCTGGATACTGGCGCCCATCGGCGGCGTGGTGACGCAGCGGCAGATCGGCCTCGGGCAGAATATCGTCAGCCAGTCCAATGGCGGCTCCACGGCGTTGTTCTCCATCGGCGACCTGTCGAAAGTCTGGCTGCTCGCCAACGCGCGGGAGACGGATGCCCCGCTGATCCATCCCGGCGATGCGGTCGAGGTGCGGGTGCCGGCCTATCCCGATCGGGTGTTCGCGGGACGCATCTCCTTTGTCGCACCGTCGATCGATCCCACCACGCACCGGCTCGAGGTGCATGCGGAAGTGGAGAATCCCGGCCAGGCGCTGAAGCCGGAAATGCTGGCCAGCTTCCGTATCACGACCGGCCAGCCGGTGGTCTCGGCCGCCGTGCCGGAAGGCGCGCTCGTGTATGAGGGCGCGAAGGTCCATGTCTGGGTCGCCGACGACGCGAACAAGACCATCGCGCTGCGGGAGGTCGTCATCGGCATGATCGATAACCGGATGGTGCAGATCCTCGACGGGTTGCGCCCGGGCGAGTCGGTGGTCACCGCAGGATCGCTGTTCATCGACCGCGCCGTGACAGGAGATTGAGGTGAACGCAGTCGTCACCTTCGCGCTCAAGCAGCGCGTGCTCATTCTTGTGCTGACGCTGTGCATCTTCGCCGCCGGCGCCGTCGGGTTTATGCGGCTGAATATCGAGGCCTATCCCGATCCGGTGCCGCCGCTGGTGGATATCGTCACCCAAAGCTCCGGTCAGTCCGCCGAGGAAATCGAACGCTACATCACCATCCCGATCGAGGTGCAGATGGCGGGCATTCCGCACGTCACCTCGGTGCGGACCATTTCACTGTTCGGCCTGTCGGACGTGAAGATCCAGTTCACCTACGACTTCACCTATGAAGAGGCGGAGCAGTGGGTGATCAACCGGCTGGCGCAGATGCCGCCGATGCCCAACGGCGTGACGCCGTCGATCTCGCCGGAAAGCCCGATTGGCGAAATCCTGCGCTATCGTGTCGTTGGTCCGCCCGGGTATTCGGTGACCGACCTCAAGACCATCGAGGACTGGATGCTGGAACGCCGCTTCAAGGCGGTGCCCGGCGTGGTCGATGTCAACGGCTGGGGCGGCAAGACCAAAACCTTTGAGGTGCAGATCGACCAGGGCAAGCTGTTGCGCTTCGGCCTGACCTTGCCGCAGGTACTGGCGGCGCTGAACAACGCCAATATCAATGTCGGCGGCCAGACGGTGAATTTCGGTCCGCAGGCCGCGGTGGTGCGCGGCATCGGGCTGATCCACTCGATGGACGACATCCGCAACACGATGCTGAGCGCCAACAACGGCTCGCCGGTGCTGATCAGCGACGTCGCCACGGTAACCGTCGGGCATCAGCCGCGGCTCGGCATCGCCGGTCAGGACAACGACGACGACATCGTGCAGGGCATCGTGCTGATGCGCCGCGGCGCCGAAAGCATGCCGACGATCCAGCGGGTCGAGGCGGAGATGCAGAAGATCAACGCTTCCGGGATCCTGCCGCCGGGGGTGCGGATCGAACGGATCTACGACCGTTCGGAGTTGATCCGCCTGACCACCCACACCGTGCTGCACAACATGCTGGTCGGCATGTGCCTGATCTTCTTCCTGCAATGGATGTTCCTGGGCGACCTGCGCACGGCGATCATCGTGTCGCTGACGATACCCTTCGCGCTGTCCTTCGCCATCGGCGTGATGCTGTTGCGGGGCGAATCCGCCAACCTGCTGTCGGTCGGCGCCATCGACTTCGGGCTGATCGTCGATGCGACCGTCATCATGGTGGAGAACATCTTCCGGCGGCTGTCGCAGCCGGCAAAGGACCGTTTCACCTACTCCAGCGAGGTGCACCGGACGGAGTACCCGATGGAACTGCGCGGCAAGTTCCGGCTGATCGTCTTCGCGGCCACCGAGGTGAACAAGAGCATCTTCTTCTCCGCCGCCATCATCATCGCCGGGTTCGTGCCGCTGTTCACCATGAGCGGGATCGAAGGCCACATCTTCGGCCCGATGGCCAAGACCTATGCCTATGCGATCGCCGGCGGCCTGCTCGCCACCTTCACCGTCACCCCGGCCCTGAGCGCCATGCTGCTGCCCGGCCACCTGGAGGAGACCGAGACGATCGTGGTGCGGGGGTTGCGGCGGATCTACCGGCCGATCCTGGCGTTCGTGCTGGCCAACCGCATCCTGGCGCTCGGCACCCTGGTGCTGCTGCTGCTGTTCACCGGCTTCGCGGTCCGCACGCTCGGCCTGGAGTTTCTTCCCAAGCTGGAGGAAGGCAATTTCTGGGTGCGCGCGACCATGCCGACGTCGATCTCGCTGGAGGAAGGCAATGGCTACGTCAATCGGATGCGCGCGGTGTTGCGCGGCTTTCCGGAGGTGGTCACAGTCGTTTCCCAGCATGGGCGGCCCGATGACGGCACCGACGCCACCGGCTTCTTCAATGCCGAGTTCTTCGTGCCGCTGCGTCCGTTCGACACATGGCCGGCCGGCGTGAACAAGGAGACCCTCGCCGTCCGGATGAACGCGGCGCTGGAGGAGCAATTCCCCGGCGTTGACTTCAACTTCTCCCAGTACATTGAGGACAATGTCGAGGAAGCCGCGTCAGGGGTGAAGGGCGAGAACTCGGTCAAGCTCTATGGCAACGACCTTGAGACCCTGGAAAGGACCGCAGACAAGATCAAGGACGTCATGTCATCGGTGCCGGGGATCGCCGATCTGGCGGTGCTGACGTCGCTCGGGCAGCCGACTGTGCGCATCGACGTCGATCGCGGCAAGGCGGCGCGCTACGGCCTGGCGCCGGGCGATATCAACGCGACGGTGCAGGCGGCCATCGGCGGCCAGGCGGCCGGCAACCTGTACGAGAATGCCAGCGACCGGAATTTCCCGATCATCGTCCGCCTCTCGCCGGAATACCGCCAAAGCCTGGACGCCATCCGCCGCATCGATATCGGCGCCCCGACCGCCAGCGGGGGGATCACGCCGATACCGCTGACCGACGTGGCCGATGTGCGGCTGCTGTCGGGCGCGGCGTTCATCTACCGGGAGCAGCAGGAGCGCTACATCCCGATCAAGTTCTCCGTGCGCGGCCGCGACCTCGGCACGGCGGTGCTGGAAGCGCAGCAGAAGGTGGCCGATCAGGTTCTGCTGCCCGGCGGCTTTCATCTCGAATGGGCCGGCGAATTCGGCAACCTGGAGGAAGCGCTGGGGCGGCTCGCGGTGATGGTGCCGCTGTCGATCGTCCTGATCTGCCTGCTGCTTTATGTGAATTTCGGCTCGGTGACGGATATGCTGCTGGCCGCCAGCGTCATCCCGATGGCGCTTATCGGCGGCGTCTTCGCGCTGTTCGTGACCGGAACGCCGTTCAGTGTCTCGGCCGCCATCGGCTTCGTCGCCCTGTTCGGCATCTCGGCGATGGATGGCATCATCGTGCTGACCTACTTCAATCGGGTCGTCGAAGCGGGGATGGAGCGTGGCCCCGCCATCTGGCGCACCTGCCAGACACAGTTGCGGCCGGTGATGATGACCTGCATCGTGGCGGCAGTCGGCTTGATGCCGGCCGCCCTGTCCACCGGTATCGGTTCGCAGGTGCAGCGGCCGCTGGCGCTGGTGGTCGTCGGCGGGGCGCTGATGCTGCCGGTGCTGATCCTGCTGGCGTTGCCGGTGCTGATCGAAGTGTTTTCCCGCCGCAACGCGCCGGAGAAAGAAGAAGAAGATCTTGCCGCGAAGCCGGCGGAGTAGAGACGATGCGGAGATCCGGCGTTGCCGTCCTGATGCTGCTGGCCGGCTGTGCGGTTGGCCCCGACTACAAGCGCCCTGCCCCGCCGGCCGATGCCGGCTATACACCCGAACCGTTGCCCGCCTCGACGGCCGCCGCCAACACTGCGGCGGGCGCGTCGCAGCGTTTCGTCTCCGGCGCGGACCTGTCCGGCGAGTGGTGGACGCTGTTTCACTCCCCGCCGCTGAATGCCCTGGTCGAGCAGGCGGTGAAGGGCAATCCGAATGTCACCGCGGCCCGCGCCGCCTTGCGCCAGGCGCACGAGACCGTGCTGGCGCAAAAGGGCGTCTATTATCCCCAGATTGCCGCCGGTTTGTCCGCCAGCCGCAACCTGACGCCCATCGGCGCGGTTTCGCCGGCGTCGGCGTCAGGCAATCCGTATTACAGCCTGATCACGCCGCAGCTCAGCGTGTCGTTCGTTCCCGACATCTTCGGCGAGAATGCGCGGACGGTGGAATCGCTCGCGGCCCAGGCGGAAAACCAGGAATTTCAGTTGCAGGCGACCTATCTGACGCTGACGTCGAATGTCGTCGCGGCGGCGGTGCAGGAGGCTTCGCTGCGCGGCCAGATCGCGGCGGTGCAGGAAACCATCCGGATCGAGAGCGACCTGCTCGGCATCCTTCAGAAGCAGATGGCGCTCGGCCAGGTGGCGGGCGCGGATGTCGCGGCGCAGGAGGCGGCGCTGGCACAGGCGCAGCAGGCGCTGCCGCCGTTGCAGAAACAACTGGCCCAGCAACGCGACCAGATCGCCGTGTTGATCGGGCTCGGACCGGGCGCCGATATCCCGGAACGGTTCGAACTCGATGCGCTGGACCTGCCGGTCGACCTGCCGGTAAGCCTGCCCTCGAAGCTGATCGAACAGCGGCCGGATATCCGGGCCGCGGAGGCAACGCTGCACGCGGCGAGCGCACAGATCGGGGTCGCAGTCGCTGCCAGACTGCCACAAATCACCCTGGGCGGAGTCGTTGGCGGCAGCGCCAACCAGCTCAGCACGCTGTTCACGCCCGGCAGTACCTTCTGGACTATTTCGGCGGGCCTGACGCAACCGATTTTCGAGGGCGGCACGCTGCTGCACAAACAACGTGCCGCCGAAGCCGCCTTCGATCAGGCAACCGCGGCGTACCGGGCGACCGTCCTGACCGGGATGCAGAACGTGGCCGACACCCTGCATGCGCTGGTGTCGGATGCCGACGCGCTGCGGGCGGCCGTTGCCGCTGAGGCGGCCGCCAGGCGCAGCCTTGAGATCACGCGCCAGCAGCTCAAGCTGGGGCAGATCGCCTACCTGGCGTTGCTGAACGCGGAACAAACCTATCAGCAGGCGCGGCTTTCGCTGGTGCAGGCCGAGGCCAATCGCCTCGCTGATACAGCGGCGTTGTTCCAGTCGGTGGGCGGCGGATGGTGGAATCGCCTGGATGTTGCGGAGGCAGAGTATAAACCGGCGAAGCATAATGACGGTTCAGCCCGGGCGGGCGGCAGCGGCACCGACTGAGGCCTGAGCATTCCCGCGCTGACTGGGAAGACAACGGACGCTGCCACACCGTCGGACCCAAACGCTGTTCCCAAAACCGTCATGGCCCGGCTTGTCCGGGCCACCTATCGCGGCACGTGCCGGAACAGTGGTCCCGGACAAGCCGCATGGGCGCTGACTTAACGAAGGGGGCGTCGGCACCACCACTTGTGTCATGGCCGGCACAAGGCCGGCCATGACACGGGGACAAAGCCCGTGCCGCCCGTCCTTGAGCTCTGACGGATTGGCGAGGCTCACGCCGCCCGCCGCCGACAACGGGGCGCTGCAAGGCCGGGGTGGCATTGCACTCCTCACCCCACCACGGCGGTCTGCTCCCGCCGAAGCTGCACCGTCAGCTCATCCAGCGCCTTGCCGAACCGGTTGAGCAGCTCATCGATCTCATTCTTCGAAATGATCAGCGGCGGGCTGAAGCACAGCGAGTCGTTCGCCACCGAGCGGCTGATAATCCCATGCTCCTCGCACAGCTTCGCCAGCCGGGGGCCAATCTTCGCCGCCGGATCGAAATTCCCATGATTCACCGGATCGGGAGACAGCTCGACCGCCGCGATCAGGCCGATGCCGCGGACCTCGCCCACCAGCGGATGCCCGGCGAAGCGGCGGCGCAGTTCGGCCTGGAAATGCGGGCCGGTGACTGCGATCTGGCCGCCGATATCGATCTCGTCGTAGATCTTCAGCGTCTCGATCGCCACCGCGGCTGGCACCGGATGACCGGAGTAGGTGAAGCCGTGGCCGAAGGTGCCGATGACGTGGCTCTCCTGCGCCAGCGCCTGGAACACCCTGTCGGTCACCAGCACCGCGCTTATCGGCAAATACGACGCCGACAGCGCCTTGGCGCAGACCAGGATGTCGGGGTCGATGTCGAAAGTCTGGCTGCCCCAGTAGTTGCCGGTGCGCCAGAAGCCGCAGATCACCTCATCGACGGCGAACAGGATGTCATACTTCCGCAGCACCGCCTGGATCTTCGGAAAATACCCGCGCGGCGGCAAAATCACCCCGCCGGCCCCCATGATCGGCTCCGCCCACATCGCGGCGATGGTCTCCGGCCCCTCGGCCAGGATCAGCTTTTCCAGTTCATCGGCGCAACGTGTGGCGTACGCATCCTCGGTCTCGCCGGACAGCGCGCCGTGGTAGAAATGCGGCGTGATGGTGTGCAGGAAGCCCGCCAGCGGCACGTCGAAGCTGCGGTGGTTGGCCGGCAGGCCGGTCAGCGAAGCAGATCCGATGGTGATGCCATGGTAGCCCTTCACCCGCCCGATGATCTTCTTCTTCGCCGGACGCCCCAGCGCATTGTTCATGTACCAGACCATCTTGATGGCCGAGTCGTTCGCCTCGGACCCGGAGTTGGCGAAGAACACCTTGCTCATGGGCACCGGCGCGCGGGCCAGCAGCCGCTCCGCCAGGTCGATCATCGGGTCGTGCGACTTGGCGTTGAAGCCGTGGTAGAATGGCAGCTTGCGCATCTGCGTCACGGCGGCCTGCACCAGCCGCTCATTGTCAAAGCCGAGCGAGGCGCACCATAGCCCGGCAACCGCCTCGATGTATTCCTTGCCGGTCTCGTCCCACACTCGCACGCCTTTGCCGCGCGACATCACCACCGGCCCGACCGTCTGGTGCGCTTCCAGGTCGGTGTAGGGGTGGATGACGCTGGCAATATCGCGGGCGGCGGCGGAATTGGCGCCGAAGGGTGGGGGCGGTGCCATGGTTGAGACTCCTGAACTGGCGGCAGCCGCCGACTGTAGACCCGAAGCCGGGTGGGGGAAACACGTGGTTGAAGCGCACCGGGTAATACCGCAAATTCAAGACGCATTACCGAGAGGCTACGGCCATGGTCGGATATTGGGACAAGGTTGGAGCCGATGCCGCGTGCGGCCGGGCCAAGGCCTACCTGCGTTACCGCGCCAGGCGCGGCAGCCGAACCGGCGTGTTGTCGGATTTTTTCGTCGGAGCGGGGCGCTGCGATAGCTGAACTCCGTTTGATCGACGCCGGACAAAAAGCCGATCAGGTCGCGTCGGCGGCGCAGGTGGTGTATATTTCGAATTAAGCGACGCATGGGATGCGGATCGTGCTGGAATGCATCCCATATATGTTACGTTTCCTACTGTGGAATGGCTGTGGATTTTCCGCAGATGACGCTCACCGAACTGTGATATCGTGCAACGACTTTGCCACCCCGGCGCGATGTTTAAGTGCACTATCAGAATGTGACGAGTTGTTGGAGGCGATGATCGGATTTCCGTACCGCAATGCACACGGGAACACCATCCCGAGCGGCTCCGTCACAGCGCTTCCGGTTTCGCCGCCGGAGTCGCGGCCGGACAACGGCCCGCGGCAGCCACGCCGCACCGCCCTGTCGTTACGGGCGCGGCTGCTGCTGCTTGTCGTCGCCAGTGTCGTCCCGCTGGTCTGCATGGGGATCGTCCGGGAGTATTTGGAATATCGGGTCGAGCGGCAGCAGGTTTACGAACGGCTGCGAACCATGGCCCGCGGCATGGCCGTGGCGGTGGAGCGCGAACTGCAGTTGCGGGTATCCGCGCTGGAAGCCCTGGCGACCTCACCGGCCCTGCAAGCCGATGACCTGACACAGTTCGACAGGCAGGCGCAGGCATTTCTGGCACGGCAACCGCCGGGCGCGGTGCTCGGACTGTCCGCCGCGGATGCGTTCCGGCTACGCATGTATGGTCTGCCGCCGGACGCGCGCCCGCCGCTGTCGCACCGTGATCCCACCGCCGCGGGCACCGAGGTATTCACAACCGGCCGTCCCCTCGTCACCAACCTGCATGTCGGACACGCGACCGGGTTGGCCGGCTTCAGCGTCGATGTTCCGGTGTTCCGCGACGGCAAGGTCGCCTACGACCTGTTCCTGCGCCTGCTGCCGCGGGACATGGCGGACCTGATCGCCAGGCAGCATTTGCCGCCGCAGACCATCATGACCATCGTTGACCAGGCCGGCGCCGTCATCGCCCGGGTTCCCAACCCGGATCGCTTTGTCGGAACCCACATTGTTCCCGATCTGTGGGCTGCGGTCCAAGGCCATCCGGAGGGTATCGCGACCGTCCCGACCCTGGAAGGCGCGCCGGCTGTCGCCTCCTATACCCATGTCGACCCGTTCGGCTGGTCCGTCATTGTCGGCGCGCCGGAGGAAGTGCTGCTGGCGCCTGCACGGGCGGCCATCGCGCAAGTCGCCGTGGCCGGGCTGCTGGTGCTGGCTGCCGGCCTGGCGTTGGCAAGTTTCGCCGCGCGCCATGTCACCCGGCCGATAGAACGCCTCCGCCGCCTGGCCGCCGGCGGAGACCCGGCCGATCGGCGGGTGGCGGAGCCGACCGGGCTTCCCGAGACGGACATGGTGGCCGACGCGCTCATGGCCGCCTCGGCCCATCGGCGCGAGGCCGCGCGGGCTTTGGCGGAAAGCGAGCAGCGTTTCCGCGCGGTGTTCGAGCGTTCCTCGAGCGGGGCGATCCTGCTCGACCCGGACACCACGCGCATCATCGATTGCAACAAGGCCGCCGCCGGCTTCGTCGGCTGCACGGCGGAGGAATTCCGCCAGTGCAAAATCACCGACTTCCGCCTCGGAACCAGCGTGGAGCGGATCTTCGAGATTTGCCGCTCGGTCGTCGCCGGCCAGACCCTGCGCTATGAAGCCCGGGTGAAGGGGCGGCAAGGCCCGCGCGATCTGCTGGTGTCGGTGGGACCCCTGGTGGTTGGCGGGCGGACCCTGGTGCTGCTCAACCAGATCGATGTAACCGATCTGCGCAGGGCCGAAGCGGGACTGCGAATCAATGAAGAACGCCTGGAACTCGCGCGGCAAGGCGCCAATCTCGGCATCTGGGACTGGGATGTCGTCGCGGGAACGCTGAGCTGGAGCGACCACAACTGGTTCCTGCACGGCCTGGAGCCGCGGCCGGATGGCCCCGCCTCGGACGAATGGCGGCGGACGCTCGACCCCGCCGATATGCCGCGGGTGGTCGATGAACTGTATTCCGCGGTGAAGACACCGGGGGTCCGGTTCGCCTCGGAATATAACGTCATCCTGCCGGACGGCTCGTTCCGGCGCCTGCTGAGCCGCGGCCAGATCATCCGCGGCCCGGATGGACGCGCCGTCCGCGTCGTCGGCATCAACATGGACGTCACCGCCCGGCACGAGGCCGAAAAGGCGCGCGATCGCCTGATCCACATGCTGGAGACCGAGCGAAGCCGGCTCGCCGAAATCATCGAGGCCCTCCCCATCGGCGTCGGCATTGTCGATCGCTCCGGCTGGCTGACGCTGGGCAATCCGATCATGCAGGCGCTGACCGGTCCGGTGATCCCGTCGATGGACAACGGGCGGGCGGATCAATGGATCGCCCATCACCCCGACGGCAGCCGCGTGGCGGCCGAGGACTTCCCGATCGAGCGGGCCTTGCGCGGTGAGACGGTGCTGCCGGGAGACGAATTTCTCCACCGCGCCGCCGACGGGACCGAAACCTGGATCACCGTCGGCAGCCTGCCGCTGCGGCGGGAGAACGGCGATGTGCAGGAGGTTCTCGCGATCCTGCAGGACGTCGATGCCGAGAAGCGCCTCAAGGACGTCCAGCAGCAGACCAATGTCCGGCTGGAGCAGCGCGTGCGGGAGGAGATGGCGGCGCGCGAAGCGGCCCAGCAGCGCGCGGCGCATGCCGAGCGTTTGCAGGCGCTGGGACAGATCGCGGGCGGCATCGCGCATGATTTCAACAATGTGCTGCAGGCGGTGGCCGGCGGCGCGGCGCTGATCGAGCGGCGCCCGAGCGACATCGACCGGGTGCTGCGCAACGCCCGCATGGTGGCGGATGCGGCGCGGCGTGGCGCGGCGATCACCAGCCGCCTGCTGGCCTTCGCCCGGCGCGGCGACCTGCGCGCGGAGAGCCTGGATGCCGGCGAGTTGTTGCGCGATATGGGCGAGGTGCTGACGCACACGCTCGGCGGATCGGTTGTCTGCAAGGTCAACGTCGCTCCTGACCTTCCGCCGCTGTTCGCCGACAGGGGGCAGTTGGAGACGGTCCTGGTCAATCTGGCGACGAATGCCCGGGACGCGATGCCGTCCGGCGGCACGCTGACCCTGTCGGCCGATGCCGAGGAGGTGACCGCCGCGATGCCGAATCTGAACGGCTTGCCGCCCGGCCGCTATGTGCGGATCGTCGTCGCGGACACCGGCAGCGGGATGGATCGCACGGTCCTGGCGCGCGTCACCGAGCCGTTCTTCACGACCAAGGAGACCGGACGCGGCACCGGCCTGGGCCTGGCGATGGCGAAGGGCTTCGTCGAGCAGAGCGGTGGCGGGTTGTCGATCGACAGCACTGTCGGCCAGGGAACCAGCATCACGTTCTGGCTGCCTCAGGCCAAGGCTCCGCCGGAACCGGGGTCCGCGGCCCCGGGTGCCGATGACCTTGAGAGCGGAGGCGCCCGCGTGCTGCTGGTCGATGACGATGCGCTGGTCTGCGATGTGCTGGCCGCGTCGCTGGAGGATGCAGGCTATACCGTGCAAAGGGCGAATAGCGGGCCCGCTGCGTTGGCCGCGCTGGCGGCCGGCGACCGGGTAGACATCATCGTGTCGGACCTGACGATGCCGGGCATGGACGGGTTGGCCCTGATCCGCATGGCGCAGCAGCAGCGTCCGGGGCTGCCGGCGGTGTTGCTGACCGGGTATGCCGGCGACGGCGCGGCGCTGGCCGTCGGCGGCGCGTTGAGCGGCTCGTTCTCGCTGCTGCGCAAACCGGTTTCGGGCTTGCAGCTTGCGGACCGGATCAATGCGCTACTGGCGTCGGGGAACGTCGCCGCGGGGGCATGAAAGCCTAACCTGCCGCCCGCCTTGCGTCCCGCCTCGCGTCGAGTTCGGCCGCCCGGCGCTGCTCGCGGTTCATGAAGGCACCGGGATCGCCCGCAGCTTGCTGTTGCGCCGCCGTCTGCGCCCGCTGCTGAGCCATCCTCTCATGCACCGCCCGCAGGATGGCCGCCTGGTCGCGGCCAGCGTTCGCCTCCGGCGCCTTCGCCGCCCCGGGGTGCGGCGCGGCCTGCGGCCGGCCCCCAGCATACATCCTGTCCAGAGTCCGTGTCGCACGGTGCCCGGCGGCACTCAGCGATACCGCCTTGGTCCGCAGCGCCTCGCGCTGCACGTCCGGCATCGTCCGGTTGGTCTGGGCCCGGCGCAGGTTGTCCAACGCCGAGTGCGAAAAAGCGATGGTCTCGGTGATGAGCTGAAGCTCCACCGCCGAGCGGGGGGCATAGGATCTCAGCAGTTCGAGCACGGCACTGCGCGCCCTGGCCGGATCGCCCTCCGCGCCGTCCATGAAGAACGGGACCAGGTTGATCAGGGCCTGGTCGAACAGATCCAGTTGCGCGGTATCCGTCCGGGGTGGGCGTGGCTGGGATTGGGCGGCGTCGGGTTCGGGCATGACAGGGTCCGGGGATTGAGTAAACGTTCTTGATATGTTCACTATATGATGAACCCCGTTGCGAAATCAAGCCCAAATGCCGCGGCGGCGGCGCAATCGCGGCGAACCGCCGGATCTGGCACGCGGCTTGCTGCTTTGACCGTTGCCTCCGGCCCGAATCGGCCCGCGATATCATCCCCTGACAGGACCAGTCGCCATGCACGCTACCGCAGCATCGCCGAAACCGCCGTCTCCGCTGTATAAATCGCTGTTCGTGCAGGTCGTGGCAGGGCTGGTGCTCGGCATCGCGCTCGGCGTGGCGGTGCCGGGCTTCGCCACCGGGCTGAAATTCTTCAGCGATGCCTTCCTCAAGCTGATCTCGATGATCGTCGCGCCGATTGTGTTCTGCGTCGTCGTGCACGGCATCGCCGGGGCTGGGGACCTGAAGAAAGTCGGCCGGGTCGGTGGCAAGGCATTGATCTACTTCGAGGTTATGACCACCGTCGCGCTGATCGTCGGCCTGCTGCTGGCGTTCCTGGTGGCGCCCGGCAAAGGCATGAACATCAACGTCGCCAGCCTCGACAGCCACGCGCTTAGCACATACGCCGACAACGCCCACAAGCTGTCGGGCGGCGGCATCGGCAGCTTCATCCTGAACATCATCCCGACGACCTCGTTCGACGCGCTGTCGCGCAACGACGTGCTGCAGGTGCTGTTCTTCGCCATCGTGTTCGGCGTCAGCCTCGCTTTGGTGGGGGAGCGCGGCAAGCCGGTGTCGGAGATGATCGAGTCCGTCTCGGTCGTGCTGTTCCGCGCGATGGGATTGATCGTTCGGCTGGCACCGTTGGGCGTGCTGGGGGCGGTTGCCTATACTGTAGGCCAATATGGCGTCGGCTCGCTGCAGCAACTGATCTCCCTGGTCGCGCTGTTCTGGGTGTCCGTGGCGATTTTCGTCGTCGTCGTGCTCGGCACGGTGATGCGGGTCTTCACCGGACTGAACATCCTGCGCTTCCTGGCCTATTTCCGGGAGGAGCTGACGATCGTGCTGGCCACCGCCTCGTCCGATGCGGTGCTGCCGCAGATCATGCGCAAGCTGGAGCGGATGGGTGTCAAGGACTCGGTCGTCGGGCTGGTGGTGCCGACGGGGTATTCGTTCAACCTCGATGCGTTCTCGATCTACCTGACCCTGGCGACGGTGTTCATCGCCCAGGCGACCAATACGCCGCTGTCGTTCGGCGACCTGCTGCTGGTGCTAGGGATTTCGCTGGTGACATCGAAGGGCGCGCACGGCGTGCCCGGGTCTGCCATCGTCATCCTGGCGGCAACCCTGAACGCGGTGCCGGCGATCCCGGCCATCGGCCTGGTGCTGGTGCTCTCGGTCGACTGGTTCATCGGCATGGCGCGCGCTTTGGGCAACCTGATCGGCAACTGCGTCGCCACGGTGGTGATTGGCGCATGGGAGGGCGATCTGGACGTGGCGTTGGCGCAGAAGGTTTTGCGCGGCGACGTCGCGGTGGACCTGACCGAAGATATCGCGGCGGAGCCGCTTCCGGCGGAGTGATCCAGCGTCACGATGATGCGAAGCAGCCCGGCGGCTGGTGTGTCGCTCTGATTGATGGCTAAGTCTCCCCGCTCATCGGTGAGCAGGAGTATTCAGCATGCGCCTTACGACATCCCTGGTGGGCTTTGCCGCCCTGGCCGCGGTCGCGATGCAGGTTTCGCCTGCCGGGGCGCAGCTTATGGATCAGTTGAAGGGCGCGGTCGGATCGGGACAAAGCGGCGGCGCCGGCGGGGCGATGGGCGGACTGACCGGAGGGCTGCCCTCGGTCACCCAGGCCAGCCCGAGCAACACGGCCGGGGTGCTGCAGTACTGCGTGCGCAACAAGCTGGTTAGCGGCAGCGCGGCTTCCTCGGTTAAGGATTCGATGGTCAGCAAGGTCACCGGGTCCGGACAGGGCGTCAACGACAGCGGCTTCAAGGCCGGCAACAACGGCTTGCTGCAAACCGGAAATGGCCAGAGCTTCAGCCTGAGCGGCAGCGGCGTGAAGGAGCAGGTTACCCAGAAGGTGTGCGGCATGGTGCTCGACCATGCGAAGTCATTGTTGTGAGCGCCTGAAGCGCCCGGGGTTTTCGAGCAGGCGATGTCGGTTTCAGCCGGCGGTCATCGATCTGAATGGTCGAATGGCTCGGGGGGTACCACCCCTCCCGCTGGCCGATGCGCTTAATCTCTGTAATCTGTGTTGCATCTTGTTTTCTGCTGCTGCGAAAACCGATAGAGGCGGTCCACCCGGCCTTCGCCGCACCGGCGGAGACTGTGTTAGAAAAGCGACGGTCCGAAGCCCGGCTTCCCACCCGGAATGGCGCGGCAACGCGCTCCGTCCGGAAGCAGACCGCGGTGCCGCTTCCGTTTGGCCGAATCGCCCGCATCATGGGAACACTGTCCGTCTGTTCAAACCGGCCGCGCGGAGTTCCCGTTGAGCGAATACCAATACTATGAATTCCAGGCTGCCGATCGGCCGCTAACCCCGGCCGATCGGCAGGCGCTGCGGTCGTTGTCGAGCCGCGCCACGATTACCGCAACCAGTTTCACCAACGAGTACAACTTCGGAGACTTCCGCGGCGACCCGGTGAAGCTGATGCAGACATGGTTCGATCTGCACGCTTACGTGGCGAACTGGGGTTCCCGGCGGCTGATGATCCGTCTCCCGGCGCGCCTGCTGGATCGTCCGTTCGTGGATCACATCGGCGATGCGGCGGACTGCCTGACTGTCATTGAGGCGGGCGACAACTTCATCCTCGACATCCGTCGCAACGATGAAGAAGGCGGTGAATCGGTGGAGGACGGCCCGGGCTGGCTCGCCTCGCTGGCGCCGCTGCGAGCCGATCTTCTGGGCGGCGATTCAAGGGTGCTGTATTTGCTCTGGCTGATGGCGGTCGAGGCGGAGGGGATCGAGCCGGACGAGCCCGAACCGCTGCCGGGCATCGGTCCGATGACGGATGCGCTTGAGGCGTTCGTCAATTTCTTCGGTATCGACCCCGACCTGGCCGCCGCCGCCGCCGAGCGGGTGTCGATGGAGCAGATTGCCCCTGGCGCCGCGCAGGCTGTGATCGCGGCGATGGACGGACCCGGGAAGAACGCGCTTCTGCTGCGGTTGTTCGAAAGCGACCCGCTGGCGGCAGCCGATTTACGGGCGGCGGTCCGGCAGGGTCAGCCCGGGGCCCCGCAAGCCGCCCGCCGCACCGCCGCAGAGCTTCTCGCCCGGGCCGAGGTGCAGCGCGAAGAACGCGAGGCAGCCGAGGCGCGAAAGTCAGCGGAACAGCGCCGCCTGGCGGACGAGAGGGCCCGGAAAGAAGAGCGGGCACGCCGGGATGCGCTGATCCGTCGCGGTGAGGCCGTCTGGCGGGAGATCGAGGCGGACATCGAGACCTCCAGCGCGAAAGGCTATACAGCCGCCGCGTCGCTGTTGTCCGAGATGCGGGAAATTGCCGAAGAACGCGGCCAGACGGTTGATTTCGCTCGCAGGCTTGTGGCTATCCGCGAACGGCATGAGCGCAAGAAGCAGTTTCTCATTCGCATCCGAGGTCTGGAGTAGCACCGGCCTGCTGATAATAGCAGTCCGCCGTTATAGCGACTCTCCGGCCGCGCGGCCTAGTCATGCGACGAAGGTCGGCATCCACGCCGTGTGCCGGGTCATGCATCGTAAGGCGTGGATGGTGCGCCTTCGCGCACCATGACGACGGGACACCAACCGCCCCGCCATGACGGGAGGAGCATCGGCGCTCCCTCACCCGTCGGCGCGCGGCACCCAGGGAATCCGGCCGATATCGATCCCCTCCTCGGCCAGGCTTTCCGCCTCTTCCTCGGTGGCTTCGCCGTAGATGCTGCGACGCTCCGTCTCACCGTGATGAATCTTCCGCGCCTCATCCGCGAAGTCCGGGCCGACATAGTCGCAGTTCTTCTCCTCCTCGGCGCGGATGCGCTGGAGCACCGCCACGACCTGAGCCGGGATGCGGCCTGCGGCCAGCTTCACCTCGGCGGGCACCTCAACCGGCGCCACCGCCGATGGCGATGCCGATGGTGATGCCGCCGCCGGGGACTGCGGCGCTTCGATCGGCATCGGCGGGGCAGCGCGCCTGGACACCGCAGGCGCCATCAGCGCGCGCTCCACCTCGGTGCCGCCGCATTCCGGGCACTCGATCAGGCCGAGCTTCGCTTGCTGTTCGAACGTGGCGCTGTCCTTGAACCAGCCGTCAAAACCGTGCTCCCGGGTGCACCGCAACTGGTAGTGGATCATGCCTCGTCCTGACGGGAGCCATTATAGTTACAGACCATGCTGCAATCTTGCACCGCCCCCAGCGGCGCGCCAATGAATTTCACCCGGGGGCAAGCAGGGCATCCAGCTCTCCCGCGCGGTCCAGCGCTATCAGGTCGTCGCAGCCGCCGATATGCCGGCCGTCGATGAAGATCTGCGGCGCGCTGGTCCGGCCCCCCGACCGCTGCCGCGCCTCCGCCCGCTCGCGTGATCCGCCGGGGGCATCGATCTCCCGGAATGCGACGCCTTTACTGGTCAGCAATTCCACCGCGCGCTCGCAGTACGGGCACCAGGGCTGCGTGTAAATCTCGATATTCGCCATGGATTTCACCTCTTTACCCACATGTTGGGCAGTTCAGGGCGGGGCGCAAGATTGGCGCGCCAGCTCCGCGCCGCAGGCCGCCTTGTCCGCGATGCAGCCGCCATCCAGCCACCACTGCCGCACCTGCCGCAGCAGCGCGCCGACGCGCGGCCCGGGAGCCACGCCGAGCGCCACCACGTCGCGCCCTTCCAGCGGAAACAACGGCCGCGTCATTCCGGCCAGGCGCTGCCGCAGCGTCTCCGGCCCGCGATCCAGCCACACCCGGCCGATCAGGTCCTCCAGTTCGTGATCCGCCAGCAGGCGGCGCAGGGTGGCATCATCGTCGTCCGGCCGGGGCGAGGGCGTGGTCAGCAACCGGACCAGCCGATCGCGATCCTCGTTGGAAAGCTTGAGCCGGAGCGCCAGCGCCAGCGGCTCGGCTGTCAGCATCGCCGCCAGGCGCAACAGCGGATCGGGCGGCAGCCCTTGCAGCCGCGAGATCGCGGTCGCTTCGGGCAGCACCGCATGCCAGACGCCCAGGGCATCCATCAGCGAGACGGTCGCCGACGGATCCTCCGCGTTCAGGATCAACCGCAGTTCGTTCCAGATGCGCTCGGCCGACAGCCGCGCCAGGCCGGGAACGCCGGCGCGCAGGGCAGCTTCGGTCTCGCCGTCCGGAGGCACGCGTCCGTAGCGTCCCTGGAACCGGAAGAAGCGCAGGATGCGGAGGTAGTCCTCCGCGATGCGGGTCGCCGGATCGCCGACGAAGCGGACCCGGCCGGCCGCCAGATCGTCCGCGCCGCCGAAATAATCGAACACGCTGCCGTCGCGCGCCATCGACATCGCGTTGATGGTGAAATCCCGGCGCGAGGCGTCCTGCCGCCAGTCGGCGGTAAAGGCGACCACGGCGTGGCGGCCGTCGGTTTCGACATCCCGGCGCAGGGTTGTCACCTCGAACCCCCGCCCATTCACCAGGGCGGTCACCGTCCCATGGGCCAGGCCCGTCGGTATGACGCGCAAACCGGATTTTTGTAGCGCGTCCGTCACCGCGTCCGGGGTGCGCGGCGTGGCGAGGTCGATGTCCGATACCGGGCGGCCCGCCAGGACGTCGCGCACCGCACCGCCGGCGATCCGCGCCTCCGGCAGCGCGTCCCACACCGCCGCAAGCGCGGTGTCGTTCCCGAACGGCGGCGGGTCCAGGCGCAGCGCGGCGGGTTCGGCTTCGGTCACGGTGGCTGGGGTTGCGGCTTGACGACCCGGCCGTCCTGCATGCGGGCCGGCACGTAGCGGATCTTCCCGTCACCCGCATCGGCGTGCCACATCCAGAGCAGCGCCGCCAGCATCGCCGCCAGGAAGGCCGCCAGCGAGGCGACCAGCCAGAGCGGCGGCAGCGGCGAGGGAAACAGCAGCCTCCAGACTGCGAACCCGATGAAGGGTGCCAGGAAAAGGAAGATTTCGATCAGCCGCGGCATCGGAATCCGTTCAGAAGCGTGGCCGCACAATGACGGGAAACGGATGAGTTGTCATCGCGCGTTCGGTCCTCGCTGTTGAGGTGGGAACCCGGCGGCGCAGGCGGCCGGATAAAGTCCGCGTTTCGACGCAGTCTCCCAGCCCGCACCGGGCACCGCCATGGATGAAAATGCTGGCGTGGCGGGCCGGCGTTGAGCCAACCTCATGCTGCGATCGTGTTGAGGCTGAACTCTCTGCGGTGGCCCCGA
>NZ_CAIWTY010000013.1 GCF_903915725.1 uncultured Rhodopila sp.
CCGCCTGGTAGGTCGCCAGGCTGGCGGTGCCACTCAGGGTCAGCGTGCCGTTACTGAAGCTGGTTGTCAGCCCACCCGCCGTGCCGACTGTCAACGTATCGCCGCTGACAAACCCGCCGATGATGACCGTCGCGCTGGCCAGGGTCGAGCCAGCTTCCGTCAGGCTCAGTCCGCTGTCCAACGTGACCGCGGAGCCGCCACCGGTGAAGCTGACGGTGCCGGACGCGGTCACCGTCGGCCCGTTATGCGGGGCCAGCGTGTCCAACGTGCTGCCGGCACTGCTGCTGGCGGCAACGCCGTCATTCACCGACCAGGAAATCGTCCGGCTGGGGTGGTTGCCCGCGGCGCTCGGATCGCCCGCCGAGGAGCTGTAGGTGACGGAGTCGAGCGCGCTCTGGTATTGCGCGACGGTGGCGGTCCCGCTGAGGGTCAGGACGCCCGTGCCGCTGTTGAAACTGCCGGCGATGCCGTTCTGGTTGGTGAAATTCAGCGTGTCGCCGCTGATCGCGCCGCCAATGCCGATCGTTGCGCTGTTGATGATGCCGCCGCTGTCCGGGTCGGTCACGACCAGGCCGGAGTCCAGCACCACGGCCGAACCGCCACCGGTGTAGCTGACCGTGCCGCCGGCGGTGATGGCCGGGGCCGCGTGCACCGTATCCAGTGTGCTGCTGCCAGCCGTGCTTGACGCCACGCCGTCGTTGACCGACCAGGAAATCGAGCGGCTGGTATGGGAACCGCCGCCGGTCGGGTCGCCGTTGGCCGGGCTGAAGCCATACGCAACGGACTCCAGCGCCGTCTGATAGGTCGCCACGCTGGCCGTACCGCTCAGGCTCAGCGTGCCGTTGCTGAAGCCGATGGTCAGGCCGCCCGCGGTGCCGACGGTCAGCGTATCGCCGCTGATGAAGCCGCCAAGGATCACCGTTGCACTGGCGAGGTTGCCGGCGCTGTCGGCGTCGGCAACCGCAAGGGCTGCATCCAGGATGACCGCGGAACCGCCGCCGGTGAACGTGGCGGTTCCCGATGCAGTGACCGTCGGAGCGGCATGCACCGTATCCAACGTGCTGCTTGCGGCGGTGCTCGCCGTAGTGCCGTCGTTGACCACCCAGGAAATCGATCGGCTGGTGTGCGTCCCGCCACCGGTCGGGTCGCCGCCGGACGCGCTGAAGCCATAGTCAACGGAGTCCAACGCCGTCTGATAGGTCGCCAGGCTGGCGGTGCCGCTCAGCGTCAGCGTGCCGCTGTTGAACGCCTCGGTCAGACCGCCAAGGGTGCCGACGGTCAGCGTATCTCCGCTGATGAACCCGCCGATGGTCACCGTCGCGCCGGCCAGCGTCGTGCCGGATTCGGTGAGCGTCAGGCCGCTGTCGAGCGTGACCGCCGAGCCGCCGCCGGTAAACGTGACCGTCCCGCCCGCGGTTACCGTTGGCGCCACCACCCCACCGGTATCCGTCGCCGTCAGAGAGCTTGTCGCCACCTGGCTGGTGAGGGCGCCGTCATTGACGGTCCAGGAGATCGAGCGGCTCGGATCGCCGCCGCCGCCGGTCGGATCGCCGGATCCGGGGCTGAAGCCGAACGCAACCGACCGCAGCGCCGTCTGGTAGACCGCTAGGCTCGCGGCGCCGCTCAGCGTCAGGGTGCCGTTGCTGAAGCTGTGCGACAGGCCGCCGGCGGCACCCACCGTCAGCGTGTCGCCGGTGATGAAATTGCCATCGATCACGATGGCGCTGGCCAGCGTCGAACTGTCGGCGTCCGCCAGCGTCAGGCTGCTGTCCAGAGCGATCGGCGAATCGCCGGTGTTGAAGGTGACCGTCCCAGCGGCGGTAACCGTTGGCAGCGGCGCCGTGAACAGGCTGTCGCCCCATGATGCGGACCCGTCGGAATAGACGGCGGTCAGCGATCCGCCGCCGCCGGTGTGGGACAGGCTGCCCTCGAGCACCTGGCCGGGCTGGATGCTGTTGACAAAGAACACCCCTGCCGCGGGATCGATGCTGATCGCACCCGGGCTGCCGAGATTGGCCCCCGAGTACATCATGGTCGAGGCGGTGATCGTCACCGCCGCGCTGCTACCCGATCCCGTGACCGAGTAGGCGGCTTTCATGATGTAGCCGGTTTCGTTGTTGTTATAGTCGTTGGAGGTGAAGTAGATCGTATGAGTGGCGGCATCCACGGCGATGCCGAAAATGCCGACGCCCGTCGTGAAGTCGTCGATGCCGGCCTGCACCGCGGCGCTGAGTTCGCTGTTGAGGTTGGTCACCGCGCCGGAGGCGAGATTGACGACATCGAGGTTGCTGATGCCGGTGCCGTAGAGCCAGTCGATATCGGTGAAGAACGCAATGCCGTCGCCCGCGTCGAGCGCGATTTCGTTCGGATCGCCCAGGCCGGTGGCCAGCGCGGTGACAGCTCCACCATTGATGTTGATCTCGTAGATGCCCCCGGTTCCGCCGGCGGCCGGTGCGGTCACTTCGCCGAAATAGACAGTCCCGGTCGCCTGATCCAAGGCGATCCCGTTGTAATATTGGTCATACTGACCGTCGGTCGGCATGCTGACGAGCTGTGTCAGGACCGAACTGCCCAGCGTGCCGGTGGCGATCTGGTTGATGCCGTTATCGTCGCTGTTGACGACGACGTATTTGCCCAGCAAGGAATCGTAGGCGAAGCCAAACGGTTGATACAGGCTGCTGTTCAGCGTCTGGTCGATGACATCGACCGTGCCGGTCACGGTGCCGGAGGCATTGACAAGCAGTTCTTCGACCCGCGACTCGCCGGCAACCTCGCCGGTGGTTCCGCCGTTGAAGAAGGTAGCGAACAGAACCTCCCCGCCGGCGCCCGAAAGTTCACCCTCATAGCCGGCCAGCGTCGCCGCGGTGAACGGGTTGCTCACGGCAACCGTCCCGGTATCGACGTTGAGGTCCCAGCTGCCGCCGCCCGCCGCATCGCCGACAAGATGAGAGGCCGCGCCGACATTCGCTCCGCCGGTCGCCTGCGACAGTTGCTGGATGAACGCCGTGCCGCCGGCGTCCTGCGCGACATCGCAACTGTACAGATTAAGGTCGCCGCCCGGCTGCAACGCCGCGCCGATGCTGGCGAGCGCGGCCTGGTACTGCGGAATCGACGCGGCGCTGAGCGTGGCGCTGCCGAGCGACACCGCGCCGTCGGCGCCATGCGCGACAATATCTATGGCAGCCAGGTTGGCGAAGGCATGGCTGGCGAGATAGGTGGCGATCTGCTGAACGCCGTCCGCATCCGGGTTGAGGATAACCGCCAGCGTGCCCGCGGCGACGCCCTCCGCCAGCTGGCGGGCGTCGGGAACGTTGCCTTCAATGAAGACGATCTGCGACGGGGCGGCGATAGCGTCCGTATCCTGGCTGGCAGCGTAGGACGTTCCGAAGACCTCATCCGCGTCGTCAGGCTTCTGTACAAGTCCCGTCGCCTGGCGCCAACCGTTCCGTGCAGTCATAGTGCCGTCCCCCTGAATCCATGCCGCCGGCCCGGCGGCAGCGCCGGACGCGGTTCCGTGCGTGGTCGACCATCGATTGGCAAGCGACCCGGACCGATAACGGCACTATTAGGTCAAAGATATGATGTACCTCAACATCCATTTTTGTTCATTTATGTCAGATTTTAGCTGTTTTTTGTACAAGGCGCCCGACACGCCACATACGCCCGGATTTTGAGACATGCCCCCGGCGGACTCGCGGCCGAGTTGCGTTACGACTGCTATCTAAGGTTGTGTTGTCCTGCAACATACTAAAAAACGGACGGCTCAAAATTAAAATTGCCCCTGAGATACCTGTTTTTGTTGATTCCGATTACAACACTGTTCTAAAGACGCGTCGTGACGCAAATTTGCCCCGAACGGGGCAAAGCACGGAGGAGCAAAGTTATGTCAGATCCCTTTATTGGGCAGATACTTGCTGTGGGCTTCAATTATACCCCGGTAGGCTGGTTGGCTTGCAACGGCCAGCTCGTGCCGATTAATGACAACCAGGCGCTGTTTAGTCTGCTCGGCACCACCTATGGCGGCAACGGAACGACAAACTTCGCCGTGCCCGACCTGCGCGGACGCGCAGCACTCGGCCAGGGCCAGGGCCAGGGCGCAAGCCTCCATCCGCTCGGCCAGGCCGGCGGCAGCGAAACCGCTGCGCTGGCGGCATCCCAGGCCGGAGCGCATTCGCATACGCTAGCCGTGTCCACCAACCCGGGAACCGCGTCCAAGCCGGCAGGCAATCTCGTGATCGCACCAAACTCAACCGCAGGCTTCAACCTGTACGCGCCGGCCCCGGCAAAAACGACCCTGTCGCCGGCCACGATCGGCACCACGGGCGGCGGGCAGCCGCACGAGAACCGGCAGCCCTACCTGGCCATCAACTACATCATCTGCAGCAACGGGGCTTACCCGACTCAAGACTAACCAGTCCTTGCCCGCGACGGCGCGGCAATCGCATATCCGGGAGATATCCATGTCGGAACCCTTTATCGGTCAGATTACTCTGTTCCCCTATACCTACGCCCCCGAGGGCTGGGCGGACTGCGCCGGGCAACTGCTGCCGATTCCGCAGAACTCGATCTTGTTTGCCTTGTTGGGCACCGCTTACGGCGGCAATGGCACAAGCAACTTTGCATTGCCAAACCTGAACGGCCGGGTCGCGGTGGGCCAGGGCGAGGCGCCCGCCGCATCAGACTACGTCATCGGCTCCGAGGGCGGCGTCGAGACCGTGACGCTGACGCAAGGCAGTTTGCCCGCGCATACGCACGCATTGAATGCCACGACAGCCCAGGCCACGGCCACGTCTCCGGCCGGCGCGTTATTCGCAAACTCGATTACGCCGGACGGACGCGAGGCGAACAAGGGCAACATCTACAATGCGGCCAACCCGGATACTGCCCTGGCGGCGAACGCGATCGGTCCGGCCGGAACGTCGCAGCCCCACAACAACATCCAGCCATCGCTGGCGCTGCGCTACTGCATCGCCCTGCAGGGCGTTTTTCCCATGCGGCAGTAACGTCCTCGGCAATACCAGGCAGAACCGGACAGGCCGCGTTTTGGCGGCCGCATACCTCGGAGGATGAGATAATGGACCCGTATGTCGGTCAGATCGAGATTTTTGGATTCGGCTTCGCCCCCAGAGGCTGGGCGCAATGCAACGGGCAAATGCTGCCGATCGCCCAGAATCAGGCGTTGTTCGCGCTGATTGGCGTGACTTTCGGCGGCGACGGGAGGACGAACTTCGCGCTCCCCGACCTGCGCGGCCGTCTGGCGGTGGGACAGGGCGCGGGCGAGGGCGTCACGCCGCGGCAGGTTGGCGCCCGGTTCGGCGAGGAAACCCATGCGCTGACGGCCGCCGAGACGCCGGTGCACATCCACACGCTGCACGCCGCGGCAAATCCCGCACCGGCCAGCAATACCAACGAGCCTGGCACCGGGGTCGCGCTGGCTCAGGGCAGCGGCAAGCTTGCCAGTTCCTCACCGGTGGCCATCAACTACCTGGTTGCCGATTCGGCGCCCAAGGCCGCGCTGGACGGGACAGCGGTCGCGCAGGCAGGGGGCCAGGCGCATGGCAACATGATGCCGTTTGTTGGCCTGAACTTCTGCATCGCGCTGCAGGGTTTGTGGCCGGCACGCCCGTAATCGGCACCGGGCGCTTCGGCACAGGGTTTTCGGGGCGCCCCGAAAACCTGTGCCGCCGTCAGTTGAAAACCGCCTGGTATTCCTGCCTGCCCGCGGCCCGCGTATGGACAGGCATGATGTACAGATCGACCTTCGGCCCGGCTTCGATCGCCGCCGCGTAAAGCCCTTCCGGCAGCACATCGCCGGCCGAACCATGGAAGATCAGGCTGAACGGGATGCGTTCCGCCCCGGGGATGGCGGCGCGGGGCATCGCCTTGATCTCCGCCAGCACCAGCGTGACGGTTTGGCCGGAAAAGCAGAACGTCCTGCCGGCATAAGGCAGGAAATCCTCGTGGCGGGAAAAATCAGCCATGGCGCGTTCCTTCGGGATTTTGGCATGGACGCAATTCAATTACCGCTATCTATCCGCAACGATATTATCCGTAAAGGCTTGCCGGCCGTGCACGAAGTCAGAGTCCTGGATATCGTCCCCGGACCGGTCGTGCTGCGACCGGAGCTTCCGAACGACTCCGGTTTCCTCTACGCGCTGTTCCGCTGCCATAACCTGCCGGTCCTGTCCGCCATGCCGGTGGACGAGGCGACGCGCGAGACGCTGATGCGCATGCAGTTCGATTCGCAGACGCGCAGCTATCGGGCGCAGTATCCGGATGCCCGCTTCGACATCGTCGAGCGCGACAGCGTGGCCGTCGGGCGGCTGATCGTGCATGCGGACGACCAAGCGGGCTGCATCGTCGATATCGGCCTGCTGCCGGATCGCCAGGGCGCCGGACTCGGCACGGCGCTTCTGTCCGCAGTGCTGGCAGACCTGGCCGGACGTTGCCCGGTGGTGCGCTGCCAGGTGCTGTGGAACAACGAGCGGTCGCTGCGGATGTGCCGCCGCGCCGGCTTCGCGGATGCCGGCGAGGCGCCGCCGTTCGTGCAGCTTGAATGGCATCCGCCGCGATAACATGACGGAATGATGATCGTGTTGACACGACATATACAACCGCGATTAAGTCGTCGCCGCTGCGAAGGGCGGTATGACGGGGGAGCCATGGCGCCGGAGACAATACGCGAATGCCTGCTGCGTCAGGCGAGCGAACTCAGGGCGCGTAGCGCTGAACATTTGGCGCTTTTGACTGCCATCTATCTGGAATATGAGGCCGACCGCATGGACAGCACGGCTGATGCGCCCTGCGACTCACGCGTCAGATGCAAGAGTGGCGTGTGGCGTTGCCTGGTCAGGCGTCCGGCGCTGGTCGCCTGACCCCTTTGCAGCGCTCTCCACTGCCGGCCCGCGGACCGGATTTTTTGCGTTGGGGCAACCGGTCACGTCATGGCCCGGCATGTCCGGGCCATGACGGTTTTGAGGCCGCACCCCTGCGAAGCGGTTGTTCGTCGGCGCCGGCTTACTGGCTGTAAGCGCCGGTCTGCTGAAGCCGCGTCGCCGCGGCATTGCCGGCAACCGAGCTGCCGTTATGGAAGCTGGCGGCGCTTGCCGCGGGGACGACCGCGGCAGAGAAGCTGATCGCTGCCAACGCGGCGAAGAACATGGTCTTCATCGGAATTCTCCATTTCCAGCCGGGCGATTTGCCCGGCTTTCATGGACCGGCAAGTGGAGACGGACCGGAACAAGGATAATCCGCCGCCGCAGCATTGGACTTATGCAGGCAGCGGGGGATTTATGCAGCCAGCGGGAATCGGTGCTTCAGGGATTGCCCTATCCCCGAAGCCGGCGGTAGCGGCTGATCAGCGCATTGGTGGATGCATCGTGCCCAAGCTTCGGTTGCCGGTCGTGATCAAGTTCCGGAATGATCCGGCTGGCCAGCGCCTTGCCGAGTTCGACGCCCCACTGGTCGAAGCTGTCGATCGCCCAGATCGCGCCCTGGGTGAACACGCTGTGCTCATACAGCGCCACCAGGCTGCCGAGCGTCGCCGGATCGAGCTTTTCCGCCAGGATCATGTTGGTCGGCCGGTTGCCTTGCATGACGCGGAACGGCCGCTGGAAATCGGGCGATCCTTCCGCCTTCAGTTCGTCGTCGGTCTTGCCGAATGCCAGGGCCTCGGCCTGGGCGATCAGGTTCGCCATCAGCAGGTCATGCTGCGCGGTTAACGGACTCAGCGGCTGGCAGAAGCCGATCAGGTCGCAAGGAACGAGTTTGGTGCCCTGGTGGAGAAGCTGGAAGAACGAGTGCTGGCTGTCAGTGCCCGGCTCTCCCCAGACGACCGGACCGGTTTCATAGTTAACCACATGCCCATCGAGATCGACATGCTTGCCGTTGCTTTCCATCTGCAACTGCTGGAGATAGGCGGGAAAGCGCGCCAGCGGTGCGGCGTAGGGCATCACGCCGTAGCTTTGGGCGCCGAAAAAGTTGTTGTACCAGACAGTCAAAAGCCCGAGCAGCAGCGGCAGGTTCCGGGCCGCCGGTGCGGTGCGGAAATGTTCATCCATTGCATGGAAGCCGCCGAGCAGCGCGCGGTAGTTCTCCGGCCCGATGGCGAGCATCGTTGACAGTCCGATTGCGCTGTCCATGGAATACCGGCCGCCGACCCAATCCCAGAAGCCAAAGGTGTTGGCGGGATCTATGCCGAATTTCGTTACTCCATCAATGTTTGTCGATACAGCAACAAAATGTTTGGCCACCGCGGCATCGCTGCCGAGCTTGCCCGTCAGCCACGCACGTGCCGTCGCGGCATTGGTCATCGTCTCCAGCGTGGTGAAGGTTTTCGAGGAGATGATGAACAGCGTCTCCGCCGCATCCAGATCCTGCGTCGCCTCATGGAAGTCAGCGCCGTCAACGTTGGCGACAAAGCGGAAGGTCATCGAGCGGTCGCTGAACGAACGCAGCGCGCGATAGGCCATGTCGGGCCCGAGATACGATCCGCCGATGCCGATATTGACGACGTTGCGGATACGTTTGCCGGTATGGCCGGCGAAGGTGCCGCTGCGCAGCCGCGTGGCGAAATCCGCCATCGCGTCGAGCACCTTGTGCACCTCGGGCACGACATCGACGCCATCGACTTCGATCTTCGTACCGCGCGGCGCCCGCAGCGCGACATGCAGCACGGCACGGCGTTCGGTGGTGTTGATCTTCTCGCCTGTGAACATCGCCTCCCGCCGCCGCGCGACCTCACGTTCCTCGGCGAGGCGCAGCAGCAGCCGGATGGTCTCGCCGCTGATGCGGTTCTTCGAGTAGTCAAGGAACAGGCCGCCGCCCTCGACGGAAAAGTGCTCGGCGCGTGCGGGATCATCGGCGAACAGCCGGCGCAGATGCACGTCCTTGATCTCGGCATGATGGGCGACAAGCGCCTGCCAGGCTGGCGTCTGAGTGAGAGCGGTCATGTGCCAATTCCTTATCGCTTGGTGGCGGCAAGCTAGTCCCGACCGGCGGCTTGCTCCAGCCCGTAAATTGCGGCGCCGAGCAGTGCGGCGTTCACCGTGACGACATGCACCGGCACCTTGGCCAGCAAATCGGCGAAACGCCCCTTGGCGGTGAAGGCGCGCATGAACGCGCCGTCCTGAAGCATCGGCAAAACCCGCGGCGGCATGCCCCCCGCGAGGTAGACCCCGCCGGTCGCCAGGACCTTCAACGCGAGGTTGCCCGCCTCGGCCGCCCAGACGTCGATCACGATCCGCAGTGTCTCGGCGGACAGCGTGTTGTTCGCCGCGTCGTTCACAGCGGCATCAACGATAAGCGGCGTGCGATCCGCCGTGGCCTTCAAGGCCGCCGCGAAGGCCGGGCTTTCCAGCGACGGATTGCGCGACCGCACGAAATCGTAGACGTTCGGCAGCCCGGAGCCGGCGCAGACGCGCTCGTACGCCACATGGTGGAACCGCTCCATCAGGAATGCCCACAGCGCCGCCTGGACCTGGTTTATCGGCGCGAAATCGGTATGGCCGCCCTCGGAGGCGCAGGCGATGTAGCCTTGACTGCCCTGAATCAGGAAGGCTTCCCCCAGCCCGGTGCCCGGTGCCAGCACGCCGATGGGCCCGTCCGGCACCGCGGTGCCGGCGTTGATCACGACGGTTTCGTCCGTCTTGAGGTGTGGCACCGCGTGGGCGACGGCGCGCAGGTCGTTCAGCAGGTTTACGCGCTTCAGGTTCAGGCCGCCGGCCAATGCGGCTTCGTCGAGCTGCCACGGCAGGTTGGTCAAATGCGCGCGGCCGTCGAGCACCGGGCCGGCGACGTCGAAACAGGCGGCTGTCGCCTTGCCGCCCGTCTCAGCCTGGAACTTTTCAACGATCGGCTGCAGGCCGGGGAAATCAGCGCTGTGGTATTCCTGCTCGGCGAGGAAGGCGCGGGGGCCTTGCTGCGCCGACACAAGCGCGAGCCGGGTTTTCGTGCCGCCGATATCGCCGACGATCAGCATTTGGACTTTTCTCCCGATTGGCAATCGCTGGCAAAGGTTTTGCCGCCCGGACCACGGCGCCCGCAAACGCGTCCATGCCCGGCGACGGTTAAGGAACAACGCGACAGTCCGGTGGTCAAGGTAGCACCGCCGGTGGTTGATCCGGTCAGACCGAGACCGTAGCAAGCGCTTCCTTCAACCGGGGGGCGGCAAAGTCGAGAAACGCCCGCAGCTTCAGCGGCACCAAGGATTGCCTGTTGTAAACCAGTTGAACCGGCAGCTTCTCCAGCTCGAACGGACGCAGAACAGGCCACAGCGCGCCGGCAGCGACCAACGTTGTCATGGCGTCGAGACGGTCCATCCATGCTTCCGGAAAATGGAAGGAAGGTTCCCGAATGTATCGGATACTGCGTGGAAACGGAAGGACCTAGATCGCGGGACTGGATGCCGAGCCTGGCGTCCCGAGTCACGGGAGGTGGCAATGGTTTATCCTTCAAGCGACATCGCATTCACCCCGGCGGTCAAGTCCATCCAAACGTGCCGCAGCTCGCGCGCAGCCTATGCCAGGATCGAGGCGCGCGGCGGGTTCCGGTCCGCGATCGATGAGGACCTGGGCAGCTTCCTCGCGGAGGTGGACACCGCCTATCTGGCCACGGCCAATGCCGGCGGACAGCCCTATGCTCAGCATCGCGGCGGCCCCAAGGGTTTTATCCGCGTGCTCGACGAGCATACCATCGGCTTCGCCGACTTCGCGGGCAACCGGCAATATATATCCATTGGCAACCTCGCGGAAAACGACAAGGCGTTTCTGTTTCTGATGGATTACGCCCACCGGCGCCGCATCAAGCTGTGGGGCCGGGCCCGCGTTGTCGAGGGCGACGCAGACCTGATTGCCCGACTGATGCCAGACGGCTATCGCGCCAGACCCGAACAGGCGATTCTGTTTACAGTCGAGGCGTGGGACAGCAACTGCTCGCAACATATCCCGCAGAAGTTTGACGCCGCGGACGTCGGTGCCGCCATCGGCCGTCTCGAGGAGCGGATCGCTGGGCTCGAAATCGAAAACCGCCGCCTCAAACAGGAGACCGAACGGCAAAGCGTTCCGGCCTGAGCGGCCGGGTCACGCAGACTCATCGGCGGGCTGTGTCGGGAAACCGACAACCTGTCTGATGGATAAACCATTGATTTGCATACCGTAGCACATGGCATCCGTTTTGCATCGTATCCGCTGTCAGCCACAGGAGTGCCGACGGTGCCACACCTTACGCCGCGTTTCTGTATGAACGACACGACGCTTCGCGACGGCGAGCAGACCCCCGGCGTGGCCTTCACCGCGTCCGAGAAAGCCTCGATTGCCGCCGCCCTGCAAGCTGCGGGCGTCGATGAGATCGAGGCCGGCACGCCGGCGATGGGCGAGCAGGAAGTCGCCGCCATCGAAGCCGCCGTCCATGCTGCGCCGCGCAGCCGGGTCGCTGCGTGGTGCCGCATGACCGAGGCCGATGTCGCCGCCGCCCTGCGCGCCGGCGTGCGCTATGCCAACCTTTCAGTCTCCGTCTCCGACCGCCAGATCGCCGCGAAATACCCCGGCGGCCGGCAGGAGGTGCTGGACCGCATCGCCCGGGTCGTGCCGCTGGCGCTCGACAAGGGTCTGACGGTTTCCGTCGGCGGCGAGGATTCCAGCCGCGCGGATGAGGATTTCCTGCAGACGGTGCTCGACGCCATCGCCGCCGCGGGCGCGTACCGCTTCCGGTTTGCCGATACGCTGGGCGTGCTCGATCCCTTCACCACCGACGCGACCTTCCGCCGGCTGCGCGCCCGCACCGATCTGGACCTGGAATTCCACGGCCATGACGATCTGGGCCTGGCAACCGCCAATACCCTGGCTGCGCTACGCGGCGGGGCATCGCACGCCAGCGTCTGCGTGCTCGGCCTGGGCGAGCGTGCCGGCAACGCCGCGCTGGAACAGGTCGCCGCGGCGATCCCGCGCGTGGGACTTGGTTCCGTCCGCACGGTGATGGCGGAGCTGCCGAACCTGGCGGAGGTGGTCGCCGCGGCGGCCAACCGCACGATCCCGCACGGCCAGCCGATTGTCGGCGAAACCGCGTTCACGCATGAGTCCGGCATCCATGTCAGCGGCCTGCTGCGCGATCCCGGCACGTATGAGGCGCTGGACCCGGCCATGTTCGGCCGCGAGCGAAAGATCCTGCTGGGCAAGCATTCCGGCTCCGCGTCGTTGCGCGACGCGCTGCGCGGCATGGACATTCCGCAGTCGGTGCTGCCCCAACTGCTGACGCGGCTGCGGGCGCATGCGGAACGCGTGAAGCGGTCGGTCACCCGCGACGAAGTCATGTCGCTGCTGGCCGTGGCGGCGGAGTAAGGGCCGATGGGCGCACATTTCCGCACTGCCGCTGTTGTCTATGGCCCTGGCGACGACATAGATGGCGCTCTGTCCACCGCCGTGGCGGAGCTGATCCGCGGCGGCCGCATTGTCGGCGGCCTGCTGCAGCGGTTCGGTGCTCAGGTGGCCCCGGGCAAGCGGGAGATGCTGCTGGACGTGCTGCCGGATGGCGCGACGATCCGGTTGGACGATCCGCGCGGTCCCGGCGTGCAGGGCTGCATCCTGGACAGCGACGCGCTGGCGCGGGCCGCGATGGCGTTCCGCGACGCGGTCACGAGCCATCCGGACCTGCTGTTGGCCAGCCGTTTCGGCAAAGAGGAGGTAGCCGGCCACGGCATGCGCGCGGAACTCGCCGAGGCGATGCTGGCGGGGATTCCGCTCCTGGTGCCGGTGCGGGCGATCCAGTTGCCGGATTGGATTGCGTTCCTGGGTGCACCGGGCGAAGTGCTGGCACCGACGGCGGAGGCGATCCTGGCCTGGGCGGCATCGCAGCGCGCCAGCCGGCCGGTGTTTGTTCCGCTGTCCGTGCGGGGCGCGTAGCGGACAGCCTCAGGTCCTGCCCTCGACCGCGTCACAGACCTCTCGTATCAGGTCGCTGATCGGATTGGAGGGGATAGAGTTGACACAGGACCTCGACGGTGTGGCTGTCCAGGAGCGCATCCAGACAAGCTTCGCAAAGCAAGGGCTGATGGCCACTTTGGGGGCGTCACTGGTCAACGTCGCCCCGGGCTTTGTCGAGATCGCACTCCGCCCCGGGCCGGCTATTTCCCAGCAGCACGGGTTCGTTCATGCCGGCGCGGTCAGCGCGATCGCCGACACGGCAGCGGGGTACGCCGCTCTGACGCTGATGCCACCCGATACAGGTGTGCTCACGACTGAGTTCAAGATCAACCTCGTTGCACCCGCTGCCGGCGAGCTTATTCTGGCTCGTGGCAAGGTCGTGAAAGCGGGCCGGACCCTTACGCTGTCTCAGGCCGAGGTGTTCGCCGTCAATGCCGGACGCGAAAAGCTGATTGCGCTGCTGACCGCGACCCTGATGGCAATCGAAGGCCGGGAAGACGTTACTGACTGAACACATGGCGCCGGGTTTTGACGCGGCGGAAAACGGGCCGCCTTGCAGCGGCCCGTGTACAATCAAGCCGCCTGGTGCTTCGAATCCCACTCTTCCCGGGTGATCCAGGCTTCCAGCACCTTCACGTGCTCGGCTTCCTCGTGCACGAATTCCTTCGCCGACGCGATGATATCCGGATCGGTTGCAGTCCCGGCCACGGCGTAATAGAACTCGAAGCCCTTCTTTTCGCCCTGCAGCGCCGCACGCAGCGCGTCCAGCCGCGACAGCGCGGGATCGCCGGCCCACAACGAAGTCCGCTCCGGCGTCACATGATCCGGCCACACATAGTCGGGCGGAATTTCCAGATGCGCATCGACTTTCCCGGCGCGCTTCTGCGCTTCCGCCAGATGCAGCCGCGAGAACGCCGCCAGCTGGGCGAACAGCTTCGCCACGGCGGTGTTGCCGACGAGCTCCATCGCAGTGGACAACTCGTCGAAATGAATTGCCGCGTCCTGCTCGACCTTGACCGCGTAGCTCAGGAATTCCTGCACCGTCGCGGGCTTGATGCCACCCTTGTAGATCTTCGCCGCCTTGGAGAATCCCGGCGGCTGCGCCGGTATCGTTTCGTCGCCCACGAACGACACAAGAATGTCTTCGTTGCGCACGAAACACTGGCAGGCCAGCCGGTAGCGCGGCGGCACGTCGTTGACCTCGGCGTCGTGGATTTCCTCCTTGGTGATCTTGCCAAGGGTGCGCAGGCCTTCCTTTTCCTTTTCCGTCAGCGCGATGGCGTATTTCTTGGTCGGATCGAGATGCGTCACCTCGACCAGGCACGACCCGCACTCGCCGTCCTGGCAATCGAACGGGATGGGAATCTTATGCGCCTTGGCGACGCTCAGGATCGTTCCCCGGTCTCCCGCAACGGCGTAGACGGTTACGTCCCGCGCCATCGACGGCGAGGAAAAAGTCACGTTACTCACTGATATGCTCCTGTTTCGCTTCTAATGGTGGTTGGCATGAAGGCATATCGGGGCGAGGACATGCCTCGCCGACCGATGGTTGGCCGCTGGCCAGGCCAATCCAGGCGGCAATTCGGTCGGGTTCGAAACCGGCGACAGTCGTTTCGCCGCATTGCAGCAGCGGACGCCGGATCAGCAGCGGCTCCGCCAGCAGCAATTGCATCGCATCCGCTTCGGACAGCGTCTCCGGCCGCAATTCCCCGCGCTTCATCTTGGGGGCGGAGGTGTTGAACCACAGCTTGACCGGCGTATCGCCGAAGAAAGGACGCAACCGCTGAGCGGTCCACGCTTCGGCGCCGAGGTCGCGGACATCGAGCTGGTGGCCGGAGGCGCGCAGCAGCGCCATCTGCTTCGCGTTGCCGGCGCAGCCGGGCTTGCCCCAGAATGTTACGTGAGCCATTTCAGCACCTCATGCCGCGCGCTTTGCCGCGGCGATTGCCAGCGTTCGTGCACCACCCCGACGGTCGCGGCCGCGATCGTGGCCGCCAGCGGGGAAATCCCCTCGAAGCGTTCGCCGTCAGGGCGCGGATCGACCTCCAGCAACCGCATGCCGGCGCGCATCTGGGTGCCCCGGCGCACCAGGCCGGACAGACGGCCTGCTATCGGCGCCGGCACCTGTCTGCCGGCACACAGTCCCACCACGGCGCCCGCTTCCAGCGTCTCGCCGATGTCCCGGAAGGTCCACCACAGGCCGGAGCGCGGGGCGCGCACCAGGCACTGTCCCTCGTCGCCGACGAGCAGGCTCGATTCAGCCGGCGGCGGCAGCGTCGTGCCGCCGCGGACGATCAGCCCGGCGGATTCGGGCGCCGTCTCTACAGCGATATCGACATTTGCGCCCACGGTGAAGCCGGCCCCCAGGCCGATGGCAAAGCCGAGGTCCCCCCGCAGGTCCGGCCTTCGCTGACCGCGCCGCATCCGGGCATCGATCACGCCCGCGATCAGCGCCGGATCCAACAGCGTGTCCGCCGGCAGGTCGGTAACCGCCAGCAGGGCACCGGTTCGATCGCCGGACAGCGGGTTCGTGACATACGCGGTGATCCCATCGAGGCGAAACGATCCCAGCTCCAGCGCATCATCGAACGACGCAGTGCGGCGCAGCACCGGCGCCTCGGGATCGCGCACCAGCAGCACCTGAACCCCGGCACTGGCCAGCGCATGCCCGACGGCGGACGCGATGTCGTCCGTGCCGAGCACAAGGACCGGCTTCGGCGCGAGGCCGGGCGACGTTTGCCCTCGGTCGTGCATGTCTGCGCTCCGTGTCGTGACGCCTTGTCATGCCAACTGTCGTTCCCGGGCAAACTGCCATTCGCGGAAACAACGGCCGGCGTGTAACTGGCCTTATAGGACTGGTCTTATCGGACGGGCCTTGTGCATCCCGTTTCTCCGTTGCAAGGCCCGGGCCATCGCACGATTCGGCCGGAAACCGGCCTTTTTGGGCCATCGGCCGCCCCCAAACCCACCCTGTCATTGTTATGAATCAAACAAATAGCTTTTTTGCGGTGATTTTTGTCATGCTGCACTGCGATTTCGCATTGCCATCCGGCCCCGCCTGTCGATAACCTGACATATGCCAAATACGCCTTGTCGGAAGCCGGACAACCTCAACATCGAGATGGATCAGATGGTGCTCATGAATGACACTGCCGCCATCGCGGCGAATGACCGCCTTCCCTACCGCTCCGATGTCGCGCTGCTCGGGATCTACGAAATCTCGAAGCTGCTGTGCGGCCCCGGGAGCCTGCAGGACGTGCTCGCCGGTACTATGTACGTGTTGCACAGTTTTCTCGACATGGGCAACGGCGTCATCGCCCTGATCGACGACAACGGGGAACCCGAGCACGTCTTCTCCGCGTCGCACAGCAACATCATGGCGCGCGACTATTTCGCCGCCATCCCGGAAAAAGCCGTCGGCCAGATGATGGTCACCGAAATGCCGGTGGTGATCGAGAACGTTGCCCAGGACACCAGCTTCGGCGTGTGGGACACCACTCTGTGGGGCAGCGAAGGCAAGAATTACGCGTTCGTCGGCGTGCCGATACGGGATCGCGGCCGCGCCATCGGGGTGATGACGATCGACCGGGAATGGATGTCGATGGGCGATGTCCGCACCGATGAGGATGTCCGCTTCCTGAAGATGGTGGCCAACCTGATTGGCCAGACCGTGCGGCTGCATCGCATGGTGATCCGCGACCGTGAACGCATTCTGGACGACCAGCGCCGCATGGAGAAAGAGCGCGAGGTGCATGTGCCGCATGACGGCCACCGCACCGCCGCTTCGGGCATTATCGGCGAAAGCTCGGCACTGCGGGCGGTCATGGACAAAGTGCGGCTGGTCGCCCGCAGCAACGCCCCGGTTTTGTTGCGCGGCGAATCGGGGACGGGCAAGGAATTGTTCGCCCAGGCGCTGCATGAATCCTCGCCCCGGCGCGACAAGCCGTTCGTCAAGCTGAACTGCGCGGCGCTGCCGGAAAGCGTGCTTGAATCCGAACTTTTCGGCCACGAAAAGGGATCGTTTACCGGTGCCGTGGCCCAGCGCAAGGGCCGCTTCGAACTCGCCGACGGCGGCACCTTGTTCCTTGACGAAATCGGCGAAATCTCCGGATCGTTCCAGGCGAAATTGCTGCGCGTCCTGCAAGAGGGTGAGTTCGAACGTGTCGGCGGCACGCGCACCCTGAAGGTGGACGTGCGCATGGTCAGCGCCACCAACCGCAACCTGGAAGATGCGGTGGCGAAAGGGACGTTCCGCGCCGATTTGTATTATCGTTTGGCAGTGGTGCCGATCGCCCTGCCGCCGCTGCGCGATCGGCCGGGGGATATCCCGTTGCTGGCTCAGGAATTTCTGCGCCGGTTCAACGCTGACAACAAGACGCGCGTGGCGCTTGCGCCGTCGGCGATGCCGGTGCTGCAGTCGTGCTATTTCCCCGGCAATGTGCGGGAGCTGGAGAACTGCATCCGCCGCACCGCCACGCTGACCGGCGGCGACCGCATCAACGACAAGGACTTTGCCTGCCACAACGATGGCTGCCTGTCGGCGGTGCTGTGGAAGCAGGCCCCGCGCCAGGCGCATGCGCCTGCCCTGCCGGCACCTCCGGTTGCGGTGGTCTCGGCGCCGCCCACGATCGAACTGCCGGTGCTGAGCGAGCCGACCTGCGGGTCCGCGGCGACCTGCAAGGTGCCGAATGGCGGCGGCAGCGGGCAGTCGGAATATGAGCAAATCGTCGAGGCGATGGAACGATCCGGTTGGGTTCAGGCCAAGGCCGCGCGTATCCTGAACATGACCCCGCGGCAGATCGGCTACGCGCTGCGGAAGCATAACATTCCGATCAAGAAGTTCTGACGTTGCCCGTCATGGCGCGGCGCGTCCGCGCCATGACGCGACGGTCCGCGAGGGTACGCGTTCCGACATAATTGTCCGACTTCTCACGCACCCGACACTGCAGCCGCCCTTATCCCCCTGTCTTCCCTGCACTTTCCCGTCTGGCACGCCGTTTGCTCTCATACTGCCAATCCCCGCCGGCGGAAGGAGCAACTCTTGGCCAATATCATTTCCCTCGACAGCCTGATGGCCCCCGTCACGCCGGAAGCGATGCGAGAGCAGCTCGAATCCAGCGGCTGTGCGTCGTCAAGCTGCGGCTCTTCCGACGGCCCGGCCGACATGGACCCGGAGGTCTGGGCCAAGGTTAAGGACCACCCGTGCTATTCCGAAGAGGCGCACCATTATTTCGCCCGCATGCACGTGGCAGTCGCGCCGGCTTGTAATATCCAATGCAACTACTGCAACCGGAAATACGATTGTTCCAACGAGTCCCGTCCGGGCGTCGTCTCGGAAAAGCTGACCCCGGAACAGGCCATGCGCAAGGTCGTCGCCGTCGCCAACGCGGTGCCGCAGTTTTCCGTCCTCGGCATCGCCGGCCCCGGTGACGCCTGCTACGACTGGAAGAAGACCAAGGCTACCTTCAAGGAAGTCTCCGCGCGCATTCCCGACGTCAAGCTGTGCCTGTCCACCAACGGTCTGTCCCTGCCCGACCATGTGGACGAGATCATGGACATGAACATCGATCACGTCACGATCACCATCAACATGGTCGATCCGCAGATTGGCGTCGCGATTTACCCCTGGATTTACTACAAGAACCGCCGCTGGACCGGCCTGGAAGCCAGCCAGATTCTGCATGAGCGGCAGATGCTCGGCCTGGACATGCTGGCGGAACGGAAGATCCTGGTGAAGGTCAACTCCGTCATGATCCCCGGGATCAACGACCAGCACCTGATCGAGGTCAACCGGGTGGTGAAGGCCAAGGGCGCCTTCCTGCACAACGTCATGCCGCTGATTTCCGACCCCGCCCACGGCACACATTTCGGCCTGACCGGTCAGCGCGGTCCGAGTGCGATGGAACTGAAGGAGCTGCAGGACAAATTGTCCGGCGGTGCGAACCTGATGCGCCATTGCCGGCAATGCCGTGCTGATGCGGTCGGCATGCTCGGCGAGGACCGCGGTCAGGAATTCAATATGGACCTGCTGCCCGAAGTGGCCGAATACGACCCGTCAAAGCGCGCCGCCTACCGGGCCGTTGTTGCCGAGGAACGTGGCGAGCACATTGCCAAGAAGGTCGCAGCGGCGCAGACCGTTGCGGCTGCCGAAACCGATGCAAAATTGCTGGTCGCCGTGGCCACGAAAGGCGGCGGCCGAATCAACCAGCATTTCGGTCACGCGACGGAATTCCAGGTCTATGAAGTTTCGTCCGCCGGCATCAGCTTCAGCGGCCACCGCAAGGTGGAAAAATACTGCGAAGGCGGCTGGGGCGAAGATGCAACGCTCGACAGTGTCATTGCCGCCCTGGACGGCATCAAAATCGTTCTGTGCGCCAAGATCGGCGATTGCCCGAAGGACAGCCTGGCGTCGGCCGGCATCGTCGCATCGCATGAATACGCTTACGACTGGATCGAGGCGGGTATTGCCGCCTGGTACGCCGCGGCCCATCCCGCCGCTACGCGTCTGACTGCCTGAGCAAAAAAAGGAGAAGATGGTTATGGCTTACAAGATCGTTGCTTCCCAGTGTACCGCCTGCGGAGCATGCGAATTCGAATGTCCGAACGCGGCTATTGCGACCAAGAAGGGCGTCTACGTCATCAACGCGGCGAAGTGCACCGAGTGCGACGGCGAGCCCGCGCGGTGTGCCGCGGTGTGCCCGGTCGAAAATACCTGCATTCCGGCCTGACATCAGGGTGGACGAGGCGGAAGAAGCGCTGGACTGGACTGGGCAGCCGATCGATTGCGTTGTTTGCCCCCATGCGGGGCAAGCGGCCTGCGAGCTCCTGAAGGCCTGCGTCAACGATCGCCGTGCCCGGCGCATCGAGCGCTTCTTCCAGGCCAACCGGGAACTGGCGGACGATTATCTGGAGCATCCGTATTTCGAAGTGCGGGCGCTGGCTGGCCGCTACTGCAACGTGTTCCGCCTGCAACGCCTGATGAACGATCCGGAACCGGAACCGCGCGCCTCGGCTGCCCTGCGTCTGCCTCTGCCGCGCGCCCTGCCCATGAAAGCCGACGCCGATCGGCGGGTGCGCGTGGCGTTGGCGAGCCGGTTGACGGGGCAGGCACAACTGGACATGACGACGGACCCGGACAGTTGGGTGCGCCTTGTCGTGGCCCGCCGCCTGCCGCCTGAAATGCTGATCGTCGTCGCCAACGACGTCGATTCCGAGGTGCGGCGCGTGGCGGCGCGGCGCATGACATTGTCCGCCCTGCCCGCCATGGTTGGCGATCCGGAACCGATGGTGCGGCTGGAAGTGGCCGAACGGTTGCCGCCGGAGCGGCTACATCTGCTGGCGCGCGACCCCGACATGCGGGTTCGTTTCACCGTGGCGGAGCGGATCGATCTTGAGTCTCTGGCGGCATTCCGTGATGACCCCGAGTCGGTCATCCAGGAACTGGTCGCCGCGCGTCTGGCTTCATCGTTGAAAGAGGAAGACACCAATGGGCCTGGGACGTGAAGAGGAAATCGAGATCTACAAGCCGCCTGCGTTCAGGGCCGGCACAAAGGTCTATGCCAACCGCCAGGTGAAAAACGACGGCACCATGGCCGGCCGCGAAATCGGCGAGGTTGTCGTGAAAAAAGGCGATGTCGGTTATGTTCGCGACATCGGCATGTACCTGCAACGGTATTACGTCTACGCTGTCGAATTCATCGATCGCGGTTCCGTCGTCGGCATGCGTGGCCGAGAGCTGGAACTGTTCGAAACCAAGGAAGCCACTCCATGAAGGTTATGGTCCGCCAGGCAGCCGGTGTGTTGTCGATCTACGTCCCGAAAAAAGACCTTGAGGAAGTGGTGGTCGAAAAGGAACTGGAAACCATTTGGGGCGGCTGGGTCAGGCTCAAAAACGGCTGGGTGCTCGAGATGCCGGCGATGGAAACGCCGCCGCGCCTGCCGATCACCGTCAATGCGCGCAAGCGCGGTGAGGAGGACTAGATCCGATGCTGGATTTCACCAACGCCACGCCGGGCATTGCCGCCCGGTTGAAGGACGGATCTTTGCTGCCGTTTCTCGGGCCGGGCGTGACGGCATTGTCCGACACGACGGTTCCGACATCGCACGAAGCGCTGGCGGCGTGGCTGGGATCTAAAGTCGCTCTACCGAAGCGGGCCCGCGGAAATTGCTGGGCTGCGGCTCAGTATATCGAAAGCTTCAAACACCGCCTTACACTGGACAGGATGATGGCGTCGGCGTTTGAGCACCACGTGCAGCCGACACCGTTGCACGAGGCGATCGCTCGTTTGGCGCCGAAGCTGGTGGTTGACACCTGGTATGATGCAGCTTTGCGCTCGGCGTTTGCCGGCCGCACCGGCTGGGGCGAAATCCAGGCGGCATCGCGCGCCAAGCCCGGTGAATATCGTTGGTATCGGGCGTACGATTCAACCGGCACGGAATGTTCGCCTGCCCTGGCTGATCAGTGGAGCACGCTGATCTACAAACCGCATGGCTGCGTCACGCCGTTTTCGAACTTCCTGATTTCCGATGCCGACTATGTCGAGGTGCTGACAGAAATCGACATTCAGACACCGATTCCCGACACGGTGAAAACCCGGCGCGCTGAAAGCGGATTTTTGTTCCTGGGTTGTCGGTTTCACGACCAGTCGCTGCGCACCTACGCTCGGCAGATCGCCAAGCGGTCGGGCGGCGGCCATGTCGTGGTGATCGACGGCGCGTTGTCGAAGAATGAGGAGAAGTTTCTGCTCGAGTTGGACGCCAGCGTCGTCCGACAGGACCTGCCGACCTTCGCCGCGGAGCTTGCTGAATTGCTCTGAAGGTTGGCTTTGTCGGAAAACCCCCGGCCGGGAGTCCTTCGGCCGGGGGTTTTTGCGTTCGCGGCTGTCGTTACGGGGCCACGCGACAATCCGTGTTCGCCGTTGTCGCACTCCATACACGGTTGTCACCATCGATTTTCGCAAAAAACGGCTGATTTCTGCCGGTTTACACTTGGCACGGCACTTGCTGTTAACCCTTTGCGTTCGTCAGCGGTGTCGGGTCGGTTCCCGGCATCTCCATCCGCAAAGGGAACACCACATGGCTAAACTTCGTCAGATCGCCTTTTACGGCAAGGGAGGCATTGGCAAGTCCACCACCTCTCAGAACACCCTCGCTGCCCTGGTCGATCTCGGCCAGAAGATCCTGATTGTCGGCTGCGATCCGAAGGCCGACTCCACCCGTCTGATCCTCAACACCAAGCTGCAGGACACCGTTCTGAGCCTGGCCGCTGAAGCCGGTTCGGTCGAGGACCTCGAGCTCGAGGACGTCCTGAAGATCGGCTACAAGAACATCAAGTGCGTTGAGTCCGGTGGCCCGGAGCCGGGCGTTGGTTGCGCCGGCCGCGGGGTTATCACCGCGATCAACTTCCTTGAGGAAAACGGCGCTTACGACGACGTCGATTACGTTTCCTACGACGTGCTCGGCGACGTGGTCTGCGGCGGCTTCGCGATGCCGATCCGTGAGAACAAGGCTCAGGAAATCTACATCGTCATGTCCGGCGAGATGATGGCGCTGTATGCCGCCAACAACATCGCGAAGGGCATTCTGAAGTATGCTCATTCCGGTGGCGTCCGCCTTGGTGGGTTGATCTGCAACGAGCGCCAGACCGATCGCGAGTACGACCTGGCCGAAGCGTTGGCCAAGCGCCTGAACACGCAGCTCATTCACTTCGTGCCGCGCGCCAACATCGTTCAGCACGCCGAACTGCGTAAGATGACGGTTATCGAGTACGCGCCCGATTCCGACCAGGCGCAGGAATACCGCATGCTGGCCCAGAAGATCCATGACAACGCCGGCAAGGGCACGATCCCGACGCCGATCACCATGGAAGAGCTGGAGCAGATGCTGCTCGACTTCGGCATCATGAAGACCGACGAGCAGGCCCTGGCGGAACTGCAGGCGAAGGAAGCTGCAAAGGCAGCAGCCGCCGTCTAATGTGAACGGGCCGCCGCGGCGATCCGCGGCGGCCTGGTTTCTTCCGGCGATCAGGAGAGCCGAACATGAGTCTAGACGAAGAAGTACCCTTTCAGAACGACGGCGAATTGCATCAAAAACTGATCGCTGAAGTTCTTGCTGCCTACCCGGACAAATCCCGCAAGCGCCGCCAGAAGCACCTTTCGGTTGCCAAAGCGCTGGATACGCCGGAAGCCAAAGAAGAAGGCTTGCTGACTGAATGCGACGTTAAATCCAACATCAAGTCCATTCCGGGCGTGATGACGGTTCGCGGCTGCGCCTACGCCGGTTCGAAGGGCGTGGTGTGGGGTCCGGTTAAGGACATGGTGCATATCAGCCATGGCCCGGTCGGATGCGGCCAGTATTCCTGGTCCCAGCGCCGCAACTACTACATCGGCAAGACCGGCGTCGATACGTTCGTGACGATGCAGTTCACCACCGATTTCCAGGAAAAAGACATCGTCTTCGGTGGCGACAAGAAGCTTGAGAAGACCATCGACGAAATCGGGGAACTCTTCCCGCTCGCGAAGGGTATCTCCATCCAATCCGAGTGCCCGATCGGCCTGATCGGCGACGACATCGAAGCGGTGTCGCGCAAGAAGCACAAGGAAACCGGCACCACCATCGTTCCGGTTCGTTGCGAAGGCTTCCGCGGCGTGTCGCAGTCGCTCGGCCACCATATCGCGAACGACGCGATCCGGGACTGGGTGTTCGACAAGAAAGACGTTGAGCACGAAGCCGGCCCGTACGATGTCAACGTCATCGGCGATTACAACATCGGCGGCGATGCCTGGTCCAGCCGTATCCTGCTGGAAGAAATCGGCCTGAAGGTTGTCGGCAACTGGTCCGGTGACGCGACGCTCGCGGAAATCGAGAAGGCGCCGAAGGCGAAGCTGAACCTCATCCATTGCTATCGGTCGATGAACTACATCTGCCGGCACATGGAAGAAAAATACGGCATGCCGTGGCTTGAGTATAACTTCTTCGGCCCGACCCAGATCGCCGAAGGCCTTCGCAAGATCGCCGCGCATTTCGATGCGACGATCCAGGAGAATGCGGAGAAGGTTATCGCGAAGTACCAGGTCCTGGTCGACGCGATTATCGCGAAGTACAAGCCGCGCCTGAAGGGCAAGACCGTGATGCTGTATGTCGGTGGCCTGCGCCCCCGCCACGTGGTCAACGCCTACAATGACCTCGGCATGGAAATTGCCGGCACGGGCTATGAGTTTGCCCATGGCGACGATTATCAGCGGACCGGTCATTACGTTAAGGACGGCACGCTGATCTACGACGATGCGACCTCGTTCGAACTGGAGAAGTTCATCGAAGGCATTCGTCCTGACCTGGTTGGCTCCGGCGTCAAGGAAAAGTATCCGGTGCAGAAGATGGGCATTCCGTTCCGTCAGATGCATTCGTGGGATTACTCCGGCCCGTATCATGGCTACGACGGGTTCGCGATTTTCGCACGCGACATGGATCTTGCCATCAACAACCCCGTGTGGGGCCTGTTCAAGGCACCGTGGAAGAAGGCGGCCTAAACCATGCCACAGAACGCAGACAAGGTCCTGGACCATCAGCCGCTTTTCCTTGAGCCTGAGTATAAGGAAATGCTGGCCCGGAAGGCCCTGGGCGAAGGCCTGCCTTGCGCCGAAGAGACGGCGAAGGTCGGTGAGTGGACCAAAAGCTGGGACTACCGCGAGAAGAATCTTGCTCGCACCGCACTGACGGTCAATCCCGCCAAGGCGTGCCAGCCGCTGGGTGCCGTTTTCGTTGCCGCCGGGTTCGAAAAGACCCTGAGCTTCGTGCATGGTAGCCAAGGGTGCGTTGCTTACTACCGCAGCCATCTGTCGCGGCACTTCAAGGAGCCGTCTTCGATCGTTTCCTCCTCGATGACCGAGGATGCGGCGGTGTTCGGCGGGCTGCAGAACATGATCGACGGCCTGTCCAACGCCTACACGTTGTACAATCCGAAGATGATCGCCGTTTCGACCACTTGCATGGCCGAAGTTATCGGTGACGATCTGCAATCGTTCATCAGGGGCGCCAAAGAGAAGAAATCCGTTCCTGAGGAATTCAACGTTCCCTACGCCCACACCCCGGCTTTCGTCGGCAGCCACACGACCGGCTACGACAACATGCTGAAGGGCATTCTGGACAACTTCTGGAAGGGCAAGACGGCTACACCGGGCACCGCGATCAACATCATTCCGGGCTTCGACGGTTTCGCTGTTGGCAACAACCGTGAACTGAAGCGCATCCTGGATGAGATGGGCGTCGAATACACGATCCTGTCCGACGTTTCGGATCAGTTTGATACCCCCTCCGACGGCGAGTTCCGCATGTTCGATGGCGGCACCACGCTGGAAGCGACGGAAGCGGCTATCAATGCAAAGGCGACTTTGTCGTTGCAGGAATACTGCACGCAGAAGACGCTGGAATACGCTGAGACTTTCGGCCAGAAGACCGCCAGCCTGCACTATCCGCTGGGTATCGGCGGAACCGACGATCTGCTGACCACGATTTCGGAACTCAGCGGCAAGCCGATCCCGGACTCGCTGGAGAAAGAGCGTGGCCGTCTGATCGATGCGATGGCGGACAGCCAGGCCTGGCTGCACGGCAAGACCTACGCGATCTACGGCGATCCGGACTTCGTCTACGGCATGGCACGTTTCATCCTGGAAACAGGCGGCGAGCCGCGTCATTGCCTGGCCACCAACGGCAGCAAGGTTTGGGCGGATCAGATGCGGGAACTGTTCGCATCCTCACCGTTCGGCTCGCAGTGCCAGGCGTGGGCTGGCAAGGATCTTTGGCACCTGCGGTCTATCCTCCACACCGAACCGGTGGATCTGCTGATCGGCAGTTCTTACGGCAAGTATCTGGAGCGGGACTGTAAAACGCCGCTGATCCGGCTGACCTTCCCGATCTTCGATCGCCACCACCATCATCGCTTCCCGGTCTGGGGCTATCAGGGTGGACTGCGCGTGTTGGTAACGATCCTGGACAAGATTCTCGACGTCCTTGATCTGAAGACCAACGAACCAGGTGAGACTGACTACTCCTTCGACCTGGTGCGCTAAACGACGAACGGCGGGCGGCCTTGTGCCGCCCGTCATTTCCCGGGAGAGTCCGCATGAGCGAAGCTTTGAAGGCCCGCATCGCCGGCGTGTTCAACGAGCCTGGCTGCGACACGAACATTGCCAAGGATACGAAGGATCGTAAGAAGGGCTGCTCCAAGCCGCTGACTCCCGGCGCCGCTGCCGGCGGCTGCGCTTTTGACGGCGCAAAGATCGCGCTGCAACCTCTGACCGACGTCGTGCATCTGGTGCACGGTCCCCTGGCTTGCGAGGGCAATGGCTGGGACAATCGTCACGCTTCCAGTTCGGGTTCCAAGCTGTATCGCACGGGCTTCACCACCGACATGACGGAAATGGATATCGTCATGGGCAATGGCGAGAAGCGGCTGTATCGCGCCATCAAGGAAGCGATCGCCCGTTATAACCCGCCCGCGGTGTTTGTTTACGCCACCTGCGTGCCTGCCGTTATCGGCGACGACATCGAAGCCGTCTGCAAACATGCGACGGCAAAGCTCGGCACGCCTTGCATTCCAATCAATGCGCCAGGTTTCGCGGGTTCGAAGAACCTCGGTAACAAGCTGGCCGGCGAGGCGCTGCTCGACTACGTCATCGGAACGATTGAGCCGGAGATCGTCACCGACACGGACATCAACATTCTCGGCGAATACAATCTTTCAGGTGAACTTTGGCAGATCCTGCCATTGTTCGACAAGCTTGGCATTCGCGTGCAGTCCTGCGTGACCGGCGACGCGAAGTTCCGCCAAGTTGCGTCTTCGCACCGCGTCCGGCTCAACATGATGGTCTGCTCGACCGCGCTGATCAACGTTGCCCGCAAGATGCAGCAGAAATACGGTATCCCTTATTTCGAAGGCTCGTTCTACGGGATTTCGGACACATCAGATGCCCTGCGGATGATCGCCGGCATGCTGGTGGAGCGCGGCGCCGATGCGTCGTTGATTGCCCGGACCGACGTTCTGATCGCCGCCGAGGAAGCCCGTGCCTGGGCGCGTATCGAAACCTATCGCGCCGCACTGAAGGGCAAGCGGGTGCTGCTGTATACCGGCGGGGTAAAGTCCTGGTCGATCGTTGCGGCTTTGCAGGAAATCGGCATGGAGATCGTCAGCACGTCCGTGCGGAAATCCACCGACAACGACAAGGACAAGATCAAGGCGCTGATGGGCGGCGATGCCCACATGGTGGACGCAATTCCGCCGCGCGAAATGTACGCTTCGCTGATGCGCGGTGAAGCCGACATCATGCTGTCCGGTGGCCGCACCCAATTCACCGCGCTGAAGGCGAAAACTCCTTGGTTGGACATCAACCAGGAACGCCACACCGCCTATGCCGGCTACGACGGGATGGTCGAGTTGGTCTCGGAACTGCATCGAGCGATCGTCAACCCCGTGTGGCAGGAGGTCCGCCGGCCCGCGCCTTGGGACGTGAACGTGCCGGGCGCCCTTATCGAATCCGCGTGCTGAGGGCGCCATGGCCGAAATCATCCATTCGCACAAAAGCCTTTCGACCAACCCGTTAAAGGCGTCGACGCCGCTCGGCGCCTCGCTGGCCTATCTTGGCGTCGCCGGTTCGGTTCCGTTGCTGCACGGATCGCAGGGCTGCACATCGTTTGCCCTGGTGCTGACAGTTCGTCACACCAAGGAAGCAATTCCGATGCAAACGACCGCGATCGATGAGATTGCAACGATCATGGGCGGGTCGGAGAACCTGGAAGAAGCCCTGATCAACCTGACCAAGCGGATGAAGCCGAAGTTCATCGGCGTCGCAACGACCGCGCTGATGGAAACCCGCGGCGAAGATATAGTCGGCGACCTGAAATTGATCCTGGAACGCCGCGCCGAGTTGCGGGACGTCCGGGTGGTCCTTGCCAAGACCCCCGACTTTGCCGGCGCGCTTGAGGACGGCTGGTCGAAGGCGGTCAGCGCGATCATCGACGGGATCGTGGAACAACCCGGATCCGCAGTGCCGCTGCATCAGCATATCAACATCCTTCCGGGGGTGCACCAGACCGCCGGCGACATCGAATGGATGGTGGAAACCACCGAATCCTTCGGGCTCACCCCGGTCGTGCTGCCGGACGTGTCGGGATCGCTGGATGGCACCGTGCCGGACCATTACATTCCCACGACATTCGGTGGTACGACGGTCGAGGCCATTACGAACATGGGCCGCGCACTGCACACCGTTGCCATCGGTGAGCATATGCGCGCGCCGGCGGAACTGCTGGCCGAAAGGACGGGCGTTGCGTCCACCGTACTACCAAGCCTGACCGGTCTCGGCCCGTCCGATGATTTTGTCGCGTTGCTGACAAAGGTTTCCGGACGCGCCGCCCCCGCCCGGCTCCGCCGCCAGCGCAGCCAGTTGGTCGATGCGATGCTGGACGGACATTTCTATTTCGGCGGCAAACGGATTGCGATTGCTGCCGATCCGGATTTGCTGACCGGGTTGGCGGGGTTTTTCACGTCAATGGGGGCGGATGTGGTGACAGCCATCGCTTCGACAGCGAATTCGCCGCTGCTTGCCGCCGTCCCGACGGCTCGCGTCGTTGTCGGCGACCTTCAGGATCTGGAGGACAGCGCCGCGGCAACCCAAGCCGATTTGCTGGTGACGCACAGCCACGGCCGCCAGGCCAGCGAACGCCTCGACATCCCGTTGCTGCGGGTTGGCTTCCCGATATTCGACCGCCTCGGTGCGATGCATCGTTGCACAGTCGGCTATCGGGGCACCCGCAACCTGATTTTCGAAGTCGCTAACATCGTCCTGTCCGGCCTGCATGAGCACGCGCCGGAAGATTTCTCCCATGCACTGCCCATCGTCGAGGAGACCCGCCATGCTGGCGCAACGACTGCAACTTGTTGAACCGACCGAGCCAGCCGCGGGACCACGGCTGCGCATCGCGATGGCCACCCAGGATCTGAGGAGCATGAATGCTCATTTCGGGTCCGCGCGGCGCTTTGCAATCTATGACGTAACCCCAACGGAGCATCGTTTCATCGAGGCGGTCAGCTTCGGCGATACCTCCAACGAATCCGGCTCCCACCAAAAGGAAGGCGACGACAAGATCGGCCCCAAGGTCGAAGCTCTCACCGGCTGCCACCTTCTGTTCGTTCTCGCCATCGGCGGCCCCGCCGCAGCGAGGGTCGTTGGTGCACACATCCATCCGGTAAAACTGACCAAACCGGAAACGGTCGAGAGCATCATCGCCCGTGTGCAAACGATGATGAACGGCAACCCGCCGCCCTGGCTGCGCAAGGTGATGGGCGCGCAGGCTCCGCGCTCAATGGATTTTCTGGACGAGGATTGAATCATGAGTGCCACGCTCGAAGACCCTATGACCTCTCCGTTCCTGCTGTGCCTCGTTGGCCGCATTCGCGCCGAGGATCAGTTTGGCGCCTGGGACCGCAAGACCGACAAAGACCTGCTGAAAGACTACCTGATGACGAAGGCGGAACGCCGCCTGGTTCCAATCATCGGTGATCCCGATCCGGAAACCCTCGATCGTGTCGAGAAATTCTATCAGGCAGTCGGTCTGACAGTGGAACGCCTCACCGGAATCATCGCCACGCCGATGATGAAAATGAGCCACGAGGGCTTCGGCCGCGTCGTGCTGATCGCCGGCAGCCTGGTGGTTCTCGCCAAGACTCTCCGCGACGTGCACCGTTTCGGCTTCGAAGATCTGGCCGCTTTGGCCGCGGAAGGCATGAAAGCCGCGCAGGCGGCGGTCACCATGATCGAAGCCCATCCCGAACTGGCCCGCGCGTGACGCCATGAGTGACATCGAAACCCTGAAGGCGGAGCTCAAGAAACTCTCCGCCAAGGCGACCTCGGCCAAGATGGATCTGCACGATCTGTCGGAAGAACTCCCCAACGACTGGGAAAAAATCCCCGAGGTCTCTGCCAAAGCCTTCGCTGCCTTCACCGAACTGACCGCCAAGCGCGCGGAACTTAAGAAGCTGGAATCACAATGAGCCAAACAACCCGCGACGGCCGCGCCTGGGACCCGCAATACCTCCAGTCGATCGATGCCAAGATCTGCATCGGCTGCGGCCGCTGCTACAAGGTCTGCGCCCGCGGCGTAATGACCCTCTCCGGTGTCGATGAGGACGGCGCATTCGTCGATCTCGACGACGACGACGAGATCGAGCGCAAGGTGATGATCGTGACAGACGACGGCAATTGTGTCGGCTGCGGTGCCTGTGCCCGCGTCTGTCCAACCAACGCTCAAAGTCACGGACCAGCAACCTAACGGAACCGAACCATGCAACCCGCTGAAGTTTATGGCTGGCTCACAGCTATTCCCAACATGGGATGCGATGGATTCGATGCGCATATCTCAGCATCGATTCTGGCGCTCGCACTGTGGGAGGCGGAAACCGGCCGTTTGCGTCCGACCGACACGATCGGCCTCGACGGCGAAGCGTTATGCGAACTTTCAAGAAACCTGTTCCCGCACGCAGCGACAGTCTTCGCCCGTTGGAAGGGCGAAACCGCCTCTCCTGCGTCCGAAGACGAAGCCTGTCTGCGGGACCTGCTACGGCGAGGTACCACCCATGGTTCGCCATTCCAGAACCAGCTTGCCGACATGATCGCGCGCCGGTGCCTGCGTCCCAATCATCTCTGGCAGGACCTCGGTTTGCGCAACCGCCAAGAACTCGGCTGGCTGCTGATGCGGCATTTCGAACCGCTGGCGGAGCTGAACCGTTCCGACATGAAGTGGAAGAAATTCTTCTACCGGACCATCTGCCGGGATGAAGGCTACACGCTGTGCGCCGCCCCAAGCTGCGCCGAGTGCGACGACTTCGACAATTGTTTCGGCGAGGAAGGCGGCGAAAGCCTCCTGGCCCAAGCGCGCAAGCAGGCCGAGCTTCGCTGCTGATGTAGGATTCCTTGTGTCGGGGTTGCGACACGTCGTAACCCCGACGCAAACGGCGAAAACAATCCAGTAATTTCAATATATTAAAGTTGGCACGGCGTTTGCTGTGCATTGCACCATCAGCAAGATGGGGCTCCGATGATCAACCTGACCGACAACGCTATCAACGCAGTACGGACCGCGATGTCCGGCGCCCAGGGCGGCGGCGTTCAGGGACTGCGCATCATGGTGCAGACCGGCGGGTGTGCCGGATACAAGTACTCGATGGGCTTGGTGCGCGATCCGGCACCAACGGATTTCGTCGTCGAACATGGCGATGTGCGCGTCTTCGTCGATGCAGACAGCGAGCCGCACATCAAGGGCACCACGGTTGATTTCGTTGTTGGCCTGGAAACATCGGGTTTCACTTTTGAGAATCCGAATGCTGCTTCGAAGTGCTCCTGCGGCAAGTCGTTCGGTTAAAGGATCAGCGTCATGTGGGATTATACCGACAAAGTTAAAGAATATTTCTACAACCCCAAGAACGCCGGCGTCCTCGAAGACGCCAACGGCATCGGCGATGTCGGTGCCATCTCCTGCGGCGACGCGCTGCGGCTGATGCTGAAGGTCGATCCGGACTCGGAAATCATTCTCGCCGCCAAGTTCCAGACCTTTGGCTGCGGTTCCGCCATCGCATCCTCCTCTGCGTTGACCGAACTGATTATCGGCAAGACCGTCAGCCACGCGCTGGAACTGACCAACCAGGACATCGCGGATTTCCTCGGCGGATTGCCGCCGGAAAAAATGCATTGTTCGGTGATGGGCTATGAAGCCCTGCGCGCTGCGATCGCCAACTACAAAGGCGACAGTTGGGTCGATGACCATGAAGAGGGCGCGCTGCTCTGCAAATGCTTCGGCGTTGACGAAGGCATGGTGGAACGCGCCGTCCGCGTCAACAAGCTTACATCGATGGAGCAGGTCACGCATTTCACCAAGGCGACCGGAAGCTGCAGCACCTGCATTGAAGACGTCGAAGCCGTGCTGACGCGGGTCAACAGCGAAATGGTCGCCGCCGGCGATCTCGATGCCGAGCTGGCCTACAATCCGGCTCGCAACGCTCTGCCACAACGCCGCGACAGGGTGAAATCATCCCCGCTCGGCACCGCCCCTAAGAAGGAGCTGACGTTGCTGCAGCGCATCCGCATCATTGAATCCGCGATCGAGGAGCTGCGGCCATATTTGAAAGCCGACGGCGGCGACTGCGAGCTTGTGGACGTCGATGGCGACCGGGTGCTGGTCAAGCTGTCCGGCGCCTGCGTCGGCTGCCAGGCCGCTAGCGTCACAATCGGCGGCATCCAGGAAAGGCTGATCGCCAAGCTTGGCAGCCCGCTCAAAGTCATTCCCGTTCCCGGCCACTGAAAAAGGGTGATCGTCATGCGACCGGTTTATCTGGATAACAACGCCACCACCCGCGTAGATCCGAAAGTCGTCAGCGCCATGCTGCCGTTTTTCACCGAGCAGTTCGGCAATGCATCCTCCATGCACGCCTTCGGCTCCGAGGTCGGCTCTGCCCTGAAAACGGCCCGCGGCCAGTTGCAGGCGCTGCTGGGAACGGAATTCGACCACGAGATCGTCTATACCGGCAGCGGTACGGAATCCGACAACACGGCGCTGTTGTCCGCGCTGGAGACCCAGCCGGGCCGCGACGAGATTGTTACCTCCACGGTGGAACACCCCGCGATCCTCGCACTCTGCCAGTGGCTGCAAAAGAACCGTGGCATAAAGGTGTACTACACGCCGGTAGACAGCCGCGGCCGGCTCGACATCGACGCCTACCGCAAAGCGCTCGGCCCGAAGACCGCCATCGCCTCCATCATGTGGGCGAACAACGAAACCGGCACGATCTTTCCGGTCGAGCAACTCGCGGATCTGGCGCACGACCACGGCGCGCTGTTCCACACCGATGCCGTGCAGGCCGTCGGCAAGGTGCCGATGGACCTGAAGACGTCCGAGATCGACATGTTGTCGCTGTCCGGACACAAGCTGCATGCGCCGAAAGGTGTGGGTGCACTCTACGTCCGTCGCGGCGTGCGCCTGCGGCCGCTGCTGCGCGGCGGTCATCAGGAACGCGGCCGGCGCGCCAGCACCGAAAACGCACCCGGGATCATCGGTCTGGGGGTTGCGGCGGAACTCGCCCTGGAACACATGCAGGATGAACAGACCCGCGTGGCCTCGTTGCGGGATCGCCTGGAAAAAGGCTTGCTGCAGCGTATCGGAAACGCCTTCGTCACCGGTGACGCCGAAAGCCGCCTGCCCAACACCAGCAATATTGCATTCGAATTCATCGAAGGCGAGGGAATCTTGCTGATGCTGAACAAGGAGGGCATCGCCTGCTCCTCCGGCTCCGCCTGCACATCCGGTTCGCTGGAGCCTTCGCATGTTCTGCGCGCAATGAAAGTACCTTACACCGCAGCGCACGGCGCCATCCGGTTTTCGTTCTCTCGCGACAATACCGATGAAGATGTCGATCAGGTCCTGGCGGTGATGCCCGGCGTGGTGGAACGGTTGCGATCGCTCTCCCCATTCTGGAAGTCCGGGGAAAAGACGTCATTCGAACCGACCTACGCCTAAGGAGAACACGCCATGAGTGGTTTGCTGGATAGACTCCGCAGCCTGTCCGCCGCCGAGGAATTCTTCGACGTGCTCGAAGTGCCTTACGACCCGGAGGTGCTGCGCGTTGCCCGCCTGCACATCCTGCGGCGTATGGGGCAATACCTGGCAGGACAACCCTTATCCGCCATGGCCGACGACGCAGCCGAAGAGGCCTGCCGGGACACCCTGGCGCGGGCCTACAACGACTTCGTCGCCTCGTCGCCGTTGCAAGAGAGAGTGTTCAAGGTCCTGAAGGATGCCGTCGCTCCCGCCAATAGGGGTTTCGTGGCGCTGTCGGACATAGCCGATCCCGACGAAGCCGCCTGACATGTCTGTTTCACGACAGGACAAAGTGTCGCACCCCCGGACGAACCCGCGGAAAACCGCCATTTCTTAGTTGGCACGGTCTTTGCCATATCACCAGTGAAGAAAGGAGTGGCCATGCACATCGTCGTTTGCATCAAGCAGGTACCGGACAGTGCGCAGATCCGCGTGCATCCCGTTACCAACACGATCATGCGCCAGGGAGTGCCCACCATCATCAACCCGTACGACCTGTTCGCGCTGGAGGAGGCTTTGCGCCTGCGCGACCGGCTCGGCGGCACGGTGACGGTGCTGACCATGGGGCCGCCGATGGCCGAGGACAGCCTGCGCAAGGCTCTTGGCATCGGCGCCGATCGCGGCGTCCTGTTGACTGATCGTTTCTTTGCGGGTTCGGATACCCTGGCGACCAGTTTCGCCCTGTCTCAGGCGATCCTCAAGATCGGTGAGACCTGGGGCGTTCCGGAAGTTGTCTTTACCGGCAAGCAGACCATCGACGGAGACACCGCGCAAGTCGGCCCCGGCATCGCGAGGCGCCTGGGTCTGCAGCAGCTGACTTACGTTTCTGCGATCTCCGAAGTGGATCTCGCCGGCAAGTCGATCACCGTGTCCCGCCGCGCCGAGGGTGGCGTTCAGGAACTGAAGACCGCCCTGCCCGCGCTGATCACCATGCTCGAAGGCAGCAACGAAGTTCGCCGCGGTTCCATCGGCGACGTGCTGCGCGGCGCTCGGGCGGAGTTGGTGACCTGGAACGCGGCAGCTGCCGGCATCACCGAAATGGGCAATTGCGGCCTGCGTGGATCGCCCACGGTCGTGAAGCGCGTGTTCGCACCGAAGGCGCGTGCCACGAAGGCGGTGCCGATCGAGACGCGCGAACGCGATGCAGAAACGATCGCGGAAGACATCATCGCACAGCTTTATGCGACGCAGCCGGCTTTGGAAGCCGAACTGCTGCGCACCGCCGCCGGTTACTGAAAGGAAGCGGACCATGGGCACCGCACCAACTCCCGCCGCGCCAAGCCGCGCAGGAATGAAGAAGGAACTGCCGGAGCGGTTCAAAAGCTACAAGCACGTCTGGGTTTTCATCGAGTATGAGCATGGAGAAATCCATCCGGTTTCGCTCGAACTCCTGGGCGAAGGGCGCAAGCTTGCGAACAAGCTGGGCGTCGAACTGGCCGGCGTTCTCCTCGGTGGCAACCGTGCCGCCCTGCAAGAGGCCGCGGTCCAGGTTTGGGAGCACGACGCGGATCTGGTTTATATCTGCGCCGATCCGGTTCTCGAACACTACAGGAACGAACCTTATACGAAGGTGATGACGGATCTGGTCAACACCTATCAGCCCGAAATCTTCCTTCTGGGTGCTACGGTTCTCGGGCGCGACCTGGCGGGTGCGGTGGCGACGACGTTGCTGACGGGCCTGACCGCCGACTGCACGGAACTGGCGATCGACGATGAAGGTTCGCTGGCCGCGACCCGCCCCACCTTCGGTGGATCGTTGCTTTGCACCATCCACACGTTGAACTTCCGTCCTCAGATGGCAACGATCCGGCCGCGCGTCATGGCGATGCCGCCCAGCGCGCCCGGGAAGAAGGGCCGCATCATCGAGCACGCGGCCGGCCTGCATGAAATCGACATCATCACCAAAGTGCTGCGTTTCATTCCAGACAGGGACAGCAACAAGGCCCAGCTTGCCTACGCCGACATCGTTGTGGCCGGCGGCATGGGCCTGCGCTCGCCGGAGAATCTGCAGCTTGTGCGGGCGCTGGCTTCGGTGCTCGGTGGAGAATGGGGCGGCTCCCGTCCCCTCGTCCAGAAAGGCTGGATGGACGCCGATCGGCAGATCGGCCAGACGGGGAAGACGATCCGGCCGAAGGTGTATATTGCGGCCGGGATTTCCGGTGCGATTCAGCATCGTGTGGGGGTCGAGGGCGCCGACACCATCATCGCCATCAACACCGACCGCAACGCGCCGATTTTCGACTTTGCGCATTTCGCGGTGGTGGGGAATGCGATCGAAATTTTGCCAGCGCTGACTGACGCGTTCCGTAAGCGTCTGTCTGTCAACCGGTTGGCGGGGTAACGAAAATGGCCACAGTTCAGGAACGTTTTGACGCTATCGTCGTTGGTGCCGGTCCGGCCGGCAATGCGGCAGCCTATACAATGGCCAAAGCAGGCCTGAAGGTGCTGCAGCTCGAGCGCGGTGAATATCCCGGCTCAAAAAACGTGCAGGGCGCCATTCTTTACGCCGATGCCCTGGAAAAAATTATTCCGGATTTCCGCGAAGATGCGCCGCTGGAACGGCATGTCATCGAACAGCGCATCTGGATGATGGATGATTCTTCGCACACCGGGATGCATTACCGGTCGGAAGACTTCAACGAGGAAAAGCCGAACCGCTACACCATCATCCGCGCCCAGTTCGATCGCTGGTTCAGCTCCCAGGTGCGCGAAGCCGGTGGTATCGTATTGTGCGAAACGACCGTCACCGAACTGGTGAAGGACACCAAAGGCAACGTCATCGGCGTGCTGACCGATCGCCATGGCGGTCCCTTGTTGGCGGATGTCGTTGTGATGGCGGAGGGCGTGAACGGGCTGGTTGGACAGCGCTCCGGTCTACGCGACGAACTCAAACCCGACAACGTTGCGTTGGCCGTGAAGGAAATGCACTTCCTGCCGCAGGAAGTCATCGAGAGCCGCTTCAACCTGAAGGGCGACGCGGGCGTGGTGATCGAGGCGATGGGCACGATTACCAAGGGCATGACCGGCACCGGCTTCCTGTACACCAACAAGGAATCCGTTTCCATCGGCATCGGCTGCATCGTCAGCGACATGTCGAAAAGCGGCATCAAGCCCTACAATCTGCTCGATTCGTTCAAGTCGCATCCGTCGATCGCGCCGCTGATCGCGGGGTCGGAGGTGAAGGAATACGTCGCCCACCTTATCCCCGAGGGCGGTTTCCGCGCGATGCCGGAAATCTATGGCAACGGCTGGATTGTGGCCGGCGACGCCGCGCACCTGGTGAATGCGGTGCATCGTGAGGGTTCCAATCTGGCAATGACATCCGGGCGGCTGGCAGGCGAAACGATCGTCTGGCTGAAGCGCCGCCGCGAACCGTGCACATCGGTCAATCTGGCCGAATACAAGAAGCGCCTGGAAGACAGCTTCGTGCTGAAGGATATGCGCAAGTATCAAAAGATACCGGCCCTGCTGCATGGCAATCGCCAGCTGCTCGACCTGTATCCGCGCATGATGAGCGGGATCGCGCAAACCTGGCTGCGCGTGGATGGCAAGGCGAAGACGGCGAAGGAATCTGAGATTTTCAAGAGCGTACGAAAGCAACGTGGCTTGGCTGGATTGGTCGCCGATGGGCTGCGGTTTGCGCGGGCCTGGCGTTAACAGGAGGCATCAATGAGCACACTCAACACACGCATCGAAGAGAAGCTGTATCAAAACCGTTACGTCGTTGACGCCGGCAAGCCTCATATCAAGATCAAGGATCATACGGTTCCTTCGCCGGAACTGAAGTCGCTGGTCACCACCTGCCCTGCGAACTGCTACTCCGAGAACGAGCAAGGCCAGGTCGAGATCGTTGCGGATGGCTGCATGGAATGCGGCACCTGCCGCGTCGTCACCGCGGAAACGGGTGAAGTGGAATGGAACTATCCGCGTGGCGGATACGGCGTTCTGTTCAAGTTCGGCTGATCCATGGTCTATGTGCCTGATGCGGACATCGATCGCCTTATCGCCGAGGACGCTGGCTTCGGCGATCTGACGACCACCGCTTTAGGTATCGGCAGCGAAACGGGCGTGATGCGCTTTGCGGCGCGTCACGCCATGGTTGCCTGTGCGACTGAAGAAGCCGCCCGCCTGCTGGCCCGCCTCGGTGCACGGGTGGAACTGGTCACCCGCAGCGGGCAAGCTGCCGCACCCGGCACGCCGCTGCTGACCGCAACCGGTCCGGCGGCCAGCCTGCACGCCGGCTGGAAGGCCGCTCAAACGCTTGTGGAATGGGCCTCCGGCATCGCCACCGCAGTGCGCGCCATTGCGGATGCCGCACGGCAACAGCGGGCGGATATCGTTATTGCCTGCACCCGAAAGGCGGTGCCGCTGACGCGGCTTCTGTCGGTCAAAGCGGTCCATTCCGGAGGCGGGGTGATGCATCGCACCGGCCTGTCCGATACGGTGCTGCTGTTTCCCGAACACCGCGCGTTCCTGCCCGCGCTCGAACCGGCTGCAATCGTATCCCGCCTGCGCGCCTCAGCCCCCGAGCGCAAACTGGCGGTCGAGGTGAACGATGTCGAAACCGCGCTGGCCTTCGCGCAGGCCGGCGCCGACATCTTGCAACTGGAAAAGTTCTCACCGGATTCGGTGGCGCACGTCGCCGCGGCACTCGGTTCGCTGCCGCACCGGCCAATCATCGTTGCGGCGGGCGGTGTGAGCGCGACGAACGCCGCCGCCTATGCCGCCGCCGGGGCGGACGTGCTGGCCACGTCCGCCCCGTACTCGGCACCGCCACGCGATGTGCAGGTGACCATTACGCTCGCTTCGTAACTAACGGCGCACTCGGCACACGATCAGTTGCAACGGCTGACGCGCAAACGGAGTCCGCCAACCGGCGTTCCGGCGCCGCCATGACAAACGTATCTCATCCGCAAGATAACAGCGCCGTAAACTGGACGCTCAATTCCGCCGACTGCCTGCGCGTCGACGGCCGCCAATGCCATGTTCTCGATCAAGGCCACGGGCCACCGGTCGTCGTGCTGCATGGACTTGGCAGCATAGCGCAGGAAATCGCCCTCCCCCTTCGCCCGCTCACCCGCCGCTATCGGCTTATCGTTCCCGATCGACCTGGTTACGGTGGCAGCACCAGTTTGCGGCGCAGCCGGTTGCGGCCCGAAGAGCAGGCCGGCTGGTTGCATGGCGTACTCCGAAAATCCGGTGTCGTCAGGCCGATAATTGCCGCACATTCGATCGCCGCGGCCGTTGCGCTGAGTTATGCGCTGCGGTTTCCGAACGAAATTGCCGGCCTGGTTTTGATCGCGCCATTCTGCCGCCCGACACGACCAGCGCGGATGCCGCTGCTGCGCCTGGCGTTGTTGCCATTCGTCGGTCGCTTCATACGCGACTGGGTCTTTCCGGTCCTGGCGGATTGGTTCGGCCGCAACCGCCTGACGGCCGCGTTCGCACCCGACCGTGTGCCCAACTATCTGCGGGCGATGCCGCTGCGCGATCTGGTGAAATCCGACACTCTCCAGACAATGGCCGCCGAGTTGTTCGGATTCAATGCGGCCATGTTCGCCCGGCGCAACGCGTTACGCCATCTGGAAGTTCCAACCGTCGTGCTGGCAGGTGGGGCGGACAAGACGGCGGCCGCCGATCGGCATGCCGCCTGGATCGCCCGCCGCCTGCCACAGGCGCGACTCATAACGCTGCCGGGTGTCGGCCACATGGTGCAGCACGCCAAACCGAACGCGGTCATGCAAGCAGTTGATGAGGTCGCGCGTCAGGCCGCGTGAACCGCGGCGTGGTTGTCGCGTTTGTGTTCCGGCTCTTGGGGTTGCCGGATCACCGGAACGTCCTCTTTAGGGAGCGAGGGAGTTCCGAATGACCGGACAAAAACGTATCGCCATCATCGGCGCGGGACCCGGTGGTCTTGCCGCCGCAATGTTGCTATCCCAGACAGACGCCTCGGTTACAGTTTTCGAGCGCCTGGAACACGTCGGCGGTCGTTCCGCAACCATTCCCGCCCGCTCGACGGCCGGGACCTTCCGCTTCGACCGCGGGCCGACATTTTTCCTGTATCCGCGCGTGCTTGCGGAAATCTTCGCCGCCTGCGGCCGGGAACTCAGTCGCGAAGTCGAATTGCTGCGCGTCGATCCGCAATACCGGCTGCTGTTCGAAGAAGGCGGGGAGATCAGCGCGACGTCCAATATGCCCGAAATGGCACGTGAGATCGCGAAATTTTCGCCGCGGGACGCGGCCGGATTGCAGCGATTCATGGATGACAACCGCGCCAAGCTGAAAGCCTTTCAGCCGGCATTGGAATCGCCGCTGAACAGCGTTTTCGATTTGTTTCGGCCGGGCATGCTGAAGTCGCTGCCCAGCCTGCGGCCGCATCAGACGCTCGACCGCTATCTCGCCCGCTACTTTAAGGATGAAAGGGTGCGGCTGGCATTTTCGTTCCAAAGCAAATATCTCGGCATGTCGCCGTTCCGCTGTCCCAGCCTGTTCAGCATCCTATCGTTCATCGAGTACGAATTCGGCGTCTGGCACCCGCGCGGCGGCTGCGGCGCAGTAATGTCGGCGATGGGGCGGGTCGCGCGGGAATCCGGAGTGGATGTGCGGCTTGGCTCGCCGGTGCAGGAAATTCTGTTCGAAGGCCGCCGGGCCGTCGGCATCCGCTCCGCCCGCGGATCGGAACGGTTCGATGCAGTCGTGGTCAACGCCGATTTCGCTCAGGCGATGACCACGCTGGTGCCGGATTCGATCCGCCGCCGCTGGTCCAACCGCCGCATCGAGACACGCAAATTCTCGTGCTCCACCTTCATGATGTATCTCGGCCTGGAAGGCGCGACGCCGGATCTCGATCACCACACGATCTACCTATCCCGCGACTATCGCCACAACTTCGCGGAAATCGAAAACGGCCGCGCACCTCCGGTCAACCCGTCTTTCTATGTGCAGAACGCCTGCGTGACGGACCCGCATCTCGCGCCCCCCGGTCACTCAACCCTTTACGTCCTCGTTCCGGTTAGCCGGCGCATCGGCGCCGGTATCGACTGGGAGGCGAACAAGCAGCGGTTCCGCGCCCTGACATTGGAACGGCTCCAACGTATCGGCATCAAGGACATCCATCGGCGTATCCGCTTCGAAAAAATCGTCACTCCTACGGATTGGGAGCAGGATCTCAACGTCTACACTGGCGCAACCTTCAACCTGTCGCACAATCTTGGACAGATGTTGCACATGCGGCCGCGCAACCGGTTCGAGGATCTCGACGGCGTCTATCTCGTTGGCGGGGGCACTCATCCCGGCAGTGGCCTGCCGGTGATTTTCGAATCGGCCCGCATCACCACCAAACTGCTCACGCAGGATCTGGGGCTGACCGCGGACCGGAACGAACCGGCGCTCCAGGAGGCGGTATGAACGCCTTACCGATTGGCGTCATCGGCGGCGGCCTGGGCGGGCTGGCCGCGGCCTGCACGCTGGCGGCGCGCGGCCACCGGGTCATCCTGTTCGAGAAGAACCCCTGGCTCGGCGGCAAGGCCGCGGTGCTGGAGCAGGACGGGTTCCGTTTCGATATGGGGCCGACAATCCTGACCGTGCCGCGGGTGTTGGAGCGCATTTTCGCCGAGGCCGGGCGCGACATGCACAAAGCGCTCGACATGCGGCGGCTCGATCCGCAATGGCGGTGCTTTTTCGATGACGGCTCAAGGCTCGATCTGAACGAAGCCGTGCCACGCACGGCGGAAAACATCGCCGCTTTCGCCCCCGGGTCGCAGCAAGGTTTCCGCGACTTCATGAAGCTGGCGGAAAAGCTGCACGAGGTGTCGGAGAAATTCTTCTTCTGGCGGTCGGTTGAGGATATCGGCGACACGCTTGACCTGCGCAAGAACATGGACCTTGCGACGCTGCGGGACGTGCTCAGCCTGCGGATGGGCACCACGGTCGCCGGCACGATCCGCCGGCGCGTGAGCGACGGGCGGGTGGCGCAGATGCTCGATCATTTCGTGCAATATGTCGGCTCGTCGCCCTACAATGCGCCGGCCGTCTTGTGCGCCATCGCCCATATGCAAACCGGCGGTGGCGTCTGGTATCCGATGGGTGGCACCGGCGCGGTGCCGGCGGCTTTGCAGGCGCTGGCAACGGATCTCGGCGTGGACATCCGCCCCGGCACCGGGGTTCGCCGCATCGTCAGCGACGATAACCGGGTCACCGGTGTCGAAACTGACGCGGGCGAAACCATTCGCCTCAGCGCAGTCGTTTCGAATATGGATGCCGTTCGCACCTACCGGGAACTCGTCGGCGGCAAACCGGCGGCGCAATTCGCCGGGCGCTGGAAAGCCGATCCCGCCTGTTCCGGCGTGGTGCTGTATCTCGGGCTGGACCGCGCTTACGACCATCTCGCGCATCACGACTTCGTCTTTTCGGCGGATCCGAAGCAGGAATTCGACTGGATCTACCGCAAGGGGGAGCCGGCGCCGGACCCGACCTGCTACATCGCGGCCCCGGCTCGAACCGATCCGTCCGTTGCCCCGCCCGGCGGCGATGCGATCTACATCCTGGTGCACACGCCGTATTTGCGTCCGCATCATGACTGGAAGCGGATGTTGCCGGCGTATCGGCAGGTGATCTTCGACAAGCTCGGCCGCTGCGCCGGGATGGCCGATTTAAAACAGCGCATTGTGTTTGAATCCGCACTTACGCCGCAGGATATTCATGAGCGGTATCGCGTGCTCGATGGTGCGATCTACGGGTTGGCCAGCCACGGCCGTTTCTTCGGCGCATTCAAACCGGGCAACCGGTCGCGCGATCTGAACGGGTTGTATCTGGCGGGTGGGGCCGCGCATCCGGGACCCGGCATGCCGATGGTTCTGATGTCGGGATGGATCGCCGCCGACAGCCTGCACAACGACATGGCCGCCAGGGCGGCGGCGGAGAGGGTCGCGGCGGCGGAGAGGGTCTCCGCGTGAAACCCGGATGGCTGCTGGCCTGCGCCGCGCTGGCTGTCGCGCCCGCCCGGGCAGCGAACCTGGATGTCACCGTCACCGGCATCCGCAACAACCAGGGCAGAGTTGTCGTCGCGATCTGCGACAGGGCGAACTTCCCGAAAGGTGCCTGCCGCTATCATGGACAGGCGCCGGCCCGGCCGGGGGCGGTCACCGTGCGGGTCGCCGGCGTGCCTCCCGGCACCTGGGCAGCCGCCGTTTATCATGATGAGGTCGGCAATCAGCCGTTGCGATACGGCCTGCTAGGCGCCCCCCGGCAGGGCTTCGGGTTCAGCCGCGACGCCAGGATGCGGTTCGGGCCGCCGCGTTTCGAGGACGCAGCGTTCACCCCGGACAACGTCGTTACGGTGCCGCTGCACTATCCGCCGTAGCCGGCCGCGTCTCAAACGCAGGGTTCACGAATCGGGCGAATGAAGCCCATCATGAACCAATGAACGCCATCTCGCCCCACCCGACGACGGCCGCGCTCTGGGATCGCTACGTCCGGCTGCCGCCCCACGGCAAGCTGATGATGCGCATGAAGAGCCTGATCGTCCCGGCCGTGGTCAAGTCGGACTTCAACGATTGCATGGCGCGTACCAGGCTGCCAAGGGAGGACGGCAAGGTCTGGGCGCCGCAGGCGATCAACCTGGTGCTAGCCGATCTTGTCCGGCAGGGATTGCTGACCGACAGCTTCGAATGCCAGCCGGCCCTGTTGCATGCTGTCGCTTTGGACGCCGTTGCCTGTGCGGAAGCAGAGGCGTTGTCCATGGCGATTAGGGACATTTTGCCATTCGAAACCAGGAGTTTCTACACTTATTCCTATGCAGACAGGCCCATTGTCGGCGCCGCAAGTCGCCTGATCCGGCTGGCGGTCTACACGAACGAGGAGGTGGAGTTCAGCCAGACCCGCGACGCCTGCGATAAGGTGTTCGGTCCACAGGCCTCGCTCGCCTTGCTGGCAACGTCGTTTTATAACGCGCCGCTCGACACCGATTGGCTTGCCAGCCGGCATCCCGTCATCCAGGCCCCGCTGCTCGAAGCGAAACTCGACTCTTTCATGGTGACCGGGCTGACCGGGCCGGAAACGCCGGGGATGCTCGATCTCTGCCGGCAGCAGCGCGGGCAGGACGGTTTCGGCGGCTTGGCGGCGCAGCTTGTGCGGCTGGATCTGCTCGCCGGGCGGCTGGATGACGTGCGGGAAGCCGCACAATCGCTCGATGACGCAGCCGGGGATAGGCAACAGGCGCTTGAAGGGGCGGTTGCGTTTCTCGAAGGCCGCAACGACGCGGCGCTGCTGCACTACCGCGAAGCCCTGAAGCTGCGCCGTAAGCGTCTGGGTCGGCGCAAGCTGTTCCTGGAACAGGAGCACAGCGTGCTGTTCCTGCTGGCGCTGCTACGTGCCAACGATGCCGCACTGCATGCCGAAATTCAGGCCGGACTTGACGCCGCCACGTCCGAAGCCGGCGAGGCCGGCCTCGGCGGCGGCTTGCTGGCAATCCAGGCGATGCTTTGGCTCGTCGGCGGACTGGAACCAAGGGCCCGTTCGCTTCTGGGCGTGTTGCGCAAGACGATGCCGAGGGCGCCACTCGACGCCCCCTGTGTCGCAATCGCGGAGCATGCGGTGGCTACCGACATCTCCCGCGGTAACCGCGACGACCACGCGATGCGCTTCGAGCAGTTGCGCGACGTGCTGCCGCAGATCGCGCGGGTCTACGCCGAGATCCTGGCGCAGGTGGCCGCGCATCCCGGCCCCTACGCCGCCTGGCTCGCGGCAAACCCCGGTCTTGCGTTCACCAGGATCATTCAAACCTTGCAGCCCTGGGAACGGGCGCTGGAGAGTCTGGGGGCGTTTCTTGGCGGCGGCGATACGGGCGCTGATACCGCCAAGACGCAGCGCAAGGCCAAACGCCTGGTCTGGTTCCTCGATCCCGACAACGACGAGGTCACGGTCGCCGAACAGTCGGCCAAGGGCCGCGATGGCTGGACCGACGGCAAAGCCGTGGCGATGAAGCGCCTGCATGAGCAGGACCCGCGGCTGGACTACCTGACGCCGCAAGACCGCACCGCGCTGCGCACCATCCGCAAGGAAACCGGTGGCTGGTACGGCGAAGAACGCTATTTCTTCGACGCTGTCCGCACCATTCCGGCACTGGTCGGCCATCCCGCGGTATTTCATTCCGGGCGGCGGTCGCAACAGCTCGAACTCGTTTCTTACCCGGTTGAGCTGGTCGTGACTGAGGAGAGCGGCGGCTACCGCATCGCGCTGTCGCACGGGGCGATGGACCCGACGGTGTTCCTGGAGGCGGAGACAGCCGGGCGTTACCGCGTCATCGAATTTCCGCAGAAGCTGATGGCGGTGCAGGACATTCTGAGCGCCACCGGGCTGATCGTGCCCGCCGCCGCGCGCGACCAGGTGATTGCGATGGTCAGCCGGAACAATCCGGCCCTGCCGATCAGGGCGGAGATTGCGGAGGTGGACCAACCGGGGGTGGAGGGGCAGTCCGCTCCGGTTGTGCAGTTGGTGCCCTACGAGGCGGGACTAAAGCTCACGCTGCTGGTGCGGCCTTTCGGCCCCGAGGGTCCGGCCTATGTTGCCGGGCTGGGCGGCCGCTCCGTGCTGGCGACCGTCGGCGGGCAGCAGGTCCGTGCCAACCGTGACCTGCCGCGGGAGCGGACGGAGCGCACCGCCCTGATCGAAGCCTGCCCGACGTTGCGCGACCGCGGTGGCGCGGAAGCGAACGAGCTGGTGGTGGAGGACCTGGAAGGCAGCCTGGATCTGCTGCTGGAGTTGCAGGCCTACACTGGGCCGATGGCGCTGGAATGGCCGGAAGGCCGCACCCTGCGGGTCAGCGCTGTCACCCCCGGCAAGATGAAGCTGCGTGTCGGGCAGGACCGCGACTGGTTCAACGTCGATGGCTCCATCGCGCTGGACGAGGACCAGGTGCTGGAGATGCGGTTCCTGCTCGATCGCCTGGACAAGGTGCAGGGGCGTTTCGTGCCGCTGGGCGACGGGCGCTTCGTTGCGCTGACCCGCCAGTTGCAGACGCAGTTGCAGCGTTTGTCCGCCGTGTCGGAACCGCACAAGACCGGCCGGCGCGTGCACGCGCTGGGTGCCCCGGCTTTGGACGCGGTGCTGGAGGACGCGGGCGAGGTGAAGTCAGACGCCGCCTGGAAGCAGCATATTTCCCGCATTCGCGCCGCCGAGGGCTGGACTCCGGCGCTGCCCGGGACCTTGCAGGCGGAGTTGCGCGACTACCAGGTGGACGGCTTCGTCTGGATGTCCCGCCTGGCGCGCTGGGGTGCCGGGGCGTGCCTGGCCGACGATATGGGCCTGGGCAAGACGGTGCAGGCGATCGCGGTGATGCTGGACCGGGCGGAGGAAGGGCCGTGCCTGGTGGTTGCCCCCACATCCGTTTGCCCGAACTGGCAGGCGGAGATCGCGCGGTTCGCGCCCACCTTGACGACTCACCGGCTGCCGATGGTGGGTGACCGCGCCGGGCTGATCGCGGGGCTGGGGGTGCGCGACGTGCTGGTGTGCAGCTATGGCCTGCTGCATCAATCCGCGGAGCTGCTGGGCGGGCGGTCCTGGCAAATGGTGGTGCTGGATGAGGCTCAGGCGATCAAGAACGCCGAAACCAAGCGGGCCCAGGCGGTGCAGGGCTTGCAGGCCGGGTTCCGGCTGGCGCTGACCGGGACTCCGGTCGAGAATTACCTGGACGAGCTGTGGAGCCTGTTCAATTTCGTCAATGCGGGCGTGCTGGGGTCTCGCGATGGGTTCCAGAAGCGCTTCGCCCGGCCGATCGAGCGGGACAAGGACGTGCATGCGCGGCAGGCGCTGCGGGCGTTGTTGCGGCCGTTCCTGCTACGCCGGACCAAGGCGGCGGTGCTGAGCGAACTGCCGCCGCGCACCGAGCAGACCTTGAACGTGGAGATGCTGGAGGGCGAGCGGGCGTTCTACGAGGCGCTGCGGCAACGCTCCCTGGAACGGATCGAGGCCCTGGATGCGCCGGAGGGTCGCCGGAAAATCCAGATCCTGGCGGAGATCACCCGGCTGCGGCGGGCCTGCTGCAACCCGGCGCTGATCGACGCGGCGGCGGGCGTGCCGAGCGGCAAGCTGGCGACGTTCCTGGATCTGGTGGAGGAACTGATCCGCAACCGGCACAAGGCGCTGGTGTTCAGCCAGTTCGTGGGCCACCTGGAATTGGTGCGGACGGCGCTGGATGCCCGTGGTGTGCGGTATGAGTATCTGGACGGCAGCACGCCCTCGGCGGAGCGGGAGAAGCGGGTGGCGGCGTTTCAGGCGGGTGGGGCCGATCTGTTCCTGATCAGCCTGAAGGCTGGTGGGACGGGGCTGAATCTGACGGCGGCGGATTACGTCGTGCACCTCGATCCGTGGTGGAACCCGGCGGTGGAGGACCAGGCGTCGGACCGGGCGCACCGCATCGGTCAGGAGCGGCCGGTGACGATCTACCGGCTGGTGATGCAGGACAGTATCGAGGAGCGGATACTGGCGCTGCACCGGGACAAGCGGGACCTGGCGTCGGAGTTGCTGGACGGGTCGGAGGCGGCGGGGCGGCTGAGCGAGGAGGCGTTGCTGGATTTGATCCGGGGTTGAGGAACCATGCGATCGGGGCGTCAGGCTTTCACGCCGCCTCGGCGATGTTCATCTCAACGCGCATCCCCGCCGCGGTCAGCATATTGACCAGCGTATCGAGACCAGACAGGTCGATCTTGCCGCGCATGAGGTCCGACACGCGAGGCTGCGTCACTTTCAGCACGCGCGCTGCTTCGGACTGAGTCCAACCCTTGGCCTGGATGTGCTGTTCGAGCGCCATCATCAGGGACGAGCGAAGCTTCAGTCGGTCGGATCAACTCGATTTTGCACTTGGGCGGGCGCCTATCTTCAGTCGCCTCTATAAGGGACGGACGGCACCCGATGAGCGCGGCGGTATGAATACACAGACGGCAGTTGGGCGTCCGGCCGAGCCGGAGAAAGCGGGTGCGGCGTTTCAGGCGGGTGTTGCTTACCTGTTTCTGACCAGCCTGCGGACCGACGCACCGGGATGTTTTCCGGCTAAATTCCGGCGACCCCGCGAAGCGGGGCCGCGATCACGACGAGGCGAATCGCCCCTATCGGGTCATGCCGTCACCGGCCAACGGCGAGCCAGCGCAGAAGCAGGATGGCACGCCTGCTGATACCCGCGGGGGGCTCCGGCGCCGCAACGGGGCCAACCTCGACACTCGTGTAGGTTCTGGTCACCAGATTGGCGATCTCCTGACCCGGTATGGTGATGCGCGAGATCCGGTCGGTGTTCCGGTCTATGCGCTGAAACCGGTGACGGACCGTCGTCCGCGACGCCTCCCGTCCCAGCGCGAGATAAAACCGGCTGGCACCTTCGAGGCAGACGAAATTGATGCCGCGGGAACCGTTCAGTGACAGTTCCACGAGATAGCCCTCGTAGACGAGGTTGCGTCCCTCGTGCGCCGTCTTCGTCATGACGTCGGCGATTACATACGCCTGCCGGTTCTTCAGTACAATGTCGAAATACGGGCCGTAGATCGCCGTGAAGATTTGCGGCCGTGCCGCCACCATCTGTGTTGCGGCGATGCCCAGACGCAGCGCCGCCAGCGACAGTACAAATGAGTAGCTGGTCGCTATCCACAGATCAGTGTGAATGGAACATCTCTTAGCCGCGGAACCGAGGGTCAGCAGGTTTGCCTCGGCGCCCAGCGACTGCACGACCGGGCAGGCCGAAAACGCGTCAACAAGATAAAGGAAAGCGATGCCGAGCGACCCGTGCAGCATCGCGGAGGTCACCACGAAAATCGCCGTATCGACGATGACACCGCGTTGAAGATCGATGCGAACGGGATAGACCAGCGGGGCCGCGTAAGTGCCGACGATGAAAAGAAAGCCGGGACTCAGCACGAGAAACAGCGCGAGCGTCTGACTCGAAAGGCCGCTCACGAGGATAGATCAACCAGCGCGATTAATGAGCGGCCGATTCCGCCGGCTGCCGAGCCCCGGACCGCCCGATCGCCGCCAGAACGTCCGACGACGTGGCCGATCGGCGTTCCGCGCGGGCTTTCGCAGTGGCTTCGATAATCGCCGTCTCGACTGCCCGTAGATCGCCGCCAGCCGCCTTCAACCATTCGCGGTGGATTTTCTGCTGCTCGTAAAGAGTTACCATACGTCACCATCCCGATGCGCGCAGACTAGCAGAAACTGGTTAACAGAAGGTTTCCGGCATCGCGAATAAAATATGGAACCGGGGCGCCCCAGCGGCAAGACCGCCCGGATGGGAGTCGCGCCATAGTTGCGGGGGCTAACGCCCTACCCTCAGCCGCACCGCAATCCGGATCTGGTCACCCGGAAAATCGGCTGGTCGGAGTGAGAGGATTCGAACCTCCGGCCCCTGCGTCCCGAACACAGTGCTCTACCAGGCTGAGCTACACTCCGGCCGAGGGGGGCGTATAGCCCCACCCTCCGGAGGAGACAACCCACATAACGCATCACCCGGGCGATTGTACCGCGGCAGCCCCCGGCGTCGCCGCCTTGGCCTGCCGATCGTGCCAGTTTTCCATCAGTTGCAGCACGGTGGCCGCGGTTTCCTCGATCGAGCGGCGCGTCACGTCGATCGTCGGCCAGCCATGGCTGTTGCAGAACCGCCGCGCCCACAGCAGTTCCGCCTTCACCGCGTCCTCATCGATGTAGCCGGAGTTGTCCTGCGCCTGTTCCCCGCGCCCGCCAATCAGCCGCAGCCGGTGGCGGCGGATGTCGATCAAAGCCTCCGGCGCCAGCGTCAGGCCGATGACCGGGCACCGCATGTCCTCCAGGCCCGGGGGCGCCGGCAGGTTCGGCACCAGCGGCACATTGGCCGCCTTGATGCCGCGATTCGCCAGGTAGAAGCAGGTCGGGGTCTTGGAACTGCGCGACACGCCCACCAGCACGACATCCGCCTCGGCCAGCCCGGGCTGCGCCTGGCCGTCGTCATGCGCCAGCACGTAATGCATCGCATCGATGCGGGAGAAGTAGTCGGCGTTCAGCACATATTGCCGCCCCGGCCGCGCCTCGGCCTTCTGCCCGATGCTCTCCTGCAGCACGTTGATGACGGGGTCGAGCACGTTCACCACCTTGACGTTCAACCGCCGGCAGGTGGTGTCCAGCTCCGCCCGCAATGCCCGGTCGATCAGGGTGGACAGCACCGGCCCGGGTTCGGATTCGATCCCCTCCAGCACACGGTGAAGCTGGAAGCGCGTCCGGATCAGGCTCCACCGATGGTAGACGATGTCCGCATGCTCAAATTGAACGGTCGTCGCCCGGGCGATCGCGTTAAGCGTCTCGCCCGTGGCATCCGAGACCAGGTGGAGATTGATCCGCTGAGTGTCCATGGCCGCAACCATACCCGGCTTAACGCCCGCCGCCACCTGATATCCGCACTTTTCCGCACGATCCGGTGCGTTGGCAAAGCACGCCGCCGCGCCGTATGCTCCAGCCAACAAAGATCACGGGGAGGCCGGCATGCAGGATCTGGACGAATTCACCGTCACTGACGTCGCTTTGGCGCAGATGGCCGGGACAGATGATCCGCGCCTGAAGGAGATCGCCGACGCCGCGGTGCGCCATCTGCACGCCTTCGTCCGCGAGGTGAACCTGACCCCCGCGGAATGGCTGCAAGGCATCCAGTTCCTCACCGCCGTCGGCCAGGCCTGCACGCCGATACGGCAGGAGTTCATCCTGCTGTCGGACATTCTGGGGGTCAGCGCCGTGGTCAATGCGCTGCACGACAAGAAGGCCCGCGAACTCGGCACCCAGAGCAGCCTGCTCGGCCCGTTCTTCCGGGAGGGCGCACCCGAACTGCCGGCCGGCGGACAGATCGTCGAAAACCCGACCGCGCCGGAGATCGTCATCTACGGCAGGGTCACCGACAACGGCGGCACGCCGATAGCGGATGCGCTGATCCAGGTGTGGCAGACCAGCGAGCACGGCCTGTACGATTTGCAGGAGCGCAACGGCGAGGCCATGGACATGCGCGGCGTATTCCGCACCGATGCCGAGGGCCGGTATCATTTCCGCACGGTCCGGCCGCTCGGCTATTCCATCCCGATGGATGGGCCGGTGGGTGCGCTGGTGCATGCGCAGAAGCGCCACGGCATGCGCCCGTCGCACATCCACTGCCTGATCAGCGCTGACGGCCACCGCGAACTGGTGACGGCGCTGTATTTCGGCGACGACCCGCATGTGGAGTCCGACACCGTGTTCGGGGTGTCGCAGTCCCTGGTGGTCGAGGCGAAGGACGATCCGGCCAGCCCGATCCCCGGCCTGCGCGCGGTGCATTTCGATTTCCGCCTGGCCAAGGCGGCGCCGGGCGAAAGCGGCCGGGTCGGCGCCGATCCGACGAAGCTGGCGCAGGCGGCAGACTGATGGCACGGCGGATCGTCGATATTTCCTCGCCGCTGAAGGCGGGAATCGCCAGCGATCCGCCGCATATGCTGCCGCGGATCGAGTATCTGGATCACCACCAGACCGCTCCGATGATGGCGGACTCCATGGGCATCCGGGTCGATCAGCTTCCGGACGGCGAGTATGCCGCGGTGGAGCGGGTCGAGATCAGCACCCATAACGGCACCCACATGGACTCGCCGTGGCACTTCTTCTCCAGCATGAACCACGCGCTGAAGCCGGGCGGCGAACCGTCCTGGCGGATCGACGAGGTACCGCTGGACTGGTGCTACCAGCCGGGGGTGAAGCTGGACTTCCGCCATCTTCCCGACGGTTACGTCGCGACTGCCGGTGACGTGGAGGCGGAACTCAAGCGCATCGGCCATGAGCTCCGCCCGCTGGAAATCGTCCTGGTGAACACCGCCGCCGGCGCTCGCTACGGTCACGACGATTTCGTTGATACCGGCTGCGGCATGGGCAAGGCGGCAACCTTGTACCTGGCCGAACGCGGCGTGCGCGTCGTCGGCACCGATGCCTGGAGCTGGGATGCGCCATTCTCCTTCACCCGCGACAAGGTGAAAGCCACCGGCGACGTCAGCCTGATCTGGGAAGGCCACCGCGCCGGCCGGGAAATCGGCTATTTCCAGATGGAAAAGCTGGGCAACCTGGCGGCGCTGCCAGCTGACGGGTTCGACGTGGTATGCTTCCCGGTGAAGGTGCATCGCGCATCCGCGGGGTGGACTCGGGCAGTCGCGATTTTCAACGATTGACCCGGATCGGGCGGCGGGCGAAGAGACCGGTAACCGATACCGCCCGGATGTCCGCCTTCCATGCTGTTTAACTCACAGGTTTTCATCGTCTTCTTCCTGCCGGCGGTGCTTGGCCTGTATTACGCGCTGGCGGCCAACCGCACGGCGCGGCAGACGGTCGTCGTGGCGGCGTCGCTCGGGTTCTACGGCTGGTGGGACGTCCGCTTCGTGCCGCTGCTGGCCGGGCTGACCGTGGCCAACTGGCTGATCGCGCGCTGGTTCGCCGCCGCTCGGCAGCTTAGGTGGATTCCGGTGCTGGGCGTGACGCTCAACCTGCTGGTCATGGCGCTGTTCAAATACGCTGATTTCTTTCGCGGCACGGTCTTCGGTCTGTTGGGCGAAAGCTGGCAGCCCTGGGATTTGATTTTGCCCCTCGGGATCAGCTTTTTCGTCTTCCAGAAAATCTCCTACCTCATCGACCTGCGCCGCGGCGATCGGCATTTCTACAGTTTTCTCGACTTCTGCATGTTTGTTACGTTTTTTCCGCAGCTCATTGCCGGGCCGTTGGTGCGGCACAACGAGATCATCCACCAGTTCAGTGCCGATCCGAGACGGCCGGAGGTATGGGAGAACCTGTCGCGGGGTTTCATCCTGTTCCTGATTGGCGTTACGAAAAAGGTCGCGCTGGCGGATACGCTGGCGATGCCGGCCGACGCTTTGTTCCATCAGGCGCAGCACGGCGCGCTTGGGATGCTGGAGGCCTGGACCGCCGCCGCCGCCTACACACTACAAATCTATTTCGACTTCTCCGGCTATTCCGACATGGCGATCGGCCTTGCCTTGATGTTCGGCCTGTCGCTGCCGTTCAACTTCAACGCGCCCTACCGGGCCGTTTCGGTGCGCGACTTCTGGCGCCGCTGGCACATGACGCTGAGTCGTTTCCTGCGCGACTATCTGTACATTCCCCTCGGCGGCAACCGCGCCTCGGCCGCGCGGCAGGCAGTGAACGTCATCGCGACGATGCTGCTCGGCGGCCTTTGGCATGGCGCGAACTGGACGTTCGTGGCGTGGGGCGGCCTACACGGGGTCGCCCTGGCGGTTAACCATCTTTGGGCGACGCGCGGCGTTCGCTTGCCTGTGGTTGTTGCCTGGCTGCTGACCTTGCTGTTCGTCATGGCGGCCTGGGTGTTGTTTCGCTCACCGACGTTCGCACAGGCCGGGCAGATCCTGGCCAGCATGGCCGGGACGCACGGGGTCGGGGCTGTGTCGCTGGACCGGGAGTTCGTCATCGCCTTGGGCCTCGGGGCCGGCATCGCGGTGCTGGGTCCGGCCAGCCAGGACGCCGCGCTGACCCTGCTGCGGCCCCTCGCGTGGCTGGCGATCCCGGCCGGTGTGTTGCTGGCTTATCTGCTTCTGCTGATCGGTGGCCGTTTGCCCAATGTCTTCATCTACTTCCAGTTCTGATACCCACGCCGCATGGCGCCGCTTTTTCCGGCTTGCCGCCGGCTCGGCCGCTGTGTGCGTCGCCGTGATCTATGGCTTCATCGTCGTGGTCGATCCATGGGGCATGCTGCCGTTGTCGTTGCCGTTCGACCGGATCACCGTCACCAGCAACCAGCGCTTCGCCTATCCGATGCTGGCACTCTCGCCGCAGTTCGATAGCGCGATATTCGGCACGTCCACCAGCAGACTGCTGCGCCCCGACGCGCTCAATCCGGCGTTCGGCGCACGGTTTGCGAACCTGGCGATGAACGACGCCACGACCTTCGAGGTGTCCAGCCTGTTTCGCGTGTTTCTTCGCGCCCACTCGGAACCGAACGTCGTCGCCATCGGCCTGGACGCCCGCTGGTGCGTCACCGGAGACACTTACGAGAAGCTGACGCCTCGGCCGTTCCCGGCCTGGATGTACGAACGATCCCGCTGGCGCGGCTATGCCGAAATGTTCAACCTGTACGCGATGCAGGAAGCCGGCAAGGAATTCGGCGTGCTGACCGGACTGAAAAAGCCGGACATGGGCCGCGACGGATATACCAGGTTCGTTCCACCCGAGTCGCAATATGATCCGATGCGCGTGGCCGAGCATATGAAGGAATGGCATGTCGTCGTGCCAGGCGGCGCGCGCTCGGGGCCGCCGGACACGTGGCGCTTTCCGGCTTTGGAACTGCTGCACGACGACCTGTCATCGCTGCCGCCGGCGACCCGGAAGGTCTTGTTCTTCCCGCCTTATAACCACCGGTTGCTGCCTCAGCCGGACACCGAGGGGGAGGTGGTCCTGAACGAATGCAAGCGACGCGTCGCCGATTTGGCGCGGCCTTTGGCACATGCCGTTGTCGTCGACTTCCTGCTGCCAAGTCCGATCACCAACGTGGACGATAACTACTGGGACGGTTTGCACTATAGAACATTCATCGGCGACCGGATGGCGCTTGACCTTACCGCGGCGGTCCGCGGAGAGACGTCGGCGGATTATGAAATTCTTTTCTTGCGCAACACTGATAGTGCCGGTCCCTGAGATCGCTTCGGCCGGTCAAGGCCAGTCTCGCAACGTTCCCCCCGGCGCGATCCAGGCGTATGCCGCCCTGGCACCCTGCGCGGTCCGGATCACAACCGGCGTCAAGCGGTAGCGCCGGCCTTCATAAACCACCAACCGCGCCAGGGTTGCGCGATTCACGATCGCCACAGCGCCTTTGACCACGCCGCGGGCGCGGCGAACGGTCGGATAACCGGTGCCCGGCAGGACAACCCGGCGCCAACCGTGCAGCGTGGCCGGGCTAAGCGGCACGTCGCGGCCGGCGAACGAGGCCAGCAAGCGCGGATTCAGCAGGGTGCCGTAAAGAAAAAGCCGCACCATGCGCGCCGTCTATCCTTCTGCCTTGCAGTGGCCGCCGCTGGAAAGCTGAAGCCAGCAGCACCTTGTCGTGATATAAACTGCCAACGACGCCCGAAGGAAGCCGATCGATGTCTCTGTTTCATGTGCCCGATATGCATTGCGATGGCTGCGTCCGTGCCGTGACCGGCGCGGTGCGCGATCTGGATGACAAGGCGAGCCTGCAAGCCGATCTCCAGACGAAACAGGTGCGCGTGGAGACAACGGCCTCGGATGAAGCGGTGGCGGAGGCGATCCGTGACGCCGGCTTTACGGTCGAGGCCGCCTAAAACCACGCCGCCTTGTCGACGACGTTGCGCAACGGTTGGCCGTTGGCGAAGGCCCGGCAATTGTCCTGGATGATCTGAAACCGCCGTTCGTTCAAATGCGGTCCGTAACCCGCCATGTGCGGGGTCAGCAGCACGTTCTTCGCGCCCCAGAGCGGATGCTCGGGAGGCAGAGGCTCCTGTTCGTAGACATCCAGCGCCGCCCCGGCGATCTCGCCGGCATTCAGGGCAGCCACCAGATCATCCAGCTTCGTCGTCATCCCCCGGCCGATATTGATGAAAAATGCGGTCGGCTTCATCAGCCGGAATTTTGTGCCGTTGAAGAAGCCTTCGGTGGCGGGGGTGTGGGGCACCGTCAGGATGACGAAATCGGCGCGCGGCAGCAGCGAGTCCAACGCGTCCGCGGGATGCAGTTCGGCAACGTGTTCGGGCTTGTCCCTCCGGCGCGCGTCAACCGCCAACACCCGCGCGCCGAACGCCGACAGCAGCCGCGCAGCCTCGGCGCCGATGCCGCCCAGCCCGACAATCAGTGCCGTGGAGCCGGGCAGCGCGACGACACCCTGGTCCTCCGGCGGCTTCGCCCAGACACGGCGCAGTTGCTGCGGGATATACACATGCAGGCCACGGGCGAAGGCGAGCACGAAGGCGAGGATGTGCGCGCCGATATGGTCGTTGAAGATCTCCCGGAAATTCGTGACGGTCAGCGGATGCGCGACAAGTTCCGGATAGTAGTATCCGGCTGGCGGCGCGGCTTGCGGCGCCTGCAGCCAGCGCAGTCGTTTCGCTTTCGCCAGCAATTCGGGCGACAGCGTCCCGAAGACCGCGTCGGCGGTGACGATCGCGGAGGCCGCGGTTGCGGCGTCCTCCGCGACGATCAGGTGCATGCCGGGAACGGTCTCGCCCAGCCGCTTTGCCCACTGACGCGTCAGTTCGGTCTGCGGCGGCAGCATGACGAAGGTGAAAGCGTTGGTCATATCGGCCTCGGCGGCAAGGGATACGGATCAAACGGCTGGCTTTTCGGCCAGTTCGCGCCCCAGGTGTCGGCAAAGGCGGCCTCGTGCACCGGCTTGCGGGCCAGTGGTCCGTAGCGCCCGATCGGAAAGCCGATGGGCATCAGCGCGAAGGTAAAGACCTCGGGCGGAATGCCCAGGATGGCGCGGACATCGTCCTCGTAAAGAATATGGTTCGTCGTAATAACAGTCCCCAGTCCGAGACCGCGGCAGGCGAGGATCACGTTCTGCACGGCCGGGTAGATGCTGGCGCCGCGGATGCGGTCCTGATACGCCAAATGCGCTTCGTAGCGCGCCTGCACGGCTTCCGGCAGCGCTTCCCGCGGCGGCATGTCGCGCCGAGACAGGCATGGCACCAGCAACACCGGAGCATCCCCGAGGTGATCCCATAGATAGGCGCCGGCCGCGATGAAACGGCGGTAATGGTCCTCGGTCTGGTGCGCCGGCCGTCCCCTCGCGGCGTAAATTGCGCCGACCTCGTCGGAGGCTTTGCGGTAGATCGCCCCGAGCGCGCGGCGCTTGTCCGGATCGCGCACCACGATGAACGCCCAGTTCTGCGCGTTGCCGCCGGACGGCGCGCGGATGGCTGCGTCGAGCACCCTGGTGATCAACTCCTCAGGCACCGGATCCGGCTTCAGGCGCCGCAGGGCACGCGCCGTATACATGGCCTCGAACAGGGCGATTTCGTTCATCGCTTCCTCCTACCGGTCGCTATTTGTGCTGCGCTTCAGGGGCAAAGTCCTCCAGCACCATCGTCAGGGCTTCGGGGCTGACCTTCACCGTGCCGGCGAAAGGATGATCGATAGCGATGATAATCAGCAGCCCCGAAAAGATCAGCACCGACAGCGCCCCGGTCATCAAGGCCTGGGCGCGAAGGTTTTCCGTGCCAAAGAAGAACGTAAACCCGATCGTTATGACCGCGCCGCCGAACAGCACGAACCACAACACGCCAGGCACGATACCGGTCGCCATCACCAGCCGCGCGCGGCGCGCCTGCGTTACGAGATCGAGTTGATGCAGCGTCTCGGCGAGCAGTATCCGGCCGCGGCCGTCATCGGGATTGTAAGCCATGGCCGCGGCGTAGACCCGGTCCAGCGCCCGGGTCACGTTATGGCTCGCTCCGCCGTTCTCCATCGCCGGCCAATCGTCGGCAATCGCCGCCCTGAGGTATCCGCTGACGCTGTCGCGCAAAACCTGACCCGGCTCGCCACCGATACCGTCGGCAAGGCGATAGATCGTGGTCGCCGCACCGGCTTCCTGCGCAACGTCATTGTCCGCGTCGCTGAATTTCTCCCAGACCACGATGACCGCAAAGGCCAGCAGGACGGCGTAAAGGACCCCGACTGTGGCGAACTTGAATCCGGCAACTTCATTGTTTGTACGCAACTTGTCCAGGCTGATGCGACGCCGCACGATCACCGGGCCAATCATTGCGAGGACGGTCGTGATCCCGATAAGGAGCAAACCGGATAGCCAAAGCGGCCGGGTTGTAAGGAAGAGTATATTTGCCTCCTATCGGCAGAAGCTCGTTCAGACCTTAGATCGATAAAGCCTGGTGCCCCGGGCCAGGCGGCCACGGGGTCGACGAAGACTTCACTTCTGGAATGGAAAAAGCAAGTCTGGCCAGGGGTCGGGCGCGTGATGCATAAATCCTGCCGAAAGACTGCAATTGTATGGCATTCCAGACTGAGGGACCAAAAGACCGGCCGGATCGCCTGACCGCTAATGACGATGACGTGAGCCAAATAACGCGATTTATTCACGGCTCCGCATGCAGTCGCGGCCACCGTTAACCCTTGCTTAACCTTGCCGTGTCATTGATCGTCCATGCCGCACGGTCCCTCCACCAACGCACCTCCCCCCGGCCCGCTGGCGCCGCAGCGCCTGCTCGTTGTAGATGATCAACGTCTGGACCGCGCGATTACCACGCATGCCGCCAGCCGCATGGGTTTCACGGCCACCGCGGCTGCCAGCATCGCGGAAACGCGGGACATGCTCGAACAAGGCGCGCGCTTCGACATCGTCGTGCTCGATCTGCTGCTCGGCGATGAGGATGGGCTGGAGGCCCTGCCGCTGCTGTCGCGGTTCAACCCGTCCGCCGTCGTCGTGCTCGCCTCCGGCTTCGATGGACGCATATTGGCTGCCAGCCAGCGCGTGGCCTCCGGCCTCGGGCTGCGCGTGGCCGGGGTGCTGCGCAAGCCGATCCTGCCCACCGCGCTGCAGCGGATACTGAGGCAGCAGCCCGGTGCGCAGAACCTCAGCACCGATGCCGGCCTGCTGATACCGCCCGAGCGCATTCGCGCGGCCATTGCCGACGGGCAGATCAGGCCGTGGTTCCAGCCGAAGATGTCGCTGACCAGCGGCGCCGTTGTCGGAACCGAGGCGCTGGCCCGGTGGGTCGAGCCCGGCGGGCAAACGATCGCTCCCGCGGCGTTCATTCCGATGGCGGAGCAGAATGGCCTGATCGCCGATCTGACCGATACGATGCTCGACCAGGCGTTGGAGGCATGCGCGCGCTGGCGGCGGCAGCGGCCGGACTGCTGGGTAGCAGTCAACCTGTCGCCGGTGCTGCTGGACGATCCCGGCTTGAATGACCGCATCGAACATCGCTTGCAGCAGCATGGCGTGCCTCCCGGTGCGCTTGTGCTGGAGGTCACGGAAAACAAGGGCATTCCCGACACCCCCGTTGCTACGAAAATCCTCACAAGGCTGCGGATCCGCGGGGTTAACCTCTCAATCGACGATTTCGGCACCGGGCATTCCAGCCTGTTGTCGCTGGTGCGTATGCCGTTCAACGAAATGAAGATCGATCAGGCGTTCGTGCGGGAAGCCGTCGACAGCCGCGACTCCCGCAAGGTCGTCCGTGCCGCCGCTTCGCTGGGCCGGGAACTGGGGTTGAAAGTCGTGGCGGAAGGCGTGGAAACCGAAACCATGGCGCATCTCGTGGAGGATGCCGGCTGCCAGGTTGGCCAGGGCTGGCTTTACGGCAGGGCGGTGCCGCCGGATGAGTTCGAGAAGCAGTTGGCCGACAGGCCCGATCTTGCGGAGGTGAACTAAAACCGCCTCGATGCCGCTGCGGATCACCCTTGCGACCACCCCGATCATCGCCCTGGTCTGGCTGGGCCTGCGGGCGTTCCTCGCGCAGACGCACCACGACCCGCGACCTGACCCTGCAACTCGGAATAGCGGACCGGTTCGGCACGAATGGGCGGGACCATCGGCGCGGCAAGCCGGCCCGGCAGCGGCAGCGTGTTCCGCTTCGACGTGACGCTGCCCCGCGCGGCGGAGACAAGGCCGGGGGCGCCGGTCAGCGAAGCCGAACCGGCAGGCGGCTTGCGGGTTTTGGTGGTGGAGGACAATCCCACCAACCGCCTCGTCGCGCTGCGCCTGCTGGAACGGTTGGGCCATCAGCCGGATTCCGCGACCGACGGTGCGGCGGCGATCACCATGCTTAATCTCAAAGCCTACGATCTGATCTTGATGGACGTTATGATGCCGGGACTGGACGGATTGACCGCGACCCGGCGGATCAGGGCGGCGGAACCGCCGGGCTGCCTGGTTGCGATCGTTGGTCTGACAGCCGGATCGCGCGCCGGCAGCCTGGCCGATTGCCTTGATTCCGGTATGGACGCGGTTACCACCAAGCCCGTCACACTGGCGAGCCTCGGCGCTGCCATTGCCGAGGGGCTGCGAGCGGCAGCCAAACGTTCGCCTGCCCGGGCGATGGAGACCAGCATGCCCGGACTCAGCGATCTGATCGAGGAACTCGGCGAGGACGCAGTCAGAGAGATACTTGCGGCGTTCGCCGAGGATACCAGCCGCACCTTGGCAGCCATGCGCGAGGCGGCGTCTCGGGGCGACACCGCGGCGATCTACCGGGCAGCGCACAGTGTCGCGGGGGCCGCACGCAACGTCGGTGCAAGCGCCTTGGCGAGACGCGCCGGCCGGTTGGAACGCGATATCGGATCCCACAGTGTGGCTGCCGTCGAGGCCGAGATCAGCGCGATGCAAGCCGATCTCGACGCCACGCTGGAAGGGTTGGGTTCGGCGGCGGAAGCCGCTTGCCATTGACTCCGGCTGGACTGATCAGATCAGAACCGCGTCCGCCCCGCCGGCGCCGGCGCAAACGTCTCCCAGGCGCGGTCCCGCTCATCGGCTGCGACCAGGACATCGATCAGCGCGTCGGGCGCGATCACCTGGCCGGGCTGCAGCTTTTCCAATGTGCCGATACGATCCGGCTGGGCGATCACCACCCCGCCGCTTTTGCGTGCCGCCCGGGCGATGGTCATGGCATCCCGCGTCATCGCGACCTCTCCCGTACCTTGCACGAAGGCGACCGCGATCAACGCCGCATCGATCGGGAAGGTGCGGAACAGCAACGCTTCCTCGCCGGCCGCATGCACCAGCCGCACCAGGTCTTCATGCGTCGAACTGTTCAACTTGCCGCCGCCGTGGCGCGGATCGGTGAAGCTGCCGATACCGCTGCGGCTCAGGTGGTTGGACAGGCCCGCGGCGATATCGCGGAACAGCCGGTTGATCACGCCGACGGGCAGACTGTAAGCCTCGATCAGGTTCGACAAGGCCATCGCATGCAGGCCGGGGACCGGATGCCATTGGCCGCCGATGACCCGCCGGACCAGCCCTTGTTCGGCCAGCATGTTCAGGCCATGCGTCCGCCCGTTGCCCTGGGTAACGGCGTAGACGACCGTCAGGTCGCTCGGTTGCCGGTGCGCCAGGAATCCCGCCTTCAGTGCCGATGCGAGCGAATCCCCGAGCCAGCCCACGGCCAGCGTGCTCCCGGGCCGGATCATCGCCGCCGCGTCGCCGGCCGGGATCGTCTTCCAGTGGTGGAGAGGACGAACCGCGGGTCCCGGCTGGGTTGGCAATGTCAACATTGGGCGCAGGCTCCGCGATCGGCATCGGCGTGGACCGATATTACCGCGCCATGGTAACGGGTATGCCGCCGGGCGGGGGTGACATCAATGGGAACTGGCAAGATTCCGCATCCGGTCACGAAAATGTGGTGTTGCGAGACTGCGGCATAGCTGACCGCGCTCGACCCGAGTATCCGTCACCCGGGTATCCTCCTGGCTGGCGATTTGCCCCGGCGGCACTGAAAGGCCTGAAAAATGCCAAATTCCATGGACCTGCAACTCCCTGGTTTGCAAGTAGCGTCGGACAGTTCGCCTGGTTCGGCAAGAGCGGGAGGATATGCCGCTGAGACAATCAGGGACGACGGATGACCGTCCGGGCAACGGCCATAACCGGCTTGAGAAGCCGCAAGAGATGTTGTTAGTCCGCTCCCGGAGTTGTCTCAGTCACGTTTAACTTGCTTTACGCGCCGCGCTTTATGCAGAGCGATAACACCATCACGAATATGCTCGAAAAGCGGGCGCGGCAGTGGCCCATGGTCGATGCGATCCGTGCCGGGTATGGGCCGCATGTCGTAGCCCGGCCACGAGAAAACAGTCAACTCATCCAGACGCACCCACGACGCTTCGGCGTCAAGTCCCAAAGCGGCCTTGACGGCCCGCGGCAGTTGGATGGAAGTCGAGGGATCACTTGGGGCTGTATGCGTGACCGGAACAACAGCAACTCGTGTTTCGCCGTGTTCGTCGCGCGGTATCGCTACCACAATGGCGCATGGGCGATCCTTCTATCCCTCTGTAGCGCCGATCCTGGCCTCGTACTCCACAGAAAGCTGTAACGGATTAGAAGTCCGGGGAGTGGAGCCGGATATGTCACAAGGACGGCTTGAGATACTCGGCGTTTTCGATAGCCTCGATGATATCGTCCGGGATCTCGCCGGCAACGAATACCTGCCGCTCGCGGCGTTTCAGGCGTTCGTAGTGTTCGAGATCATGAGAAGACATAAAAACCCCGACCACGCGGCCCTGGCTGATCACTTTAAGAGGCTCCTTAAGTGTAGAAGTCTCGACTAAACCTGACAGTTGGGGTTCAATCGGTGGGGCAAAGGTTGCCCGGTGTGTCGGCTCGCAGGGAGGCGGAGCCGACCGAAGAGCCGACACACCGGGCGGGCAAAATCGGAGCGCCCGCTATGACA